>NZ_JBHYEO010000017.1:0-14099 GCF_051860105.1 Microcella sp.
AGCTTCCGGCGCCCCGCCCGGAGCTCGTACAGGAGAGGCACCTACGCTCGTGAGGCTCGTCGTCGGAATCGCGCACCGCGTGGGAGGACTGCTCGTCGTCTTCCTCGGCGTGACGTTCATCATCTTCTTCCTCGTCTTCGCTCTGCCGGGCGACCCGATCGCCGCTCTCGGGGGCGATCGGCCGCTCTCTCCCTCCGTCGTCGAGGCGCTCCGGGCGAAGTACCGCCTGGACGACCCGCTCTGGCAGCAGTACCTGCACTGGCTCGGGGGCCTGTTCGTGGGCGACTTCGGCATCGACTTCAAGGGTCGTCCGGTCGCCGATCAACTCGCATCGCGTTGGCCGGTCACCCTGACCCTCGCCCTCACCGCGTGGGTGCTCGAGATCGTGATCGGTCTCGGACTGGGACTCATCGCGGCGCTGCGTCAGGGCACGACGATCGACCGCGGCATCCTGGTCGTCACGATCCTGGCGAGCTCGATCCCGATCTTCGTGCTGGCCTCGTCGAGCCAGCTCCTCTTCGGCGTGCAGCTGGAATGGCTGCCGATCGCGGGAACCTCGGCGGGCTGGCCCGTGGCGTACATCCTGCCCGCCGCCGTCATCGCGGTCTTCGGACTGGCTGCGACCTCGCGACTGATGCGCGCCTCCGCGATCGAGCAGCTGAACTCCGACTCGATCCGCCTCGTCCGGGCGAAGGGCGTCGGCGAGGGGCGGGTCGTCGGGGTGCACGTGCTCCGCAACTCCCTCATCCCGGCGGCGACCTTCCTCGCCACCGATCTGGGATTCCTGCTGGGAGGTGCCGTGATCGTCGAAGGCGTGTTCAACCTTCCGGGTGTGGGCAACCTTCTCTTCTCGGCGATCCGAGCCCATGAGGGGCCGACCATCGTCGGCATCTCCAGCCTGCTCATCGTCATCTTTCTGGTGACGGCCGCGCTCATCGACCTCCTGCAGGTCGCTCTAGATCCGAGGTTGCGTCGTGAGTGAATCGCTAGCCGCCGTCTCCGCCGACTCGCTCGCTCGAGGTTCCACGCGGGCCCCCTGGCGTCGCATGATCAGGCGGCCCGGGTTCCTGGTTCCTGCCATCGTGCTGGCACTCCTCGTGCTGATCGCGATCGTCCCGGCGCCGTTCGCGGGTCTGTTCGGCAACGGCGACCCGCGCGTGTGCGACTTCGGTCGCAGCCTGGCCGGGCCCGAGGCCGGGCATCCCTTCGGATTCGACATGCAGGGCTGCGACGTCTACGCGAACGTCATCTACGGGACGCAGTCGTCGCTGGCCGTCGGCGCCTTGACCACGGCTCTGGCCCTGACGATCGCGCTCGTGCTGGGCACGCTCGCCGGACTCGGGCGCCGCTGGGTCGACTGGGCGGTCTCGCGACTCACCGACGTCTTCCTCGGATTCCCCTTTCTGCTCGGCGCCATCGTCATGCTGACCGTGATCGGCGAGCGCAACGTGCTCACGGTGTCACTCGTCCTCGCGGTCTTCGGCTGGCCCACGATGGCGCGCCTCATGCGGGGCTCTGTTCGCGGCGTCGCCAACCAGGACTACGTGCTCGCCGCAGCGACGATGGGGCTGCCGAGACGGCGCATCATCCTGCGCTACGTCCTTCCCAACTCGATCGCGCCGGTGCTCGTCGTGGCGACGATCGCGATCGGAGGCGTCATCGTGGCAGAGAGCTCGCTCACCTACCTGGGCGTGGGCCTGCAGCCCCCGGCCATCTCCTGGGGTCTGCAACTGGCGAACGCGACGACGAAGTTCGAACTCGCGCCCCACCTGCTCGTCTTCCCGGGCCTCTTCCTCACGGCGACGGTCCTCAGCATCGTCGCGCTCGGCGACACGTTGCGCGCCACCCTCGACCCTCGGAGGCAACAATGACGACAACCGTCACAGATATGGCGTCCCCGCCGACCGAGACGGCGCCTCCCGCCGCACTCGACGCCATGCGGGCGGTGATCCCGCACGTCGTATCGTGGCTTGAGTACCGCACCTGGTATTCGCGCGTGCCCGGAGCGCAGTTCGCTGTCTGGTTCGACGGTGAGGTGCAGGCGTCGGGGGCCTTCGGGCTCGCCGACCTCGCTTCGGGCGAGACGATGACGCCGCACCACCTGTTCCGCGTGGCATCCCATTCCAAGACCTTCACCGCGACCGCCATCCTGCAGCTCGCCGAGCGGGGCCTGCTGCGGCTGGACGACCGAACGGGTGATCACATCACCGAACTCGCTGACACGGTCGTCGGCTGCATCAGCCTTCGTGAGCTGCTGGAGCACAGCGGCGGGATCCTCCGCGACGGCGTCGACGGCGACCATTGGCAGAACGCTCAGCCCTTCCCCGACGAGCAGAAGCTCCTCGAGATCGTCCGCACCGAAGACGTGAAGGCCCAGCCGAACGAGCGTTTCGGGTACAGCAACCTCGGCTACGCGCTGCTGGGCGTCGTCGTCGGCCGGGTCTCCGGCACCTCCTTCCGTCAGTACCTCGCCGAGAACATCACCATGCCTCTCGGGCTTCGCGATACCTCGGCCGACGTGATCGACGGACGCGCCGCGGACTACGCGGCGGGATACTCGGGACTCCACACCTCGCGGGAGCGCATGCGGATCCCGCACGCGGACACGGAGGCGATGTCTGCGGCGACCGGCGTCACCAGCACCGCATCCGACCTGGTGCGGTATCTCGCGGCGCATCGCATCGGAAGCGGGGAACTGCTCTCGGATGCTTCGAAGCGTGCGCAGCAGAGAGGGTTGTGGCGCCCCAGCGACTCCTCGGATGACGAGTACGGACTGGGATTCGTCATCGAGCGCATCGCCGGCCGACGCGTGATCGGCCACAGCGGCGGCTACCCCGGGCACATCACGAAATCGCTCCTGGACCCCGTCGACGGCATTGCCGTCTCGGTCCTGACCAACGCGATCGACGGCCCCGCCAGTGAGCTCGCTGCCGGCATCCTCACGATTCTCGACGCGGCCGTGCGCCGCACGGATCGGCTGCCCCTCACACCGGCGGCTGCTCCGGCCGACTCGGCGCGCTTCGAGGGGCGGTTCGCCAACCTCTGGGGCGTGCTCGACATCGTTCGGCTGGGCGATCGCCTCTGCGCGTACTCCCCGACCGGGGCCGCACCGCTTGCGCGGTCGACCGAGCTGGTCGTCGTCGATGACGTCACCCTGCGGGCGACGGAGGGCGACGGGTACGGAGCGATCGGCGAGACGCTACAGTTCGATTTCGATGAGCACGGTCGAGTGATCACCATGCGCGCCGTGGGAGGCATGTCGTGGTGGCCGTTCGAGGTCGATACCGACGCTTTCCGCGTACCGTGGATCCGACAGGGAGTTTGAGACATGGGCCAGAAGCAAGGTGGACTCACGATGGTCGACGACAAGAGCAGTTCTGACAAGGCGTCTGCCGTCGACGAGAGGGAGCTCAGCCGCCGAGCCTTCGCTGACGAGTTCGCGACGATGTGGTCGCAGACCGGCGGGGCTCTCATCGATGGGCGAGTGCTCGGCTACCTGATGATCATGGGGCGGCCCTACATCAGTTCCAGCGATCTCGCCGAGGTGCTCGCGGCGAGCGCCGGATCGGTATCGATGTCGACACGGCGGCTGGTCGAGACGGGATTCATCAAGCGGCACGTGGTCGCCGGCGACCGCAATCACTACTTCACTGCGGATGTCGACATGTGGGGGAGCTGGCTGGCGAGCGAGCGGCGGTACCTCGACCGGCATCGCCAGACCGTCGAAGCGGGGATGGCGATCGTCAAGGACAGCGACGATCCGTTCGATCAAGACGCGTACCGGCGCATGGAGAACGGTCGCGACTACATGGCGTGGCTGAGTGAGTACCACCACAACATGCTGGAGGCATGGCAGGCCCACAAGGCGAAACGCGACGCGCGAGATGCCTGAGGCGGTGGCGTCCGCAATCGTCGCGGAATCCGGGCGGCACCCGGTTCTGCGCATCCGTGACCTGCGGGTCGGGTTCGATGTCGACGGATCTCACGAGGTTGCGGTCGACGGCATCGACATCGACGTGGCGGCCGACGAGGTCGTCGCGCTCGTGGGCGAGTCGGGCTCGGGCAAGAGCGTCACGGCGATGAGCGTGCTCGGGCTGCTGCCGCGCAACGCGCAGGTCTCCGGTTCGGTTCAGCTCGAGGGCCGCGAGCTTGTGGGTCTCTCACCCCGGGAGCTCAGGCACGTCAGGGGGCAGGGTGTCGCGATGATCTTCCAGGATCCCGTGGCAGCTCTCGACCCCGTCTTCACGGTCGGCTACCAGCTGGTCGAGGCGATCCGTGCGCATCGCCTTATTCCCCGCCGCCAGGCGCGCGCTCGCGCTCTCGAGCTGCTGCGTGCGGTGGAGTTGCCGGACCCTGAGCGACGCCTCGGCTTCTACCCGCACCAGCTGTCGGGAGGTCAGGCTCAGCGGGTCGTGATCGCGATCGCCCTCGCCGCCGAGCCGCGGCTGCTCATTGCGGATGAGCCGACGACGGCCCTCGACGTCACCGTGCAGGCCGAGGTTCTCGAAGTTCTGCGCGGTGTGCGCGAGCGCCTGGGCACAGGGATCCTGCTCATCACGCACGACATGGGAGTCGTCGCCGATCTCGCCGATCGTGTCGCCGTGATGCGCAAGGGCACGATCGTTCAGACCGGCACCGCTGAAGACATCTTCCACCGCCCCGACCCCGGCTACACGACTCAGCTCCTCGATGCCGTGCTGCGTATCGGCGACCGGCCCGCCGTAGAGTCCGCGGTCGAGGTGAGGGGCCCCGTGCTGGAGATCGATCATCTCGTCGTCGAGTTCGGCAGTCGATTGCGCGGCCACGTGCGCGCGGTCAACGATGTCACCGTCTCGATCGCGAGAGGCGAGGTGCTGGGGCTCGTCGGCGAGTCTGGGAGCGGCAAGACCACGATTGCGCGCAGCGTGATCGGTATCGCGCCCATCACCTCCGGCGCGGTGCGCGTGTCGGGCGTCGACATCGCGACCGCTCGCCGCGCTGACCTCATGGCCGCCCGTCGACGCATCGGCGTCGTGTTCCAGAATCCAGCCAGCTCGGTGAATCCCCGCGCGACCATCGCGCAGATCGTGGCCGAGCCGCTCACCGTGATCGGCGGGCTGCGCGGCTCCGAGCTGCACGACCGCGTCGATGAGCTGCTGACGTCGGTCGACCTCGGCGGCGGCGAGTGGCGTCGCCGCTACCCGCATGAGCTGTCCGGTGGCCAGCGCCAGCGTGTCGCCATCGCGCGGGCGGTGGCGCTCGACCCGGATCTTCTGATCGCCGACGAGCCGACGAGCGCTCTCGATGTCTCGGTGCAGGCGCGGGTGCTCGACGTTTTCCGTGAGTTGCAGGAGCGACTCGGTTTCGCATGTCTGTTCATCAGCCACGACCTCGCGGTGGTCGACGTCGTGTGCGATCGCGTCGGCGTTCTGTTCCACGGCGAACTCGTGGAGCTCGGCGATCGTAGTCAGATACTCCGTGACCCGCAACAGCCCTACACGCGCCGGCTTCTGGCGGCGGCGCCCGTGCCCGATCCAGTTCTGCAACGGCGTCGGCGCGAGGAGCGGATCGGCGTCTGATCCCGCTCGGGCTCAGCGTGTCAGTAGCTCCATGCCCGTGGTGCCGCGGCTCGCGAGCGCGGCCTGCGCCACCCCGGCGTCGGCGAGCGGGAATCGGGCTCCGATGCGCACGTCGAGGGCGTCGGCCGCGAGCATGGCGAGAAGCTCGCGGTAGCGCCCCGACCGCTCTGCGGGGGTGCGCAGGAAGTACCCGGGACTGCTGAAGCGGCATGTGAATCCTGACTTGCGGCGGCGAAAGTCGCTGCTTGAAGGATGCCGCTCGTGCTCCTTCCGCAAGAGTGGCCGCTGCAAAGGCTTAGTGTGTCGGAGGATGTTTTGCGCGGGGACAGGGGATGAATCCGGTGCGAGGGTTGCGAGGCCCATGATCGGCGGGGCGTAGCCGAGTTTCGCAAGGAGCCCACCATGTGCCGGTCATCCGGTATGAAAGGCCCGGTCGATTGCGACCGGGCCTTTCGGCATTCTCGTGCCCGGGTTCCGGCCGGCTCGGTGCGATGTTCGCAATGCGAAATCGTGCGCGGCCGAGCGTTTGCGACCCTGCCTCGGGGTGGCCAGCATAGAGACACCGAGTTCGGAGACCCACTCCGGTGTGCGAACGCCCCCCTTCAGGTTCGTCACAGCACGCCGCTCGGTAAGGCCGGTGTCCTGAGGCATTCGGGTTGCCTCTGGACACCGGCCAATTCCCGCCCGATGCGGGAGCGTCGTCAGCTGGTCAAGGCCGGAATGATCGCTCCGGAAAACACCTGCCAGGCAAGCGCCGTCTTCGCGACCAGGCTCAGCGTGATGTAGCTGCGCTCGCCCTGCAGGTAGCTCTTCCACTTGCCGACCTGCTTGTACTGCAGCCACTGGTTGATGGCGAAGGTGTTGAAGAACACGAAGAGCGAGATGACGATGCCGACGACGAACTCGGGCGGCGCGGCCTCGCTCTCGCTTCCGGGGCGCAAGAAGTAGATGAGGATCAGGATCCAGGGCACGATGCCGACCATCGAGCCGAAGATGAACGGCAGCAGGCCGCCCGATCCCGGCTGCTCGTACTTCTCCTGCAGGGCACCGAACAAGATCATCGCGGCGTTGACCGCGAAGATCGAGAACAGGGCGGCGATGTCGGTGACGCCGTTGATCGCGAGAATGAGCCAGATCATGATCGACGAGCTCAGCGAGTACTCCGTCCAGCGGAAGTAGTTGCGGTTCTGCAGCAGGCCGTTCTTGTAGCGGCCGAAGAACCACGGGCTCGAGATCAGGAAGTGGAAGAACGCGCTGAGGGCGAGGAAGGCGACGACGCCGATGCCGATGTTGACCTCGAAGAGCGTGACGCGCTCGGGCGGGATCGGCACGCCGGGAGGGCCGGAGAGGTAGTCGGCGGTGACAGCGAACAGCACCTGGGTGCTGAGCATCGAGAGCACGACCGCGAAGCCGATGGCCTGCACCAGGTGCAGGCTGCCCGCGACGATGTTGTAGACGCGCAGGCGATCGATCTGCTGCTCGGGGGTGTAGATCTTCTTGGCCATGTAGGGCTCCTTCGGGGGATGCGCTCCGTCGCGCATGGCGTTGACGCTAGCACCGCGGGGCTACGGTGATGGGGTGCAGAGCCCCCCTCGTCTCGTTCGCCGACCCGCGATCATCTCCGCCGCCCTCGCCCCCGTCTTCTTCATCGGCGGCACGCTCGTCGCCGAAGCGCTGTGGCCCGACTTCGATCCGGTGCAGCAGACCATCAGTGAGCTGGCGGCGGGGGATGCCCCGACGCGGGTCTTCATGACGATCATGTTCGCCCTCACCGGTCTCTGCCACCTCGTCACGAGCGTGTACGCCGTGGGCATCGGGCGGCCCGGTCGCATCGCACTGGGGCTCGCGGGGCTCGCGACGATCGGCGTCGCGGCCTTCCCGCTGCCGACGGTCGCGACGAGCTCGACCGCGCACACGCTCTCGGCCCTGGCGGGGTTCGTGCTGCTCGCGATCTGGCCCGTGCTGGGAATGCGGCGCTCGCGGCCGTACCCCTGGCTCATCCGCCCCGTGGGATCCGTCGTCGGCACGCTGCTCATGGGGGCTCTGTGCTTCTGGTTCTTGCTGGTGTGGACGTCGGCCGATGCGGTCGCGCTCGGCGTGAGCGAGCGCGCCGCGGCCAACGTCGAGTCGCTCTGGCCTCTGCTCGTCGTCGCCGCGCTCGCCGTGGCGCAGCGCCGCACCGCCCGCTGACGGCGGGTCGGTCGCGCGCTCTGACCGGCGCTCAGTCGCGCGGGGGCTGGGCGCCGAGCCACTGCACGGCCGCGGCACCCGCGGCGACGCCCCGCTCGACGGCTGTGCGCAGTTCGGCGCTCGCGCCGCTCTCCGCGAGCTCCGCCGCGACCGCGCCCGCGAAGGCGTCTCCGGCCCCCGTCGTGTCGACCACGGTGACGCGCGGCGCCGGCAGATGGCCGCTCGCGCCCGGCGCGGCGAAGACCGCGCCGTCGCCGCCGAGCGTGATGATGACGCTGCGGCAGCGGTCGAGCAGCACCGCGGCCGCAGCGGCGGCCTCGTCGGGCGTGCCGATCGTGAGGCCGGTCAGGTCGTGAGCCTCGGCCTCGTTGACGATGAGCGGGTCGCAGAGCGCGAGCAGGGCATCCGGAACCTCGCGACTGGGGGAGAGGTTCAGCACCGTGCGCCCGCCGAGCTCGTCGATCGTCTCGGCGGCGGTGCGCACGGCGGCGAGGGGGATCTCGAGCTGGGCCAGCAGCACCGTTCCGCGCCCGGCGACCGCGCGGATGCCCGCCTCGACCTCGTGCGCGTTGACGCGGGCGTTCGCCCCGGCCGCGACGACGATCGTGTTCTCGCCGTCGCGCGACACGGTGATGAGCGCGATGCCCGTGGGGGCGTCGTCGACGACCGCGACGCTCGAGACGTCGACCCCGCCAGCGCCGAGAGCGTCGAGCATCTGGCGGCCATTGCCGTCATCGCCCACGGCTCCGAGGAAGACCGGCATCGCTCCCGCCCGCGCGGCAGCGAGCGCCTGATTCGCGCCTTTGCCGCCGGTGGCGACGACGAGATCATCGCCGAGCAGGGTCTCGCCCGGCAGAGGGTGCCGCTCGACGAGCACGGTGTAGTCGGTGTTGGCCGAGCCGAGAACGATGAGCGAAGCAGTCATGGGTCCATCGTGGCAGAGTGCTCGGCGCTCAGCGCCCGCCGACAGCCGAGCGTGCCGCCCGGTGCTCGCGCCACGCCCGCCAGGCGCCCGTCGACCACAGCGCCCAGATCACGAGAACCGGCTGGAACAGCAGCCGGATGCCCCGCGCGAGGTCGGTGTCGAGGCCGAAGCCGTCGCGGCCCTCCGTGAACTGCGCGATGTTGCCGGGGAAGATGGCGAGGAAGAACAGTGCCGCCGCCCATCCGGTCCACACCCGCCAGCGCCCGCGCGTCAGGAGGAGCGCGAGCCCCAGTGCGATCTCAGCGACACCCGAACCGAGCACGACGAGGTCGGGCTCGATCGGCAGCCACGGTGGTACCTGGGCCAGGAACTCCTCGCGCCCGAAGGTGAGGTGGCCTGTGCCCGCGAACAGCAGAGCCGCGCCGAGCAGCCAGCGCGCGATCCGCTGCGGCCAGGTCGAGCCGGGAGCGATGCCGGGGGAAGGCGCGTCGGTCGTCATGAGTCGAGTGTGGCGGGCCGAGCACCGGCCTAGGCTGGGAATCGTGAGCACCGCATCCGTCGACGCTGTCGTGGCCGTCGCCCAGTTCGGGCCGGTCGCCGACCGCGCCGCGAACCTCGCGGCCATGCGCAGCCTGGCGATGCACGCCGTCGAGCAGGGTGCGGGGCTCGTCGTCTTCCCCGAGTACTCGTCGTACTTCTCGCCCGTCATGGGCCCCGACTGGCTCGCCGCCGCCGAACCGCTCGACGGGCCCTTCGTCGAGGGCCTCGGCGATCTCGCGAGCGAGACGGGCGCGATCATCGTCGCCGGGCTCATCGAGACGGGCACGCGCGACGACCGCTTCCGCAGCACTGTCGTCGCCGTCGCGCCCGGCGGAGCGCTGCTCGCCGTCTCGCGCAAGCTGCACCTCTACGACGCCTTCGGGGCGACCGAGTCGGCGTGGGCCGAGCCGGGGGCTCTCGAGCCGCCGCAGTTGTTCACTGTGCCGGTGGCCGACGGCGTCGGGCTGCGCGTGGGCATCCAGACCTGCTACGACCTGCGGTTCCCCGAAGTGACGCGCCGCCTCGTCGACGCCGGCGCCGAGCTCGTGCTCGTGCCGAGCGCGTGGGTCGCCGGCCCGGGCAAAGTGCACGCCTGGACGACCCTCATCACCGCGCGCGCCATCGAGAACACCGTCTACGTCGCGGCCGCCGACCACACGCCCCCCATCGGCGTCGGGCACAGCATGATCGTCGACGCCCGCGGCGAGGTGCTCGCCTCGATCGAGACGGCGACGGATGCGGTGGTCGCCCCGGTCTCGCGCGATCACCTCGATGAGGTGCGCCGCATCAATCCCGCCCTGCAGTTGCGCCGGTTCGGGGTCGTGCCCCTCTGACGCGACCACTCACTCGAGGACGAACGTGACCGTTTGCAGAGACCCCCATCGACCGGTGTCGCGGTCGATGTACCGAACGCCGATCGTGTGCACTCCGGCGGTGAGGGGTCGCGTCACCCGCACGATCGGAGAGGCCTGCAGTGTGTGGATATTGCCCGTTGCTACGTTGTCGATCAGAACTTGCACCTGACGGCCCTCATCGCCGCTCAGCGACACCGCCACGGCGGTGCCCCCGGGTAGCGCCACGACCACGGAACCGTCGAGAGGGTCGTTAATGGCCGGGCGCTGGAAGCTGAACGGGCCGATTGGGGTGGGCTTCGACCGGTTGCCAGCGGCATCGGTTTGCGCCACGGCGACGACGCTTCCATCTCGGTAGGGGTCGGGCATGAGGACGCTCCATGCGCCGTCGAGGCCGGCACGTGCGGTGCTGATGACGATGCTGTTCTCGTCGCTCAGCTCGATGATCGAGCTCGGTTCGGCCGACCCGGTGATGATCGGCAGAAGCCTCAGTTCCGTGGTCTCGAGCGAATCGACCTGGGGCGGCGCCGCGCGCGTGTCGACGCGGAGGCGGACGCGCTGGGCCGACGGGGGGTCGGCGCTTGTCGACTCGCGTGCCTCGAGCGTAATGTCACCGTCGGGCAGCGAGCTCGTCGTGAGCATCCAGGTGCCTTCTGGCGATACGACGGTGCGGCCGACGATGATCGAGGCAGACGCGCTGTCGCCGTCAACGGTACGCACATCGATCATCTGTCCGGCGGTGCCCGAGCCGGTCAGCAACACGGTCGAACTGGCCACCAGGTCGTCATCGCGGGGCTGCGCGATCACGAGCTGGCTCGGTGGCGTTGGCGGTGCAGTCGGCATCGCGGGAGGGCGGGGGCGTGCGACAACCGGCGGCGTCACCGCGGGCGCGTCGGGTTGAGGGACCGCGTCGCCAGGGCGATCGTTTGCGCTGGGCTGTTTGCTCGCGCTGGCGGAATTGTCGGAGTCGTCGACGTTGGGTTCCTCGGGTGGGTCGGGTAATGGCGCGACAATCGGCGTCGAGGGCGGTTCTGCCGCGCCGACAGGTACGTTCTGGCCGCCACCCGCGAGCGATGCAAGCGCGATCACTGTCACCGTGACTGCGGCGAGGGCCATGCCGACCATGGAGGTGACCATCGTGCCGCTCGCGGCCGTTGCGGTCGTTGTGCTGGATGTGGTGGAGGCACCCGCCTCGCGGGGAGCTGCAGCGTGCGCGGCCGTTCCGCCTCCCGCCAGCAGCTCAGAGAGAAGCGCAGAACCGGCCACACCGCCCAGTGCCAGCGGAAGGACGAAACTAGCGAGCCGACCGCTCAGCTCATCGACCTCCTCGACGAGGATCGAGCATCGAGCGCAGCCGTTGACGTGAGTGTCGAACCGTTGCTGCTGTCGAGCGCTGAGTGCTCCTCGAACGCGGTCACCCATGCGGGTCGCGGCCCATCGACACCCCTCAGGAACTCGGGCGTCGTTCACATGTGCCTGAAGCCATGCCGCCTTCAGCCCCTCGCGGGCGCGATAGGCGAGCGCTGCGGCTCCGTTCGCACTGAGCCCCAAGTGCGGGGCGGCCTCGGCAGGCTGCATACCTTCGACTTCGGTGTACCACAGCACTGTTTGCCACCGTTCGGGCAGTGAGCGGAAAGCGCGAATGGTGATTGTGCGTTGCAGTGTCAGCGGCTCAGGGCCAGGGCTCTCGTCAGCGAGTTCGATCGCGTCATCGAGGGGCTGCATCGCGGCCCCCGGACGCCATCGCAGCGCGATGTTGCGAATCGTGCGGTAGAGATAGGGTCGAAAAGCTTCGTGCGGACCCCCTCCGCGCTGAACAGCACGCAGAATCTGCAGGTAGGCCTCGGCCACCAGATCGTCGGGATCAGCGATGGAACTGAACTGGCGAGCAGCGGCTCGACCCGCGCGGGCATGGCGCTCCCACAGAACGCCGAACGCGCGAGCGTCGCCCGCCCGCGCACGCTCCGCGAGTTGTTCGTCGCCGAGACTGCGCAGTTCTCGCGGCACGGTGGCTCCTCCTGGGGTCGTGCTCGCTCGGGTCGGCGCACACTGGTCCATCTCTTGACAGTCGTGAGGGAGCTCCATCATGACGCCAAAACTTCCTCAATTTTCTCCGTCATGATCGCAGATGTCGCTGACTGCTCTTGAGTGGATGACCGCTCCGGCACGGTGGCGACCCGAACTCTCCCGTGTCGGGCGGTCTCTGTTTCTGTCAAGCAGTGGAGCCGGTTATGTCGTCACACCCCTCACCGTTCAGCCGCATGCGCGCCGTCGTCGCCCACGCGCTCATCGCCGGACTGGTGTCTGCAACCGTGCTCGTGATGCCCCAGGCCGCCCATGCCACGGCGCTGGAGGGCGTGATCACCGACGTTCGCACGACGAAAGAGCACTACACCTGGAATGAGCGTCTGACCCTCACCTTCTCGTGGGCGTTGCCTGACGGCGTCGCCGAGGGTGACACGTTTCGCCTCGACTTGCCCGACGAGCTCGCTGCAGCGAGCCGCGCGTCTTTCACGCTCGATGCGAGTGACGGCACCGCCATCGCGACGGCCCGATGGGAGGGCGCGTCGGTCATCTTCACCCTGACGGACTTCGTCGAGCACCATGACGATATCAGCGGCGAGGGCCACATCACCGCCCGATGGGATCACTCCGTCGTCGTCGAGACGACCGACCCGATCGTGCTCGAGTTCGGTGGCGTCGCGATCCCTGTAAGGATCGGGCCGAAGCCGGTGCCCGCGCCACCCTGCACCGAGAACTGTCCGCCTCCGGCGCCTCCCGCCTCGAGCCGCGCCCTGACGAAGGCCGGCAGCTGGGCCGACGGTGCCTTCAAGGGCACCCGTGACCAGACGGGCAACTTATCCTGGGCGATCGCCCTGCCGGGCAGGCCCGAAGGTTTCGACACGCCTGTCGTCGTCACCGACGAGGTAGGCCCCGGCAGCATCATCGAGTGTTCGACGATCACCATCACCACGCACCAGGGCCTCGCCGCGACCGCTCCTCGCGCACCCCTCGACATTCCCCGGTTCACCCTCGCCTGCACGGACCGCGGCTTCACCATTGATCTCGATTCCATCGCGCAGAACGAATTCATTCGCATTACCTACCGCGGTTCAATCGACGAGCAAGGTATGGGCGTGTACACCAATCGCGTTGTCGTCGCGATCGCGGGCCAGGTGACGGAACGCGTCACCACCCTCCGCCGCACGAGCGCGGGCGGCACAGGCTCGGGCCTTCGTAGCGTGAGCGTCGGCGATCGTGTGTGGCTCGATGCCAGTGGAGACGGTCGCCAGACGGACGGCGAAACAGGGATGGCCGGAGTTGTGCTCGAGCTGACAGGTCCCGGAGGTTCCCCGGTGACCACCGTGGACGGGATTCCCGTCGAGGCGACGGTCACGGACGACGCTGGCCGATACCTGTTCACACGATTGCCTACGCTCGCCGCGGGAGAGTCGTACACCGTGCGCATCAACGCCGAGCGCTCGGCGAGCGCCCTCGCCGGACTGAGCCGCACGACGCCCGGGATGGGTGGACGCGATAGGGATTCCTCGACGGCCGTGGCCCAGTCTCTCGAGCTGCTCGTTAACCGTGCCGTCGATCTGAGCCTCGACTTCGGCTTCGTGCTGCCCGAGCTGCCCACGCTCCCCGAGGTCGAGCCGCCGAGCGGCGGAGAGACGCCCGAAGTCGAGACCCCGCCTCCTGCGCGACTGGCCAGCACCGGTCCCAGCACGGTGGGAGCACTTCTTCTGCTCAGCAGCACCTTGATGGCCCTTGGGGCGGCGAGCCTCGGCCTCCTGGCGTATCGACTGCGCTCACCGCGCATCGCTCGTCGAGGGCGACGCTAGCTGCTCATCGAACGCAGCCGCCTCACGCCCTCGGCGATCACGGCGTCGGGCTTGCAGAACGCGAAGCGCAACGCGCTCGGGCTCACCGGCCCGCCCGCGTGACCGAATGCGCTCAGGGGAATCGCGACGACCCCGGCGTCGGCAGCGAGGGCGCGGGCGCTCGCCGCGGCGTCCGTCAGGCCCAGGGCCG
>NZ_JBHYEO010000017.1:14109-49177 GCF_051860105.1 Microcella sp.
AGCCCGCCGTCGGCGCGATGGTGAAGCCCGCATCGACGAGCCCGGCGGCGAGCAGGTCGCGACGACGCTGCATCGTGGCGCGCAGCCCGTCGAAGAACGCGTCGCCGAGCCGCAGTCCGCGAGCGACCGCGCCCTGGAAGGGGGCGCCGTTGACATAGGTGAGCCACTGCTTGACGCCCAGCACCGCCTCGATGAGCGCGGCCGGGCCGGTGACCCAACCGATCTTCCAGCCGGTCACGCTGAAGGTCTTCGCCGCGCTCGACACGGTCAGCGTGCGCGCGGCCGCGCCGGGGTAGGTGGCGATCGGCCGGTGGCGCTCGCCGTCGTAGACGAGGTGCTCGTACACCTCGTCGCTGACGATGACGGCATCGTGCCGCGCGGCCGCCGCAACAATCCGCTCCACGTGCTCGGCCGCGAGGATCGAGCCGGTCGGGTTGTGCGGCGAGTTGAGCACGATCACCCGCGTGCGGTCGGTGATCGCCGCGTCGATCGCGGCACCGATCGGCTGGAAGCCCGGCTCGGTCAGGGGGATCGTCACGTGGCGAGCACCGCTGCGCCCGATGCCCGCGGCGTAGGAGTCTGAGACCGGCTCGAGGGTGCCCCCATCCTCGCCCGGGCCGGCGAGCCCGACCAGGCTCGCGGCGATCGCCTCGGTCGCCCCGGCCGTGACGAGCACCTCGCTCTCAGCGTCGACGGTCAGGCCGTAGAAGCGCTGCTGGTGCTCGGCGATCGCCGCCCGCAGCTCGACGACCCCGCGGCCCGGCGGGTACTGGTTGACCCCCGCGCGGATCGCCTCGACAGCGGCCTCGAGCACCTCGGCCGGGCCGTCGTCGTCGGGGAAGCCCTGCCCCAGGTTGACCGCGCCGTGCTCGAGGGCGAGCGCCGACATCTCGGCGAAGATCGTCGGGCGCACCGTGCCGTCACGGCCGACGAGGCCGGCGGAGCGCGCGGCGTGCATCCACGGGGCCCGCTCGTTCGATGGCCGTTCGACGCTCACAGCGTCAGCGTACCGGCCCCGCGAAAATGAATGCGGACGCATGATGTTCGTCGTGCGAACATCGCGGCGTCGACCCTCTTGAGGCGGCGACGCCGTGCGCGCACACTGAGGGCGTGGTGGTGAATCGGCGAGACGTGGTGCTGATCGTCGACGACGAGCCGGTGATTCGACGCGTTCTGCGTCAGGCCCTCGAGATCGCGGAGTACGCGGTGATCGAAGCGGCCGACGGTGTCGAAGCGATCGCCGTTCTCGAGACGGGTCAGCACCGCGTCTCGGCCGTGCTGAGCGACATCACCATGCCGCGCATGGACGGCCTCGCGCTCGTCGAGCGCCTGCAGGATGCCCATCCGCAGATTCCCGTCGTGCTCGCGAGCGGCGTGCACACCCGCGAGAGCATCCCGACACCGATCGCCGGGCGCATCTCGGGTTTCCTCGACAAGCCCTACTCGCGGGCGAGCGTGCTCGCCGTGATCGCCGCGGCGATCGACCGCGGCGCGGCCGCCTGAGCGATCAGTCGCCGCTGCGCGGAGTGGCGAGCTTCGTCGCCCAGTCGAAGAACACGGCCTTGCCGGGGCTGGTGTCGTCGACGTCGGCGTCGACCCCGCGCGAGAGCAGCGTCGAGAGCCCGTCGATGATGAGGCCGAGGTCATCGTGCGGGGCCGTCAGGGCGAGCCCGGCCGAGCAGGCGGAGAGCACGCTCGACACCATGCGGGCATCCACGTCGGAGCGCACCATGCCGACCTCCTGCAGCGCCTCGATGAGCTCGCCGCGGATTCCGACGGTGGGGGTGTACGAGTAGCTGTGCGAGTTGCGCATGATCGAGTTGAGCGCTTCGCGGTCGATCACGAACAGGGTTTTCGCCAGCGGGCGCTCGTAAACGGCGCTGAGGATGTAGGTGTACATGCGCGAGAGCAGCCCGCCCCGCGGGTCGCGCTCGATGTTCTGCACGACCACCCCGTACATGCCGTGGAACTCTCGGTTGAGCATGGCGACCATCGCGTCGTTCGCCGTCGGGAACATGTCGCTCACCTCGTCGACATCGACTCGCGCGCGCGACGCGATCGAGGCGAGCGTGACAGCCGAGTAGCCGTCGTTCATGAGGATGTCGCTGGCGGCGTCGAGGATGACCTCGACGTCGGTCACGTGGGACTGCGTCATTCGATTGCCCCCGGTTTGGTGGTAGTTCAGTGGCTGTTTCAGTGTAGGTGGCGGACAGACGAATCTGTGTACCTCGTTCGGGGCGCAGATCGGATCGCTCGCGGGCGCTCGCGGTGTGGAGAATCGCCTCGGGATGCCCGGTCTCGCCCTACGGTGACGTGCATGTCTCGCCGCCTCGCCCTGGTCGCTCTGCCGCTCCTACTCGTCGTCGGTTCGCTCGCGGCGTGCACCGAGTCGACGCGCATCCCGCCCGCGGAGCCGCCCGCGGCAACGGAGCCGCTCTTCGCCTCCGACGAGGAGGCCCTCGCGGCCGCGACCGCGGCGTATGAGGAGTTTCTACTCGTCTCTGGCGAAATCCTCCAGGACGGAGGGCAGCAACCAGAACGACTCAAACCGTTGGTTTCTGACGAGGTCTACGAATCTGAGTCTCAGGGCTTCAACGTCTTCCGTGAGAACTCGTATCGGGCCACTGGGTCTTCCCGTCTCGAAGCTGTCGTTCTTCAGCAGCACATTCCAGGAGAGCCAGGTAACGCGGAAGTCCAGATATACACCTGCGTATTCGTGGGTGATGTCGATGTCGTCGATCTGAGTGGTGTTTCTGTGGTGGACCCGCAACGACAGGATTTCATCGAGTACGAAGCACTCTTCTCTAGCAACGATGACGGATTCCTCCGTCTCGAAAGTGAGACGGTCTGGGGTGGTGGTGGCGTGTGCGCTTGACCCAATGGGTATTCGCCCTGGCGCTTCTGGTTGTGCTTGTACCCAACGTGGCCATCGCGAGCCCCGCACCTGAGTGCGACAAAGGTGCGGCGGTGCTGGGCGGCTGCCCGAACGTCGGGGGCGAGGTCGGCGATGGGGGCGCGACCCTCTCCGGCAATGTGACCAACCCGGGCTCGCCGGGGTCCCCGGGCCCGGGCGGTCCAGGTGGCGAGTCCGGCACGTCGACCCTCCCCCCGATGCCGTGCGAGGAGGTGTTCGCCGGCCTCTGCTACGGCGACGGTCGTGACAAGCCCGCCGACCCCGCGCCGGGCATCCCGAGCGTCACCTGGAGCGACCTCGCCGTCTTCCGGCCGCAGCCCGCGATCCAATACATGCAGCCGGACGGCTGGATGGTCGTCGGGCTTCCGACGAACTTCGTCGCCGTGATCGAGCGGCACGTCGTGGCCGGCACCCTGCTCGGGTCGCCAGCCGACGTTCGGTTCACCCCGCAGGCCTACCGTTGGCGCTACGGCGACGGCGAGTCGGCGAGGCTCGGCACGACGGGCGCGAGCTGGGAGGCTCTCGGCCTGCGCGAGTTCGACGCGACGCCGACGAGTCACGTGTATCGGGCATCCGGAACGTACGTGATCGAACTCGACGTCGAATACACCGCCGAATACCGTTTCGCCGGCGGAAGCTGGAGAGCCATGAGCGGCATCATCGTGCTGCCGGCCAACGACCTCATCGCGACGGCGGGCGAGGCGGTCACCGTGCTCGTCGACCGCGACTGCGGCCGCGCCCCAGCAGGCCCCGGCTGCTGACGCGGGCATCCCGTGCCGCGCCCGCATCGGTGCCGGCACCCGAGCCCGCGCGACGCCGACGGTTCCCCTTCCGACCAAGGCGCGGTTGGGTGAAGCGTCGGGAGGCGCTCAGGCGAGCCAAATAGAATGCACAGGTTTGCGGAGGACGCTGACAGCGCCGAAAGGAGCACCTCCCGATGACCAGCTCGACCGAGACGCCTGACACGCCCGACACCCCGGACACCACGGCGCCGCTCCCCACTCCCCGCCCGGACGAGTCGGCAGCGACCGCTGCCCCCGCCGCGCCGGAGACGCCCACTGCACCTCAGATGCCGATCGCGGCGGAGACGCCCGCGGCTCCCGAGGCGTCGGCCACGGGGCTGCCCGCCGCGCCGCCGCCCGCCGCTGCGGCACCCGCGCGCCCCAAACTCGCGATGGCCCCGCTGCTCGGCATGCTCACCGTGGGCGCCCTCATCGGCGGCGTCGCGGGCGGCGGTGTCGTCGCCGCCGTGCTCGCGACCGACTCGACCTCGGTGACCGCGACGCCGGCAATGCCCACCTCGATCACCGTCACCGACCCGGAGGATGCCACGCTCGTCACCGCCGTCGTCGCGAAGGCGATGCCGGCCGTCGTGACGCTCACGGTCGCCGGCGGCGGCTCGTCGGGCAACGGCTCCGGCGTGATCCTGAGCGCCGATGGCTACGTGCTGACGAACAACCACGTCGCCACGCTCGAAGGGGCGACGCTCACTCCGAGCATCCGCGTGACGCTCTCCGACGGCCGCATCTTCGACGCCGAGCTCGTCGGCAGCGACCCGATCGCCGACCTCGCGGTGGTGAAGCTCGACGGGGCCGAGGGGCTGCCGACGATCGAGTTCGGCGACTCCGACGCGCTCAACGTGGGCGACCGCACGGTCGTCATCGGCGCACCGCTGGGTCTCGCCGGCTCGGTCTCGAACGGCATCGTGTCGGCCCTCAACCGATCGATCACCGTGCGCTCGTCGGCCGTGCCCGACCAGCAGCTCGACCAGGTGCAGCCCGACAACGGCTCCGACGCGCCCTTCGACTTCTGGGACTTCGATGTTCCCGGCACCGACTCGACCGAGCCCCGGCCGCTGACCTCCGGCACCGTCTCGCTGCCGGTCATCCAGACCGACGCCGCGATCAACCCCGGCAACTCGGGCGGCGCCCTGCTCGACGACGAGGGCCGACTGATCGGCATCGTCGTCGCGATCGCGACGGCGGGAGGCGGCAGCGGCCAGTCGGGCAGCATCGGCGTGGGCTTCTCGATCCCGTCGAACTTCGCGCAGCGCATCGCCACTGAGCTGATCGAGAACGGGTCGGCCAGCCACGGCCTGCTCGGCGCGAGCGTGACCGACTCGATCAACGACGCCGAGAGCACGGTGGTCGGCGCCCTCGTCGACAGCGTGCTGCCCGGCGGCGCCGCCGAGGTCGCCGGCCTGCGGGCAGGTGACGTCATCACCCGCTTCAACGGTGTGCCGATCGCCGGCAGCGTCGACCTCACCGCCCAGGTGCGGGTGCAGCCCGCGGGGGCGAGCGCCACGCTCACCTACGTGCGCGGCGGCCAGGCGCAAGAGGTCACCGTCACCCTCGGCGAGCTGCAGTAGGCCCCGTGGCGCGAGGGGGATCCGACGACACCGTCGGGCCCCCTCGCGCCGCTACAGGCTCGTCGTGAGGCAGTAGCCTCGACGCTATGGGCCAGCCTGCAGCGTCGCACCCCGGCGTCAGCTACGTCATGCCGGTGTACAACGAAGCGGCCTACATCGACGACGCGATCGAGAGCGTGCTCGCGCAGCAGTACGCGGGCGAGCGCGAGCTCGTGGTCGTGCTCGGCCCCTCGACCGACGGAACGACCGAGCGCGTGCACGCCCGCGCGGCCACGGATGACCGCATCCGCATCGTCGAGAACCCCGATCTGTCGATTCCGCGCAGCCTCAATCTCGGAATCCGCGCCGCCGCCCACGATGTGATCATCCGGGTGGATGCCCACACCGAGTTGCCCGCCGACTACACGGCCCTCGGGGTGGCGACGATGCAGCGCACGGGCGCGGCGAGCCTCGGTGGCCTCATGGTGGCGACCGGTCGCGGGCGCGTGCAGTCGGCCATCGCGCGGGCCTACAACAGCCGCTTCGGGCTCGGGGGCGGGGCGTACCACGGCGGAGCATCCGAAGGCCCCGCCGAGAGCGCCTATCTCGGCATCATGCGTCGCGCACCGCTCGAGCAGGTCGGCCTCTACGACGAGGGCCTCAAGCGCGGCGAGGACTGGGAGCTCAACCTGCGCCTGCGCGAGGCCGGCCACCTGGTCTGGCTCGACCCTGCCCTGCGGGTGGCCTACTGGCCGCGCGACACCTGGGGCAAGCTCGCCCGGCAGTTCACCGCGACCGGCATCTGGCGCGGCGAGCTCGTGCGCCGGCTCGGCGGCCGCAATTCGCTGCGCTACTTCGCACCGCCCGCGCTCGTGCTGGCGAGCGCGGTGAGCGTGGTGCTGCTCGTGCTTGAGCTGACGGGCGTCGTGACGGGGCTCGCCGCCTGGCTGCTGTCGCTCGTCTACCTGGGGCCGCTGCTCTACCTCGTGCTGCTGGCTCTGCTCCTCATCGCCCGATCGAGCGGCACCACCATCGCCGACCGCGCGACGTTCGTCGGCGTCATCGTCGTCATGCACTACAGCTGGGGCGCCGGCTTCCTGCGCGGACTCGCCGTCGGCGCGCGCGACGCCGTCGACCGCTCGCGCATCGAGTCGTGACGCGTTAGAGCAGACCTTCGGCGAGCATCCGGGCCACCACCCGCTCGGCCGCACGCCCGTCATCGTGCGCGGTGAAGCGTGCCCGCCACGCGTCGAGGGCGGGGGATGCCGCTGCCGGCTCGGGCGACTCCGCCAGCCGCGCCAGCTCAGCGATGAGCGCGGCACGGTTCTCGGTCACCGCGACCGGCGCCTCGGCGAGCAGATCGAAGTAGAACCCGCGAAGCTCGCGCTCGTAGTGCTCGCGGTCGGGGGCGAAGAGCACGAGCGGGGTGTCGGTCGCCGTGATGTCGAACATGAGCGAGCTGTAGTCGGTGACGACGACGTCGGCCGCGAGCAGCAGGTCGGCCATGTCGGGGTAGGTCGTCACGTCGAGCAGGCCTGCAGCGTCGAGGTCGCTGCCGTGCCGCAGCGTGCGGCTGTGGCCGCGCACGAGCACGAGGTGCTCGCCCGGCAGCTCGGCGAGCGCGGCCGGCAGGCTCGGCAGGTCGAGGTAGTCGACGAGCTGGCGGGTGTCGTCGCGCCAGGTGGGCGCGTAGAGCACGGCCCGCTGCTCGGGGTGCAGGCCGAGCCGATCGCGCACGGCACGGCGTGCTCTGGCGTCGCCCTCGACCAGCACGTCGTTGCGGGGGTAGCCCTCGACCCAGATCGGCCCGCGGAAGGCGTACGCGCGCCGGAAGATCTCCGCCGCGTAGGCGTTCTGCGCCAGCAGCACCGACCAGCGCCGGCTCTCGCGCCGCACGGCGATGCGCGTGCGCAGGCTCACGCCGTCGCGGTCGAGCGCGAGGCGCTTGAGCATGGTGCCGTGCCAGGTCTGCAGCACGGTCTGGTGGCGGCGGGGCATCCACCGTTTGCGCAGCCAGTCGTTGACGACCAGCAGGCGGGCGTCGGCGCGCACCCGCCACCACTCGGCCGAGCCCTCGATGATCGGCACCGCGCCCTCGGGCACGGCGATCGAGCGGTCGACGACCGACCAGTAGCGCGTGACGTCAGGGCGCACGCGCGCGAGCTCGCGGTCGATCGCGAGCGGGTTGCAGGCCGCCGTCTGGCTGTAGAAGCTCTCGAAGAATACGGCGTTCTCGGGGGTCGCGGTGCGGCGGCGGTACTGCCGCTCGAGGCGCTTCTGGGCGGATGCTCCGCGCTCGTCATCGTCGAGCGGGGCCGCGACGCGCAGCACGAGGGTTCCGGCGTCGGCCCGCAGCTCGGCGCGCAGGAGGTCGGTGCGCAGCGCCGGGCCGGTGTCGGCCGTGACGACCGCTCGAGCGGTCGGGTGCACGGCGTGCTCGAACCGGGTCTCGAGCCGGTAGTCGCCGCTCGGTGGCGCGAGCCTCGGGGTTCCCCAGCGCTCGCCGATCACACGGAAGCCCGCAGTGAACCGGTCGCCCTGCTGCGCGATGTCGGCGGCGATGACGTGACGAGCGCCCACCAACGCGAGCGACTCGACCGGGCGGGGAGACCTGCCCGTCAGTTCGACCACGAGTTCGGCACCGTCGTGCATAGGGTGCGTCGATCGGTCGCGAATGACGGCCGACTCGACCACGAGTCGGTCATTCGCGACCGATGGACCCGTCTCGTGCGCAATCGGCGGCGGACTGTCGACGGCATCCGACTCGCCGAGCAGCGCGACGATCGCGGCGTGCACGCGCTCCGTCGCCCGGCCGTCGAGGTGATCGACGACCTCGTCACGTAGCCAGGCCGCGTGCCCGAGGGCGTCGTCGAGGGCGGGGCCGCCCCCGAGCACGGCCTCGAGCCGCTCGAGGGTCTCGACCCACGTCGTCGCGGGTTCGCCCCCGCTGAACTCGCGGTAGGGCTGGTACAGCCCGCGCGTCGCCAGGTAGTTCGCCAGATCGGGGGCGAAGAACACGCTCGGCACCCCCGCGATGGCGGCGTCGAAGGCGATCGAGCTGTAGTCGGTGACGAGGGCGTCGAGCGCCGGCAGGGCCGGGGTCACCTCGGTGAGGGCCTCGCGGCCGAGCAGCCGGATGCGCGGCGAGCGGGCGGCGCCCTCCGCATACGAGCCCGCGCCGAGCGGGTGCGAGCGGATCAGCAGCGTCGCGCCCGCGCGGTCGGCCCAGGTGGCGATCTGCGACCACTCCGCGGGGGTCGGGATCGCGGCATCCACCGCCCCGTCGCGCCAGGTGGGGGCGTAGAGCACGACCGGTCCGGCATCCGGAAGCGGAGCGCCGCCGGCCGTGACGAGCGCCGCCGATACGAGCGCGCGCGCCGTCGAGCGCCGGGCGTCGGGCGTGCCCGCGAGCAGCACGTCGTCGCGCGGGTCGCCCGTGACGATCACGCGCGATGCCGGCAGCCCGAACGCCGAGCGGATGCGCGCCGCCACGAGCTCGGAGGCGACCGGGAACAGCGTGATCTGGGCCCCCGCCCGCCGGTAGAGCGCGGCCATCAGTCGGCCGACGCCCGGCAACGAGCCGATGAGCGGCAGGCGCAGGGCGGCTCCCGTGTCGAGGTGCAGGCGCTTGAGCGGGATGCCGTGCCACAGCTGCACGACGCGCGCGCCGCTCACCCCGAAGCGGTTGACGTCGCCGAACCCGTGCGTCACGACGACGACGCCCGCGCGCAGCGTGGCCCAGAGCCCGCGCGGCCCGCGCTTCGGCAGCGCCCGCAGGCCGCGCGCCCGTGCCTCGGCGAGCTCGTCGGCGCTCGATGCGAGCCACGTGAGCTGGCGCTCCGGTTCGCGTGCGGCCGTCAGCTCGAGCAGCACCAGCGCGCCCTCGCCCAGGCCGATGCCCGAGCCGAACACCCACCGGCGGGGGCTGCGCGGCACGAGCACGGCGGCGAGCGCCCCGAGCGCGTAGAGCGGGGCGCGAGCGAGCGCGCGCGCATTGCCGGCGCTGAACGTGAAGCGGGCCATCGCGCCCGATTCTGTCACGCATCAGCCGTTCGCCACTCAGGCAGAACAGCGGAATACGCCGCACAGCTCGATGGGGTGCCTCGCTCAGCCTGAATTGCGAACAAGTCGGTAACGGTGTGGCTGTTTGGCCGAGCGGCCCGGGCGCCCGCTGGGAGAATCAGGATCGTGTCGATTCTGAGCCAGGCCAAGACCGCGCGCCGCATCGTGCGCAACCTGCTGCGCTCGCGCCGCAACCGCAACGCTCTTGCCGAGCGGCTGAAAGACGAAACACCTGCGGCCCCCGGCACGATCGAGATCGCCGTGTACTTCGCCGACACGCGCGTGAACCTCTACCAGATCCGTCAGTGGTACGCGCCGCTCGCCGAGCTCGCGCGCGAGCATCCGGTCGCCATCATCAGCCGCAGCCCGGGCACCATGATGACGCTGCTCGACGAATCGCCCGTGCCGTCCGTCTACCTGCGCAAGGTGACCGACCTCGAGCGCTTCGTCGTCGAGCAGCCGCTGCGCATCGTGTTCTACGTCAACCAGAACACCAAGAACTTCCAGATGTTCCGCTACGGCCGCATGTGGCATGTGTTCATCAACCACGGCGAGTCCGACAAGATGTACATGACCACCAATCAGTACAAGGCCTACGACTACGCCTTCATCGCGGGTGAGGCGGCGCGCGAGCGGCTGGCGCGCAAGCTCTGGGACTACGACCTCGATCGCAAGACCCTGCAGATCGGGCGCCCGCAGGCCGACCACTTCGCCGGCGAGACGCCGTACGCGCCCGACGACCGCACGGTCGTGCTCTACGCGCCCACCTGGGAGGGCGACCGCCCCGCGGCGGCGTACGGCTCGATCGCCAGCCATGGCGAAGCCCTCGTGGATGCCCTGCTCGCGACCGGCCGCCACCGCATCGTCTACCGTCCCCACCCGCGCAGCGGGGTGGTGAGCCGCGCCTACGGCGACGCCAACCGGCGCATCATTCAGGCTCTGGAGCGCGCCAACGCCGCCGACCCGTCAGCGCAGCACGTGCACGACACGGGGGCCGCGCTCGGCTGGCAGCTCGCCGCCGCCGATGTCGCGATCACCGACATCTCCGCGATGGTCTACGACCGGCTGGCGACCGGCAAGCCGATCATCATCGCGCGGCCCGCGTCGCCCGAGGCCGAGATCGACGATTCCGGGTACCTGAGCGCCTGCGAGTGGCTGCACGCCGACGACGCCGCGAGCGTGGTGCCGCTCGTCGACCGCGTGCTGACGAGCGCGGAGGCCCACGACACGCTCACGCACTGGGTGCGACGGTATTTCGGTGACACGACTCCGGGCGCGGCGACGGCGCGCTTCCACGCCGCGGTCGACGCGCTCTACGCCGAGTGGAACCGGGTCGCGGCGCTCCACGCGCACGATCCGATCACGTCGGAGTCGAACCCTTTCGACGACGAAGACGACGAGGACGAGGCTCCTTCGGAGGACTAACCGCGTCGAGCTCGGCCGGCCACCGCGCCGGTGCCGGGCCGAAGGCCTGCTGGGCCGTGCGCACCACTTTGCCGCCGATGAGCCGGTTGCCGGCTCCGCCGATGACGGCGCCGATGCCGAAGGGCACGAGGCGGCCGGCCATGCTGCCGCCCTGCTTGACGGCCATCGACCTGACGAGCTCGTCGCGCAGGCGCTTGTTGAGCAGGCCGACGAGAGCCTTCGGCATGCCGGCCGTGATCGATTCGCCCCAGTACTGGGTGCGGTCGGGGCCGACGCCCGTGGCCTGCCCGACGAACTGCTGCACGAGGTCTTTGCCCGGCCCGCCGAGCATGAGCGCCATGACGAGGTTGTGGGCGCGCTCTTCGTCATCGACGACGATGCCGTGGATCTCGGCGACGGACTGGGCGAACAGCGCGGTCATCTCGAAGAACGCGACCGTCTCGACGCCGATCACGGTGAGCCCGAGCGCGGTGCCGACGCCGGGGATGAGCGACGCGGCACCGCTGCCCGCGCCCGTGAGCGTGACGCTGTTGAGGAACCGCCGTTCGAGGATCATGACGACCTGCTCGGGCGTCGCCGCGGGGTACTGGCGCCGGATCGATCGGATGTGCAGCAGCACGGCGGGCCTCTGCGCCGACATCGCGGCGCGGAGCCCGCGCACGAGGAGCGGGTCGACCTCGGGGGCCGCGGCCGCGGGGCCGACCGTTGCGACATCATCGATCGGGATGCCCTGCAGCGGGCCGCGGTCGGTGGCACGGGGCGCCGCGACCGCGTCGTCGTGCTCGCTCGGGGTGAGGGTCACCGGTTCCTCCTGACGTCGCGCATCCCAGTGTATGAGCGGCTGCTGGGCGGTGGTCGGGCGGGCGTCAGACGGTGGTGCTGCCGTAGTCGCGGTTGTACGCCGCGAGCACCTCGCCGATGGAGGAGTCGAGCACGAGCTCGCCCTTGTCGAGGTAGAGGCCGCGCGTGCAGAAGCGCTTCAGATCGCGCTCGTTGTGCGAGACGAAGAACAGCGTGCGCCCGCCCGCGAGCAGCGCGTCGATGCGGGCGTAGCACTTGTCGCGGAAGGCCTTGTCGCCCACCGCGAGCACCTCGTCGACGAGCAGGATCGGTTCTTCGAGGCGCGAGATGACCGAGAACGCCAGGCGCACCTTCATGCCGCTCGACAGGTGCTTGTAGGGCGTGCCGACGAAGTCGCGCAGCTCGGCGAAGTCGATGATCTCGTCGTAGCGCTCGTCGATCTCGGTCTTCGACATGCCGTGCAGGCCGGCCGTGAGATACAGGTTCTCGCGCACCGTCAGGTCGTCGACGAAGCCGCCCGTGATCTCGATGAGCGGTGCCACGCCGCCGCGCACCTCGACCGCGCCCTCGTCGGGCAGCATGACGCCGGCGACGAGCTTGAGCAGCGTCGACTTGCCCTGGCCGTTGCGGCCCACGACGCCGATCGCCTCGCCGGCGCGCACCTCGACGTCGACGCCGCGCAGCGCCCAGAACTCGTCGGGCCGCGAGCGGCGCTTCGAACCGGCGAACAGGTCTTTGAACGATCGCCGTCCACGACGATTGCGTCGGAAGCGGATGCCCGCTCCCGACACGCGGATGACCGTCTCGGTCGTCATCAGACCTCCTTCAGCACGGCGCGCTCCATGCGCCGGAAGACGAGAACTCCCAGACCGAGGATGACGAGGCTCATGACGGCCGCGATGAGCACGGCGCGGGCATCCAGCTGATCGGGGAAGAAGCTCGCCCGGTACAGCGAGATGATGCCCGCGAGCGGGTTGAACGAGGCCCAGACGTCGAGCCCGCCCGGCAGGTCGCTCAGGCCGTAGATGATCGGCGAGGCGTAGAACAGGAAGCGCAGGATGAGCTTGACCGCGCGCTCGAGGTCGCGGAAGAACACCACGAGCGGCGCGATGATGAGCCCGAGCCCGACGGTGAGCACGGCCTGCAGCGCGACCGCGACCGGCAGCCAGACGACACCGGCCGTGAGCTCGGCCCCGAAGATGATCGCGAAGACCACGATGACGGGCAGCGCGGCGACGAACTCGATGCCCTTCGAGAGCACGATGCGGGTGACCCAGACCGTGCGGGGGATGCGCGTCGACCGCACGAGCTTCGCGTCCTTGATGAACGCGCGCGTCGCGTCGCCCACGGCGCCGTTGAACCACATCCAGGGCAGCAGGCCGGCGAGCAGGAAGACGATGTACGGGTCGGCGCCGATCGTGCGGTCGACCACCTGCGTGAAGACGAACCAGTAGATGATCGCCATCACGAGCGGGTCGAGCACCGACCAGAGGTAGCCGAGGAACGAGGTGGCGTATCGCACCTTGAGGTCGCGGCTCGTGAGCAGCCACAGCGACTGCCGGTACACCTGCGCGGGGCTGCGCTCGGGGCGCGGCGGCGGGGCGGAGGTCACGAACGACAACGCTAGCGCCACGCGCATCGCTTCGCCCGCGAATCGGGCGTCGAGCCGTGCGCGGTCGGACTCGGTTCTCGGGGGAGCCGACGGCTCAGACGTGCAGGTTGGCCCGCTCGAGGTCTTCGGCGAAGTCGATCTCGACCGCGTAGAGGTCGCTGATGTCGACGGGCTCGACGGTGATGCCGTCGTGCTCGATCGCGAGCTCGATGCCGCGCTCGAAGTAGTCCTGGTCGGCGCAGCGCGTGAGGTGGTGCATGAGCACGGCCTTGTCGCGGCTCGAGATGTAGTTGATGCCCACGGCCTCGCCGAGGCCGCCGACGACGGTCTTCGAGAGCTTCTGGATGAAGCCTTCCGCGTCGACGGTGTACTTGACCTCTTCGTCGCTCACGGTCGAAGTGTTGACGCTCACGAACGAGCGGTCGGCGTGCACGAGGCTCGCGACGCGCACGAGCACCTGCGGGTCGAAGACGACGTCGCCGTTCATCCACAGCACGCCGTGCTTGCCGGTCGCCTTGAGCGCGCGCAGCAGGCTCTTCGAGGTGTTCGTCTGGTCGTACTGCTCGTTGTAGACGTACTCGACCTCGGGGAAGGCGTCGATGATGTGCTCGAGCTTGTAGCCGACGACGGTCGTGATGGTCACGTCGGTGCCGAAGGCAGCGGCGATGTTGTCGTGCTGCTGGCGCATGATCGTGCGCCCGTCGTTGAGCTCGGTGAGGGGCTTCGGCAGCTCGCGGCCGAGTCGGCTGCCCATGCCGGCGGCGAGGATGACGACCTGAGTGGTCATGTGATGGCTCCTGATGTGTCAGTCGTGAAGACGACGTGAGAATGGGGACACACCGTTGTGCTATCCGATCGTACCGGCCCGGGCCCCGGATGGTCACGATCTGTTCACCCTTTGTTTCCGAACTGTGACCCGGCGCCCGGAGGTGATCAGGAGGCGCGGCGCGGCGCGCCCCGGTTGATAGCGTTGAGCCTGTGGAATCCTCGCCAGCATCGCCCCAGCGCTCCGGGAAGCCCGCCCGGTCGGCCGCGAGCCGTGCAGCGAAACCCCCGGTGAAGACCGCGAAACCAGCCGCACGCACCAGCCCCCCGCGCCCGCGGGCGAAGAAGGTCGTTCCCGATCCGCCGGTGGTTCTCGAGGTGACCGGGCTGCGCAAGTCGTTCGGCGGCGTGGTCGCTGTCGACGACGTCAGTCTCACGGTGCGCCGCGGGGCGGTCTTCGGTTTCGTGGGCCCCAACGGGGCCGGCAAGACCACGACCCTGTCGATGATCACGGGATTGCTTCGTCCGGATGCGGGGCGTGTCGTCGTCGGAGGCACCGACGTCTGGCGCACGCCGGCCGCGGCGAAGAGCAAGCTCGGCGTGCTTCCCGACCGGATGCGTCTGTTCGATCGCCTCACGGGGGCGCAGATGCTCTACTACTCCGCGGTGCTGCACGGCCTCGATCGCGACGCGGCGCGTGCCCGCACCGACGATCTGGCCGTCGCGCTGGGTCTCGATGGCTCCCTCGACCGCCCCGTGCGCGACTACTCGATCGGCATGGTCAAGAAGATCTCGCTCGCGGCGGCGCTCATCCACTCGCCGTCGGTGCTCGTGCTCGATGAGCCGTTCGAGTCGGTCGACCCTGTGTCGACCGCGCAGGCCGTCGAGCTGCTGCAGCGATTCGCCGCGGCGGGCGGCACCGTCGTGCTCTCGAGCCACAACATGGATCTGGTCGAGCGCGTCTGCACCAGTGTCGCTGTCATCGTCGCGGGCCGAATCCTCGCCTCGGGAACCATCGACGATGTGCGGGCCGGCGAGAGCCTCGAAGAGCGCTTCGTCGATCTCGCGGGCGGCCGCGTCGCCGTGGAGGGCCTCGAATGGTTGACCACGTTCTCCGACTGAAGCTGGCGCTGCTCGGGTCGGCCTTCCGGCCCGGAGCGACGCTCGCCCGCACGCTCGCGGTCATCGTTCTCGCCATCGCCGTGGGGTCGGCGATCATCGTGCTGTCGGGTGCGATCGACGTGCGGCTGGCGAGCCATCGCGCGGGTCTCGTCATCGTCGCCTCATCGCTCGCCCTCGCCGTCGCCGTCGCGCCGCTGAGCGCCGGTCTCGGCTCGGCTCTCGAGCCGCGACGATTCGCGTCGTTCCCGATCGAGCCCCGGCGCCTCGCCGTGTCGCTCGCCGCCGCCGGTGCCGTCGGGCTGCCCGGCGTGCTCGCCGCCGTGCTGGGAATCGGGCTCGAGCGGGCCTGGGCCGGTACCCCCACCGCGGGCGCCGCCATCGTGGCGGGCGTGCTCGCGGCGGTGGCGATCATCCTGATCTCGCAGTACCTCGTCGCCGTCGGCGCCCAGCTCGCCGTCTCGCCCTCCGCCCGCCGCCTCGTCACCGGCGTCGCGCGGGCCGTCATCGTCATCGCCCTCGCCGCCGCCACGACGACCGTGCTCGCGGTTCGGGCGGGCGGCGATGACGACATCCTCATCGCGATCGCCCGCACGCTCGCCAACACCCCGCTCGGCATGCTCTGGGCCGTGCCCGCGAGCGCCCTCGCCCCCCTGCTCGCGCGGCTGCTCGGCGGCGCCATCATGATCGCCGTGCTGGTGTGGGGCTGGGGGTGGATCGTCGCCCGACTCGTCGAGGCGCCCCAGCGCCCGCGCAGCGCCGCCACGACCACGGGGCTCGGGTGGTTCGACCTCGTTCCGGCGACCCCGGCCGGGGTCATCGCCGCCCGCAGCCTTCTCTACTGGACGCGCGATGCCCGGTACCGCGCTGTGCTTCTCGCGCTGCCCGTGGCACCGGTCATCATGATGCTCGCGTTCGCGGTCGCCGGGGCGCCGCTGCCGCCGCTCTGGCTCGTGCCGCTGCCCGTGCTGGCCCTCTTCCTCGGCTGGTTCGCCCACAACGACGTCGCCTACGACCACACCGCCGTCTGGATGCACGTGGCCGCTCCCGTGCCGGGCGCTGCCGACCGCTGGGGCCGGTGCGTGCCGCCGCTCTTGCTTGGCGTGCCGCTCGTGCTCGTGCTGGCGCCGCTGTTCGCGCTCTGGTCGGGGGTCGACGGCGTGCTGCCTGCGCTCATCGGCGTGAGCCTCGGCCTCCTGCTCACGGGCCTCGGCGTCGCGAGCGTCTCGTCGGCGATCGGCGCCTACCCGGCGGCTCGCCCGGGCGCGGGGCCGTTCGACCAGCCCCCGACGCTCGGCGCCCGGGCGGGCTGGACCCAATCGCTCGCGCTTCTCGCGACCCTCGCGTTCATGGCCCCCGCGCTCACGGCCGCCATCTGGGGCTTCACGTCGCCCGTGTGGTTCGCGGTGGCCGGTATCGCCGGCGCCGCGACCGGGGTCGGGATGCTGCTGCTGGGCATCGTCATCGGCGGCCGGGCGTTCCGGCGACGGGCCCCCGAGCTGCTCGACCTCGTGCTGCGCACCTAGCCGAGCCGCCGACGTCGCCGGGCGGATGAGCCCGGTGCGGGCATCCGCCCCCGTCGTAGACTGATCGCATGGCGACACTGGACGAACCGGGCGGAGCAGGCCAGGGCGGCGGCACCGATGTGCTCGACCGCGAGCTCGAGAAGCTGCTGAACGAGGAGCAGCTCGAAGACGGCGACCACGAGCGCTTCTCGCACTACGTGCCCAAGAACAAGATCATCGAGTCGGCGCTCACCGGCAAGCCCGTGCGGGCCCTGTGCGGCAAGAAGTGGACGCCGGGGCGCGACCCCGAGAAGTTTCCGATCTGCCCCGACTGCCAGAAGATCTACGAGAAGATGCGCGACGAGTAGGTGGCCGACCGCACCTGGAGCCTCGGCGGCGCCCTCAAAGGGCTGTTCACGAGCCCGACCATCGATGACGACACGTGGGACGACCTCGAGTCCGCGCTCATCGGCGCCGACTTCGGCCCCGACCTGGCCGATGAGATCCTCGACGAGCTGCGCGCGAACGTCGCGAAGTTCAAGACCACCGATCCGCGCGACCTCAAGCGCATGCTGCGCGAAGCCATCGAGGAGCGCCTGGCCCGGCATGACCCGACCCTGACGCTCAGCAACCGCCCCGCTGTCGTGCTCGTGGTCGGGGTGAACGGCGTCGGCAAGACGACGACGATCGGCAAGTTCGCGAAGTTCTTGACCGGATACGGGCGCACCGTCGTCGTCGGCGCGGCCGACACGTTCCGCGCAGCGGCGGTCGACCAGCTCGCGACGTGGGCCGAGCGCGCGGGCGCGCAGGTCGTGCGGCCGCAGCACCCGGGGCAGGATCCGGCGAGCGTCGCCTACCAGACGGTGCAGTTCGCCATCGACAACGGCGTCGATATCGCGATCGTCGACACCGCGGGCCGCCTGCAGACGAAGGCCGGCTTGATGGATGAACTGGGCAAGGTCACGCGCGTCATCGAGAAGCTCGCGCCGATCGCGGAAGTGCTGCTCGTGCTCGACGGCACGACGGGTCAGAACGGTCTGGCGCAGGCCGAGGCGTTCATTGAGAGCGCGGGGGTGACCGGGCTCGTCGTCACGAAGCTCGACGGCTCGGCGAAGGGCGGGTTCGTGCTGCGCGTGCAGCAGCAGACGGGCATCCCGATCAAGCTCATCGGTCAGGGCGAGGGCATCGGCGACCTGACCGGGTTCACGCCGCACGTGTTCGCGGCGAGCCTGGTGCCCTGACGCGCGCACAGCAGAATCACGATACCCTAGGGGGTATGAACCCTCGGGCTCAGCGACTGCTCCGCGGGATGCTCGTCACGGGTACGACCGTGGCGCTCGCGTCGACCGCGCACCTCGTTGCGGGTGGCGCGGCACCTGGTGTGGCGGGGCTCGCCATCGCGATGCTGCTCGGCTCAGTTCTCGGCCTGTGGTTGCTCGACGATTCTCGCCTTCGGCCGGTGCGCACGGCTGTCGTGGTCGCCGGGGCACAGATTGTCTTTCACGCGGTCTTCAGCTGGGGCACGCTGGGCGCGGCGTCGCCCATCGGTGATCACGGCAGCCACGGTGCTGTCGCCCCCTCTGAGCTCGCGACGGTCTTAACGCACGACCACTCCAACATGGTGCTCGCCCACGTTGTCGCGGGCCTCGTGTCTCTTGTGCTCTTGCTCAGTGAGCAGAGAATCGTCGACACCGCCGTGGCGCTCAGCGTGAGCGTTGTGCGCCGCCTTCACCCCGTCGTGAGCGTTTCGACAGTGGCGGTTCGCCCGGTCGCGCCGCTGACCCGCGATGCCGCGCACCCTCGAGGTCGGTCGAGTCTTCCACCGCCGCTTCGTCGAGGTCCACCGCTTTTCATCGCAATCGGCTGAACACGGCGCGACAACGATCGCGTCGTGCAACCGTGCGGGTCAGACACCGTTCGGTTCTCGACTGTGTGCAGAAGCGCACCGCCGAGTGGTCCGCCTGCTCAGCGCAGCGCGGTCTCGTTCCGCACGACGAGTGCGGTCACCCGGCGCGGCATCACCGCGCCAGCAGAACGTGTTCTGCGTGCTCGAGCGGAGCATTCGCTTGAGCGACTTCAGAAGGAGAAGTCCCATGGATTCCACAACAACCTCATCCCACCGATTCTCGCTCCGTCGAGCGGGTCTTGCGACGAGCCTTGCCGTGATTGCCGCCCTCGCGCTCAGCGCGTGCGCGACGTCCGAGACGGCTGCTGACACCGATGCGCCGGCAACCGCGGCCGACTCGATTCAGATCGTCGACGGCTGGGTCAAGGCGGTCGACGACGGCATGACGGCCGCGTTCGGCATGATCGAGAACTCGAGCGATGCCGACATCACCATCGTGGCGGCCAGCTCAACCGTGTCGCCGATGATGGAGCTTCACGAAGTCGTCATGAGCGACGGCGCGATGGTCATGCAGCAGAAGGAAGGCGGCATCCTTGTCGCCGCGGCCAGCATGCACGAGCTGGCGCCAGGCAACGATCACATCATGATGATGGGCGTGAGCGAGGCTCTCTTGCCGGGTGACGAGGTCATGATCACGCTCGAGTTCTCTGACGGTTCAACGCTTGAGCACAGCTTCACGGTGAAGGAGTTCTCGGGCGCCGACGAAGAGTACATGGGCGACATGGGCGACATGGGAGACGAGTAGTCCCATGCCCGCGAACGCTCACGTGACACCCGGCGACGCCCAGCGCGCCACGTCACGCTCTGACGCGGGCGTCAGCCGGCGGCATCTCCTTCTGGGAGGTGCCGCCGGTGTCGGCGCCGCAGGACTGGGTGTGGCAGGCGGTTTTGCTCTCGGAACCGCACCGTCGAGCGACCCCGCACGCCTCGACGGTCTCGCTGCCGCACCGGGCTCCCTCGCAACGACCGTGGTGCCTTTTCATGGCACCCACCAGGCGGGCATCGAACTGCATCCGCAAGCGCACAGTTCGTATCTTGCATTCGACCTCGCACCCGGCGTCGACCGTGACGGAGTGCGACGGATGCTCCGCCTCATCACGAGCGACGCCGAGCGTCTCACGGCCGGCCGGCCGGCCCTCGCCGATACGGAGCCCGAACTGGCCCTCACGCCCGCCCGCCTCACCGTGACCGTCGGGTTCGGGCCGGGCCTTGTCGACCGGGTCAGCCCAGAGGCTCGGCCGTCGTGGTTGGCCCCCCTCCCGCCCTTCGCAATCGATCGTCTCGACCCACGCTGGTCGGGCGGTGACCTGCTTCTCGAGGTTGCGGCAGACGACCCGATGTCGATTGCCCACGCATCGCGCATGCTGGTGAAGGACATCCGTCGTTACGCAGTGATTCGATGGCGACAAGACGGTTTTCGCAACGCCGCGAGCGTCGTGCCTCATGGCGCAACGCAACGCAACCTGTTCGGGCAGCTCGACGGAACGGCGAATCCGGCACCGGGGTCAGAGTCTTTCGCGCGGGTGGTGTGGCGCAACGGCGGGTCGCCGTCGTGGCTCGATGGGGGCACGAGCTATGTCATTCGCCGCATCGCCATGAACCTCGACACCTGGGATGAACTTGACCGCGGCAGCCGTGAGCAAGCCGTGGGTCGTCGTCTCGCGAACGGGGCGCCCCTCAGCGGCAGTCAGGAGTTCGACGCTCCCGACCTCGAGGCCCGCACCCCCGTTGGGCTCCCGGCCATCTCGGCGGTCTCGCACGTCGCGCGCGCGAGGTCGGCTGATGGCGCGCCGCAGATCATGCGGCGGGGCTACAACTACGACATGACCGCCGGTAGTGGCACTGATGCGGGTCTCATCTTCGGCTCTCTCCAGGCCGACCCGCTGGCGCAGTTCGTGCCGATTCAGCAGCGCTTGGCCGAGGTCGACCTGCTCAACCTCTGGACGACGCCGATCGGTTCGGCCGTGTTCGCCGTGCCACCAGGGTGCCAGCCAGGGGGTTACATCGGCGAGACGCTCGTGTGATCGGTGCCGATCTCGAGAGCCGCGTGCTCCGCCGAGAGCATGAGGTAGGTCTCGGCGTTGCGCCGGATGCCCGCCACTTCCTCCTCGGTCAGCTCGCGCCGCACCTTCGCGGGCACGCCGGCCACGAGCGACCGGGGCGGCACGATGGTGCCTTCGAGCACGACCGCACCCGCGGCGACGAGCGACTCGCGCCCGATGACGGCGCCGTTGAGCACCGTCGCGCTCATGCCGATGAGGCAGTCGTCGTCGATCGTGCAGCCGTGCAGCATCGCCGCGTGCCCGACGCTCACGCCGCGGCCGACGATCGTGGGCTTTCCGGGGTCGCCGTGCACGGTCACGTTGTCTTGCAGGTTCGAGCCCTCGCCGACCTCGATGAGGTCGCGGTCGGCGCGCAGCACTGCACCGTAGAACACCGAGGCGCGCGGGTGGATGCGCACCTGGCCGATGAGCGTGGCGTTCGGGGCGACCCACGCCGTGGCATCCACCTGGGGTTCGTGACCGAAGATTGCGCGTCGCATGGTTCCTCCTGAGGGCCGGTGCCCACAGTCAACCAGAGCCCGCCGCCTAGAATGGGGCCACTATGGCGACCTTCGGCACCCTCTCCGACCGGCTCACTGCGACCTTCACCGCTCTGCGCACCAAGGGCAAGCTCAGCCCGGCCGACGTCGACGGCACGGTGCGCGAGATCCGCCGCGCTCTGCTCGACGCCGACGTCGCCCTTCCCGTGGTCAAAGACTTCACGGCGGCGGTGCGCGAGCGCGCCCTGGGCGACGAGGTCAACAAGGCGCTCAACCCCGCTCAGCAGGTCGTGCAGATCGTCAACGACGAGCTCATCACGATTCTCGGCGGCCAGCAGCGGCGCCTGCAATTCGCGAAGAACCCCCCGACGGTCATCATGCTCGCGGGCCTGCAGGGTGCCGGCAAGACGACGCTCGCGGGCAAGCTCGCCAAGTGGCTGAAGGCGGATGGCCACACGCCGCTGCTCGTCGCCGCCGACCTGCAGCGCCCGAACGCCGTGCAGCAGCTGCAGGTCGTGGCCGAGCAGGCCGGGGTCGCGGTCTTCGCGCCCGAGCCGGGCAACGGGAAGGGCGATCCCGTACGGGTCGCGAAAGACGCGCTCAAGCACGCGACGACGGCCCTGCACGACGTCGTCATCGTCGACACCGCCGGCCGTCTCGGCGTCGACGCCGAGCTCATGAAGCAGGCCGCCGACATTCGCAAAGCTGTCGACCCCGACGAGGTGCTCTTCGTTATCGACGCCATGATCGGTCAAGACGCGGTCGCGACGGCGAAGGCCTTCCAAGAGGGCGTCGACTTCACGGGCGTCGTGCTCTCGAAGCTGGATGGCGACGCGCGCGGCGGCGCCGCGCTGAGCGTCGCGAGCATCACGGGCCGGCCCATCATGTTCGCCTCGACCGGCGAGGGCCTCGACGACTTCGAGCCCTTCTACCCCGACCGCATGGCGAGCCGCATCCTCGACCTCGGCGACATCCTCACCCTCATCGAGCAGGCGCAGAAGAGCTTCACCGAAGAAGAGGCGCGCAAGACGGCCGAGAAGTTCGCGAGCGACAGCTTCACGCTCGAAGACTTCCTCGCCCAAATGCAGCAGCTCAAGAACATGGGCTCGATCAAGGGCATGCTCGGCATGCTTCCCGGCGCCCGCGGCATGCGCGAGCAGCTCGACAACTTCGACGAGCGCGAGCTCGTGCGCACCGAGGCGATCATCCAGTCGATGACGCCCGCCGAGCGCCGCGTGCCGAAGCTGCTCAACGGCTCGCGCCGCCTGCGCATCGCGCGCGGGTCGGGCACGACCGTCACCGAGGTCAACTCCCTCGTCACGCGGTTCGAGCAGGCCGCGAAGATGATGAAGACCGTCGCGAAGGGCGGCATGCCGCAGATTCCCGGCATGGGCCCGATGCCCGGCATGGGCGGCGGCGGAGGAGCCGCGGCCGCCCGGAAGGCCGCGGCGAAGAAGAAGGGCAAGGGTGCCTCCAAGTCGGGCAACCCGGCGAAGCGCGCGGCCGAGGAGGCCGCTCGCGCGCAGGGGCTGAAGCCCGGTGCGGGTGCGGGCGCATCCGGAGCCGGATTCGGTCTCGGGGGCGGCGCGGCGGCTGGCGCCCAGCCGAGCGCCGACGACCTCGCGACCATCCAGAAGCTGCTCGGTCGCTGAGTTCAGCGCGGCTCGCCCGCGACGTAGGGTGATGCCATGAGCTCGCCCGACGTCGTGCCCTCGCCCGCTCCGACCGCTGTCGACACCGCCGCCGCCGTGCGTGCCGGCACGACGACCGCCGTCGCCGAGACCCGGGCCGCCCTCGCCCGCATCGCCGACCTCGACCCCGCTCTCGGCGCCTTCCAGCTCGTGCGGGCCGAGCGCGCGCTCGCCGAGGCCGCTGCGGTGGATGCGCGTGTCGCCGCAGGGGAGCACCTGCCGCTCGCGGGTGTGCCGATCGCGATCAAAGACAACATCCCCGTCGCGGGCGAGCCGATGCGCGAGGGCAGCGCCGCCACGAGCGCTGAGCCGCGCCCCGCCGACCACGAGGTCGTCGCCCGCCTGCGCGCCGCGGGCGCGGTCGTCGTCGGGATCACGCGCGTGCCCGAGCTCTGCGTGTTCGGCACGACCGACTCGGTCTACGGAACCACCCGCAACCCGCACAACCCTGACCGCACGTCGGGTGGCTCCTCGGGGGGTTCGGCCGCCGCGGTCGCGAGCGGCATGGTCTCCGTCGCGCACGCCGCCGACGGCATGGGATCCATCCGCATCCCTGCCGCCAACTGCGGGCTCGTGGGCCTCAAGCCCGGGTCGGGCCTCGTGCCCGCCGACATGGGCGCGCACAGCTGGTTCGGCATGAGCGAGAACGGCCCGCTCGCGACCACGGTGGCGGATGCCGCTCTCGTGCTCTCCGTCATGGCGGGCCGCCCGGCGCTCGCCGAGGTGGCGGCCCCGCGTCCGCTACGCGTCGGGCTCGCCACGGGCATCCCGACGCCGCTGGCGACACTCGCCCCCGAGTGGAAGGCGGCCGCTGACCGCGCCGCCGCAACGCTGCGGGCCGCCGGGCACGAGGTGGTCGATCTGGTGATCCCGTACCCGGCCGACCCGCTGCCCGTGCTCGCGCGCTGGTTCGCCGGCGCGGCCGATGATGCCGCGCACGAGGGGCTCGACGTGCGCCGCCTCGAGCCGCGCGTGCGTGCGCACGTGCGCGCGGGCCGCGTGCTGCGGCGGCTCGGCGGACTGCGCCCCGGGCCGGTCGATCGCCTGCGCGCGCGGGTCGAGGCCGCCACGGCCGACGTCGACGTCATCCTCACACCGGGCCTCGCCAAGCCGGGGCCCGTCGCCGAGGGCTGGCACCGGCGCGGCTGGGTCGCGAACCTGCGCGCCAACATCGGCTACGCACCCTACGCGGCCCTGTGGAACCTGCTCGGGTGGCCGGCCGCCGCCGTGCCCGCCGGGTGGCATGACGACGCGCAGGTGCCGCTCGCGGTGCAACTCGTGGCGCATCCCGCCGCCGACGGAGCGGGGGAGGCGCTGCTGCTGAGCGTCGCCGCGCAGCTCGAGGCGGCGAGCCCCTGGGCCCGCATCGCCGACCCGGCGGCGACCGTAGGCTGAGAGGCATGACGTCTCGACCCGTGCGCCTCGGCGTGCAGCTGCGGCCCCAGCACACCTCCTACGAGCGGATCCGCGACGCGGCCGCCGAGCTCGACGCCCTCGGCGTCGACGTGATCTTCAACTGGGACCACTTCTTCCCGCTCTACGGCGAGCCCGATGGCCAGCACTTCGAGTCGTGGACGATGCTCGCGGCGATCGCCGAGCAGACGACGCACGCCGAGCTCGGGGCCCTCGTCAACTGCAACAGCTACCGCAACGCCAACCTGCAGGCCGACATGGCCCGCACGATCGACCACATCAGCGCCAAGGGCGGTGAGGGCCGGTTCATCTTCGGCACCGGCTCGGGCTGGTTCGAGCGTGACTACGACGAGTACGGCTACGAGTTCGGCACCGTGGGCGGTCGACTGGATGCCCTGGCCGACGCCCTGCCGATCATCCGTGATCGCTGGTCGCGCCTGAACCCCGCCCCCACCCGCGACATCCCCATCTTGATCGGGGGCGGCGGCGAGAAGAAGACGCTGCGCATCGTCGCTCAGCACGCCGACATCTGGCACTCGTTCGCCGACGTGCCGACGCTCGAGCACAAGCTCGGCGTGCTCGCCGGGCACGGTGCGGCGGTGGGCCGAGACGTGGGCGAGATCGAGATCTCGGTCGAGATCCGCGAGCGCACGACGAAGCAGGCCGACGAGCTGCACGCCGTCGGCGCGACGCTCTTCACGCTGGGCCTCGACGGCCCCGAGTTCGACATGGCCCCCGTGCGCGAGTGGCTGAGCTGGCGCGACGGGCACCGCTGAGCGGGGTCCGCAGCCCGCGGCGGCGGAGCCCGCGAAAATCTGCCAGAATGGGGGGTCGAGTGCTCGCGCGCCCGACCCTCTAATCAGGCGGCGCGAGCATCCATCACGAGCTTTCGCGCCGAGTGTGCCCCACGCAGCCGGTCGCAACTCATCCCTTCACACATTTCGGAGAAACGTGGCTGTCAAGATTCGCCTCAAGCGCATGGGCAAGATCCGTGCACCGTACTACCGCATCGTCGTCGCCGACTCGCGCACCAAGCGCGACGGCCGCGCGATCGAGGAGATCGGCAAGTACCACCCCACGGAGGAGCCCTCGGTCATCGAGGTCAACTCCGAGCGCGCCCAGTACTGGCTGAGCGTCGGCGCCCAGCCGAGCCCGCAGGTGCTCGCGCTGCTCAAGCTCACGGGCGACTGGGGCATGTTCAAGGGCGAGAAGGGTGCCAAGAGCACCGTCAAGTTCGCTGAGCCCAAGGCCGAGTTCGTCATGGACGAGAAGAAGAAGCCGGTGCTCAAGCCCAAGGCCGAGAAGCCCGTCGCCGAGAAGGCTCCGGTCGCCGAGGCGCCCGCCGCTGACGAGGCCGCGGAGGCCCCCGCCGTCGAGGTCGTCGAGGAGGCCGCTGAGGCTCCCGTCGAGGCCCCCGCGGAGGAGGCTGCCGCCGAGGCTCCCGCTGAGGCCGCTGCCGCCGACGACGCCGAGGCCGAGAAGGCCTGACGCACGTGCTCGCTGACACGCTCGAACATCTCGTCAAGGGGATCGTCGATCACCCCGACGATGTCGCCGTCGTCGCGCAGAGCTCTGCTCGCGGCGAGGTCCTCGAGGTGCGCGTGCACCCCGAGGACCTCGGCCGCGTGATCGGCCGCGGCGGACGCACCGCCAAGGCCCTCCGCACGGTCATCTCGTCGCTCGCCGACGGGCGTCGCGTGCGCGTCGACGTCGTCGACACCGATCAGCTGTGAGCCCGGCTGCGCAACAGCTGCGGGTCGGTCGTCTCACCAAAGCCCACGGGCTCAAGGGTGCGCTGAAGCTCGAGCTCTTCACCGATGACCCCGATAAGCGCTTCACGCCGGGTGCCGTCTTCACCTTGCAGGTGCCGACGAGCTCGCCCTGGCACGGCAAGACGCTCACGCTCGCTGAGCTCCGCTGGTACAACGGCCAGCCGGTCGGCTTCTTCGAGGGTGTCGCCGATCGCACCGGTGCCGAGAGCCTCGTGAAGGCCATCCTGTGGATCGATCAGGACACCGACGAGGCCGACGAGCCCGACGCCTGGTACGACTTCCAACTCGTCGGCCTGCGCGCGCTGCGCGACGGCGTCGAGGTGGGCACGGTCGCGCGGGTCGAGCACTTCCCCGCGCAAGACCTCCTCGTCGTGAAGGCCGGCGAGCGCGAGGTGCTCGTGCCGTTCGTCGCCGCGATCGTTCCGTCTGTCGACATCGCCGCTGGCACGGTGACGATCACTCCGCCGGTGGGGCTCTTCGAAGAGCTGCCCGACGACGACCAGCCGGGCGACGACGGGCCGCCCGCCGACCCCGAGGCCGACGTCGCCCCCTCTGCCTAGACTGCAGAGCGTGCGCCTCGACATCGTCACGATCTTCCCCGAGTTCTTCGGGGTGCTCGACGTGTCGCTGCTCGGGCGCGCTCGCGCCGCCGGCGTCATCGAGGTGGGCGTGCACGACCTGCGCGACCACGCGCACGATCGCCACCGCACGGTCGATGACACGCCCTACGGAGGCGGAGCAGGCATGGTCATGAAGCCCGAGCCCTGGGGCGAGGCGCTGGATGCTGTGCTCACCCCGGGCAGCGTGCTCATCGTGCCCAGCCCGGCCGGGCATCCCTTCACGCAGGCCATGGCGCGCGAGCTCGCTCTGCGCGAGCATCTGGTGTTCGCCTGCGGGCGCTACGAAGGCATCGACCAGCGCGTCGTCGACCACTACTCTGGGCGCACGGAGGTTCGCGTGCTCAGCATCGGCGACTACGTGCTCAACGGCGGGGAGGTGGCGACGATGGCGATGATCGAGGCGATCGGTCGGCTCGTGCCCGGCGTCGTGGGCAACCCCGAGAGCCTGACGGAGGAGAGCCACGAGGGCGGCCTGCTCGAGTACCCGAGCTACACCAAACCCGCTGTCTGGCGGGGGATCGAGGTGCCGCCGGTGCTGCTGAGCGGCAATCACGGTGCCGTCGCGACGTGGCGGCACGAGCAGCAGCTCGCGCGCACCCGAGAGATTCGACCTGACCTGATCGAGGAGCCATGACGGCCGGCGAGCGGATGTGGCTGTGGTCGCAGCCGCTCGTGGCGGCGATCGCGGGCGCCGCCGGAGTCGCGGCCTGGTACCTCCAGTTGACGGGTGACGTGAGCGCGCTGCCGACGCTGCAGGCTCTCATCACCGGGTCGTTCGTGCTGCCGGGCCTCGCGCTGTCGCTCACGATCAACCACGTTGCGGTGATGCTGCGGCGCCCGCCCATGCTGACGGTGGGCGAGAAGCTACTGCTGATCGTCGAGTTCGCGCTCGTGGTCGCGATCATCGCGATCTCGTCGAGCCCCGACCTGCTCTTCCTGGGCTATCTGCTCTGGCCGTTGCTCATCGCGGCCGCCGCCACGGCGTTCGCCACGATGGTCTCGACGACCATCCGCTCGCGTCGGCCCGTCTCCGACGACCACGACGATGATCGGGGCGACGCGCACGGCGGCTCGATCACCGAACCCGAGTCGGTGTCGCCGACCCGCTGATCGCCGCCGTCGAGAGGATCGCTGTGGGCTGGTTGTCGAATCTCATCGGGTCGCCCGACGACTCGCTGCTGACCACGGGCGAGCTGGCTCGCGGGCACATCCTCGGGCTGTCGGCAGGAACCCTGACGATGAGCGTCATGAACGCTCTTCCCGAGCGCAAGTGCACCTTCACCGTGCAGGTCTACCGGGAAGGGCACGAGCCCTACACCGCGACGGTGGCGCAGCGCGTCCAGGAGGTCTACATCCCCCAACTCGCATCGGGCAGCGCATGGGTGGCGGTGCGCGTCGACCCTGCGAATCCGGCGCGCATCGCTCTCGACTTCGCGACGGCGCCCCCGGAGGTGCAGGTCAAGGCGGTCGAGGGGGAGTCATCCGCAGCGTCGATCCTCGAGACCGGACGGCCCGTCGAGGTGGTGCTCGTGCAGGCTCAACCGCTCGGCATGACGGCCCCGAACGGCGACGCCGTCTACCTGCTCACGCTCACCGTCATCGACGGCGCCGAGGCGCCATACCAGACGCAGGTCGGCAACGCTGTTCCGACCACCTCGTTGCCGATCCTCTATCCCGGGTCACGGCTGCACGCGCGACGAGGCGACGGTGCCGGTGACATCGTCGTCGATTGGTCCCTCGGGGCTGTGCCGCCGCCGACGGCCTAGGCGCGCGCGGTCAGCACGATCGGCCCGTCGGCCGTGATCGCGACGGTGTGCTCGGCGTGCGCGGCGCGGGTGCCGGTGCGGCTGCGCAGCGTCCAGCCGTCGTCGTCGGTGTAGATCTCGTCGGTGTCGGGGATGAACCAGGGCTCGATCGCGAGCACGAGCCCAGCGCGCAGCTTGAGCCCGCGCCCGGGGCGGCCGTCGTTGGGCACGTGCGGGTCGCCGTGCATCGTGCGGCCGACACCGTGGCCGCCGAAGTCGAGGTTCACGGGGTAGGCCGCCTCGGCGGCCACATCGCCGATCGCCGCGGAGATGTCGCCCATCCGATTGCCGACCCGGGCCTGCCGGATGCCCGCCGCGAGCGCCTCGTTGACACGGTCGATCAGCGCGAGGTCGTCGTGTCGCGGCGTGCCCACGATGATCGTGAGCGCCGAGTCGCACACCCATCCGTCGACCGATGCCGCGAAGTCGAGCGAGAGCATGTCGCCGTCGCGCAGCCGGTAGTCGTGCGGCAGTCCGTGCAGGGCCGCATCGTTGACCGACGTGCAGATGACCTTGCCGAACGGCGATGCTCCGAAGGAGGGGTGGTAGTCGATGTAGCAGCTCTCGGCACCCTCGGCGCGGATCATGTCGTGCGCGAGCGCATCGAGGTCGAGCAGGTTCACGCCGACGTCGGCCGCGGCGCTCGTCGCGGTCAGCACGCTCGCGACGAAACGGCCCGCCGGTCGCATCTGCTCGATCTCGGCGGGCGTTCGCAATTCGATCATCTACGTCCTCGGCAGGGGAATATGGGTGCGCAGGTAGGTGCCGCACAGTTCTCGCGTCGCCTCGATGAAGCGCGCATCCCCATTCTTGTCGAGCTGGAAGGCTCGCGTGAGCAGTCCGCTCGCGATCTCGATCGCGACCTCGAGGTGGAAGACGATCTCGTCGTCGGGCGTGAAGTCGTAGGTGCGCCCGACTTGGGCGGCGAACTCGCGCGCGAGGATGGCGTTGTTGCTGAGCTCAGGGCTGATGAACCGCTGATCGATCACGTCGCCGAAGCGCAGCGCCCGGAAGCCGGCTTCGTGCCGGGTCATGTCGATGAAGGCGTCGAGCGTGCTGTCGAACGACGACCACGCCTCGGGCGGCGAGTTCTCGACGCCCTGCCAGACCCGCTCCAGGTAGCGCTCCATGTTGCGGGCGGCGAGGGCGCGCAGCAACGACTGGATGTTGGGGAAGTAGCGGTACACGACGCCCACCGATGACGCCGAGCGCTTCGCCACAGCGCTTGTCGTGACGCCGTCGATCCCCGAATCGTCGATGAGCGAGGCTGCTGCATCGAGCAGGAGCGTGATGCGCTCGGAACTGCGTTGCTGCACCGGCTCGGTGCGCATGACGACCTTGTCGGTGGCGAGTGCTGGTCGTGCGTTCATGGTGTACCCCCTGGGATCGTCCCCCGACGCTCCGTATGCATTTCTCATATCCTTCCACTGATTGGGCGCGGGCCGCACAATGTGGCATCATTTCTCTTTGTGCCTCGGCACGGTTCTGCCGCAGGGGAGCCGTGGATCTGCGAGCACCACGCACCACCTACGAATCTTCCGAGAAACCGCGATCGACCTGTGGCGGTCGCAGAGAGCGAATGACCATGCACATCCTCGACCACGTCGACGCCGCCTCGCTGCGCACCGACATCCCCGAGTTCCGCCCCGGCGACACCGTCAAGGTGCACGTGAACATCATCGAGGGCAGCCGCTCGCGTATCCAGGTCTTCCAGGGCGTCGTCATCGGCCGCTCGAACGAGGGCATCCGCGAGTCGTTCACCGTGCGCAAGGTCAGCTTCCAGGTGGGCGTCGAGCGCACCTTCCCCGTGCACTCGCCCGTGATCGACCACATCGAGGTCGTCACCCGTGGCGACGTGCGCCGCGCCAAGCTCTACTACCTGCGCAACCTGCGCGGCAAGAAGGCCAAGATCAAGGAGAAGCGCGACGCGTAGCCCGCGCTCCGCTCGCCTCTCGAGGGCCTCGCCGATCCGTCGGCGAGGCCCTCGGTCATTCCGCCCCGGCAGCCGCCTAGACTGGGCGCGAGCACCTGGGGAGTCATGACTGAGCACACCGCGCCCGCCGTCAGCGGAGCATCCACTGCACCGGCCCCGACGGGCGGCACGACCAGCAGAGGTCGCAGCGTGCTGCTCTTCTTCCGTGACGTGCTCGTCATCGTCGTGGCCGCGCTCGTCATCTCGTTCCTCATCAAGACGTTCCTGATCCGGTCGTTCTACATCCCCTCCGAGTCGATGCAGGACACCCTCCTGGTCAACGACCGCATCATCGTCAACCAGCTCGTACCCGACGTCGTGCCCATCGAGCGCGGCGACGTCGTCGTCTTCGCCGACCCGGGCGGCTGGCTGCCTCCGCGCGTCGAGACGCCGCAGCCACCGCTCGCCGCGGCCGGCGACTGGGTGCTCTCGCTCATCGGGCTGAGCGCCTCCGACAGCGACGAGCACCTCATCAAGCGCGTCATCGGGCTGCCGGGCGACCGCATCGTCTGCTGCAACGATCTCGGTCAGCTGAGCATCAACGGGGTGCCGCTCGACGAGCCCTACGTGCTGCTACCCGCGGGCACCACCGACGTCGCGGGGCAGGACTTCCAGGAGGACGTGCCCGAGGGCACGCTCTGGGTCATGGGCGACAACCGCTACGACTCCTCCGATTCGCGCTTCAACGGCGTCGTGCCGATCGCCGACGTGGTGGGCCGCGCGTTCGTGATCAGCTGGCCCATCGATCGGTGGCAGTGGATCGACAGCTACCCGCTCGTCTTCGACGGGGTCGAGCGCGTCGAGTGAGCCCGGCCCTGTGAGATCGCCACGATGAGCGCTGCGCCCACGCTCGAGGTCGAGCAGGCGTTCTTCGCCTCGGGCGCGCCCGTCGTGATCGGCGTCGACGAGGTCGGTCGCGGGGCGATCGCCGGAGTCGTCGCCGTGGGCGTGTGCGCCATTCTTCCGGCAGTGGATGCTCCGCCCGCCCGGTTGCGCGACAGCAAGCTGCTCAGCCCCACGCGGCGCGCCGAGGTCGAACCCCTCGTGCACGCCTGGGCGGCCGCTGTCGCCGTCGGGGAGGCGGAGCCCGCCGAGATCGACACCCATGGCATCGTCGCGGCGCTCGGCATGGCCGCCCGCCGCGGGCTCATCGCCCTGCACGCGGCGGGCCTCGACGTCGGGGCCTCGACGGTGCTGCTCGACGGCAGCCACGATTGGCTGACGCCCGCGCTCACCTCGCCGCCGCGCATCCTGACCCGCGTCAAGGCCGACCGCGACTGCGCCTCGGTGGCAGGCGCCTCGGTCGTGGCGAAGCAGCACCGCGATGCGCTCATGGTGGCCGATCACGAACGGTGGCCCGTGTACGGCTGGAACGGCAACAAGGGGTACGGCAGTGCGGATCACCTCGCCGCGGTCGCCGAGCACGGCGCATCGCCGCGTCATCGCGTCACCTGGTTGCGGCAGCCGTCGCTGCTCGACGGTCTCGACACCGCCTCGAGCCCGACGGTCTAGACTCGACACGCCATGGACGACGAAGAATTCGACGATTACGACCGCGAGGTCGAGCTCGCTCTCTACCGCGAGTACCGCGATGTGGTGTCGCAGTTCTCGTACGTCGTCGAGACCGAGCGGCGCTTCTACCTCGCCAACGAGGTCGAGCAGGTCGTGCGCGACATGGGCGGCGACTTCTACTTCGAGCTCACCCTCACCGACGTCTGGGTGTGGGACGTCTACCGGGCCGACCGCTTCGTGAAGAGCGTGAAGGTGCTGACCTTCAAAGACGTCAACGTCGAGGAGCTCGGCAAGAAAGAACTGAAGCTGCCGAAGGAGCTCGCGCTCGACGAGTAGTCGCGCGAATTCGTCATACGTTCGAAACGTTCTCGGGTTAGCCTAAGAACCCGTGCCCCCGCACGACGCATTCCTCTTACCCGAGGCAGGAATACCGTGTCGAACGATCGTCGTCCCCTCCGTCGTCCCGTGCGACGCCTGCTGGCCCTCTCGGCGGCTGCATCGCTCGCCGCCGCATCCGCCTTCGCCACGGTGTCGGCCGCATCCGCAGCGCCTGCCGCGCCCACCATCACGAGTCCGATCGCGTCGCTTGACACCGTGGGGCCCGATGTCACGATCGCAGGTACTCTCGCCGTTCCGAGCGGTTACGACTACGTGCGCGTGCAGTGGCGAGCCAACAGCGCGGTTGTCGAAGAGTGCTTCCAGGGGTTGAGCCCCGGCGAGACGACCTTCTCGTGCACCTCAGCGGTTCCCACGCCCGGCGTCTACACAGTCGTCGCCCAGCACAGCGATGTCGCTGAACCGGGCGAGGGTGACTGGAGCGCCGACAGCAACGCCGTGACGGTGCGCGTCGGGTCGACCGACACGGCCACGATCACCAACTTCACGAGCTTCAGCAACGAGTGGTCGAGCCGCACGATCACAGTTTCCGGCACCGGACCCGCTTTCGGCGCCGTGGCGATCGACATCAGGTACTACCCGGGCGACGCTCCGGAGCAGACCGCTTCGTTTTGCACCGACACGGTAATACCGGCCACAGGCGAGTGGAGTTGCACCGGCACGTCGCCGTCCTGGGGCTACGTGTACTTCATCGCCTACGGCACGACCGTGGTCGGGCTCGAGACGGTGCCGGGCAGCTACGACGATGAGATCGGCGGCGACGTGCTCCTGCCGGCTCCAACGTCGAGCTACGTGCTCGGTCCGGCGAGCATCCAGATCACCACGCAGTGATTGCCAACCTCGGTCGTCTACAGCGAGGTGTACCAGATCGAACTCGTCGAGGGAGAAGGGTACTTCTACGGTCCGCCCGTGGCGTACTGCCCCGCTGACGAGGGTCCGAACCCCGTCTCGCCGGTCGAGACCTGTACATACTCTGGCCTCACACCCGGCATCTGGAACTTCTACTCGACCCAGGTCGATGTCGGGTTCGAGAGCCCGTTCCGCGACGACTACGTGATGATCCCCGCCGCACCCGGACCACTCTCGGCAAGGATCGCGAGCGACCGGTCGGTCGTGTTCTCGGGCACCGGCACACCGGGGTACCGGGTCATTGTGCGAGGAACAGGGGGCGGCAATGACGTGTGCTCCGGCGTGGTCGGTGGGGGAGGCAACTGGCAGTGCACGGCCACGCCGCCCGTCGGCACAGCGTCGTACCGCGCGGTGCAGCAATCGGTCGGTTTCGTCGCAACCCCCGGGGGCGAATCCGTCGCCGACCTCTCTCTCAACGGCTTTTCTGCCTACACCGCGGCCCGCTCGGTGACGGTACCCGCGGCCCCGGCCGTCGTGCCACCCGCAGCCGAGCCCGTCGGACCCGCGCCCCTGCCCTGGACGCTCGAGGGGTACGACGGCCAGCCGCTCACGCCCGGTCAACAGCTCAGCCTGACGGCCTCAGGGCTGCCGGTCGGCACCGGTGTCGTCGTCGAGATCCGCTCGACGCCGCAGGTGCTCGGGTCGACCGTGGTCGGAGACACCGGGGCGTTCGCGCTCGATGTCGTCGTTCCGACCGACCTCGAGCCCGGTGACCACACGCTCGTGGCGATCGCCACGCCGCCCGGCGGGGTCGCGTCTCCCGTCACCATTCCCGTGTCTGTCGTCGCCGCACCCGTGATCGACCCGGTCAAGGAGACCGTGGAATTCATCGCGCCCGAGAAGACCGAGACCGCGGCGGCTGCGGGCGACGGCGGCACAGGCGGGGGTGCGGGCGACCGCTCCGATCCGGCGGCTCCCTCGGCGATCAGCGACAGCATCCCCACGATCGATCGCATCTTCCGCACTCCGCTGCTCGCCGTCACAGCGGGCGGCATCGCACTCGCGATCCTCCTCCTCGTCGCGTTCCCGGCTGAGCTGCTCAACAGCACGCTCGCGTCGAACACTCGTCGCCTCGGGCGCTGGTACGCGGCGATCGAGAACCGGGTCGAGCGCGCCACGGAGTGGTTCGCCAGCGTGACCCGCACCCGGGCGCTCGCCGCGGCGCTGCTCGTCGTGCTGACCTCGCTCATCTTCGGGTTCGTCGACCCCGACTACGGCTTCGACCCCGTGTCGCTGCGCATGACGGTCTCGCTCGCGATCGGCCTGTTCATCGTGACCTACGTGGCGGCGTGGATCAGCGGGGCGATCATCCAGCGGGTGTGGAGCATCCCGACCCGCGTGAGCCTGCAGCCGGCCGCTCTCGTGTTCGCCGCGCTCGGTGTGATCGTGGCGCGTCTGCTCGAGTTCTCGCCCGGATTCCTCATCGGACTCGTGATCGGGCTCGACCTGCTCACCCGCGTCGGCGCTCCGCACCGCGTGCGCGCGACCCTCACGAACATCGGGGTCATGGTCGGTCTCGCCCTGCTCGCCTGGGTCGGATTCTCGATCGCGTCCGCCCTCGCGACCGGCGAACCGACGGTGGCGGGCCTGCTCGTGAGCGACGCCCTGGTCGCGACGACCTCCGAAGGCCTCACCGCCGCGCTCGCCGCGCTGCTGCCGCTCGGCTTCCTGCAAGGGCACGAGATCTTCCGCCGCTCGAAGCTGCTGTGGGCCGCAGTGTTCACCGCCGTCGGCACGCTCTTCGCCCTGATCGTGCTGCCGACGGCATCCGGCGAGGAAGGCGACGTCGCCGATGTCGCCTTCTGGATGCTCGTCATGGTGGTCTTCGCCGTCGTCACCCTGACCCTGTGGGCGGTGCTGCAGTTCACCGGCCGCGGCGATGATGACGCCGACGAGGTCGTCGAGCAGCCGGCAGCCGCGGCGCGCTAGCTGTAGTGCCCAGGCAGGTTGTTCAATCTGCTGATGGGAGGAACCTTGCCG
>NZ_JBHYEO010000018.1:0-15532 GCF_051860105.1 Microcella sp.
CGGCCTGACGGGTGAGAACCTCGTCGAGCTGCTCGAGATGCGTCTCGACGCGCTCGTGCTGCGCTCGGGCTTCGCCCGCACCACCGCGCAGGCGCGCCAGATGGTCGTGCACCGCCACATCATGGTCGACGGTCAGCTCGTCGACCGCCCCTCGTTCCGCGTCAAGCCGGGTCAGCTGATCCACGTCAAGCCGCGCTCCGAGGGCACCGAGCCGTTCCAGGTGGCGGCCGCCGGCGGTCACGTCGACGTGCTCCCGAAGGTTCCGGCCTACCTCGAGGTCGAGCTCGACAAGCTCCAGTCGCGCCTCGTGCGTCGCCCGAAGCGCGCCGAGGTTCCCGTGACCTGCGAAGTGCAGCTCGTCGTCGAGTACTACGCGGCCCGCTAGGCACGCGCACTACGCTCCGACGAACGGGGGCCCGGCATCGCGCCGGGCCCCCGTTCGCGTGCGCCCGCTAGGCTGAGAGCACTGTCCACCACACCCGACTTCTCACGAGGGAGCACTCATGAAGAACGCCGCCTGGCTCATCGTCGGCATCGCGCTCGGCTTCGTCGCCGCCCACCAGGTCTCGAAGACCCCGCAGGGCAAGCAGTTCTTCGACGACGTCGACTCCAAGGCCCGCGAGTTCGGCTCCGCCGTCGTCGATGGCTACAAGCAGCGCGAAGCCGAGCTGCGCGCCGCCGTCGCCGAGGCCGAAGACACCATCGCCGACCTCACCAGCCGCCTCAAGTAGCCGGTGGGGCTCCGCGCCCCGCCCCCCGTAGACCCAGGACGCCACAGCCCCTCATGCAGACCGCCGACATCCAGCGCCGGTGGCTCGAGTTCTTCGGAACCCGCGGTCACACGGTCGTGCCCTCCGCCTCCCTCGTCAGCGACGACCCCACGCTGCTCTTCACCGTCGCGGGCATGGTGCCCTTCGTGCCCTACCTCACGGGTGTCGTGCCCGCACCGTACCCGCGGGCGACGAGCGTGCAGAAGTGCATCCGGACGAACGACATCGAGGAGGTCGGCAAGACGCCGCGCCACGGCACGTTCTTCCAGATGAACGGCAACTTCTCGTTCGGCGACTACTTCAAGGAGGGCGCGATCGGCTACGCCTGGGAGCTGCTCACCACCGCGCAGAGCGACGGCGGCCTGGGCTTCCAGGAGAAGGACCTCTGGGTCACGGTCTACAAGGACGACGACGAGGCGATCGCGCTCTGGAAGAAGATCGCGGGCCTCCCGGAGGAGCGCATCCAGCGCCTCGACATGGACACCAACTACTGGTCGACCGGCCAGCCCGGCCCCGCCGGCCCGTGCTCGGAGATCTTCTTCGACCGCGGCCCCGCCTACGGCGTCGACGGCGGACCGGCGACCGATGACGATCGCTACGTGGAGATCTGGAACCTCGTCTTCATGCAGTACCTGCGCGGCGAGGGCACGGGCAAGAACGACTTCGAGATCCTCGGCGAGCTGCCGAACAAGAACATCGACACCGGCATGGGCATGGAGCGCGTCGCGTTCCTGACGCAGGGCGTCGAGAACATGTACGAGATCGACCAGGTGCGCCCCGTTCTGGATGCCGCGGCGGCCATGTCGGGGCGCCGCTACGGTGCCGACCACGACGATGACGTGCGCATGCGCGTCATCGCCGACCACGTGCGCTCGAGCCTCATGCTCATGACCGACGGTGTCGCCCCCGGCAACGAGGGGCGGGGCTACATCCTGCGCCGCCTGCTGCGGCGGAGCATCCGCGCGATGCGCCTGCTCGGAGTCGATGCACCGAGCTTCGAGGTGCTGTTCGCCGCCTCGCGCGACGCGATGAGCTCGGCCTACCCCGAGATCACCGAGCACTACGACCGCGTGTCGCGGATCGCGCTGGGCGAGGAGGAGGCGTTCCTCCGCACGCTCGCGGCCGGCACGACCATCCTCGACCTGGCGGTCGCCGAGACGACGGCCGCCGGAGCGTCGACGCTGCCCGGCGACACGGTCTTCCAGCTGCACGACACCTTCGGGTTCCCCCTCGACCTCACGCTCGAGATGGCGGAGGAGAACGGGCTCACGGTCGACCGCGCCGAGTTCGACCGGCTCATGGCCGAGCAGCGCACGCGCGCCAAGGCCGACGCGAAGTCGAAGAAGGGCGCCCTCGCCGACCTCAGCGTCTACGGCGAGTTCCGCGCCGCGGGCGAGACCGCCTTCCTCGGGTACGACGAGCTGCAGGCCGAGACGACCGTGCTCGGGATCCTCGTCGGCGGGCAGAGCGTGCCCGTCGCGCACGCGGGTGACATCGCCGAGGTGATCCTCGCCGAGACGACGCTCTACGCCGAGTCGGGTGGTCAAGACAGCGACGAGGGCGCCATCGTCGGCAACGGGTTCGACCTCGAGGTGCTCGACGTGCAGAAGCCCGTCAAGGGGCTCATCAGCCACACCGTGCAGGTGCGCTCGGGCGAGGTGCACGTCGGCGACGCCGCGACGACGCAGGTCGACCCCGTGTACCGCCGGTCGGCGACCCAGGCACACTCGGCCACGCACGTCATCCACGCCGCGCTGCGGCAGACGCTCGGCCATGACGCCCACCAGTCGGGGTCGTACAACAAGGCCGGTTACATGCGCCTCGACTTCAGCTGGAACCAGGCTCTGAGCCCCGCGACCCGCAGCGAGATCGAGGAGATCAGCAACATCGCGGTGCGCGACAACCTCCCCGTCTCGACCCGTGTCATGGCGCTCGATGAGGCGAAGTCGCTCGGCGCGATGGCGCTGTTCGGCGAGAAGTACGGCGACACCGTGCGCGTCGTCGACATCGGCGGCCCGTGGTCGCGCGAGCTCTGCGCGGGCACGCACGTCGGCGCGTCCGCCGAGATCGGCATGATCAGCCTCGTGAGCGAATCGTCGGTCGGCTCGACCAACCGCCGTGTCGAGGCGCTCGTGGGCCTCGAGGCGTTCCGCGAGTTCGCGGCCGAGCGCGCGCTCGTGCAGCAGCTCACGAGCAGCCTCAAGACGCCGCGCGACCAGCTCGCCGAGCGCATCGCCGACCTGAGCGCGCAGCTCAAGGCCGCCGAGAAGACCATCGCCCAGTACGAGTCGGCACGGCTCACCGAGCGCGTCCCCGCGCTCGTCGCGGCGGCCTCCCCGCTCGGTGCGTACACCGTGGTCGCGGAGAACCTCGGCACGCTCGGATCGGCGGACGATGTTCGGATGCTCGCCACGAGCGTGCGCGGCCGCCTGACCGAGACCGCCGCGGTCGTCGTGCTCGCCGCCGAGGTCGCGGGCAAGGCGACCGTCATCGTCGCGACGACCGCGTCGGCCCGCGATGCCGGGGCGAAGGCAGGAGCGCTCGCGCGCGCCGCCTCGGGCGTGCTCGGCGGTGGTGGCGGCGGTAAGGACGACCTCGCCCAGGGCGGGGGCGCCGACCCGTCGGCGATCCCCGCGGCGATCGAGGCCGTGCTCGCGGAGCTGCGGCGCTGACCGTGCGCACCGGCGTGCGGCTCGGCATCGACGTGGGCCGGGCCCGCGTCGGCGTGGCGCGCAGCGACCCGCACGGCATGCTCGCGACCCCGGTCGAGACGCTCGCCCGGCGCGAGGAGCCCGTCGCGGGCATCCGTCATCTCGTCGAGGAGCACGACGCCATCGAGGTGATCGTCGGCCTGCCGCTGTCGCTGAGCGGGACCGAGACCGCGTCGACCGCCGACTCGCGCGATGTGGCCGAGCAGCTGGCGGCCGAGCTCGACGTGCCCGTGCGCCTCGTCGATGAGCGGCTCACCACCGTGAGCGCCGCGCGCGGTCTGCGAGATGCCGGCCGCACCGCCAAGAACTCCCGGTCCGTGGTCGACCAAGCGGCCGCTGTTATCCTGCTCCAGCACGCCCTCGACCTCGAGCGCTCGACCGGGAACCCGCCCGGCGCGCTCGTCGAGCCGCACGAAGGACGACCGACCGCGTGACCGAGACCGATCCCTGGGACGACATCTTCCGCTCGCAGCCCAGCGGTGAGCCCAGCCCCACGACGACGGCCTCCAGCGACGACGCGCCGCCGACCAGCCGTCGCGCCGCACGGGAGAGCGCGGGGCGTCGAGGCGGACGCGGTCGCGGACCCTCGAACGGCGCTCCGAGCCGACGGCGCCGCTGGCCGTGGGTCGTGCTCGGAATCCTCGCCCTGCTGCTCGGAATCGGTGCGGGGGGCGCTTGGTACGTCTGGACGAACTACGAGTCGCAGGTGCGCGAGCTATTGGGATGGGAGCTGCCCAACGACTTCGAGGGCACGGGCAACGGCGCGGAGGTGCTCGTCACCATCTACGCGGGTGAGATCGGCGCCGATGTCGCGACCTCGCTCGTCGAGCAGGGTGTCACCAAGACGTTCGATGCGTTCTACGACCTGCTGCTCGCGGACGACTCGATCGCGTTCATCCCGGGCACGTACCGACTGGAGGAGGAGATGTCGGCCCAGTCGGCGCTGGATGCTCTTCTCGACCCGGCCAACAAGGTCGAGCTGAGCGCCACCGTGCGCGAGGGGCTGCGCGCCGGCGAGGTCATCGAGGCGCTCTCGGCCGGCACCGGCATCCCGCTCGCCGACTACGAAGCGGCCATCGCCGACCCCTCGATCTACGGGGTGCCCGACATCGCGCCGAACATCGAGGGCTACCTGTTCCCGGCGACCTACACGTTCGAGCCCGGCACCACCGCAGAAGACCACATCCGCACGCTGGTCGATGAGATGTTCTCGCGCCTCGACGCCGCTGGCGTGGCGGTGGACGACCGCCACACCGTGCTGACGAAAGCCTCGCTGATCCAGCGCGAAGCACGACTGCCCGACGACTTCTACCGCGTCTCGCGGGTGATCGAGAATCGACTCGCGGGCGGATGGCGACTCGAGTTCGACTCGGCCACCCAGTACGGTGCCGGCGAGACGGGGTCGGTTTGGTCGAGCGGAGACGCGCTCGATGCCGACAACCCCTACAACACCTACGCCATCGAGGGACTGCCGATCGGTCCGATCGCGGCTCCGGGCGACCTCGCAATCGATGCCGTCCTGAACCCCGCCGAGGGGCCGTGGTTCTACTTCGTGACGATCGATCTGGCGACCGGGGAGACGAAGTTCTCCGAGACCCTCGCCGAGCACGAGCAGGGGGTCGCCCAGCTGCGCGCCTGGTGCCGGGCGAGCGAGGAGAACGCTGTCTACTGTGAGTAGGAGACGGCTCGCCGTGCTCGGGCACCCCGTCGAGCACTCCCTGTCACCCCTGCTGCACTCCGCGGCCTACCGCCATCTCGGGCTCGACTGGGTCTACGACCGGCATGACGTGCGCGAGCACGAGCTGCAGGGCTTCGTCGACGGCCTCGACCGCTCGTGGCTCGGGCTCTCGGCGACGATGCCGCTCAAGGAGGAGCTGTACCGCCTTGCCGACGAGTGGGACGACGCCGTGGCGCTCACCGGCGCGGCGAACACGCTCCTGCTCGCCGACGATGGGCGCCGCATCGCGCGCAACACCGATGTCGCGGGTATCGAGCGATCGCTGCGCGACGCCGGGCTCGAGAGTGCGCACCATGCCGTCATCGCGGGAGCGGGCGCGACGGCGCGCTCGGTGCTCGTCGCCCTCGACGGGCTCGGCGTTCGCAGCGTCACCGTCGCCGTGCGGGAGCCGGCGCGCACGGGGGCGATCACCGCGCTCGCCGATGAGCTGGGGCTCGAGCTCGATGCCGTGCGGCTCGCCGACCTCGAGCACGTGGTGGAGGGTGCCGAGGTGGTCGCCTGGACGCTCCCCAACGGGGTCGCGCTGCGCCAGGAGCTGCCCTTCGACGCCCGGACGACGGCCGTCGCGCTCGACGTGACCTACCACCCGTGGCCCGGACCGCTCGCGGCGCAGTGGCTCGCGGTCGGCGGGCGCGTCGCCTCCGGTCGCGACATGCTGCTGCACCAGGCCGTTCGCCAGGTGCGCTTCTTCGTCTCCGGCCAGACGGATTCGCCGCTCGGCGATGAGGCGGGAGTCGAGGCCGCGATGCGGGCGGCGCTCGACGACGCCTGAGGTCTCTCCCGGCATCCTGCCCCGGCCGGTCGTGGGAGGATGGAGGCATGCTGCGCTGGTTGACCGCCGGGGAATCCCACGGCCCTGAATTGATCGCCGTGCTCGAGGGGATGCCCGCGGGCGTGCCCGTGCTGCGCGAGGCCATCCAGGCCGATATGCAGCGCCGCAAGCTCGGCTACGGGCGCGGTGCCCGCATGAAGTTCGAGCAGGACGCGCTGACGATCTCGGGCGGCGTGCGCCACGGTGTGAGCATGGGCAGCCCCATTGCGCTGCGCATCGGCAACACCGAGTGGCCCAAGTGGACGACCATCATGAGCGCCGACCCCGTCGACCCGGCCGAGCTCACCGGCGCGCGTGGAGCGCCCCTCACGAGGCCGCGACCCGGGCACGCCGATCTCGTCGGCATGCAGAAGTACGGTTTCGACGAGTCGCGGCCCGTGCTCGAGCGGGCGAGCGCCCGGGAGACCGCGGCGCGCGTGGCCCTCGGCGCGGTGGCCCGCTCGTTCCTGAACGAGCTCGGCATCCGGCTCGTCGCCCACACGCTCGCGATCGGGCCCGTGCGCGTGCCCGACGACGCCCCGCTGCCCCTTCCCGACGACGTCGACCGGCTCGACGCCGATCCGCTGCGATGCCTGCACGCGGAGACCAGCGCGGCGATGGTCGCCGAGGTCGACGCGGCGCACAAGGAGGGCGACACGCTCGGCGGTGTCGTCGAGGTTCTCGCCTACGGCGTGCCCCCGGGACTCGGCTCGTACGTGCACTGGGACCGCCGGCTCGATGCGAAGCTCGCCGCCGCGCTCATGGGCATCCAGGCCATCAAGGGCGTCGAGGTCGGCGACGGCTTCGAGACCACGCGCCGCCGCGGATCGGCCGCGCATGACGAGCTCGTCGTCGATGACGGCCTCATCGAGCGGCTGAGCGATCGCGCGGGCGGCACCGAGGGCGGCATGAGCACCGGCACGGTGCTGCGCGTGCGCGCGGGCATGAAGCCCATCGCGACCGTGCCGCACGCGCTGCGCACTGTCGACACCTCGACGGGTGAAGCCGCCGCTGCTCATCACCAGCGATCCGACGTGTGCGCGGTGCCCGCGGCGGGCGTCGTGGCCGAAGCCATGGTCGCGCTCGTGCTCGCCGAAGCCGTGCTCGAGAAGTTCGGAGGCGACTCGATCGCCGAGACCCGGCGCAACCTCGAGGGCTACCTCGCGGCGATCCCCGCGACGCTCACGACGGCGGTCTCCGACGGCCGTGGCTGACGCCGAGGCTCCGGCGACGGGCCCCGGCCCGCTCGTGGTGCTCATCGGCCCGCCGGCCGCCGGAAAGTCGCGGGTCGGCAAGCGCCTCGGGCGCATTCTCGAGGCCCCGTACATCGACACCGATCGGCAGATCGTCGACGCGCACGGGCCGATCCCCGAGATCTTCTCGACCCAGGGCGAGGCGGCCTTCCGCAGCCTCGAGGCCGCGGCGGTGGCGGATGCCCTTCGCCAGCCGGGCGCGGTCGTCGCGCTCGGCGGGGGCGCCGTCATGACCCCGAGCGTGGCCGCGGCCCTCGAGGGCCGGCCCGTGGTGCTGCTCACGATCACGCCCGAGGCGGCCGCCGAGCGCCTCGACCCCGACACCCGTCCGCTCGTGCGCGACGGCATCGGCGCCTGGGTCGACCTCGTCGCGCGCCGTATGCCGACCTACACGGCCCTCGCCGCCGCGACGTGGGACACCTCGTCGCGCCCCATCGACCACATCGCTGAAGAGATCGCCGAGTGGGCGCGCGAGCGCGCCGATGCGGCCGGAGGATCATGACCGATACGACCGTCATCCCCGTCACCGGAGCCTCGCCCTACGAGGTGCGCGTTGGTCGTGGGCTGCTCGACGACCTCGCCGCCGTTCTGCCGCCGGCGGCCGCGAAGGTGCTCGTCATCCACGCGCCTCCGCTCGCCGCGCAGGCCGAAGCGCTGCGCGAGCGGCTCGCGGGCCGCGTCGAGGTGCTGCTCGCCGAGGTGCCCGACGCCGAGGGCGCGAAGCGCATCGAGGTCGCCGCGTTCTGCTGGCAGATCATGGGCCAGACCGACTTCACGCGCACGGATGCCGTGGTCGGCCTGGGCGGGGGAGCCACGACCGACCTCGCCGGCTTCGTCGCCGCGACGTGGCTGCGCGGCATCGCGGTCGTGCAGGTGCCCACGACCGTGCTCGGCATGGTCGACGCCGCCGTGGGCGGCAAGACCGGAATTAACACGGCCGAGGGCAAGAACCTGGTCGGCGCCTTCTGGGCCCCCTCCGCGGTGCTCGTCGACCTCGATCTGCTCGCCGACCTGCCGCAGAACGAGATCCTGGCCGGGTTCGCCGAGGTCGTGAAGTGCGGCTTCATCGCCGACCCCGTCATCCTCGAGCTGCTCGAGGCCGACGTGAGCGTCGCGACCGACCGCGAGAGCCCGGTCTTCCGCGACCTGATCGAGCGCAGCATCCGGGTGAAGGCGGCCGTCGTGAGCGACGACTTCACCGAGCAGGGGCGGCGCGAGATCCTCAACTACGGCCACACCCTCGGCCACGCGATCGAGCACGCGGAGCGCTACCGCTGGCGGCACGGCGCGGCGATCGCGATCGGCATGGTCTTCGCCGCCGAGCTCTCGCACCTCGCGGGCTCGCTGCCGGCCGAGCAGGTCGATCGCACGCGGCGCATCCTCGCCTCGCTCACCCTCCCGACCGGCTACCCGCTCGGCCGCTGGAAGACCCTGCTCGCCACCATGCAGCGCGACAAGAAGGCCCGCGCCGGCATGCTGCGATTCATCGTGCTCGATGATGTGGCGCGCCCGCGCGTGCTGAACGGCACCGACGAGTCGATGCTCTTCGCCGCCTACCAGGAGGTGGGGGAGTGAGCTCCCGCGCCGGTAGGGTGACGCCATGACCGCCGTCACCCGCGTGCTCGTGCTCAACGGGCCCAACCTCAACCGCCTCGGCACGCGCGAGCCGACGATCTACGGCACCGCGACGCTCGACGAGCTGCGGGCCGAGCTGGGCGCCGCGGCCGAGGGCGTCGAGATCGACCTGCGGCAGTCGAACGACGAGGCCGAGCTCATCGGCTGGCTGCATGAGGCGGTGGATGCCCGCACGCCGGTCATCCTGAACCCCGCGGCCTTCACGCACTACAGCTACGCCCTGCGCGACGCGGTCGCCCTCGTGACCGAGGCGGGCATCCCCGTGATCGAAGTGCACCTGTCGAACCCGCACGCGCGCGAGGAGTTCCGGCACACGAGCGTCATCTCGGGCGTCGCGACCGGCGTGATCGCGGGCTTCGGCTTCGGGTCGTACCGCCTCGCGCTCGACCACCTGCTGCGCCGCTCGTAGGGGCGCGCTCGCGGCGGTCGACTAGACTTTCGCGGCGGCGCGCTCGCGCGTGCCGATTCTCCCTGCTTCTCACCGGAACGGAACTCTGACACTCATGGCGACCACGAACGACATCAAGAACGGCAGCGTGCTCAATCTCGACGGGCAGCTCTGGAACGTCATCGAGTTCCAGCACGTCAAGCCGGGCAAGGGCGGAGCGTTCGTGCGCACCAAGATGCGCAACGTCATGAGCGGCAAGGTCGTCGACAAGACCTTCAACGCCGGCACCAAGGTCGACTTCGCGACCGTCGACCGCCGCGACTACCAGTACCTGTACCAGGACGGCACCGACTACGTCTTCATGGACACGACCGACTACGAGCAGGTGACCGTGCCCGCCTCGGTCGTCGGCGATGCCGCCAACTTCATGCTCGAGAACCAGATCGTCACGATCGCGATGAACGAGGGGGCGCCCCTCTACCTCGACCTTCCCGCCTCGGTGGTGCTCGAGGTCACGTACACCGAGCCGGGCCTGCAGGGCGACCGCTCGACGGGCGGCACCAAGCCCGCGACCGTCGAGACCGGCTACGAGATCCAGGTGCCGCTGTTCCTCGAGACCGGCACCAAGGTCAAGGTCGACACGCGTACCGGTGACTACCTGGGCCGCGTCAGCGAGTAGTGAGCGCCCGCAGCAAAGCTCGCAAGCGGGCTCTCGACATGCTCTACATCGCCGATGTTCGGCAGGTGCCGATCGTCGAGATCCTCGCTGAAGAGGCCCGACGCGCAGCGGCCGCCCCGCAGCGCGCGTCGAGCTGGCCGTACGCCGAGCAGATCGTGCGCGGCGTCGACGAGTCGCGCCACGAGATCGACGCGCTCATCGAGCAGCACGCCCTCGGCTGGACCCTCGCCCGCATGCCCGTCGTCGACCGTGCGATCCTGCGGATGGCCACGTGGGAGCTGCGGGACAACCCCGAGATCCCGACCGCCGTGGCGATCGCCGAGGCCATGGAGCTCGCGAGCGTGCTGTCGACCGACGACAGTGCGCCCTTCGTGAACGGCGTGCTCGGCTCGATCGCGGAGGACGTCCGGGCCTGAGCATCGGGCGGTGATCGCCCCTGTGTGACGTTCTGTTGCACTCCGTGTCGTCGCGTGTCGGGCGGGTTTGCCGCCTGCCGGGAGCCGCTCCTACGGTGGCGTCATGCCTTCCGTCTCGAGCACGTTCGTCACCGCATCCCCGGCTCTGCCGGTGTCGCTGCGCGGTGTCGGCCGCACCTTCCCCGCCGCGCGCGGCGGCGAGGAGCGCATCGTGTTGCGCGACATCCAGCTTGAGATCGCCCCCGGCGAGATCGTCGCGTTGCTCGGCCCCTCCGGTTGCGGCAAGTCGACGCTCTTGCGTCAGATCAGCGGCCTCGACCGCCCCACCGCCGGCACGCTGACGATCGATCGCACGCCCGTCGCGCCGGCTGATCAGCGTTCTGCCGTCGCGTTCCAGGAGCCCCGGTTGCTTCCGTGGCGCACGGTCGCGCGCAACGTCGAGCTCGGACTGCCGCGCGGCGTCGACCGCCGGCAGGGCGCAGAGCGCGTCGCCGAGCTGCTCGAGCTCGTGCAGCTGTCGCACGCGGCCGACCTCAAGCCGCGGGAAATCTCGGGAGGCATGGCCCAGCGTGTGTCGCTCGCCCGGGCCCTCGCCCGCGGGCCGGGTGTGCTGCTGCTGGACGAGCCCTTCGGGGCCCTGGATGCCCTGACCCGGTTGACGATGCAGGATCTGCTCGTCGACATCCACCGGGCCGAACCGGCCACGATCGTGCTCGTCACGCACGATGTCGATGAGGCGCTCGCCCTCGCCGACCGCATCGTGCTGCTCGGCACCCGGCGCGACCGGCCCGGCGCCACGATCAGCATGATCCTCGATGTGCCGGGGGCGCGACCGCGCGACCGCGCCTCGGTCGTGCTCACGCGCCTGCGCGCGAAGCTGCTCGACGCACTCGGCGTGCCGAGCCACCACAGCGGATAGCCGCCCTCGACCGCACCACCCACCACCCTGCTCCACCCCGACCCGGTCGACCGACCGGCAACCGAAAGGCCATCATGAGCACCCGCACCCGTCTGACCCTGCTGACCGCGACCGTCGCCGTGGCCGCCATGGCCATGACCGGCTGCGTCGCGGGTGAGGGTACCGCTGCACCCGAGCCGACCGAGGGAGCCGAGTGGAGCGACACGACGCTGACGCTCGACTTCGCGACCTACAACCCGCTGAGCCTCATCATCAAGGACCAGGGCTGGCTCGAGGCCGAACTCGGCGACGAGGTCGCCGTCGAGTGGGTGCAGTCGGCTGGCTCGAACAAGGCCAACGAGGCCCTGCGCGCGGGCGCCATCGACGTCGGCTCGACCGCCGGCTCCGCGGCGCTGCTCGCCCGCTCGAACGGCAGCCCCATCCAGGTGATCAGCATCTACACGCAGCCGAACTGGGCCGCGATCGCCGTGCCGACCGGGAGCGACATCACCGAGGTCGCCGACCTCGCCGGCCGCACGGTCGCCGCGACGAAGGGCACCGACCCGTACTTCTTCCTTCTCCAGGCGCTGGCTGAGGCGGGTCTCGGGCTCGACGACATCAGCCTGCAGAACCTGCAGCACGCCGATGGCAAGACGGCGCTCGAGACCGGTGCGGTCGACGCGTGGTCGGGCCTCGACCCGCTGCTCTCGACGTCGGTCTACAACGGTGCCGCCGAGATCATCTACGACAATGTCGACTTCAACTCCTACGGCTTCCTCAACGCGACCGAGGAGTTCATTGCCACCAACCCCGACCTCGCGCAGCTCGTGGTGAACGCCTACGAAAAGGCCCGCGTCTGGGCGCTCGAGAACCCGGAGGAGACCGCGGCGATCCTCGCCGAGGTGGCCGGCATCGACATCGCGATCGCCGAGGCGACCATCGCCCGCACGGTCATCGACATCGACAGCGTTCCCGGCCAGACGCAGCGCGACGTGCTCGAGATCATCGGCCCGATCTTCGTCGAGAGCGGCGATGTGCCGAACCAGCAGCTCATTGACGACGCGCTCGACGCGCTGTTCAACGACACCTTCGCCCTCGCGGCCGACCCGAACGCGATCGCCTGAGCATGAGCTTCGATGAACGCGGCGGCGTTCCCGTCCGGCGCCCCTCCACCGAGGGGCGCCGTTCGGCGTCGCTCTTCCAGTTCGTGAGCAGCTTCGGCTATTCCGCCTCCGGAACCGCGATCTCCGAGTCCTCGCGCTCGAGGGCGACGCTCGGGACCGTGCTGCTCGGGCTCGTCGTGCCGGTGCTGCTCCTCACGACGTGGTGGATCGCCGCCGAGTCGCCGTCGGTTCCCGACTACCTGCTGCCCTCGCCGCCGCAGGTCGTGCTCGCGGCCGTCGAGCTCGCGCAGACCGGTCAGCTCACGACCTACGTGCTCATCTCGGTGCAGCGCGTGCTCATCGGGTTCGCGATCGGCTCATCCATCGGGCTCGCCCTGGGCGCGCTCGTGGGGCTGTCACCGCTCGCGTCGAAGCTGCTCAACCCGATGCTCGGAGCACTGCGGGCCGTGCCGTCCCTCGCCTGGCTGCCGCTCCTCGTGATCCTCATGGGCATCTTCGAGCCGCCGAAAATCACTCTCATCGCCATCGGCGCCGCCTTCCCGGTCTTCACGACCGTCGCCGGAGCCCTGCGCCACGTCGACCCTCACCTCGTCGAGGCCGGCCGTGCCTTCGGGCTCACACGGTTCCGGCTGCTCACCGCGGTGCAACTGCCGGCCGTCGTGCCCTCCGTCGTCTCCGGCCTGCGGCTCGCGCTCGCGCAGTCGTGGCTGTTCCTGGTGGCTGCGGAACTGGCCGGTTCGTCGATGGGTCTCGGGTTCCTGCTCATCGACTCGCAGAACAACGGGCGCATCGACCGATTGTTCCTCGCGATCATCCTGCTCGGCGTGCTCGGCAAGACCACCGATGCGCTCGTCGGGCTCGGCGAGCGCGCCCTGCTCAAGCGCTGGGGGTGATGCCGGTAGACTGAGCGCGTTCGACGTCCTTTAAGCACCGTCCTGTGAGGCGGGGAAGGAGGTCAGAGTGGCCGCACGCACCGTGCTGCACGACGCTGACATCACGCGCGCTCTGCGCCGCATCGCCCACGAAGTGCTCGAGAGCCGGCGCGGCGACGGTCGGCTCGTCTTCCTCGGCATCCCGACCCGGGGCGCGACGCTTGCCGACCGCATCCAGCGCATCGTCGACCAGATCGAGCCAGGGGTCTCGAACGCCGGCGCGCTCGACATCACGCTCTACCGCGATGATCTCGCGCGCACTCCCACCCGTACCCCCGCGCCGACGCGCATCCCCGCCGAGGGCATCGACGATGCGATCGTCGTGCTCGTCGACGACGTGCTCTACTCGGGCCGCACCATTCGCGCGGCGCTCGATGCGCTCGTCGACCACGGGCGGCCGCGCGTCGTGCGGCTCGCCGTGCTCGTCGATCGCGGGCACCGCGAGCTGCCGATCCGCGCCGACTTCGTCGGCAAGAACCTGCCCTCCGCCACGAGCGAGCGCGTCGCGGTTCGTCTCACCGAGGTCGACGGCATCGACGAGGTGACGATCGAGCCATGAGGCACCTTCTGAGCGCGCGCGACCTCGATCGCGAGACGGCCATCCGCATCCTCGACGTCGCGGAGGACATGGCGCAGACCGCCGACCGCGAGGTGCGCAAGCTGCCCCCGCTGCGCGGCAAGACCGTCGTCAACCTGTTCTTCGAAGACTCGACGCGCACGCGGCTCTCGTTCGAGTCGGCCGCCAAGCGTCTGAGCGCCGACGTCATCACCTTCAGCGCCAAGGGTTCGAGCGTGTCGAAGGGCGAGAGCCTCAAAGACACGGCGCAGACCCTTGCGGCCATGGGCGCCGATGCGATCGTCGTGCGCCATCACGACTCGGGTGCCGCGCATCAGCTCGCCCACGCCGGCTGGATCGATGCCGCGATCATCAATGCGGGCGATGGCACCCATGAGCACCCCACCCAGGCGCTCCTCGACGCCTTCACCATCCGCGCGCGGCGGTTCGGCGACGATGCGCGCGGCCGCGACCTCGCCGGCCTGCGCGTCGCGATCGTCGGCGACATCCTGCACTCGCGCGTCGCTCGATCGAACGTCTGGCTGCTGACGACGCTCGGCGCCGAGGTGCACCTCGTGGCCCCGCGCACGCTCCTGCCGCACGGCGTCGCGCAGTGGCCCGTGACGGTGCATGAGCACCTCGACAACGCGCTCGCGTCGGCTCCGGATGCGGTCATGATGCTGCGCATCCAGAGCGAGCGCATGCGTGATGCGTTCTTCCCGAGCGCCCGCGAGTACGCGCGCGTGTGGGGTCTCACGGCCGAGCGGTTCGCCGTGCTCGGCCCCGATACGATGGTGATGCACCCCGGCCCGATGAATCGGGGACTGGAGATCTCGTCCGCTGCCGCCGACTCCGACAGGTCGACGGTGCTCGCTCAAGTCACGAACGGGGTGTCGATCCGCATGGCCGTGCTCTACCTGCTCGTCGCGGGATCCACCGGCTCGCCCGAGGCAACGGGGGGCGAAGGATGACCGGCCTCCTGATCCGCGGCGCCGCCCTCCTCGGCGCGCACGTCGACGACATCCGCATCCGCGACGGTCTCATCGCCGCCCGCGGCTCGCTCTCGCCCGAGACGGACGAGCGCGTGATCGACGCCCGCGGGCTCGTCGCCCTGCCCGGCCTCGTCGACCTGCACACCCATCTGCGCGAGCCCGGGGGAGAGGCCAGCGAGACGGTGCTCACGGGCACCCGTGCGGCGGCCGCTGGAGGGTTCACGGCCGTGCACGCCATGGCGAACACCTCGCCCGTCGCCGACACCGCAGGCGTCGTGGAGCAGGTGCAGCGGCTCGGCGAGCGCCACGGCTACGCCGAGGTGCGTCCCGTCGGCGCCGTGACGCTCGGCCTCGGGGGCGAGCAGCTCGCCGAGATCGGCGCGATGGCACGGTCGACCGCGCGCGTCCGGGTCTTCAGCGACGACGGGCACTGCGTGCACGACCCGCTGCTCATGCGTCGCGCCCTCGAGTACGTGGCCACCTTCGACGGTGTCGTGGCCCAGCACGCTCAGGAGCCGCGCCTCACCGTCGGAGCCCAGATGAACGAGGGCGTGCTCTCGGGCGAGCTCGGGCTCGCCGGCTGGCCTGCCGTGGCGGAGGAGGCGATCATCGCGCGCGACGTGCTCCTC
>NZ_JBHYEO010000018.1:15545-42599 GCF_051860105.1 Microcella sp.
GAGCATGTGGGTGCCCGCCTGCACGTCTGCCACCTGTCGACCGCGGGCTCTGTCGACGTGGTGCGCTGGGCGAAGGCCCGTGGCATCGCGGTCACGGCCGAGGTCACCCCGCACCACCTGCTGCTCACGGAGGAACTGGCGCGCGGCTACGACGCGCGCTTCAAGGTGAACCCCCCGCTGCGCCGCGACGAGGACGTCCACGCGCTGCGCGCCGCTCTCGCCGACGGCACGATCGACATCGTCGCAACCGACCACGCTCCGCACCCCGTCGAGGCGAAGGAGTGCACCTGGGCCGAGGCGGCCTTCGGCATGGTCGGCCTCGAATCGGCGCTCAGCGTGGTGCAGCAGGCCGTCGTCGACACGGGGATGCTCAGCTGGAGCGATGTCGCCCGCGTGCTGTCGACCGCTCCGGCGCGCATCGGGCGGCTCGACGGCTACGACCACCCGCTCGAGATCGGCTCGCCCGCGAACATCACCCTCGTCGACCCGGCGCATGCCCGTGCGTGGAGCACCGCCGATCTGCGCGGTCGCAGCACCAACACTCCGTATCTCGGCCGGCAGCTCCCGGGTCGCGTCGTGCACACCGTGCACCGCGGGGTGCTCACCGTCGATGACGGCGCGCTCGTCGAGCCCGAGGTCGTCGCGGCCGCTCACCAGGAGGTCGCCCGTGGATAGGCTGCTGCCCACCCTCATCATCGCCCTCGTCATCCTCGGGGTGTTCGCGCTCATGCTGCACGGCTGGGCGAGCCGCCGACGGCGGCAGTCGGACGTCGCCCGGCCCGTGCCGGCGCTCGAGGCGCTCGGTTCCGCATCCCTCGTCGCCGACGGCTGGTACGTTGCGACGACGGTCGCCGACGAGCCGCTCGAGCGCATCGCCGTGCACGGGCTCGGCTTCCGCGCCCGGGTCACCGCGGCGGTGCATCCCGAGGGGGTCGTGCTCGCTGTGCGCGGTCAGCGACCCATCCTGATCTCTCCGGCATCGCTGAGGGGTGCGGGCCGCGCCACCTGGACGATCGACCGCGTCGTCGAGCGCGACGGCCTCGTGCTCATCGGCTGGATGCTCGGCGACAGCCCTGTCGACAGCTACCTGCGCCTGCCCGACGCCGCTGAGGCTTCCGCCTTTGTCGCCGCGGTGCAGGCGCTCACCCCGGCCTCCGCCGACCATCCCGCAGAAGGAATCTCATCGTGACCACATCCCCGGCCGTGCTCGTGCTCGAGGACGGCACCCGGTACGTCGGGCGCCGCTACGGCGCCGAGGGCCGCACCGTCGGCGAAGCCGTCTTCGCCACCGGTATGAGCGGCTACCAGGAGACCCTGACCGACCCCAGCTATGCGGGCCAGATCGTCGTCATGACCGCGCCGCACATCGGCAACACCGGCATGAACGACGACGACCCCGAATCGCGTCGCATCTGGGTCGAGGGCTTCGTCGTGCGCGACCCCGCGCGACGGGTCTCGAACCACCGTGCCACGCGTAGCCTCGACGACGACCTCGAGGGCCAGGGCATCGTCGGCATCAGCGGCATCGACACACGCGCCCTCACCCGCCGCATCCGCGAGAGCGGGGCGATGCGCGCGGGCATCTTCTCGGGCGCGGAGGCAGCCCTGAGCGACGACGAGCAGCTCGCGATCGTGCGTTCGTCGGCCGAGATGACGGGCCGCAACCTCTCGGCCGAGGTCTCGGTCGACCACGCGACCGTCATCCCGGCGGAGGGGCCGTCGATCGGCCGCCTCGCGGTGCTCGATCTCGGAGTGAAGGAGTCGACGCTGCGGCAGCTCGCTCAGCGCGGCTTCGAGGTGCACGTGCTGCCGCAATCGGTCACCCTCGACGAGCTGCGCGCGATCCACCCCGTCGCGGTCTTCTACTCGAACGGCCCTGGCGACCCCGCGGCGAGCGCCGCGCACGTCGAGCTGCTGCAGGGCGTTCTGCGCGACGGGCTGCCCTTCTTCGGCATCTGCTTCGGCAACCAGCTGCTCGGCCGGGCCCTCGGCTTCGGCACCTACAAGCTGCCCTACGGCCACCGGGGCATCAACCAACCGGTGCTCGACAAGGCCACGGGTCGTATCGAGATCACGGCGCACAATCACGGCTTCGCGGTGGATGCCCCGCTCGAGGGCGTCGTCGAGAGCCCCGCGGGCTTCGGCCGCGTCGAGGTGAGCCACATCGGGCTCAACGACCAGGTGGTCGAGGGCCTGCGCGCGCTCGACATCCCGGCCTTCTCGGTGCAGTACCACCCCGAGGCCGCGGCCGGGCCGCACGACTCCACCTATCTGTTCGATCGGTTCCACGACATGGTCGTCGCCCACACCGGAAAGGCCACCGCCTGATGCCCAAGCGCGACGACATCACCAGCGTCCTGGTGATCGGCTCCGGCCCGATCGTCATCGGCCAGGCGGCTGAATTCGACTACTCGGGCACCCAGGCCTGCCGCGTGCTGCGTGCGGAGGGCATCCGGGTGATCCTCGTCAATTCGAACCCGGCGACGATCATGACCGACCCCGACTTCGCCGACGCGACCTACATCGAACCGATCACCCCGGAGGTCATCGAGGCGATCATCGCGAAAGAGAAGCCGGATGCGGTGCTCCCGACCCTTGGCGGCCAGACGGCCCTCAACGCGGCGATCGCGCTGCACGAGCGGGGCATCCTCGCGAAATACGACGTCGAGCTCATCGGTGCGTCGTTCGAGGCGATCCACAAGGCGGAGGACCGCCAGCTGTTCAAGCAGCTCGTGCTCGACGCGGGTGCCGACGTGGCCCGCAGCCACATCGCCCACACGGTCGACGAGGCCGTCGCCTTCGCCGACGACCTCGGCTACCCGCTCGTCATCCGCCCCTCGTTCACGATGGGCGGGCTCGGCTCGGGCTTCGCGCACGACCGCGAGCAGCTGATCCGCATGGTGACCGACGGCCTGCACCAGTCGCCGACCACCGAGGTGCTGCTCGAGGAGTCGATCCTGGGCTGGAAGGAGTACGAGCTCGAGCTCATGCGCGACAACGCCGACAACACCGTCGTCGTGTGCTCGATCGAGAACGTCGACCCCGTCGGCGTGCACACGGGCGACTCGATCACGGTCGCCCCGGCGCTCACGCTCACCGACCGCGAGTACCAGAACCTGCGCGACATCGGCATCCGCATCATCCGCGACGTCGGCGTCGACACGGGCGGCTGCAACGTGCAGTTCGCCGTTGATCCCGCGACGGGCCGCGTCATCGTCATCGAGATGAACCCGCGCGTCTCGCGGTCGAGCGCGCTCGCCTCGAAGGCCACGGGGTTCCCGATCGCCAAGATCGCGGCGAAGCTCGCGATCGGGTACCGGCTCGACGAGATCCCCAACGACATCACGAAGGTGACGCCCGCGAGCTTCGAGCCGACGCTCGACTACGTCGTGGTGAAGGTGCCGCGCTTTGCCTTTGAGAAGTTCCCGGGCGCCGACGTCGAGCTCACGACGACCATGAAGTCGGTCGGCGAGGCGATGGCGATCGGCCGCAACTACACGACCGCCCTGCAGAAGGCACTGCGCAGCCTCGAGAAGCGCGGCAGCAGCTTCCACTGGGCAGGCGAGCCCGGTGACAGGGATGCGCTGATCGCCGCGTCCCGCATCCCCACCGACGGCCGCATCGTGACCGTGCAGCAGGCGATGCGCGCCGGCGCGAGCATCGACGAGCTCTTCGCCGCGACCGGGATCGACCTGTGGTTCCTCGACCAGATGGCGCTCATCAACGAGGTGGCCGACGAGATCGCGGCTGCGCCGGCGCTCACCGCCGAGGTGATCCGGCATGCGAAGGATCACGGTTTCAGCGACGCCCAGATCGGCGAGCTGCGCGGCCTCGACGAGGGAACCGTACGCGCGGCCCGCTGGGACGCGGGCGTGCGGCCGGTCTTCAAGACCGTGGACACGTGCGCGGGCGAGTTCCCGGCGCTCACGCCGTACCACTATTCGAGCTACGACGACGAGACCGAGGTCGCGCCGAGCGCCGCCCGCAAGGTGGTCATCCTCGGCTCCGGGCCGAACCGCATCGGCCAGGGCATCGAATTCGACTACTCGTGCGTGCACGCGAGCTTCGCCCTGCGTGACGCCGGGTTCGAGACGATCATGATCAACTGCAACCCCGAGACGGTCTCGACCGACTACGACACGAGCGATCGCCTCTACTTCGAGCCGCTCACGCTCGAAGACGTGCTCGAGGTGATCCACGCCGAGTCGGCGACGGGCGAGCTCGTCGGCGTCGTCGTGCAGCTCGGCGGCCAGACCGCGCTCGGCCTGGCGCACGGGCTCGAGCGGGCGGGCATCCCGATCCTCGGCACGAGCCCCGACGCGATCGACCTCGCGGAGGAGCGCGGGGCCTTCTCGCGCATCCTCGACGCGGCCGGACTCACGGCGCCGCGCAACGGCACGGCGACGGATGTCGACAGCGCCGTGCAGATCGCCGAGGAGATCGGCTATCCGGTGCTCGTGCGGCCGAGCTTCGTGCTCGGCGGCCGCGGCATGGAGATCGTGTACGACAGCGCGAGCCTCGTCGGCTACTTCGACCGGGTGAAGGATCAAGCGATCATCGGCCCCGAGCTGCCGCTGCTCGTCGACCGGTTCCTCGACGACGCCGTCGAGATCGACGTCGACGCGCTCTACGACGGCGACGAGCTCTACATCGGCGGCATCATGGAGCACATCGAGGAGGCCGGGGTGCACTCGGGCGATTCGGCGTGCACCCTGCCGCCCGTGACGCTCGGAGCCTCCGTGATCGACCGCGTGCGCGAGGCGACGCGCGGCATCGCCGCGGGCATCGGCGTGCGCGGGCTCCTCAACGTGCAGTTCGCGATCGGCGCGGGCGTGCTCTACGTGCTTGAGGCCAACCCGCGCGCCTCGCGCACCGTCCCCTTCGTGTCGAAGGCGCTCGGCATCCCGCTCGCGAAGGCGGCGTCGCTCGTCATGACCGGCCGCAGCATCCGCTCGCTCGTCGGCGACGGCCTCCTGCCGGCGGGCGACGGCTCGAGCGTGCCGCTCGACGCCCCCGTGGCCGTCAAGGAGGCAGTGCTGCCGTTCAAGCGCTTCCGCACGCGCGAGGGCGTCATCGTCGATTCGGTGCTCGGCCCCGAGATGCGCTCGACCGGCGAGGTCATGGGCATCGACCGCGACTTCCCGCGCGCGTTCGCCAAGAGTCAAGACGCGGCGTACGGCGGGCTGCCGAAGCAGGGCGTCGTGTTCGTCTCGGTGGCCGATCGCGACAAGCGCGCCGTCGTGCTGCCGGCCCTGCGCCTGCACCAGCTCGGCTTCGAGCTGTGGGCCACGGAGGGCACGAACGAGGTGCTCGCGCGGTATGGCATCGCGGCGCGCGTCGTGCGCAAGCACAGCGGGGCCGACGACGGCGAACCGTCGATCGTCGACCTCATCAACGCGGGCGAGGTCGACATCGTCATCAACACGCCCTCGGGCCGCTCGGCGCGTGCCGACGGCATCGAGATCCGCACGGCGACCGTCGCGGCCGACAAACCGCTGTTCACGACGATCGCCACCGTCGGCGCGGCCGTCGCCTCGCTCGAGACGGCGACGGAGCCGGTGTCGGTGACGAGCCTGCAGGACTACGCGATCGCGCGGGCGGCTCGAGCATGATGCCCTTCGGCGATCGCCTGCGATCGGTCGTGGATGCCCACGGCCGGTTGTGCCTCGGGATCGACCCGCACGCCTCGCTGCTGCGGCAGTGGGGGCTGCCTGACGACCCGCAGGGCGCGCGTTCGCTCGCCATGACCGCGCTCGAGGCGGCGCACGGCCGGGTCGGCATCGTGAAGCCCCAGGCCGCCTTCTTCGAGCGTTTCGGTGCAGCGGGCTACGCCGTGCTCGAGGACGTCATCCGGACAGCACGGCAGGGCGGGTTCCTCGTGATCGCCGACGTCAAGCGCGGTGACATCGGATCGACGGCGGCCGCGTACGGCGAGGCCTGGCTCGCACCGGGATCCCCGCTCGAGTCGGATGCGATGACGGCGGTGGCGTATCAGGGTCTCGGCTCGCTCGACCCCGTCATCGAGCTCGCCGAGCAGCACGGCAAGGGTGTCTTCGTGCTCACCGCGACCTCCAACCCCGAGGGGCGCGAGGTGCAGCAGTCGGTGAGCGGCAGCGGCCGCTCGGTCGCGGGTCAACTCGCCCGCGACGTCGCCGTGCGCAACGCCGGCGCCAGCGGCTGGGGGTCGATCGGCGTCGTCATCGGCGCGACCGAGCCCATCACGACGAGCGGCATCGATCCCGTGCTCCTGCAGCACACACCGGTGCTCGGGCCGGGGTTCGGCTACCAGGGCTCGCGGCTGAGCGAGCTCGCGAACGTGTACGGTGTCGCCGCCGGCTCGGTCATCCCCACGGTCACCCGCAGCGTGCTCTCCGCCGGCCCCGACGGTCTCGCAGCGGCGCTCGATGCCCACCGGGCGGAGCTCACGGCGTGACGACGCCGATGCCCGAGGTCGACCGCGCGGCGGCATCACGCGCGGCGGTCGCCGCCCGTCGCGCTCGAGCGGTCGTGAAGGATGCGGTCCGCTCCGGTGAGCGCAGCGCGCTCGAGGTCGCGGAGCAGGCGTGGGGCGCGCCCGATGGCCCTGAGGCCGGGATGCGCGTCGCCGAGCTGCTGGGGACTCTGCGAGGGCTCGGCCCCCGGCGCGTCGACGCCGCGCTCGAGATGCTGGGCATCTCGCCCGTGAAGCGGCTCGGGGGTCTGGGTCACCGCCAGCGCACCCGCCTGCGCGCCTGGTTGCGTGCGCGCGAGGCCGGGGCGGGTCGTGGGCGCCTCGTGGTTCTCGCGGGCCCGACCGCCGTCGGCAAGGGCACCGTCTCCGGCTACATCCGGCAGCACCATCCCGATGTGCTCCTCAGCATCTCTGCAACAACGCGCGCACCGCGGCCGGGGGAGCAGAACGGCGTGCACTACTACTTCGTCGACGATGCCGGCTTCGACGCGCTCATCGAGCGGGGCGAACTGCTCGAGTGGGCGGTCGTGCACAACGCGTCGCGCTACGGCACCCCGAAGCCGCCTGTCGAAGCCGCTCTCGCCGCGGGCCGCAGCGTGCTGCTCGAGATCGATCTGGCCGGTGCACGACAGGTGCGCGCGGCGATGCCGGATGCCGTTCTCGTGTTCCTCCTTCCTCCGAGCTGGGAGGAGCTCGTGCGTCGCCTCCTCGGCCGCGGCACGGAGTCTCCCGAGGAGCAGGCGCGCCGCCTCGAGACCGCGCGGGTCGAGCTCGCGGCGCAGGACGAGTTCGACGAGCTCGTCGTGAACGATGATGTGCGCCGTGCGGCGCAGGAGGTCGTAGACTTGCTCATAGTGCCCAGCGGCGGAGCGCGCCCACCGGGTCGCGCCGGCTCGGCCCGCTAGACCAGATCGCCGAGCAGAGCACGGCGCCGCAACGAGAGCGAGACACCCATGGCTGACAAGAACTCGGGCATCATCGAGCCCCCCATCGACGAGCTGCTGTCGAAGGTCGACTCGAAGTACCAGCTCGTCATCTTCGCCTCGAAGCGTGCTCGCCAGATCAACGACTACTACGCCGATCTGCACGAGGGCAGCCTGTTCGACAACGTCGGCCCCCTCGTCGATTCCACGGTCGACGACAAGCCGCTCTCAGTCGCGCTGCACGAGATCAACGAGGACAAGCTCGTCCTCACCCGCCTCACGGACTAGGCGCTCACCGGCATGACCGCCCCGATGCCGGATGCTGCGGGTCGACTCACGGTCGTGCTCGGCATCACGGGCGGGATCGCGGCGTACAAGGCCGTGGGCGTCGCACGGGCCTTCGTCGTGGCGGGGCATGACGTGCACGTCGTCGCGACGGAAGGTGCCCTGAAGTTCGTCGGCCGCCCGACTCTCGAGGCCATCAGCCGGAATCCTGTGCACACCGACCTCTACGAGGGTGTCGCCGAGGTGCGGCACGTGGCTCTCGGGCAACGCGCCGATCTCGTCGTGATCGCTCCGGCGACCGCGCACACGATCGCCTCGCTCGCCACCGGACTCGCGGGCGACCTGCTCGGCACGACCGTGCTCGCGAGCTCAGCCCCGCTCGTCATCGCTCCCGCGATGCACACGGAGATGTGGGAGCATCCGGCGACCGTCGCCAACATCGCGACCCTGCGGTCGCGCGGGGTGACGATCGTCGGACCAGACTCCGGCCGTCTCACGGGCACCGACGTCGGACCGGGCCGTATGTCAGAGCCGGAGGAGATCGCGGCCGCCGCGCTCGCGGTGGTCGGACCGCGCGATCTCGTCGGCCGGCGCATCCTTATCTCAGCGGGGGGCACTCGCGAACCCCTCGACCCGGTGCGGTTCCTCGGCAACCGGTCGAGCGGACGCCAGGGGGCCGCCCTCGCACGAGCGGCTCTTGCACGCGGCGCGGCCGTGACGCTCGTCGCGGCCCATCTCGAGGTCGATGCCCCGGCGGCCGCGACCCTCGTCGAGGTGGGCACTGCGGCGGAGCTCGATGCGGCCATGCGCGAGCATGCGGTGAACGCCGACATCATCATCATGAGCGCCGCTGTCGCCGATTTCCGCCCCGTCGCGATCGCCGAGGGCAAGATCAAGAAGGACGCCGTGGGGGAGACCCTGACCCTGAGCCTCGAGCGCACCCCCGACGTGCTCGCGGGGCTCGCCTCGAGCCGGCGACCGGGCCAGCGCATCGTCGGCTTCGCGGCCGAGACCGAGCCGGACGATGCGCGTCTGCTGCAGATCGGTGCGGAGAAAGCGGCACGGAAGGGCGTCGATCTGCTCGTCGTCAACCGGGTCGGCTGGGCCGAGGGCTTCGGGTCCGCGACCAATACCGTCATCGTGCTCGACGGCGCCGGTAACGTGGTTGCGCGCGCCGCCGGAGACAAGGCGTCGGTGGCGCACCGTATCCTCGACCTGCTCGCGTAGCCGCGCATCCCGGAGGATGCCGCCTCCATCGATCCATCACACCAGGAAGACGCTCATGACCGCGCTGCGACTGTTCACCTCCGAGTCGGTCACCGAGGGGCATCCCGACAAGATCTGCGACCAAATCTCCGACAGCATCCTCGACGCCCTCCTCGAGGTCGACCCGCACAGCCGGGTCGCCGTCGAGACCCTCGTCACGACCGGTCTCGTCCACGTGGCGGGAGAGGTCACGACCAGCGGCTACGTCGATATCCCCGGCATCGTGCGCACGCGCGTGACCGACATCGGCTACACCTCGAGCGACGTCTGGTTCGACGGCCGCTCGTGCGGCGTCTCGGTCTCGATCGGCGAGCAGTCGCCCGATATCGCGGCCGGAGTCGACGCCGCCTTCGAGGCGCGCGAGGGCTCGAGCACCGATGCGGGCGACGTGCAGGGGGCCGGGGACCAGGGAATCATGTTCGGCTACGCGACGACCGAGACCCCTCAGCTGATGCCCCTGCCGATCTGGCTCGCGCACCGTCTCGCTGAGCGTCTCGCGGCGGTGCGGAAGGAGGGCGTACTCGACTACCTCGCGCCCGACGGCAAGACCCAGGTGACGATCGGGTACGAGGGTGCTGTGCCGCGCACGGTCGAGACGGTCGTGCTGTCGACTCAGCACCTGCCCGCGGTCGCCACCGATCAGCTGCGCGAGGAGGTGCGACGCACGGTCATCGAGCCCGTTCTCGCGGACGCCGGATTCGACCCGAGCTCGCCCCGGGTGCTCATCAACCCCACCGGTCGGTTCGAGATCGGCGGGCCCCAGGGCGATGCAGGTCTCACCGGCCGCAAGATCATCGTCGACACCTACGGTGGGGCCTCGCGGCACGGCGGGGGAGCATTCTCGGGTAAAGACCCGTCGAAGGTCGACCGCTCGGCCGCCTACGCGATGCGCTGGGTCGCGAAGAACGCCGTCGCGGCCGGGCTCGCCGATCGGCTGGAGGTGCAGGTCGCGTACGCGATCGGCACAGCCGCCCCCGTCGGTCTCTACGTCGAGACCTTCGGCACCGCGCATGTCGATGAGCAGCGCATCATCGAGGCGATCCGCACGGTCTTCGATCTGCGGCCCGGTGCGATCATCCGCGATCTCGATCTGCTGCGCCCCATCTACGCGCAGACCAGCACCTACGGCCACTTCGGTCGCGAGCTGCCCGACTTCACGTGGGAGCGCCTCGACCGCGTCGACGCGCTGCGCACGGAGGCCGGTCTCTGATCGTGCCGCCGGCATCCATCGCCCGGGTGCTGCTCGATTCCCCCCTGCCTCAGCTCGACCGGCTGTTCGACTACCGCATCCCTGAGCGGTGGCGCGAGCAGGCCGTCCCGGGTGTGCGCGTGCTCGTCCCCTTGAGGTCGGCCGGTCGGCAGGCGAAGGGGTACATCGTCGAGGTGGCCGACGAGGTCGGCTACGAGGGGGTGCTGAGCGAGCTCGATGAGGTCGTGTCCCCTGCCGCGGTGCTCGACGCCGGTGTGTGGCGCCTCGTGCGGCGTGCGGCGGATCGCGCAGCGGGGGTCGCGAGCGACCTTGTGCGCGTGGCCGTTCCGCCCCGGCAGGTGCGCGTCGAGAAGGCCTGGTTGGCGCGCCGCGCCGAGTCGGATGCCGCTGCGCGGGCGAGGGATGCCGCGCGGCCCGTCGCCCCGCCGATCAGCGGGTACGCCCCCGATGCCGTGGCCGCCGCGCTGCGGTTCGACGCCGTGCCCCTCGCGATGGTTCCGGGAGGAGACGCGGCCGATGGCCGTCGCATCGCGCTCACGGGCATCCCGCATCCCGTCGAGATCGCCCCCGATGTGTGGGTGCCGGCCGCCGTGCGCACGCTCGCCGAGCTCGCGGTCGCGACCCTCTCCGCCGGCCGAAGTGCGATCGTCAGTGTTCCCGACTACCGCGACCTCGACCATCTCTCGACGTGCCTGGCACTTCTCGCGGGGCCGGACGATACCGCGCGCATCGACGCGACCCAACCCGCCGCCGATCGCTACCGTGCGTTCCTGCGCACGCTCGAGCCCCGACCCGTCATCGTGATCGGCAACCGGTCGGCGCTGCTCGCGCCCGCTCCCGCGCTCGGGCTCGTCGCGGTGTGGGACGACGGCGACGGGCTGCACGTCGAGCCGCACGCTCCGGGCGTCCACAGTCGCGATCTGGCACTGCTGCGGCAGGAGGAGACGGGATGCTCGCTCGTGCTCGCCGCCCACGCGCGCAGCACCGATGTGCAGCGGCTCGTCGAGTTGGGCTGGCTCACCGCAGTCGAGCCGCTCGGCCGTTGGCGCCGCCGCATCACGCCGACCGCGCAGCAGACCGGGGGTGACGAGGCGCGCGGGCGGATCCCCTCCTCAGCCTGGCGGGCGGTGGCGGATGCCCTGCAGCAGGGTCCGGTGCTCGTGCAGGTGGCCCGCCCCGGGTACGCCCCGCGCATCGCCTGCACCGAGTGCGGGGAGACAGCGCGATGCACGTCGTGCCGCGGGCCCCTCGGCATCCCCCGAGCGGGCGCTGCAGCCTCGTGCCGCTGGTGCGGCGCCCTCGCGGTGGGATGGCGCTGCGCGACCTGCGACGGCGAGCGGTGGCGCACGGTCGGCCGCGGTTCGGCACGGACCGCCGACGAGCTGGGCCGCGCCTTCCCCGGCGCTCGGGTCATCGTCTCCGACGGCGAGACCCCCGTGCAGTCGGCGCCCGGAGGGCGCACGCTGGTCGTTGCGACGCGCGGCGCTGAGCCCCTCGTCGCGGGAGGCTATCGCGCGGTCCTGCTGCTCGACGGCGAGGGAATGCTGGCGCGCGAGAGCCTCCGCGTCATCGAAGACTGCGTGCGGTGGTGGTGCAATGCCGCGGCGCTCGCGGCACCCGACGCTCCTGTGCTGCTCGTCGGTGTCGGGGGCGCCGTGGCGACAGCGCTGGCGACGGGGCATCCGGAGCGCATCGCCGCCGCCGAGCTCGGCGACCGGCGACTGCTCCGGTTCCCGCCCGCGGTCCGGGTGGCGGCACTCGCGGGCACGCCCGAGGCGGTCGCGCGCGCCACGGCATCGCTCGCCGATCTCGAGGGTGTCGATGTGCTCGGTCCGATCGAACTCGATGAAGGGCGCGTGCGGGCCATCGCGCGCTTCGACTACGCCCGCGGTGCCGAGGTTGCCGTTCGTCTGAAGGCCGAGATCGTTCGCGGGGCCACGGCTCGCATAACGCGCGTGCCGGGTTCGCCTCCTCGCCGTCGCGTGCCCGCACTGCGGGTGCGCTTCGACGACAGCGAGCCGTTCGACGACCCCGGTGCGAGGCCGCTCGCGTGAGTCGGGCGCGGCCGTCATCGCACGGCCGCGGTCGGGCCGAGAGCGGGCATCCGGTTGAATGGGGTCATGACCGCTCTGCGTCTCATCGTCGCCGGCAGCCCCGCCGCGGCCGTTCCGACCCTGACGGCGCTCGCGGCGACCGAGCATGAGATCGTGCGCGTCATCACCCGACCGGCCACGCCGCAGGGCCGGAAGCGGGTGCTCACGCCCACGCCGGTCGCGGTGGAGGCGGAGCGCCTCGACCTCCCGGTGATCACCGCGCGACGACTGAGCGAGATCGGGCACGAGCTGCTGACCCTGACGGTCGATCTGGGGGTCATCGTTGCCTTCGGCGCCCTTGTGCGGGAGCCACTGCTGAGCTGGCCGCGCCTCGGCTGGATCAATCTGCACTTCTCGCTGCTGCCGCGATGGCGCGGGGCGGCTCCCGTGCAGCATGCCGTGATCGCGGGTGACGCGCAGACCGGGGCGACCGTCTTCCAGCTCACCGAAGGCCTCGACGAGGGCGACTGGTACGCCCGCCTGACCACTCCCATCGGCGCCCACCGCACCGCGGGCTCGCTCCTCGACGAGCTGAGCCGTTCGGGCGCCGATCTCGTGCGCGAGGTCGTCGACTCCCTGGCAGCGGGCACTGCGGTCGCGCAGCGGCAGCAGGGCGCGGTGACCGTCGCTCCCAAGCTCGGCCGCGATGATGCCGCACTGCGGTGGACCGAGCCCGCGGAGGCCGTGCACGCGAGACTGCGCGGCGTGACGCCCGAGCCCGGCGCCTTCACGCTGTGGGGCGATCAGGCGATCAAGGTGCTCGAGGCGGCGATCGCGCGGGATGCCGCGGCACTGCCCGCGGGCACCGTGCGCCGCGAGGGCGGCCGGGTACTGGTCGGCACGGCCACGCAACCGCTCGAGCTGCTGCGCGTGCAGCCCGCCGGGAAGCCCGCGATGGCGGCGGCAGACTGGGCTCGCGGGCTGCCGGCTGATCGTGACCCGGTGTTCTCGTGACGTCCCGCGAGCAGTCGGACGGCTCGAAGGCGCGAGCGCGCTCGACCGCGACGCCGCGCCAGGTGGCCTTCGACGTGCTGCGCGCGGTCGCGGCCGACGATGCCTATGCGAACCTGCTGCTGCCGACGCGTCTGCGCCGCGCCCGGCTGACGGGCGCCGATGCCGCCTTCGCGACCGAGCTCACGTACGGCACGCTGCGTCGCCGCGGGCACTACGACCGGATCATCGCGCGCGCCGCGGGGCGCGACATCGCGGCGATCGACCCTGTGGCGCTCGATGTGCTGCGCCTGGGAGCGCACCAGCTGCTCGGCATGAGCACTCCGGCGCATGCCGCCGTCGGCGAGACCGTCGAACTCACCCGTCGGGCCCGTGCGGCGCGCACGACCGGATTCGTCAACGCCGTCCTCCGCACGATCTCACGGGATGATGACGCCACGTGGACCGCGCGTCTCCTGGAGGGGGTCACCGACCCCGACGAGCGCAAGGGCATCGCCCACGCGCATCCGGCCTGGATCGTCCGCGCACTCCGCTCCGCCCTCGCTCGTGAGGGGCGCGAGAGCGAGCTCGACGACCTGCTCGTCGCCGACAACGCCCCGCCGAGAGTCACGCTGGTGGCGCTGCCCGGGCTCAGCACGGCCGAGGCGCTCGGCGACCGGACGCGCTTCTCGCCGGTCGGGGCCCGCTCCGCCGCAGGTGACCCGGCAGCGCATCCGATTGTGGCCGTCGGCGCGGCGAGGGTGCAAGACGAAGGCTCGCAGCTCGCCGCGCTCGCCCTCAGTCGCGCACGCCCGATCACGGCGGGGGAGCGCTGGCTCGACGTGTGCGCCGGTCCGGGGGGCAAGGCAGCGCTGCTCGCCGCCGAAGCGCGAGCGGGTGGTGCGATGCTCACAGCCAACGAGCTCGTTCCCGCGCGCGCCGAGCTCGTGCGCCGCGCCCTGCGCGCCGTCGATCCGACGGTCGAGGTGCGGGTCGAGGACGGCCGTGATCTGGCATCCCGTCACCCTCGGGAGTTCGATCGCATTCTGCTCGATGCCCCGTGCACGGGCTTGGGAGCCCTGCGTCGTCGACCGGAGGCGCGATGGCGGAAGGGCGAGAACGATGTCGGCCCGCTCGCCGCGCTGCAGGCCGCTCTGCTGCGCAGCGCGCTCTCGGCACTCCGACCCGGGGGAGTGCTCGCCTATGTCACGTGCTCTCCGCACCCCGACGAGACGACGGCGATCGTGGATGCCCTCCTCGCCGAGCACCCCGCCGACGTCGTCCCGCTCGACGCGCGGACCGTGCTCGCCGGCATCACGCGCACCCCGCTCGACCTCGGCGAGCTCCCGAACGGGGCCGCGCAGCTCTGGCCGCACCGGCAGGGAACCGATGCGATGTTCATCCAGTTGCTGACCCGTCGCTGAGCAGCCCTGGCTCCGAGCGGCGCGCGGCGTGCACGCGCCTGCGTCGCTACGCTGGCGACGTGACCGTGCGCATCAACCCGAGCATCCTCTCGGCCGACTTCGTCAACCTGCAGCGCGATGTGGAGCGCATCGCGAGCGCCGACCTCGTGCACGTCGACGTCATGGACAACCATTTCGTGCCGAACCTCACGTTCGGGCCGCAGATGGTGGGCCGGCTGCAGGCGATCGCGCCGATCCCGCTCGACGTGCACCTCATGATCAGCGACGTCGACCGGTGGGCGCCGGGGTATGCCGAGCTCGGCGCGTTCTCGGTGACCTTCCACGCCGAGGCGGCTGACGACGTCGTCTCGACCGCGCGGGCGCTGCGCGACCGCGGCAGTCGAGCGGGCCTCGCCGTCAAGCCGGGCACCGACATCGAGCCCTACCTCGATCTGCTGCCCGAGTTCGATCAGGTTCTCGTGATGACCGTCGAGCCGGGCTTCGGAGGCCAGTCGTTCATGCCGGAGACGATGCCGAAGCTCCGCGCGCTGCGGCAGGCGGTCGATCGCCACGGCCTCGACGTGTGGCTGCAGGTCGATGGGGGCATCACACTCGACACGATCCGCGTCGCGGCCGAGGCCGGCGCCGACACCTTCGTCGCGGGCTCGGCCGTGTACGGGCGCGACAGCGTCGAGGCGGCCATCGTCGAGCTGCGCGCCGCGGCCGAAGCGCACGCGCACGGAACGCCCGGCCAGGTCTGATTGGATGGTGGTATGAGCCAGAACACGAAGCCCGAGATCGACTTCTTCGAGGGCCCCGCGCCCACCGACCTCGTCATCACCGACCTCGTCGTCGGCACCGGCGCCGAGGCCGCTCCCGGATCGACCGTCGACGTGCACTACGTGGGCGTCGAATTCGAGACCGGCGAGGAGTTCGACGCCTCGTGGAATCGCGGGTCGTCGATCAACTTCCCGCTCGGCAGCCTTATCGCGGGTTGGCAGAAGGGAATCCCGGGCATGAAGGTCGGGGGCCGCCGTCAGCTGGTGTGCCCGCCCCATCTCGCCTACGGCCCCGCCGGTGGCGGGCATCGCCTTTCCGGCAAGACCCTCGTGTTCGTCATCGACCTGCTGGGCGTCTCCTAGACGGCCGTCCTCCCGGCGCCGGGCCGGTAGCCTGGGCCAGTGAAGACTTTCGACGCCCTGTTCGCCGAGCTGAGCGAGAAGGCGCGCCTGCGCCCCGAGGGCTCGGGCACCGTCGCGCAACTCGATGCGGGCATCCATGCGATCGGCAAGAAGATCGTCGAGGAGGCCGCGGAAGTCTGGATGGCCGCCGAGTACGAGAGCGACGAGTCGACGGCCGAGGAGGTCTCGCAGCTTCTGTACCACCTGCAGGTGCTCCTCGTCGCGAAGGGCCTCACGCTCGACGACGTCTACAAGCACCTCTAGACCACCCCGCCGCCCCGACCGGGCGCGCCGTCACCGAAGAGACCAGACCATGCTGAGAATCGCGGTACCCAACAAGGGATCGCTCTCCGAGACCGCCGTCGAGATGCTCGTGGAAGCGGGGTACGCGGGTCGTCGCGACCCGCGCGCCCTCACGGTCGCCGACCCGCGGAACGGGGTCGAGTTCTTCTACCTGCGTCCGCGCGACATCGCGACCTACGTCGGTTCGGGCGCGCTCGACGTCGGCATCACGGGCCGCGATCTGCTGCTCGACTCCGGCTCGGCCGCCGTCGAGATCCAGCCCCTTGATTTCGGCGACTCGACCTTCCGGTTCGCCGCCCCTCCCGGCACGGTCGCCGAGCTCGCCGACCTGGCCGGCACGCGCGTTGCCACCAGCTACCCGGGTCTCGTCGGCGAATTCCTCGCGCAGCACGGCGTGACGGCGCAGCTGATCCGTCTCGATGGCGCGGTCGAATCCGCCGTGCGCCTCGGGGTCGCTGATGCCGTCGCCGACGTCGTCTCGACGGGCTCGACTCTGCGCGCTCAAGGCCTCGAGATCGTCGGCCCGGTGATCCTCGAGTCGACGGCGGTGCTGATCAGCGCCCAGCCCGAGCGTGCCGGCATCGCGACCCTGCAGCGTCGACTCCAGGGCGTGCTCGTCGCGCGGCAGTATGTTCTCATCGACTACGACCTGCCGCGCGAGCTGCTCGAGCGCGCGCAGGCCATCACGCCGGGGCTCGAATCGCCGACGGTGTCGCCGCTCGCCGACGGCTCGTGGGTGGCGGTGCGCGCGATGGTGCCGCGCGACGAGACGAATCACGTCATGGACGCGCTGTACGACCTCGGTGCCCGCGCCATCCTCGTCAGCTCGATCCACGCCGCCCGCATCTGATGGCCGTCTCCGTCCGGGTCATCCCGTGCCTCGACGTCGCCGCGGGCCGCGTGGTCAAGGGGGTCAACTTCCTCGATCTGCGCGACGCCGGCGACCCGATCGAGCTCGCGCGCACCTATTACGAGCAGGGTGCCGATGAAGTGACGTTCCTCGATGTGAAGGCCACGGTCGACAACCGCGCGACGATGCTCGATCTCGTGCAGGCCACGGCCGAGCAGGTCTTCATCCCGCTCACCGTCGGAGGAGGGGTGCGCACGGTCGACGACGTCGCGCGCCTGCTCGCGCACGGCGCCGACAAGATCGGCGTGAACAGCGCCGCGATCAGCCGCCCGCCGCTCATCGACGAGATCGCCGATCGCTTCGGCGCGCAGGTCTGCGTGCTCTCGCTCGATGTCACCCGCGATGCCGCGGCGCCCAGCGGATTCGTCGTGACCACGCACGGCGGGCGCGAGCGCACGCGCATCGACGCTATCGACTGGGCCCGCGAGGCTATCGAGCGGGGTGCCGGCGAGCTCCTCCTCAACTCCATCGATGCCGATGGCACCAAGACCGGCTTCGATCTCGAGCTCATCGCGGCGGTGGCCGACGTGTCGACCGTGCCGGTCATCGCGTCGGGCGGCGCGGGGGCTCTCGAGCACTTCGCCCCCGCGGTGCGGGCGGGTGCGCACGCCGTGCTCGCCGCGAGCGTGTTCCACAACGCCGAGCTCACGGTCGGCCAGGTCAAGGATGCGCTGCGCGCAGAGGGGATGAGCGTGCGATGAGCGAGCTCGATATCGACGCCGTGCTGGCCAGGGTGCGCTTCGACGGCGCCGGGCTGCTGCCCGCCGTCATCCAGCAGCACGACTCGCGCGAGGTGCTCATGGTCGGCTGGATGGATGCGGAGGCGGTGCGCCGCACTCTGACGGAGGGTCGCGTGACCTTCTGGAGCCGGTCGCGGCAGGAGTACTGGCGCAAGGGCGACACGAGCGGGCACGTGCAGCATGTGCGCGGTGCTGCGCTCGACTGCGACGGCGACACCCTGCTCGTTCAGGTCGAGCAGGTCGGGGTGGCGTGCCACACCGGGGCGCGCTCGTGCTTCGACGTCGACCCGCTCGACCCGACGATCGGCGCGGCGGCGTGACGACGACGACTCGCGATGAGTTCGCGCAGCAGCTGCGCGAGGCGCGTGTGGTGCCGGTCATCCGCACGCTCTTCGCCGACGCGCTCACGCCCGTCGGCCTCTACCGCTCCCTCGCCGAGGGCCGCACGGGCACCTTCCTGCTCGAGTCGGCCGAGCAGGGCGGCATCTGGTCGCGCTACTCGTTCGTGGGCGTGCGCTCGTTCGGCGTGCTGACCGAGCGCGAAGGCGCCGCGGTGTGGATCGCGGGCTCCCTCGATGCCGAGCGCGCCTTCGGCGGCACCCTTTTCCCCACGACGCTCGCGGCCCTCGACGCGCTCTACGCCCGCTGGCGCTCTCCCGAGAACCCCGCGCACCCTCCGCTCACGGGCGGGCTCGTGGGCTTCATCGGGTGGGATGCCGTGCGGCAGGTCGAGCACCTGCCCGATGCGCCGCCGAGCGACTTCCCCTGCCCCGAGCTCGCGATGGTCTTCGTCAGCGAGCTGATCGTCATGGATCACCGGCAAGGCACCGTCTCGCTCATCGCGAGCGCCCTCGGCGACGGCGTCGACGACGAGGAGACGCTGTGGGCGGATGCCCAGCGCCGGCTCGACGCGCTCGAAGCTGCTCTCGCCGCGCCTGCCGAGCCGAGCATCGCGCGCATCGACCTCGACGCCGCACCGATGGCGCACCATCGCTCGACGCCCGCCGAGTTCCTCGCCGCGGTCGAGCGGTCGAAGGAGTTCATCCGCGACGGCGATGTGTTCCAGGTCGTGATCGGGCAACGATTCGACCACGACCTCACCGCGAGCCCCCTCGACGTGTACCGCGTGCTGCGCGCCCTCAACCCGTCGCCCTACATGTATGCGCTCGCCCTCGAGACCGCCGACGGCAGCCCCTATGCGATCGTCGGGTCGTCACCCGAGGCGCTCGTGAAGGTGACCGACGGCCGCGTCTACACGCACCCGATCGCGGGCTCGCGGCCGCGCGGTGACACGCCCGAGCGCGACAGCGAACTGGCGGAGGAGCTGCTGGCCGACCGCAAAGAGCAGGCGGAGCACCTGATGCTCGTCGATCTCGGTCGCAACGATCTGTCGAAGGTGTGCAGTGCGGGCACCGTCGAGGTCACCGAGTTCATGCAGGTCGAGCGCTTCAGCCACATCATGCACCTCGTCTCGAGCGTCGAGGGCGATCTGCGCGACGACGTCACGCCGATCGATGTCTTCCGCGCCACGTTCCCGGCCGGCACCCTCAGCGGTGCCCCCAAGCCGCGGGCGCTGCAGATCATCGACGAGCTCGAGCCCGCGCGCCGCGGGGTGTACGGCGGCGTCGTCGGCTACTTCGCGTTCTCCGGCGACCTCGACCTCGCCATCGCGATCCGCACCGCCTACCTCGCCGACGGCGTCGCACGCGTGCAGGCCGGGGCCGGGCTGGTGGCCGACTCGGTTCCCGAGGCGGAGTTCCAGGAGACCCTCTCGAAGGCCGCGGCCCCTCTGCGGGCCGTGGTGATCGCGAACGCGCTGCAGAGGCCGGGCGCGTGACCGGGGCCCGCTCGGAGGACGACCTCGAGGGCGCCGTGCCGACGGGGGAGGGCGCGACCGAGCGCCCCGGATCACGCCGCGTGCGCACCCTGGCGCTCCTGCTGCCGGTCGCCGCCGCCGCCGTGGCGTTCCTCGCCTGGTCGCAGGTGTGGGTCTCCGTGGTGCTCGATGACGGGCGCCCCGTCGTCGCAGCGGGGGATGCCGCTGCCCCGGCCGTGCCGCCGTTCGCGATCGCCGCCCTGGCGCTCGTGGGCGCTCTCGCTCTCGCCGGTCCGGTCTTCCGCGTCGTCCTCGGCCTCCTGCAGGCGCTGCTCGGCCTCGGCATCACGGTCTCCGGGGCAGCCGCGCTCGCGGATCCGCTCACCGCCGCGCTCGCGCCGCTCACCGAGGCGACGGGGATCGATGGGGTCACCGGGGTGAGCGCCCTCGTGGCTGAGATCTCCGTCTCGATCTGGCCCGGCATCGCGATCGCCGCCGGTGCCGCCGCCCTCCTGATCGGCATCGGAATCGCGCTCACGGCATCCCGTTGGCCGCAGCGCACCCGTCGCTACGATGCGGTGCGCCTCGCCCCGACGGGCGACGGTGATCGTGTCGACCGGCTCGACGCGTGGGACGCGCTGAGCGACGGCGACGACCCGACGGCACGATAGACTCGACCGCAATCGACCGACCCTCACAGGAGTGATGATGAACGCGCAGAACGACCCCGGCCACGGACACTCTCCCGCCGCCTGGACCGCCGTGACCATCATGCTCATCGGCTTCACGATCGGCACGGTCGCGTTCTTCTTCGAGCTCGCGTGGCTCGTCTGGGCGAGCGCCGCGCTCGTACTCGTCGGCTGGATCATCGGCGGCGTGATGGCGAAGGCCGGGTACGGCGTCAAGGGCCCGAAGTACCAGCCGAAGGTGCACCCCTAAGTGCTTGACGGCCTCGTCGCCGGGGCGCTCGAGGACGCGGCTCGGCGCCGGGAGCAGCGCCCGCTCGTCGAGGTCGAGCGCGCCGCTCTCGCGGCTCCTGCGGCACTCGATGCCCGCGGGGCCCTCCAACGCTCCGCGAACGTCAAGATCATCGCCGAGGTCAAGCGGGCGAGCCCGTCGCGCGGGCCTCTGGCGAGCATCCCCGATCCCGCTCATCTCGCCCGGCAGTACGCCGAGGGCGGCGCCTCAGCGATCAGCGTGCTGACGGAGGAGCGTCGCTTCGGCGGCAGCCTCGCCGACCTCGATGCGGTGCGTGCGGCCGTGAGCATCCCGGTGCTGCGCAAAGACTTCATCGCCGAGCCCTACCAGGTGCTCGAAGCGCGTGCGGCGGGCGCCGACCTGGTGCTGCTCATCGTGGCGGCCCTCGACGACCCGACGCTGCACGCGCTGCACAGCCTCATCCTCGAGCTCGGCATGACGCCGCTCGTCGAGACCCACGACGCCGACGAGGTGCGCCGAGCGGTCGACCTGGGCGCGAGCTTAATCGGCGTGAACGCGCGCGACCTCAGCACCTTCGAGCTCGATCGCGATCTGTTCGGTCGACTGGCGCCGAGCATCCCCGAGGGCACCGTACGCATCGCGGAGTCGGCAGTCAGCGGAGTCGCAGACGTCGAGCACTACCGTCGAGCAGGAGCCGATGTAGTGCTGGTCGGCGAAGCCCTGGTCACCGGTGGCGACCCCGTCGCCGCCCTCAACGAATTCCTGGCGGTCTCATGAATCTGCGCGAACAGGTCGGCCCCTACTTCGGCGAGTTCGGCGGGCGCTTCGTGCCCGAGTCGCTCATCGCCGCCCTCGACGAGCTCGACGCTGCCTACCAGGCCGCGAAGGCCGACCCGGCGTTCGCGGAGGAGCTCGCCGAGCTGCACCGCACCTACACCGGGCGCCCCTCGATCATCACTGAGGCGCGGCGCTTCGCGGAGCACGCCGGTGGGGCGCGCATCATCCTCAAGCGCGAAGACCTCAACCATACCGGCAGCCACAAGATCAACAACGTGCTGGGTCAGGCCCTGCTCGCCAAGCGCCTGGGCAAGACCCGCATCATCGCCGAGACGGGCGCGGGCCAGCACGGCGTCGCGAGTGCGACGGCGGCGGCCCTGTTCGGGCTCGAGTGCGTCGTCTACATGGGCGAGGTCGACACCGAGCGGCAGGCCCTCAACGTCGCGCGCATGAAGCTGCTCGGTGCCGAGGTCGTGCCCGTCACGGTCGGCTCGCGCACGCTGAAGGACGCGATCAACGAAGCGCTGCGCGACTGGGTCGCGAACGTCGAGAACACGCACTACCTGCTCGGCACGGTCGCGGGCCCGCACCCCTTCCCGACGATGGTGCGCGACTTCCACTCGGTCATCGGCATCGAGGCGCGCGAGCAGGTGCTCGCCCTCACCGGTCGACTCCCCGACGCGGTGGTCGCGTGCGTGGGCGGCGGCAGCAATGCCATGGGCATCTTCCACGCCTTCCTCGACGACGAGGGCGTTCGCCTGGTGGGCAACGAAGCCGCGGGCGACGGCGTCGACACGATGTTCCACGCTGCGACGATCTCGAAGGGTCGTCCGGGCGTGCTGCACGGGGCCCGCAGCCTCATGCTGCAGGACGACGACGGCCAGACCATGGAGTCGCACTCGATCTCCGCGGGCCTCGACTACCCCGGTGTCGGCCCCGAGCACGCCTGGCTCGATTCGATCGGGCGGGCCGAGTACCGACCCGTCACCGACGCCCAGGCGATGGATGCTCTGCGCCTGCTGAGCCGCACTGAGGGCATCATCCCGGCCATCGAGACGGCGCACGCCCTGCACGGGGCCATCGAGCTCGGCCGCGAGCTGGGGCCGGAGGGCATCGTGCTGGTCTCTCTCAGCGGTCGTGGTGACAAAGACATGGAGACCGCTGCACGCTACTTCGGGCTGCTGGATGCCGCCGCTGCCGAGGCGACCTCGTGAGCGCCGTCGCCGACACGATCCGCACGCGCAACGACGAGGCGTCCGGCGCTCTCATCGGCTACCTGCCGGTGGGCTTCCCGAGCCTCGATGCGAGCGTCGACGCCGCTGTCGCGCTGGTCGAGAACGGCGTCGACATCGTCGAGCTCGGCCTGCCGTACAGCGACCCGGTGATGGACGGTCTCACGATTCAGCGCGCGACCCAGACCGCGCTCCGCAACGGTTTCCGGCTGCGGCACGGCTTCGAGGCCGTCGAGCGCATCCGCGCCCGGGTCGACGCCCCGCTGCTGGTCATGACGTACTGGAACCCGGTGGTGCAGTACGGCGTGGAGCGTTTCGCGACCGATCTGCAGAACGCGGGGGGAGCGGGGTTGATCACGCCCGACCTCATCCCCGACGAGGCGGCGGAGTGGATGACCGCCTCGACCGAGCACGACCTCGACCGCGTCTTCCTCGCCGCGCCGTCGTCGAGCGACGCGCGCATGAGGCAGGCCGTCGATGCGAGCCGCGGCTTCGTCTACGCGGTCTCGACCATGGGCATCACGGGCGCTCGTGACGATGTCGACGCGGCCGCCCGCAGCGTTGTCTCCCGCCTGCGCGAGGCCGGCTCGACGAGCGCCTGCGTCGGCCTGGGCATCTCGACCGCCGAGCAGGTGGCCGACGTGCTCAGCTACGCCGATGGCGCGATCGTGGGATCCCGCCTCGTCGCGGCCCTCGAGCACGGCGGCGTGTCCGAGGTGGCTCGGGTCGCGAGCGAGCTCTCCGCCGGAACACGCCGCTAGGCTGTCTCCGGCCCCCCTGTGCCTGTACGCCCGTGAAAGGTTTCGACACCGTGATCCAGCCTCTGAGCATCCCGAGCCCGCCGCCCGAGTGGCAGGTCTTCAATCTCGGCCAGTGGCTGCGCGACATCGGGCTCACCTGGTTCGGCTTCGACATCAACATCTACGCCTACGCGCTGTGCATCCTCGCGGGCATCGTCGCGGCGGTACTGCTGACGAACCGGCGCCTCAGCGCTCGTGGAGCCGAGCCGTGGATCACGCTCGACATCGCGCTCTTCGCGGTGCCGTTCGGCATCATCGGGGGTCGCGTCTACCACGTGCTGACGCACCCCGACGACTACTTCTTCCCCGGTGCCGACCTGCTCAAGACCCTCTACATCTGGGAGGGCGGCATGGCGATCTTCGGCGCCCTCATCGGCGGTGCGCTCGGCGTATGGATCGGCTGCCGGGTGACGGGCATCCGCTTCTGGAGCTTCGCCGATGCGCTCGCGCCGGGCCTGCTGCTCGCGCAGGCCTTCGGTCGACTCGGCAACTGGTTCAACCAGGAGCTCTTCGGGCTGCCCACCGACCTGCCCTGGGGGCTCGTGATCGATCGGCCGAACGACGCGATCCCCGTCGGCCTGCCGGACGACGTGCTGTTCCACCCCACGTTCCTCTACGAGATCGTGTGGAACGTGACGGGTGCGATCGTCATCCTGCTGCTCGCGCGCCGCTTCGTGCTGCAGTGGGGCAAGCAGCTCGGCATCTACCTGATCTGGTATGGCGCCGGTCGCAGCGTCTTCGAGACCATCCGCCTCGACCCGAGCGAGCTCTTCCTCGGCATCCGCGTGAACGTGTGGGGCGCATGGATCGCGGTGATCGTCGGCATCATCATCATCATCGTGCAGTCGCGCCGGCACACCGGCCTCGAGCCCTCGCCCTACGTCGCGGGTCGGGAGTGGTCGCCCGAGGCTGGGGTAGACTCCGAAGACGTCTACACCGACTCCGACGACGAGGGCAATGAGGCTCTCGCCGCCGCCGGTGCAACCGGTTCGACCGACGCCACAAGCGGGTCCGCCGCGAAGCCGTGACACCGACTGCGACGCTCACCGAGCGCCACGGGAGGTGATTGAGGATCGCCACCACACTCGATCCGGCATCTGCGGCGCGCTCTGCGCGCGCATCCACACCTCGGGCCAGCGACGTCCCACACGGTTCCCGCAACAACGTGAGGACGGTTCTGATGGATCTCACATCCCCGATGCAGCGCTTCAGCGCCGTGCCCGCGGCCCAGGGTCTCTATGACCCGGGTCGCGAACGCGACGCGTGCGGTCTGGCGATGGTCGCCACCCTGCGCGGCACCGCCGGGCACGACATCATCCAGGCGGCGCTCGACGCCCTGCGCAACCTCGAGCACCGCGGAGCCGTAGGCTCCGACGCGGGCACGGGTGACGGCGCGGGCATCATCACCCAGATCCCGGATGCGTTCCTGCGCGCCGTGCTGCCCTTCGAGCTCCCCCCGGTCGGTCAGTACGCGATCGGCACCGCCTTCCTGCCGACCGACGCCGACGAACGCGCGAGCGAGAAGTCCGGGATCGAGGCGATCATCGCCGAAGAGGGTCTCGAGGTGCTCGGCTGGCGCGAGGTGCCGACCGACGATTCGCTCATCGGCAACCTCGCTCGTGAGGCCATGCCCGCCTTCGAGCAGCTCGTCGTGCGCTCCGTGCGCACCGACGAGCACGGCCAGCCTCGTGCCGGCCTCGCTCTCGACCGGCAGACCTTCCGCGCCCGCAAGCGGGCGGAGCGCGAGCTCGGCTCGTACTTCCCCTCCCTGTCGTGCCGCACGCTCGTCTACAAGGGCATGGTCACGACGCTCCAGCTCGAGCCGTTCTATCCCGACCTCAGCGACGACCGCTTCACCTCGAAGCTCGCCCTCGTGCACTCGCGCTACTCGACGAACACCTTCCCGTCGTGGCCGCTCGCCCAGCCCTTCCGATCGATCGCGCACAACGGCGAGATCAACACGGTGCAGGGCAACCGCAACTGGATGCGCGCTCGCCAGTCGCAGCTGCACTCCGAGCTCTTCGGCGATCTGCGCGACGTGTTCCCGATCGTCACGCCCGGCGCGAGCGACTCGGCGTCGTTCGATGAGGTCGTCGAACTGCTCACCCTGGGCGGCCGCTCGCTGCCGCACGCGATCATGATGATGGTGCCCGAGGCCTGGGAGAATCAGACCGACATCGACCCGGGGCTGCGCGACTTCTACGAGTACCACGGCATGCTCATGGAGCCGTGGGACGGCCCCGCGGCGCTCGTCTTCACCGACGGATCGCTCGTCGGCGCGACGCTCGACCGCAACGGACTGCGGCCCGGCCGCTTCATCGTCACCGACGACGGCCTCGTGGTGCTCGCGAGCGAGATCGGCGTGCTCGACATCGAGCCCAGCCGCATCGTGCGCAAGGGCCGCCTGCGTCCGGGAAAGATGTTCCTCGTCGACACGGCCGACGGGCGGCTCATCGAGGACGACGAGATCAAGTCGCAGCTCGCCGGTCTCGAGCCGTGGGGCGAGTGGCTCGAGGGTCAGCGCATCCACCTCCACGATCTCCCGGAGCGCGAGCACATCGTGCACACGCCCGCCTCGATCGTGCGCCGCCAGCGCACCTTCGGCTACACCGAGGAGGAGGTGCGCATCCTGCTCGCCCCTATGGCGAAGGCGGGAGCCGAGCCGCTCGGAGCGATGGGCTCCGACACCCCGATCGCGGTGCTCTCCGACCGCCCCCGCCTGCTCTTCGACTACTTCACGCAGCAGTTCGCCCAGGTGACGAACCCGCCGCTCGACTCGATCCGCGAGGAGGTCGTGACGTCGATGCGTCTCGGGCTCGGCCCCGAGCGCAACCTGCTCGAGGCGACCCCGCGGCATGCGCGTCAGGTCATCCTCGACTTCCCGATCATCGACAACGACGAGCTCGCGAAGATCCAGCACATCGATCCGCGCCCGGGCAGTTCCCTCACCACGACCATCAAGGGGCTGTACCGCGTCGACAAGGGCCCGAAGGCGCTCGAGAAGCGCATCGCGGCAATGTGCGAAGAGGTCGACGAGGCGATCGCCGACGGTGCCGAGTTCATCGTGCTGAGCGACCGCGACTCGACCGCCGATCTGGCTCCGGTGCCCTCGCTGCTGATGCTCGCGGCGGTGCACCACCACCTCATCCGCACCGAGAAGCGGATGCAGGTCGGTCTCATCGTCGAGGCGGGCGATGTGCGCGAGGTGCACCACTGCGCTGTGCTCATCGGCTACGGCGCCTCGGCGATCAACCCCTACCTCGCGATGGAGACCGTCGAGAACCTCGTGCGGTCGGGCATGATCACGGGCATCACGCCGGAGAAGGCGGTGCGCAACGTCATCAAGGCGCTCGGCAAGGGCGTGCTCAAGATCATGTCGAAGATGGGCATCTCGACCGTCGGCTCCTATGCAGGAGCCCAGGCCTTCGAGGCTGTCGGGCTCAGCCAGGAGTTCGTCGACCGCTACTTCACGGGCACCTCGAGCGTGCTCGGCGGCGTCGGCATCGACACGATCGCGGCCGAGAACGCCGCGCGTCATGAGCTCGCCTACCCCGCGTCCGCGCCGGTCAACCCGCACGAGCGGCTGCAGACCGGAGGCGAGTACCAGTGGCGCCGCGAGGGGCCGCCGCACCTGTTCAACCCGGAGACGGTGTTCCGGCTCCAGCACGCGACGCGGTCGAAGCGGTACGACATCTTCCGCGAGTACACGAAGGCCGTCGACGATCAGGCCGAGAACCTCATGACCTTGCGCGGCCTGTTCCGTCTCAAGACCGAGGCGCGCACCCCGGTGCCGCT
>NZ_JBHYEO010000019.1:0-38057 GCF_051860105.1 Microcella sp.
GGCGCCCGCCCCGCGCGACCCGCGGCGCCCGCCTGGCTCGCCGCGCCACCCGTGGCGCTGAGCGTCGGTCAGCGAGGGGTCAGACCGAGCTTCCGCCCCGCGAGGCCGCGGCCGCGCTGGGCCAGCTCGCCCGCGAGCCGTGCGATCGCGTCGCCCGCCGCATCGCCCGGCCGCAGCACGATCGGCTCGCCCGCGTCGCCGCCCTCACGAAGTGCGATGCTGAGCGGCACCTGCGCGAGCAGCGGCACCTCGAGACGGGCGGCCGTCTCGGCCCCTCCGCCCGAGCCGAACAGCTCGAGCACGCTCCCGTCGGGCTGAGCGAGCCCCGCCATGTTCTCCACGACGCCGATGACGGTCTGCCCCGTCTGGCGCGCGACGAGTCCTGAGCGCTCGGCGACGTCGGCCGCGGCCTGCTGCGGTGTCGTCACGACGAGCACCTCGGCATGCGGCATGAGCTGCCCCACCGAGATCGCCACATCGCCCGTGCCGGGAGGCATGTCGAGCAGCAGCACGTCGAGGTCGCCGAAGTGCACATCGGTGAGGAACTGCTGCACGGTGCGGTGCAGCATCGGCCCGCGCCACGAGACGGCGGTTCGCGCATCCACGAACATGCCGATCGAGATCACCGCGACGCCGTGTGCGCGCGGCGGCATGATGAGCCCGCCCACCTGGGTCGGTTTGGCGTCGGCGATGCCGAGCAGGCCCGGGATCGAGAAGCCGAAGACGTCGGCGTCGACGAGCCCGACGCGCAGCCCCTGAGCCGCGAGGGCGACCGCCAGGTTGGCGGTGAGGGTCGACTTGCCTACGCCTCCCTTGCCGCTCGTGACCGCGATCACGCGGGTGAGCGAGTCGGCGGTGAACGGGTGGCCCGACGGCCGGTCGCCGCGCACGCGGGCGATGAGGGCGTCACGGGTCGCGGCATCCATGACCCCGACGTCGACCGCCACCTCGCCGACGCCGCTGACTCCGGATGCCGCGGCGCGCACATCGCGCTCGATCGCGCCCGCGGCGGGGCAGCCGACGATCGTCAGCCGCAGATCGATCTCGACGCGGTCGCCTTGCGCGCTGACGCGCGGCACCATGTCGAGCTCGGTGATCGGTCGGCGGATCTCGGGATCGATGACCCGCGCGAGCGCCTGCCGCACCGCGATCGCGAGCGGATGCGCCTCGCCCCCCTCGTCTGCCGTCGCGCCCTGCTGCGCGGAGGACGCCGCGACCGGATCGTCACCGGCCGGCGGTGACGCGGGAGTGTCGGTGCTCATCGGTCGCGGGCGTTGCGCGCCAGGTCGTCTTCTGCGGCGGCCTCGGCCTGCGCGGCGTTCTCGTCGTCGCGCCGATCGAGCTCATCGAGCAGGGCACGCAGTTCGGAGCGCAGGAACTCCTTCGTCGCGACATCCTTCATGGCGAGCCGCAGCGCGACCACCTCCCGCGCGAGGTACTCGGTGTCGGCGAGGTTGCGCTCGGCGCGCTGGCGGTCTTGCTCGATCTGAACGCGGTCGCGGTCGTCTTGCCGGTTCTGCGCGAGCAGGATCATCGGAGCGGCGTAGGAGGCCTGCAGCGAGAGGATCAGGGTGAGCAGCGTGAAGTTGAGGGCGCGGGGGTCGAACTGCGCATCGACCGGCGCCACCGAGTTGTAGACCAGCCAGACCGTGACGAAGATCGACATGCCCACGAGGAACCAGGGCGTGCCCATGCCGCGCGCGAAGGCCTCGGAGAAGCGACCCATGCGGTCGTTGCCGCCGCCGAACCGCGGAACGAGCGGGGTGCGCATGCCCTTCGGCGAGTCGAGGCGCACGTCGGAACGGGCCCGCCGCGAGCCGGAGCGCCGGGGGTCGTCACGGCGCGCCACTGCCCGACCTCCTCGAGGTGATCGGGCCGCGCTTGCGCGGCGCGCTGGGGGCGGCGTCGGTGTCGGCGCTGCGCCAGTCGTCGGGGAGGAGGTAGTCGAGCACGTCGTCGATCGTCACCACGCCGACCAGCCGGTGGTTCTCGTCGACGACGGGCAGCGATACGAGGTCGTAGCTCGCCAGACGGCGCGAGACCTCGGCCGCCGAGGTCTCGGGGCTGACCGGCTCGACGCTGTGATCGAGGAGGGTGCCGAGACGTTCGTGCGGCGGGTAGCGGAGCATCCGCTGGAAGTGCACCATGCCGAGGAAGCGGCCGGTCGGCGGCTCGTACGGAGGCAGGGTCACGCAGATCGCGGCGCCGATGGCGGGGGCGAGCTCATGGCGGCGGATGAGCGCGAGGCCCTCTGCGACGGTTGCGTCGGCCGAGACGATGATCGGCTCGGTGGTCATGAGACCGCCGGCGGTGTCGGCGTCGTACGAGAGGAGGAAGCGGACGTCCTCCGCCTCCTCCGGCTCCATGAGGTCGAGCAGCGCTTCGCCACGGAGGGCCGGCAGCTGGGCGATGAGGTCGGCGGCGTCGTCCGGCTCCATCTGGTCGAGCACATCGGCGGCGCGCTCGTCGTCGAGCTGGGAGAGGATCTGCACCTGCTCGTTCTCGGGCATCTCCTCGAGCGCATCGGCGAGGCGGTCATCGGAGAGCTCTTCGGCGACCTCGATGCGGCGGGACTCGGGCAGTTCGAGGAGCGAGGTGGCGAGGTCTGCCGGCAGCAACTCGTTGTAGGCGGCGACGAGCTGCTCGGCGCTCTGCGGCTGGCCCGCGGCGGCGTCTTCGATCACGTCGGCCCACCGGGCGAAGAGCGTCGTGCCCTTCGAGAACGGGGTCGGCACCGTGCGGGGCTTGCGCACGAACAACTGATCGACCGTCCACTCGCCCGGGCCGGATTCGACGATCGCGACGTCTTCGATGGTCGCCGAGCCCCCGCCGTCGCGCAGGGTCACGGTGCGGCCGACGAGTTCGGCGAGCACGCGCACCTCGCCGCCGCGCTGCGCGAAGCGGCGCAGATTGATGAGACCCGTCGTGATGACCTGCCCCCCGCTCATGCTCGTGACGCGGCCGATCGAGAGGAAGACCCGGCGACGCCCGGGCACCTCGACGACGAGTCCGACGACCCGTGGCGGGTCGTTGCGGCGGTAGACGACGAGAGCATCGCGCACCCGACCCACGCGATCACCCGCGGGGTCGAAGACGGCGCAGCCGGAGAGGCGTGCGACGAAGACTCGGGCGGTGCTCACGGCTCAACCATATCGCCGGGCTGTCAGAATGAGCCGGTGAGCAATCCGAGCCTCTTCTCCCGCCGCACCGCCGCACCGCCGTCTGTTCCCCGCGGTGACGTGCTGGGCGAGTACGAGTCGTACCTGGAGGCGCAGAAGGTCGTCGACCGACTCGCGAAGGCCGATTTCGCCGTCTCCGGCATGGCGATCGTGGGCAGCGATCTGAAGACCGTGGAGCGCATCACCGGGCGGCTGTCGTACGGTCGGGCCGCCCTCGCCGGGGCCGCGAGCGGGTCGTGGCTGGGCCTGTTCTTCGGCCTGCTCCTGTTCCTGTTCTCGCCCGCACCAGAGCTCTCGTTCATTCTCGCCGCAGCGTTCATCGGTGCGGGCTTCGGGATGATCTTCGGCATCGTCTCGTATGCGCTGAACCGTCGTCGTCGCGACTTCAGTTCGACGCACCAGGTGCTCGCGAGCACCTATCAGATCATCATCGATCCGAACCAGACGGTGAGGGCCCGACAGGCGCTCGCCGGAGGGTCGACCTGGCCGCCGCCGTTGCCGGAGAAGTCCGCTACCGAGGCGGGAGCACCCGGTCTGAGCGCGCCGGCATCGTCCGAGGCTGCCTCCGCCGCGCCCGACACGGCCACGCCTGCGGCGCCGAATCCTGACACCGCCACTCCTGACACCGCCACTCCCGACACGGCCACGCCCGAGGCACCGACGCCCGACGCGGCCACGCCCGCCACGGCTCCGGCCGACGAGCCTCCCGCGAAGCCTTAGCTGGCGAGCGCGCGCTGCCACTCCCGGCTCCGGCCGGGCATGAGTCGTGGTCGTTGCTGCGGGTCGACGCTCGCGGGGGGTACGAGCTCGTAGTCGGGTGACCGGCCTGCGCGCTGGATGCTCCAGCCCTGGTCGTGCAGAAGCAGATGATGGTGCCGGCACAGCAGCACCCCGACGTCGACGTCGGTCTGCCCGCCGTCGCGTTGCCAGTGCTCGATGTGGTGCGCTTCGCACCAGCTCGGGGGGCGCTCGCATCCGGGCCATCGACAGCCGCCGTCTCGCGCGGCCAGCGCGACGCGCTGCCGCGCGGTGAACAACCGTTGCGACCGCCCGACGTCGAGCGGCTGACCGGTCGAGCCGATGAGGATCGGGGTCTGCGTGCCCCCGCAGATCAGGCGCTGCACCGTCGGGAGCGCGACCACCGTGCCGGAGGGCTGGCCGACCACGGCCTCGAACGACCCGGAGCCGGCGCCGTGCTGCAGATCGCGAGCGGTGACGAGCACGCGAACGCTCGGGGCGCCGGTGCCGAGCATCATGCTCGAGTCGGCATCGGCGCCGACGATGAGGAGGTGGAGCAGAGCATCCGATGCGTACTGCTCGGGTGTGCGGTCGTCGTCGGCGATGCGCCCGGCCTTCTCGATGTCGTCGGGGTCGGTGAACTGCACCGTCCGTCGCTTGGGCGAGACAGCACGATCGACGAGCTCGCGAACCAGAACGGCCGACTCGGGATCGAGCAGCCACGTCGCTCGCGTCATGCCGTCGGGCAGCGTCGTCAGCCGGAACGACCGGGCGTCGCGCTGGGCTCGCTCGCGATCGACGATCGCCTCGCTGTCGAGGCCCTCGCGCAGCTGCCGCGCGAGGCGGTGCAGTCGATCGACGTCGAGCGATGCGGCCGCCTCGACGAGGCGCTCGCACGCAGCGCGCAGTGATGCAGAGGAGACGGCGGGGTTCGGGTCGCCGAGCCCCGACCGGATGGCGTCGAGCGCCGCGGCGCCCACGATGCCGCTGCGCGCCGCGGCGATCGCCGGCCGGAGGTGCTCGGGCGCGGGCGGCAGGTCGTCGGGATCAGCGGCCCGACCGGGCTCACCGCTCGCGGCTGCGAGGAGCAGCCCGGCGTTGACGGCTGTCGCGGCGTCGCGTCGAGATTCGCCCGTCGTCACCCGGACGAGCTCTTCGGCCGTTCGGTGCCCGAGCCGTTGGGCCAGGCCGTCATGCGCGAGCTCGGGGCGCGAGCGTCGGGCGAGTTCGCCGGCGATGAGCGCGGTGCGAGTGTCGAGAAGCCGACGCGCGCTGGCGCCGAGATCGGTCAGCGAGAGCAGGTCGGCATCGCCCAGTTCGCGCAGCGCCTCGGCGTTGAGCGGCTCACGCTCGAGCGCGGCCACGACCGTGGCGAGGTGCTCGAGGGGCTGGGGTGATGCCATGCGTCCATGGTTTCATCGAACATATGTTCGAACAAGGGGGTGCGGGCAATCTTGGGAGAAGTCGTGCCTCGACGGCCCTGTGGAGGAGCCGCAGAGACCCGCGCGACGACGGCTAGCGCCCCCGCATCCATTCTTCGACCGCATCGGCCGTGCGCGGAATGCCGGCGGACAGGTTCTCGGCCCCCTCAGCCGTCACGAGAATGTTGTCTTCGATGCGCACACCGATTCCCCGGTATTCAGAAGGCACCGTCAGGTCGTCGGGCTGGAAGTAGAGCCCCGGCTCGATCGTGAAGACCATGCCGGCCTCGACGATGCCGTCCATGTAGAACTCGCGCCGCGCCTGCCCGCAGTCGTGCACGTCGAGGCCCAGGTGGTGCGACGTGCCGTGCACCATATAGCGGCGGTGGTAGCCCGCGTCGGGCGCGAGGCTCTCCTCCGCCGACACGGGCAGCAAGCCCCATTCGGCCGTCTTCTGCGCGATCACCTGCATGGCGGCGGCATGAACCTCGCGAAACCGGATGCCCGGCCGCACGATCGCGAACGCCGCGTCAGCCGCCTCGCGCACGGCCTCGTACACTCGGCGCTGCACGGCGGTGAAGACTCCCGACACCGGCAGGGTGCGGGTGATGTCGGCGGTGTAGTAGCTGTCGAGCTCGACGCCCGCATCGATGAGGATGAGGTCGCCGGGAAGGACGGGGCCGTCGTTGCGCGTCCAGTGCAGGATGCACGCGTGCGGCCCGCTCGCCGCGATCGTGTCGTAGCCGACGGTGTTGCCCTCCGCGCGAGCACGGCGGTTGAAGGTGCCCTCGACGAGGCGCTCACCGCGCGGGTGCGCCATGATCGCCCCCAGGTCGGCGATGACGTCGTCGAAGCCCTGCTGGGTGGCGGCGACGGCGCGGCGCATCTCGGCGATCTCGAACGCGTCTTTCACGAGCCGCAGCTCGCTCAGGTCGCGCGCGAGCTCGTCGTCGCGCGCGGTGTCGACGTCGACGCCCGCGTCGGCCGAGGCCGCGAGCAGTCGCGCTCCGTCGAGCCGGTCGGTGAGGGCCCGGTCGGCCTCGCGCACGATGAGCGTCTCGACCGTGCCGTCGGACTCGAGCGCCGCGAAGACCGCGTCGACGCGGTCGAGTCCCGCTGTCGCGACACCCAGGTCGACCGCGACATCGGTGAGCGGGGGCCGCGGGCCCGTCCAGAACTCCCCGATCTCGGGGTTCGCGTAGAACTCGTCGGAGTCGCGGCCCGCACCTTCGCGGAAGTACAGCGTCGCCTCGTGACCGCCCGCCACCGGCTCGAGCACGAGCACACTGCCGGGCACCGTGTCGGCGCCCCAGCCCGTCAGGTGCGCGAAGGCCGAGTGCGCGCGGTACGGGTAGTCGGTGTCGTTCGAGCGCTGCTTGGCGGGGCCGGCGGGCAGCACGAGGCGCACGCCGGGGTAGAGCGCCGACAGGCGGGCGCGGCGCTCGGCGGCGCGGGCGGCGGCGGGCCGCTCCGAGGTCGCCGACGCGGGGCGCTCAGCCCACCCGCTCGAGATGTACTGCCGGAAGGTGTCGCTCGCCGGGGTGGTCGAGCGGTTCTCGGTCGCGCGCGGGGCATCCTGGCCGTCGGTCATGCCCCCATTCTGGCACCGGCCGGATGCCCGCCCGCCGCTACTCGATGATGAGCCGCGCCACCACGGGCCGGTGGTCGCTGCCGCTGCCGTCTTCCGTCGTGATGACGCGCATCCCCGTCACCGTGATGTCGGGTGTCACGAACACGTGGTCGATCGGGGCGCCGAGCAGTGGGGGCAACCGCGTGGGCCAGGTGCCGACGGCGCCGTTGCCGGTGAGCAGCCCGGCGTTGCGGCAGTCGCCGAAGCCGAGACCGGCGACGCCCGCCTCGGGGTCGACGACGCGGAAGTGGTCGGCGGTCGCGTTGAGGTCGCCCGCGAGGATGACCTGCTCGCCGCGGCACACCGATTCGATCCAGCGCAGATCGCCGCGCCAGTTCGTCAGCTCTCCGGGGATGGGGGCGACGGGGTGCACACCGATGATGGTCGGGCCGGTGCCGTCGGCGGGACGCAGCACCATGCTGGGCAACACCGAGGTGTTGCCGACCGACTCGTCGACGGTGTACTCGCCGAGGTCGACCGACACGAGGATGCTCGTCGACCGGGCCTTGGCGATGTAGTCGAAGGCGTAGGAGTACACCCACATGGGGCGGCCCTGCTGGCGGGTCTGCTCGGCGATCGCGATCGCCGCCTCCTGGCTGGTCTCGGGCAGCACGACGATGTCGGCCTGCTCGGCGATGACGAGCGCGGCGATGCGGTCGACGCCCGGCGCGTCGCCGAGGGTGTTCCAGGAGAGCACCGAGAGCTCGGCGGGCGCTCGGGTCGGGAACGACTCGTCGCCGAAGCCGCGCGTCGACAGCACGGCGACGTTGACGGCGGCGAAGAGCATCGCGAGCAGGGCGAGGGCGGCGAGGAACCGGCGGGCGCCCGCCCACAGCATCGCCACAAGGGCGAGCGTGACCGCCGCCCCCACCGCGAGTGCGGCAGTCAGGGCTCGCACCGAGACGAGCTGCGCGACGATGGGCGCCTCGGCGAGGCCGAACAGGTTCGGCCACGCGATGACGAGCAGTGCCGACCCGACTCCGACGACGATGACGGCGGCGAGGAAGCGTCGGATCATGGTGCGCTGAGCCTACTGGCCGTGCCCGAGGCGAGGTCCGGATGCCCACTCGGCGCTGGGCCACCCGCCCAGCCGCCCGCCCGTAGCATGGCGGTATGACCCGCGGCCCGATCGACCTGCACACGCACAGCAGCGTGAGCGACGGCACCGAGACGCCGACGCAGCTCATCCGCGCCGCGATCGACGCGGGGCTCGACACGGTCGCGATCACCGACCACGACTCGACCGCGGGGTGGGACGAAGCGCTCACCGCCGCCGCGGGCAGCGGGCTGCAGGTCATCCGCGGCATCGAGCTCAGCACGCGGCACGAGTGGCGCAGCGTGCACGTGCTCGGCTACCTCTTCGACCCGAACGACACGGCGATCGTGCGCGAGACGGCCCGCACGCGCGACGACCGGCTGAACCGCGCCGAGCGCATGGTCGCCCGGTTGTCGGAGGACTACGACGTGTCGTGGGACGACGTGCTCGCGCAGAGCGGCGGTGTCTCGATCGGCCGCCCGCACATCGCCGACGCGCTCGTGGCGCGCGGCATCGTGCCGAACCGCAGCGCGGCCTTCGAGTCGATCCTGCACTTTTCCGGCGGCTACTACCTACCCCACGAGGCGCCCACCGTGCTCGATGGCGTGCGGATGATCGCCGAGGCCGGCGGTGCCCCCGTGCTTGCCCATCCCGCGACGCGCGGCCGCGAGGCCGTCGTCGATGGCGACGATCTCGCCCGCCTGGTCGAGGCCGGACTCGTCGGCCTCGAGGTCGGGCACCGCGAGAACACGCCCGACGGCCGTGAGCGGCTGATCGAGCTCGCGCACCGCTTCGACCTCGTCACGACGGGGTCGAGCGATTACCACGGAGAGGGCAAGCCCAACCGGCTCGCCGAGAACACGACCAGCCCCGAGGCACTGGAGCGGCTCATCGGGGTGACGCGCGGCGTCGCGCCGGTGCGCGCCTGACGGGCTAGGGGTTCGCCCCCTCGGTGCCCGGGTTCGTCCAGATCTGCCACAGCGCCTCGGCGAGCCCTGCCCGGTCGGCGCCGCGGCCGTTGCAGGCCACCGCCATGACCGTCTCGCGGTCGACCGAGACCCGGAAGTTCGACAGGTAGCCGCCCCAGCGCCCCGAGTGCGAGAGCGTGCCGTCGTCGTTGAGGAAGATGCCCGGTCCGTACCGCGCGCCGTCGCCGTCGGGAACCGCGCCGGCGGCGAGGTCGTCGGGCACGATCTCGCTCGTGCGGTATTGGTCGCCCCACCGGGCGAGCTCGGAGGGCGTCGTGATGATGCCGGTGTGACCGTAGGCCGTGAGCCCGCTCACGAGCGGCTGCAGGTCGATCTCGTACGACATCGCGACGTCGGCCGCCCTCGCCGTCGGCGCCACGGCCATCGCGAGGTCGAGCGGCCCGAACACCCGCGCGGCCAGGAAGTCGGGCAATGACTGGCCACTGACCCGCTCGATCACCGACGCGAGCAGCACGTAGTGGCTGTTCGAGTAGAAGTAGCCGTCGCCCGGTTCTCGCTCGCTCTCGCGCGCGATGGCGGCGACCGTCGTCGACTGATCGGCCGCGTCGGCGAAGCCGATGCCAACGCGATCGAGTTCGACCCAGTAGTCGGGGATGCGCGCCGTGTGGTGCAGGAGCGCTTCGAGAGTGACCTCGTCCGCCCATCCGGGCAGCCCCTCCACGTAGCGGGAGACGGGGTCGGTGAGCGAGAGGAGTCCGTCGCCCTGCAGGAGGAGGAGCGCTGTCGCGGTGAACTGCTTCGAGACCGAGGCGATGTCGAACCGCGTGCTGGTGGTCAGGGGCACACCGGTCGTGAGATCGGCGAGCCCCCGCGCCGCCGCCCAGACCAGCTCGCCCTCGACCGCGACGGCGGCGGAGCATCCCGGTAGGTCGACCGACGTCAGGCTCTCGAGAGCCTCGTCGCTGAGCGCGACCTTCTTCTCGACGGCGAGCGGGTCTTTCGCCGTGGAGAGCGCGGGGCCTGCCCGATCGTCGTCCGCCCGCCCTGACGACCGCGGGGGTGACGTGCACCCGACGAGCATGATGGCGACCAGGAGTGCCGCCACTGCGGCAGTGCGAGCGCGGGCACCAGTCACGCCGACAGGATACGTCGCGATACGGCGCCGATCGTGAGAAGCCGGGCAGGCGTCGGCCGTCAGCGCGTGAAGTGCCACGCGGTGAGGCCACCGCCGTCGATGATGAGCCGGGTCGACTCGCATGTGATCGTGAACGCCGCACCGTCGCCGAAGACCAGCCGGGGCGGTTCGGGGAAGAACGACACGGTGGTCTCACCGTCGACCACCGCGTCGCTCGTGGTGCTCTCGCTGAGGTAGACGACGCGACTGGGCACGAGGGTCACGTCGTCGAACCAGTCCCATTCGCCGCTCACCTCGTCGCTGCGCGTGACCGTGGCGACGATCGTCTCGCCCTCGTTGTCGTAGGTGCGCACGGTCGTCAGCCCGCTCGTCGTCGCCGCGAACAGGAAGTCGTCGGTGAACTGGATGGTGAGCGAGCCGCTGGTCACGCTGACATCGGCGAGGGGCGCGGGCGTCACGCCCTCGGCCGCGGCCACATCATCGACGTAGCGCTGCAGGTCGAGCGTCCAGGGCGTGCCCGCGGTCAGGCACGCGGTCTGGTCGGTATCCGGTGCCGGGGGCTGGGGGTCGCCGTCTTCCGCCGTCACCGCGCAGCTCGAGAGCAGCAGCGCGAGGCCGAGCGCGCCCGAGGCCACGATGACGCGGATGGGACCGAGCGCGAGCATGGCAGCCTCCTGCGGGCCACGATGCTCCGCTCGGCCCTCGGTGTCAAGAGCCGAGAGGCTCCCCACCCGTCGCCGGAACAGGCGTGCGCCGCACGAGGAACACCGCCGGGATCGTGAGGGTCGCGATGATCGCGCCGACCGTGAACGCGGCACGCACGCCCTCGGCGGTGACCGAGGCGACCTCGCTGCCGCCCCCGCCGAACGCGGCGGCGATCGAGATGAAGAGCGCGATGCCCGCCGCCCCCGCGACCTGCTGCACCGTGCCGACGATCGCGCTGCCGTGCGAGTTGAGCTGCGGGCTGAGCGCCGAGAGGCCGTTCGTCAGCAGCGGCGTGAACAGCAGGGCGAGGCCCATGCTCACGCCGATGTTGACGATGGCGATGAGCCACAGCGGTGTCGTAGCGGTGAACAGCGACATGCCCCACAGCGAGCCCGACAGCAGGATCGAGCCGGGGATCACGAGCGACATCGGGCCGACCGCGTCGTAGCGGCGGCCGATCCACGGCGCGAGGAGGCCCTGTAGCAGCGCACCGGGAAGGATGATGAGGCCCGAGAGCAGCGCCGACGCCCCGATGACGTCTTGCACGAAGAGCGGGATCAGGATGATCGCGCCGAACAGCGCCATCGACGCGACCGTCACGATCGCGATCGACACGGCGAACTGCCGCTGGGCGAACGTGCGCAGGTCGAGCAGGGCACCGTCGGTGCGCTGCAGCACGATCTGACGCCACACGAAGAGCGCGAGCGCGACGAGGCCGATCGCGAGAGCGATGCCCGCCGTGGTGGTCGTGGTCGCCGCCTGCTCGGCGGGCTGGCGCCCCGCCTCACCGAACTCGGCGAGCCCGTACACGAGACCGCCGAAGCCCGGGATCGAGAGCAGCACCGAGAGAACATCCAGGCGACCGGGGCGCTGCTCGCCCACGTCGACCATGCGCACAGCGCCGATGACGAGAGCGGCGACGGCGATCGGCAGCATCGTGATGAACAGCCAGCGCCAGTCGGCGACGCTCAAGATCAACCCGGACACGCTCGGGCCGAGCGCGGGTGCGACGGCGATGACGGTCGAGATGGTGCCGACGACGCGGCCGCGACGCTCGGGGGCGACGAGCGCGAAGACCGTCGTGAAGAGCAGCGGGAAGATGATCGCGGTTCCTGACGCCTGCACGATGCGCGCGAACAGCAGCACCTCGAACCCGGGGGCGAGGGCGCCGATGAGCGTGCCGAGCGTGAAGAGCGACATCGCCAGCAGGTACATCGGCCGGGTCTGGAAGCGCTGGAGCAGAAAGCCCGTGATGGGGATGACGACGGCGAGCGTGAGCATGAACGCCGTCGTGAGCCACTGCGCGAGCGACGCCGTGATGCCGAGCGACTCGATGAGGGTCGGGATGGCGACGCCCATGAGCGTCTCGTTGAGGATGACGACGAACGCCGACGCGATCAGCAAGCCGATGACGAGGCGGTTGCGGGCGGCGAGCGCGGTCAGATCAGGGGTGTCGATGGAAGCAGTGGTGGCAGACATAACCGACCAAACTTACCGTAATCGAGCAACATTCCCGATCTGGCCCGATCTGGCCGTCACGCCGCGTGGGTCAGTTCGCGGGTGCTGCTCCGGATGCTCCGCCCGAGCCGCCCGTACGGCGGCGACGACGACGGCGCGGAGTGCCCGATCCCTCGGCGCGGGGCTCGCCCGCGACGGTCGGCTCGGTCGTGGTCGGGCGATCGGCGCTGCGCTGGCCGGTGCTCGATCCGCGGCCGCCGCGGTTGCCCGAGGAGGAGCCGGAGCCCTGCCCGCCGGTGCGGCTGCGCTCGCGCGGCGGGTGCGAGGCCTCGCGCTCGACGCGGGGGATGGGCGTCGATTTGAGGCGCCCCTTCGCATCGGCGGGGATATCGAGGTCGGTGTAGAGGTGCGGCGACGAGGAGTAGGTCTCGACCGGCTCGGGTTGGTTCATCTCGAGCGCGCGGTTGATGAGCGCCCACTTGTGCATGTCGGCCCAGTCGACGAAGGTCACGGCGATGCCGGTCTTGCCGGCACGGCCGGTGCGGCCGGCCCGGTGCAGATAGGTGTCGTGGTCGTCGGGGACCGTGTGGTTGATGACGTGCGTCACATCGTTGACGTCGATGCCGCGTGCCGCGACATCCGTGGCGATGAGGATGTCTTTCTTGCCGGCCTTGAACGCCGCCATGGCCCGCTCGCGCTGCTCTTGGTTGAGGTCGCCGTGCACGGCCGCGGCGTTGTAGCCGCGGTCGTTGAGCTCTTCGACGAGCTTGGCGGCCGCGCGCTTGGTGCGCGTGAAGATCACGGTCTTGCCGCGGCCCTCGGCCTGCAGGATGCGGCCGACGACCTCGTCTTTGTCGAGGGCGTGCGCGCGGTAGACGACGTGCTTGATGTTCGCCTGCGTCAGGCCCTCGTCGGGGTCGGTCGCGCGGATGTGGATCGGCTTCGACATGAAGCGCCGCGCGAGGGCGACGATCGGGCCGGGCATGGTGGCCGAGAAGAGCATCGTGTGGCGGGTCGGCTTGGTCTGCGCGAAGAGCTTCTCGATGTCGCTGAGAAACCCGAGGTCGAGCATCTTGTCGGCCTCGTCGAGCACCATGACCTCGACGTTCGCGAGCGACAGCAGTCGCTGGCTCGCGAGGTCGAGCAGACGCCCGGGCGTGCCGATGACGATCTGAGCACCGGCCTTGAGCTGCTCGATCTGGCCCTCGTAGGCCTTGCCGCCGTAGATCGAGACGATCTTGACGTCGCGGTTGATCGCGGCCGTCTCGAGGTCTTCCGTCACCTGCACGCACAGCTCGCGCGTCGGCACGACGACGAGCGCCTTGACTCCCGGCTCGGGGTGCAGACCGAGGCGCTGGATGAGCGGAAGGCCGAAGCCGAAGGTCTTGCCGGTGCCGGTCTTGGCCTGGCCGATGATGTCTTGACCGCTGAGGGCCAGGGGGATGGTCTGCTCTTGGATGGGGAAGGGCTCGATGATGCCCTTCGCCGCGAGAGCCTCGACCATGTCGGGCTCGATGCCCAAGTCAGTGAAAGTCACGGTGGTGTGTCGCCTGTCGTTATATAGATGAGAAGCCCAGTTTAGCCGCCGGGCGCCGCTCGCCGGGGCCATCGCCTAGGCTGGGCGCGTGGCTTCGTGGTTCCGTCGGTCCCGCCCTCGCGTCGAGGCGCCGACCCTGACCCCTCGCGACACTGCGGCCGCCGCCCTGCGGGTCGACCTCGGCGAGCTGGCCCCCGCCTCCGACGTCTTCCTCGGCCACTGCGCCGCTCTGCACCTCGTCTTCATCGAGCAGCTCACGACGGCCATGTCGAATGCTCCCCGGGTCGCCGACAAAGACGCCCTCGCGCGCGTCTCGGGCGTCGTGCTCACCCGCTATCTGGCGCTCGCCGCCGAGATCGAACGGCATCAGCTCGACAAGAGCGACATCATGCAGCCCCACCTCGACGGTGTGGAGGAGTTCGAGCGCCGCACGCAGGGTGGCGAGTGGTACGAGCAGGTCGCGAGCGCCCACGTGACGATCGGCTTCCTGACCGACTTCTGGATGCGCCTCGCGGCAGGGCTGCCGGGTGAGCTGCGCGGCCGCGTGACCACGGCCCTGTCGAGCGGCGATCTCGAGGGCCCCGTGCACCGCATCCTCGAGCGAGCGATCGCCGCGAACCCGAAGCTCTCGTCTCGCCTCGCCCTGTGGTGCCGCCGGCTCGTGGGAGACACGATGCTGCAGGCGCGGTCGGCCCTCGTGCTGCGCGATGATCCGGCGCGCACCGAGTCGCAGATCGAGCCGGTCTTCACCGAACTCATCGCCGAGCACACCCGCCGCATGGATCGCCTCGGGCTCACGGCGTAGGCGCATCCTCATGTCGACGACGCCGCCGGCGGGCTCGTTCCGCACCCTGCCCGGCACCCGCCTGGGCTGGTGGGGGTTCGGGATGCTCGGGGCCGGCGCGGCCCTGCAGCTCGTGCAGAGCGCGCTCGTGTGGGCGAGCGGCGCGTGGGGCCTCGATGCGGCGGTGCGGGTTCCCGTGCTGGTCTTCGTCGTCGTGATGACGACGGGGGTGATCGTGTCGGCGCTGGCCGTGGCGCTGCGCCGCGACTACTCGATCATGATGATCGCGCTCGCGGCCGTGACGCTCATCAGCCTCGGCGGCGCGGCCGTGCGCGCGCTCGCGGGCTGACCGCGAGCATCCTGCAGCAGTCTCAGGCCTTGGCGGCCGCGCTCGGCTTCATGAGGCGCTCGAGCAGTTCGGCGTCGGCCTGCTCGCGCCGCTTCGGCAGCGTCAGGGCGAGGGCGAGGGCGACGAGCGGCCCGCCGACGAGGGCGATGACCCAGATCCACCCGCCGTCGAAGGTCAGGCCGATCCAGACGCAGATCGCCCAGATGGCGGCGGTCGCCGCGGCGCCGACGAGCGGCACGAGCAGCAGGCCGTGCGTCTGGCGCCCGGGCACGATGTAGCGCATGCCGAGCGAGAGCGCGGCGCCGATGACCGTGACGAAGAGCAGTTCCATGCCTGCGAGCGTACCCGCTGAGCGCGGCGCGGTGCGCGGCGGTCTAGCCGACGAAGCCGACGCGACGGGTCGCGTCGCTGCCGATCTCGACGTAGCCGATCGCGGCGGTCGGCACGAGGTACTGCTTGCCCTTGCTGTCGGTCAGGCTGACGACGGGCGTGCCCTTCTCCATGGCGGCCGTGATCGCGGCCGTGATGTCGGCGGCCGAGTCCGAGCTCTCGAACGCGAGCTCGCGGGGGCTGTTGAGAATACCGATGCGAATGTCCACGATCGTCAGCGTACCCGGCGGCCCGCGGGGCATCCGCCGTGTTCACTGAGGGCGCACCGGCCCGGCCCGCGCGCTGTCGCCGCTCGCCGGTAGCGTGGCCGAGTGACCACCTTCGACGCTGCGCTGCCTCGGGCCGCGGCGTTCGCTCGGGGGGCGCGGCCGGTCGTGCTCGATGCGGGCCAGCAACGGGTGGTGGATGCCCGGCGCACGCCCGGCGCGATCGTGCTCGGCGCGCCGGGGTCGGGCAAGACCACGGCGGTGGTCGAGCTGGTCGCGGCCGCCGTGCTCGACGATGGGCTCGACCCCGCGCGCGTGCTCGTGCTCACCCCCTCGCGCCGCACGGCGACCGCGCTGCGTGACCGGCTGGCGCTGCGGCTCGCCGACCGGTCGGGAGCAGGGCCTGGCGCGCTGCCCGGCCCGCTCGCGCGCTCGGTCGCGGCCTACGCCTTCTCGGTCGTGACGGCCTCCCATCGCCTCGGCGGGCTCGCCGAGCCGCGCCTGCTGAGCGGGGCTGATCAGGATTCCGACCTCGCCGAGCTGCTCGACCGAAGCGAGCTCGAAGCCATTCTCGGCCCCGACGCGGCCCCCGGCCCGGTCTGGCCCGAGCACCTCGGGCCCGAGGTGCGACGACTGCCGGCCTTCCGCACCGAGCTGCGCGACGCGATCGCGCGGCTGAGCGAGCACGGCTGGAGCACCGTGCAGCTGCGCACGGCGGCGCGCGAGCGCGCGGTGCCCGCGTGGGCCGCGATCGCCGACTTCGTTGACGAGTACCGTCGCATCCTGGGCGCGTCGCGACCGGGCCAGCTCGACCCGGCCGAGCTCGTGCGGGCGGCCGTCGGGCTCGTGCGCGACCCGGTGGCGGGCATGCCGCCGGCGCCGCAGCTGGTCGTGCTCGACGACGCCCATGACGCCACGCCGAGCGGGTTCGACCTGCTCGCCGCGCTCGCCGAGCGGGGGGCGACCGTCATCGCGCTCGGTGATCCCGACCTCGCCGCCAACACGTTCCGCGGGGCCGAACCCGAAGCGCTCGCGCAACTGCCCGCACTGCTCGGCTGGCCCGGTGCCCGGCCCATCGTGTTGCCGCTCGTGCATCGGCACGATGCGACGGTGCGCGGCCTCGTCGCCGACGTGACGCAGCGCATCGGCGCGGCCGCCGCAGGCGTGCAGCGCGCGGCGGCCGCGGTCGAGCCGCACCCGTCGGGGGGCGACGAGCCCGACCCCCGCGCGATTCCCGCCGAGTGGGGCGGGCCGCTCGTGGCGCTCGAGGCGCCCAACCCCACGCGCGAACGAGCCCTCGTCGCCGACCTGCTGCGCGAGCGGCACCTGCTCGACGGGGTGCCCTACGGCCGCATGGCCGTGATCGTGCGCAGCGGAACCATGGTTCCCGGAATCGTGCGCGCGCTCGGCCAAGCCGAGGTGCCGGTGCAGTCGACGGCGGCCGGGCGGCCGCTGCGCGAGCATCCGGCGGCCCGCGCGCTCATCCGCCACGTCGATGTCGGCGTGGGGCGGTCGCCGCTCGACGCTGCGGCGGCCACCGAGCTGCTTCTCGGCCCGCTCGGGGGCCTCGACCGCGTCGGGCTGCGCCGCCTCCGCCGCGCCCTGCGCGCTGAAGAACTCGCGGGAGAGGGCGACCGCCCCGCCGACGAGCTTCTGGTGGATGCCCTCACCGCGCCCGACCGCCTCGCCACGATCGACCACCGCATCGCCCGCCGCGCGGCGCGGCTGGCCCGCACGCTGCAGTCGATCGGCGAGCGGCACGCGGCCGGAGCCACGGTCGACGAGCTGCTCTGGCTCGCGTGGAGCGAGTCGCACGTCGCCGAGACCTGGCGCCGCGAGGCGGCCGGGTTCGGCGTCGCGGCGGCCGAGGCGAACCGCGCCCTCGACGCCGTCGTCGCCCTCTTCACGGCGGCTGCGACGATCGTCGACACCGTTCCTGACGCGACGGTCGAGTCGTTCCTCGCGCGCGTGCTCGACAGCGATGTGGGCGACGACCTGCTCGCGCCGCTGCGCGGCGACGACGCCGTGCTCGTCGCGACGCCGTCGGCCGTGACGGGGCTCGAGGCCGACGTCGTCGTCGTCGCCGGGCTCACCGAGGGCGTGTGGCCGAACACGCGCATCCGCGGCTCACTGCTGGGGGCTCCGCTCATCAGCCGCCTCGCCCGAGGCCTGCCCGTCGACGACCTCGACGAGCGCCGCCTCGTGCTCGACGACGAGCTGCGCATGTTCGCGCTCGCCGCCACGCGCGCGCGCCGGCAGCTCGTCGTCACCGCGACGGCCGGCGACGACGAGCAGCCGAGCGCGCTCTTCGCGCTCGCGCGCGAGCATGCCCGGCGCGAGCGGGCCGAGACCCTCGGGCTCGACGGCACCGACTCTCGGGCCGAGGCGGTCGCCGCGCTCGACGCCGCGATCGCCGCATCCGGTGCCCGCCCCGTGCGCGCCCGCTCGCTGCGCCGCCTCGTGGGGCGACTGCGTCGCGAGCTCGTCGACGACGACCGCGTCGCGCGCGACCGCGACAAGGCCGAGGCGGCGCTCGCCCTCGCCCGCCTCGCCGCCGAGCGCGTGCCCGGCGCGAGCCCCGAGGCCTGGTGGGGGCTGCTGGCGCCCTCGACCGAGGCGGCCCTGTTCGACGACGCCGAGACGGTGCCGCTCTCACCCTCGAAGCTCGAGGCGATCGAACGCTCGCCGCTCGACTGGTTTCTCGACACGGTCGCACCCGGCGAGACCGGCCCCGCGATGGGGATCGGCACGATCGTGCACTGGGCCATGGAGACCGCGCGCGAGCCCGAGGTCGATGCGATCTGGGCCGCGATCGAGAGCCGCTGGAGCGAGCTCGTCTTCGAGTCGCCGTGGCTCGCCGCACAGCAGCGCCGCCTGGCCCGGCGGTACGCGCTCGGGGTCGCGGCCTACCTGCGCGACGCCGAGGCGGAGGGTCGCGGGCTCGTGGCGGCGGAGCAGCGATTCGAGGCCGTGGTTGACCGCGCGCGCGTCTCGGGCATCGTCGACCGCATCGAGGTGGATGCCGACGGCGGCGTGCGCATCATCGACCTCAAGACGGGCCGGCCGATCACCAAGCAGGCCGTCATCGACGAGCACGCGCAGCTCGGTGCCTACCAACTCGCCTACGCCGACGGCGCCTTCGACGAGATGCTCGACGCCGTGCTCGACGGGCTGCCGCACCAGGCGGGCGGTGCGCGGCTGCTCTACGTGCGCGAGGGCACCAAGGGCAGCGACTACCGCGAGGCCGTGCAGCAGCCGCTCGACGCGCAACAGCTCGAGGGCTTCCGCGAGCGGCTGCGCCAGGCCGTCTCGGCGATCGCTGTGGCGCGGCTCACCGGCGTGCGCACGGTCGACCGGTTCGATTTCGCGGCGGCGAGCCACCGCATCCATCGCGTCGGGGCGGTGACGGGCGATGAGTGACGCCGCACGACCCGCCTTCAACGCCGTCGCCATTGCTCGCGCGCTGGGGCAGCACGAGCCGACCGCCGAGCAGCAGGCCGTCATCGAGTCGCCCCTCGGGCCGGCACTCGTCGTCGCGGGGGCGGGCTCGGGCAAGACCGAGACGATGGCGGCGCGCGTGCTGTGGCTCGTCGCCAACGGGCTCGTCACGCCCGACCAGGTGCTCGGTCTCACCTTCACCCGCAAGGCGGCGGGCGAGCTCGCGGCACGCATCCGCCACCGGCTGGTGCAGCTCGGCGCCTCGGGGCTGCTCGGCACCGCGACCACCGTGGTCGACGCGTTCACGCAGCCGACCGTGGCCACGTACAACTCGTTCGCCTCGAGTCTCTACCGTGATCACGCGGTGCTCATCGGGCGTGACCCCGACGGCGTCGTGCTGCGCGAGGCGAGCGCGTGGCAGCTCGCGCGCGAGCTCGTCACGACCGCCCGCGACGAGCGCCTCGCCGACCTCGACCTCAGCGTCGACAAGCTCACAGCCGCGACGCTGCAGCTCGCGCACTCGGTCGCTGAGCACGATGCCGACATCGCCGATGTGCGCCGCGTCATCACCGACTTCGTGGGGCTCGCCGAGCTGCCGCTCGGCGACCGCTTCGAGCGGCGCGCCGAGTTCGAGAAGCTCATGGCGCTCGCCGCTGCTCTGCCGATCGTCGATCTCGTCGAGAAGCTGCAGCAGGTCAAGCACCGTGACGGCTACGTCGAGTTCTCTGATCAGGTGAGCCTCGCGCTCACGATCGTGCGTCGGCACGCGGGCGTCGCCGAGCAGCTGCGCGACCGCTACCGCGTCGTGCTGCTCGACGAGTACCAAGACACCAACGTGGCCCAGACCTGGCTGCTCGGCGAGCTCTTCGGCGGCACCCCGGTCATGGCGGTCGGCGATCCGCACCAGTCGATCTACGGCTGGCGCGGCGCGAGCGCCTCGAACCTCGACGACTTCGCGCGGCGGTTCGTGAGCGGTGCCGGCGATCCCGTCGGCCGCTACTCGCTCAGCACCTCGTGGCGCAACGGCACCCGCATCCTCGAGGCCGCCAACGAGCTCGTCGCCCCGTTGAACGCCCGCGGGGGAGTCGCCGTCGAGACGCTCACCCCCTCGCCGGTCGCGAGCGGTGAGCCCATCGAGCTCGTGTTCGACGAGACCCTGCACGACGAAGCGCGCGCGGTCGCCGCCTGGCTCGCCGAGCGCGTCGCCGAGCCGCCCCCGGGCAGCGAGCCCGGCGCGCTCGACGCCGAGGGGCGCCCGCTGCGGGCGAGCGCCGCGCTGCTCATGCGCAACCGCACGACCCAGCCCGTCTTCCTCGCCGCCCTGCGCGACGCGAAGGTGCCCGTGCACGTGCTGGGCATCGGCGGCCTGCTCGAGCAGCCGGAGATCGCCGATCTCGTGAGCGCCCTCGCGGTCATCGACGACCCCGCCGCGGGCACCGAGCTCGTGCGCCTGCTCGCCGGGCCGCGCTGGCGCATCGGAGTCGCCGACCTGCACGCGCTCAGCCGCATCGCCGCGTGGTTGCGCGACCGAGACCTCGCGCAGCGTGCCTTCAGCGACGAGGTGAAGGCGCGACTGCGCGCATCCGTCGCCCGCACCGACGGCGTCTCGCTCGTCGATGCGCTCGATTTCGTCGCCACCGCTCCTGACGGTCACTCGCAGCTGCAGCGCCTCTCGGCCCCCGGTCTCGAGCGGCTGAGGGATGCGGGGCGCCTGTTCGCCACGCTGCGCACGCGCACCGCTCTCGATCTGCCCGACCTCGTGGTGGCGGTCGAGCACGACCTCATGCTCGACATCGAGGTCGCGGCGAACCCCGCACGATCACTCGGCGAGGCGCCGCGCGAGGCCTTCCACGAGGCGCTCGACGGCTACCTGGCCCTCGCCGACCACGCGACCCTCGCCGGGTTCCTCGGCTGGCTGCGCGAGGCCGAGTGGCGCGACAACCTCTCGCCGCGGTCAGAAGACCCGGAGCCGGGCACGGTGCAGGTGCTCACCATCCACGGCTCGAAGGGGCTCGAGTGGGACCACGTCGTCCTGCCCCGGCTCGTCGATGGCGAGCTGCCGAGCACGCCGCGCGACGGCACGGTCGGCTGGCTTCGCCTGGGTGTTCTGCCCTATGAGCTGCGCGGTGATGCGGCCGAGCTGCCCGTCTTCGACTGGCGCGGGGCCGACACCCGCAAAGATCTGCTCGAGCGGCGGGTGCGGTTCGGCGAGGAGGTCGGGGAGCACCTCGAGCGCGAAGAGCGTCGCCTCGCCTACGTCGCGGTGACGCGCGCCCGCCACCGCCTGCTGCTGACGGGCTCGTTCTGGGCGTCGCAGAAGGCCGCGCGCGGGCCGAGCCCGTACCTGCGCGCGCTCGAGCAGCGCGGCATCATCGGCCCGTTGCCCGAGGGGCCGCAGCACGACGAGAACCCGATCGTCGACGACAGCGGCGACGAGCCGTGGTGGCCGCTCGACCCCTTCGGCGCGCGCCGCGAGCGCGTGGTGGCCGCGGCTGAGCGGGTGCGCGCCGCCGACCCGACCGTGCGCGGGGACGACCGGCGCGGCTGGCAGCGCGAGATCGACCTGCTGCTCGCCGAGCGCGCTGAGCGCCTCGCCGAGAGTGGTCGTGTCTCGGTGCCGCTGCGGGTGCCCGCCTCGTCGTTCAAAGACTTCATCACCGACCCTGCCGAGGTCGCCGAGCGGCTGCGTCGCCCGATGCCCCAGCGCCCCTATCGCGCGACGCGGCTCGGCACCGTCTTCCACCGCTGGGTCGAGCAGCGGTACGGCATCGGTGCGATGCCGGATGCCGTCGACGGACTCGACACCGAGTTCGACGTCGCCGCGGGTGGGCTCGCCGGCGCGGCGTCGGCCGGTCTCGCGGGCGGGTCGGCCGATGGCATCGACGCGAGTGCCCTTCTCGCCCTGCAGTCCACCTTCGAGCGCTCGCCCTGGGCCACGCGCACCCCGATCGATGTCGAGCGCGAACTGCACCTTCCCTTCGAGGGGCGCATCCTGATCTGCAAGATCGACGCCGTCTACTCGACCGACCCGGAGTTCGATCCCGTGCGCGACGGGTCGGGCGCGCCCGGTGCCGCGCGTCGGCCGCGCAGCGTCGAGATCGTCGACTGGAAGACGGGCAAAGCTCCGCGTGACGACGCCGACCGGGCGGCGAAAGAGCTGCAGCTCGCGCTCTACCGGCTCGCTTACGCCCGCTGGGCCGGGCTGCCGCTCGACGCGGTCACCGCCGCCTTCTACTTCGTCGTCGACGACGCCGAACTGCGGCCCGACTCGCTGCCCGACGAGGCAGAGCTGCGCCGGCTCTGGCGTTCCGCCGTCGGCGACTAGGCGCGCGCGGCCGGCAGCGCGAAGCGCGTGCGGTAAGCCTGCACGGCGCTGCGCATCCCGATGCCGCAGACGCCGACGAGCTCGTCGCCGCGGTAGTACTCGACCACGCACTCGTCGTCGACGCGGCCCGCCACGAGCTCGCTGCGGTCGGCCAGGTAGGTCATGCCGAACGCCAGCAGGTGCGCGTCGTACTGGTCGCTCCAGAACGAGGGCAGCGGCGCGAAGCCCGCGGCCGCGAGCGGCTCGCAGTCGTCGCCCGCAAGCTGCGCGGCGATGAGCTGGCCGGCCCGCTTGCCGGTCTCGGTCGGCAGGTTCCAGTGCTCGACCCGGCGCGGCACGTCGTCGAACAGCGGGTTCGCGTAGCGGGCGACGTCTCCCACGGCGAAGATCTCGGGATGCACGGCCCCGTCGACACCGACCGCGCGCAGCCCACCGTCGACGAGCACGCCGTCGCTCACGTCGAGCCCCGAGGCCTCGAGCCACTCGGTGTTGGGGTCGCTGCCGACCGCGACGATCAGCACGTCGCACTCGAGCATGACGCCGCTCGTGAGGATGACGCGCTCGACGTCCGGGTCGCCGACGAGCCCGAACAGCGACTCGCCCGTGAAGAACCGCACCCCGTGCTCCTCGTGCCGCCGGCGCATCTCGGCGCCGAGCAGGGGGCCGAGCGCGCGCTCGAGCGGCACACGGCTCTGCGTCACGATCGACACGGTCGCGCCGTTCTTGGCCGCTGTCGCCGCGATCTCGCAGCCGACGAAGCCCGAGCCGAGAATGACGACGTTCGCGCCCGACCGCAGCACCGAGCGCAGCGCGACGGCATCGTCGAGCGTGCGCAGCACGTGGATGCCGCCGAGCCCGTGGTCGTCGATCGGCAGCGCTCGGGGGCGCAACCCGGTCGCGATCACGAGCGCGCTGTAGGGATGCTCGTCGCCGGCATCATCGACGACCACGCGCCGCGCGGCATCGAGCGAGACCGCCGCGCGCCCGAGCACCCACGTCACGCCCTCCTCGAGCGCCGAGCGGATGGGGAACGCGACCTCCGCGTGCCCGTGCCCCTCGGTCTGCAGCAGCTCCTTCGAGAGGGGCGGCCGGTTGTAGGGCGCGTGCGCCTCGGCGCCGAGAAACTCGATGGGCCCCGCATAGCCGGCGCGCCGCGCGCCCTCGGCGGTGCGCAGGCCCGCCATGGAGGCTCCGACGATCAGGAGCGGAGCATCCGACATCGGATCAGGCCCGGGTGATGAGGATCGCCTGCATGGGGCAGACGTCGGCCGCGGCCTCGAGGTCGGCGAGCATCTCGTCGGGCGCTTCGGCCGTGTACTCGAGCTTGTCGTCGGCGTTCAGCCGGAACACCTCGGGGGCTTCGAACACGCACTGGCCGTAGTGCTGGCACTTGTCCATGTCGACGTCGATCTTGATCATGCTCAGTCCTTCTGGTCGAGGCGGGAGGGGTACAGGTCGTTGGAGGGGGTGCGGATTCCGCGGAATTCCCAGTCGCCGCCGAGCGCGGTCGAAACGACCTCTTCGCTCGAGGTTGGCTGGGCTCCGACGTCGGTACGGATCGGCTCGGGGCCCTCGACGATGTGGTTCGTCAGGCGGCCGAGGCCGTCGACCTCGACCTCGACGACGTCGCCCGGCTGAACGGGCCGCGAGTTCGCGGGCGTTCCCGAGTAGATCATGTCGCCGGGCACGAGCGTGATGGTGCGGGCGAGGTCGGCCAGGAGGTAGTGCATGTCCCACTCCATGGTGTCGGTCGAGTCCTCCTGCACGACGGTGCCGTTCACGAGGGTGCGGATGGTCTTGCCGCGGAAGTCCCAATCGGTCACAAGCCCCGGGCCCACGGGCGCGAGCGTGTCGCTGCCCTTGACGCGCAGCATCGAGCCGGCATCCGTGTCGCGGAAGTCGTGCAGCCCGAAGTCGTTGCCCACCGAGTAGCCGGCGATGTAGTCGCCCGCCTCGGCCGGAGAGACGTTGCGGCACGTGCGCCCGATGACGATCACGATCTCGCCCTCGTAGTTGAGCCACTGGCAGCCGGCCGGCCGCACGACGGCACCCTTGTGGCTGTTGAGCGCCGTGATCGGCTTGTGGAAGTAGGTGGGCGCGGGCGGCAGCTTCGTCATGAACTCATCGCTGCGGCTCGGGTAGTTCAAGTGCACGGCGATGATCTTGGTCGGCTCGCTGGGCGGCAGGTGCACCGCCTCGTCGACCCCGACCGTGCGGCCGTCGGATGCTCGCAGCTCGTCGCCGTGCCGCTCGACCTGCACGGCCACCCCGTCGAGCAGGATGCGCCGGTACTCGGTCATGCGGCACTCCCGCGCGTCGCGGCCACGTCGCCGGTCGGGTCTTCACGCGAGAGGGTGACGTCTTTCGGCAGCGGGAAGCCGCCCTCGGGCTCGGGGAAGTAGATGTGCACCTGCCCCGTGCCGATCGAGTTCTCGTACTCCGAGTACATGACGCCCTTCGCCGTGTTGGCCTCTTCGCCGGTGGCACCCGCCATCTGCAGCCAGTGGCTGAAGTTGGCTTCGGGCTTGAACTGCTTGAACTCGGGCATGGTCTCGAGGATGCGCTTGTGGTCTCCGGCCTTCATCCACTCGACGCGCTCGAGGTCGGCCTGCAGTGCGCCCTCGCTGTAGATGTGGCTCGGGTCGCTCGCCTCGTGCTTGCGCAGGTCGCGCAGCTTGTAGAACGTGTGCGAGAGCGCGCCGGAGGCGAGCAGCAGCACCTTGCGGTCGCTGTCGCGAATCGCCTCGCCGAGAGCGCGACCCGCGCGCACAAAGTCGTCGGTCTGCGCGGTCTGGCAGACCGAGAGGCTCACCCAGCGCTTGTCGAGCCCCCGACCGAGGTAGTGCCACAGGTTGACGGTGGCGTAGAAGATCGGCAGGTGCGGGTCGCTGATGGGCGTGACCCAGGTGCCGTTCTTCTCGTCGTAGTCGGCGACCGCGTTCGCGAGCTCGGGGTCGCCCTTGAAGGCGTAGGGGATCTGCGACATGCCGCGCGGCAGCTCTTCACTTGTGAAGAGCCCCGAGCGCTCGGCCTGGGCGCTGATGACGAACTCGACCGTCGTGGCCCAGTGTGAGTCGAGCACGACGACGGTGTCGTAGTCGAGCACTTCCATAACTTCGGAGCGGAAGCGCTTGAGGCCCGGAACGAGGCTGATCTCCTTGCCGCCGTTGAGGTCGTACCGCACGTCCTGCGGCAGCATGATGGTGGGCACGTGCGCGAGGATCGCGGCGCCGACAACCTTTCCCATGACTTACTCCTTCCACCCGGAGGGTGCGTAGACGGTGTTCTTGACGTCGGCGTAGAAGTCGAACGACCACACGCCTCCTTCGCGGCCGATGCCGCTCTTCTTGCTGCCGCCGAAGGGCGCGGCGAGGTCGCGCACGAAGAAGCAGTTGACCCAGATGGTGCCCGCGACGAGGTTCTTCGTCAGGCGCTCGGCGCGCTCGCGGTCGCCGCAGACGACGACGGCGGCGAGCCCGTACTCGGTCGCGTTGGCGAGCTGCACGGCCTCCTCGTCGCTCGAGTAGGTCTGCATCGCGAGCACGGGGCCGAACACCTCCGCGGTCAGGATCTCGCTGCCGGGGGTCGCCCCCGTGATCAGCGTGGGCCGGTAGTAGAGGCCGCCCAAGTCGTCGTTGGGGCCGCCGCCGAAGGCGATCTGCGCACCCGCGGCCTGTGCGCGCTCGACGAAGCCGGCGACGCGGTCGAGGTGCACGCGGTGAATCTGCGGGCCGATCTGGGTGGCTTCGTCGCGCGGGTCGCCCTGAACGATCTGGGCAGCTTTCGCCGCGAAGCGCTCAGCGAACTCGTCGGCGATGCCCTCGTGCACGAGCAGGCGCGTGCCCGACAGGCACACCTGACCGGCGTTGTCGTACTGCTCGATCGCGAGGTCGACCGCCAGGTTGAGGTCGGCGTCGTCGGTGACGATGAAGGGGCTCTTGCCGCCGAGCTCGAAGCTCACGGGGGTGAGGTTGTCGGCGGCCGAGCGCATGATCGCCTTCGCGGTCGGCACCGAGCCGGTGAAGGCGATGCGGGCGATTCCGGGATGCGCGACGAGGGCCGCACCGACCTCGGCACCGTAGCCCTGCACGACGTTGAAGACTCCGGCGGGCATCCCCGCCTGCTCGCACAGATCGGCGAAGACGCTCGCCGTGAGCGGCGTCCACTCCGCGGGCTTGAGCACGACCGTGTCGCCCGCCGCGAGGGCCGGACCGATGCGCCAGGTGGCGAGCATGAGCGGAGCGTTCCACGGGGTGATGATCGCCGCGACGCCCGACGGGTCCCAGCTGACGACGTTGTCGTGGCCGCGCGTCTGCCAGACGGGGTGCGATAGCTCGTTCATCGCCCAGTCGGCGAAGAAGCGGATGTTCATGGCCACGCGCGGCATGACCCCGCGGCGGTGGCTGCGCAGCAGCGATCCGTTGTCGAGGGTCTCGAGCTGCGAGAGCTGCTCGACGTGGGTCTCGATGAGATCGGCGAGTCGGTGCAGGATCTCGCCGCGACCGGTCGGGCCGAGGTCGCGCCACGCGGGGAAGGCGTTGCGCGCCGCCCACACGGCCGCGTCGGCCTCGCCCGCACCGCCGCGTGAGACGTGCGCGAGCACGCTCCCGTCGATGGGGGAGATGCTCTCGAACGTCTCGGCACTCGCGAACCGCTGGCCGCCGATGTAGTGCCGCGTGTCGACGGTCAGTCCGGCCAGCTCGACCTGATGTTCTGCTGTCTGCACGCGGGCGGCTCCCTTGCTGTCGCGGGTCGTTCGGATACAAACGACTGGCACGAGTCTAGCCAAGCTCAGCCGTCGCGCAAGGGGGATGCCCTACCGCTGCCCTTCCGTCACCTGGGTGATCGCGCGCAGCATGTCGGCGAGCTCGCGCCGCCGCTCGGGGTCGAGGCTCGAGGTGATCGTGCGCTCGTGGTCGTTGAAGGTCGGGAAGAGGGTCGCCATGAGCTCGCGGCCCGCGGGAGTCATCGACACGTTGACGAGTCGGCCGTCTCGATCGCTGCGCTCGCGCAGCAGGTAGCCCTTCGACTCGAGGGTGCCGAGCACCCCCGTGAGGGTCGCCTTCGAGAATCCGCCCTCCTCGGCGATCTGCCGGGTCTCGATGGGCTCCCAGATCCAGGTCACCCAGAGCACGACGAACGCCGTCCACGACAGGCCCGTCGCGGCGAGCACGCTGCGCTCGAGGTAGTTGCGGGTGGCGTTCGCGGCGCGGAAGAGGTTCGAGACCACGGCCATCGCTTCGAAGTCGAGGGGCAGGTCGCCGAGCTTGCCGGCGACGCGCTCTTCCGTCTCGGCCAGCGTGTGCGGACTCGGCATGCTTCCCTCCTTCGCGCGCGGTTCGCGCGCCTTCCATCCTCACTCATTCGCATCGAAACCACCTTCAGGCTCGACGTGCGCGCCGAAGTTCGTTAGCATCCGAACAAATCGCTTCCCATGAGAGCAGGAGCACCATGTCGACGACGACAGACCTCACCCTGGCCGACCTCGATCTCTTCGCGGGCGGCGCCCCGTGGGGCGTGTTCGACGAGCTGCGGGCGACGCCCGGCCTGCACTACTCGACCGAAGAGGCGCCCAACAGCGGCTTCTGGTCGGCGACGCGCTACCACGACATCGTGCGGATCCTGCGCGACACCGAGACCTTCACCTCGACGAAGTTCACCAACCTCGAAGAGGTCGACCCCGCCATGCAAGATCAGCGCCGGTCGCTGCTCGAGACCGACGGGCTGCGCCACCGCGCATTGCGCCGCATGCTGCAGGGCGAGTTCACGCCCCAGGCCGTCGCCAAGTACGAGACCTTCTTGCGCGGAATCACCGCGAAGACGCTCGACGCCGCACTCGCGAAGAAGGAGTTCGACTTCGTGGAGGAGGTGAGCGCCGACTTCCCGATCCGGGTGCTCGCGCGCCTGCTCGGCGTGCCCGACAGCGACACCGGCCAGCTCATCGAGTGGGGCAACCGCATGGTCGGCAACACCGACCCCGAGCACGCCGACGTGCTCATCGGCTCGGCCGACAGCGAGGAGTACAAGCACGTGCCCTTCCGCTCGCCGGCCGCGATCGAGGTCTACGAGTACGGCAAGCACCTCGCGGCCGAGCGCCGCGGCAAGGGCGGCACCGATCTCATCACCCTGCTCGCCGACGGCGTGCCGAGCGACGGGGTGCCGCTCACCGAGCACGAGTTCAACACCAACTTCCTGCTGCTCGTCGTGGCGGGCAACGAGACGACGCGTCACACGATCACGCACTCGATGAAGAACCTGCTCGACAACCCCGAGCAGCTCGAGATCTTGCGCAACGACCCCTCGCTCATCCCGTGGGCGGTCGAGGAGTTCTTGCGCTACGCCTCGCCCGTCTACCACTTCCGCCGCACGGCGACGAAAGACGTCGAGTTCTCCGACACGCAGATCAGCGAGGGCGAGAAGGTCGTCGTGTGGTTCGCCTCGGGCAACCGCGACTCGGCCGTCTTCGACGAGCCCTACCGCTTCGACGTGACGCGCAACCCCAACGAGCACATGTCGTTCGGCCGCGGCGGCCCGCACATGTGCCTCGGCAACGCGCTCGCCCGCATCGAGCTGCGCATCATGTTCGAAGACCTGCTGACGCGCGACGTCACGCTCGAGCGCTCGGGCGACCTCGACTACCTGCGCAGCAACTTCGTGCACGGCATCAAGCGCATGCCCGTGCGCGTGGCCTAGCGGCGGGGGAGCAGCCCCGCGACGTCGGTGAGGAACGCGTCGACGAGCGCGAAGGTGCGCTCGCGCGCGGCGGCCTCAACCGCGCGCGTCTGCGCGAGCATGATCGCGGGGTCGTCGCCGTTCTCTTCGACCTTGGATGCTCCGCCCCAGTCGAGCCACCCCTGCAGCCCTGCGGCGTCGAGCTCGGGGTGGAACTGCACGGCGAGCGACCGCCCGACGACGAAGGCCTGCGAGGCCGCGGGCGTGCGCGCGATCTCGGTGGCGCCGGGCGGCACGACCCACCGGTCGTAGTGGAACTGGAACCAGGGCCCCTCGCCGACGAGGGTCGGGTCGTCGCTCCACACCGAGGTCCAGCCGATCTCGCCGCGGGGGGCGGGCGACACCGAGCCGCCCAGGGCGCGGGCGAGCAACTGGCCGCCGAAGCAGATGCCGAGCACGGGCATCCCGAAATCAACGGCGTCGCGCAGCCACGCGATCTCGGGGAGGAGCCATCGGCCGATGCAGGCGTCGTCCCACGCGCCCCAGGGGGCGCCGAGCGGCACGAGCACGTCGTAGTCGGCGACGGCGGGGAATGCGGTCTCGACGTTGGGCGCCGCGAAGTCGCTCTCCGCGACGACGAGATGCGTGTCGATGTCGAAGCCGTGGTGCGCGAAGCGCTCGCCGACCGGGCCCAGCGGGCTCACGTGATCGTGCTGGATGAACAGAACGCGCATCAGACCTCCCCATCGAGTCGACTCGTAGTCTACTATCTCGTTTGAGTCCGAACGATTTTCGTCGGAACCGCCCGAGTGCCACGAAGGAGTCGCACATGAGCCACAGCCTGTCCGCCCTGCAGAGCGAGCTGCTCTCGGCCAAGATCGACGTGCTGCGCGTCATCTACGCCGACATCATCGGCACCGTGCGGTCGAAAGACCTGCTCGTGAGCGAGCTCGACAAGATCAGCCACGGGGGGCCGGCGTTCTGCCGGGGCGTGTGGGTGACCACGACGCAGGGCGGTGTGCTCGATGGTGCTGACGTGCTCAGCAACGGGCTCGAAGACTTCATCAGCCAGATCGTGCCGGGCAGCTGGCGCGCCCTGCCGTGGGAGCCCGGCGTGGCCTTCGTCGTCGCGGGTGCCAACAACCCCGACGGCACGCCCAGCCCGCTCTCGCCGCGCGTGCTGCTCGAGCGCATCGTGGGCGAGTACGCGAAGCTCGGCCTCACCCCACTGGTCGGCCCCGAGCTCGAGTTCTACATTGCCGACCGCACGGAGGAGGGGGGCTTCAAGCGCGCCCTCACCCAGCCCGGCCGCGTGTACACGAGCGGCGCGACCGTCGACCCCAAGGGCACCTTCTTGCACCTGCTGCGCATGCTCGACCAGCTGCGCATCGGCGTCTTCGCCGGCAACCACGAGTTCAGCCCCAGCCAGTACGAGATCAACATCTGGCACGGCGAGGCGCTCGACGCGTGCGACCGCGCGTTCATGCTCAAGGCGGGCGTGAAAGACGTCATCGCGCGCGTCGGCCAGGCGGCCACCTTCGCGGGCAAGCCCTGGAGCGACGAGGGCGGCAGCGGCTTCCACCTGCACATGTCGCTCGTCGACGCGCAGGGCGAGAACCTTATGCACGACGGCAACGGCCTCAGCCCGCTCGCGCAGCACATGATCGCGGGCATCGTCGAGCACGCCGCGGCGCTCACGGCCTTCTGCAACCCCACGATCAATGCCTTCAAGCGCCTCGGCCCCGACACCCTCGCGCCCTACCGCGCCAACTGGGGCTACGACAACCGCAGCGCCATGCTGCGCGTGCCGCCGGAGCGCGGCGGCGGAACCCGCCTCGAGATGCGCCTCGGCGATGGCGCCGCCAACGCCTACCTCATGACCGCGGCCCTGCTCGCGGCCGGACTCGACGGCATCCGCCGCGAGCTGGCCGCCCCGCCGGCCGCGGTCGGCTACAGCTACGAAGACGAGTCGCAGGCGATCCTGCCCATGACCCTGGGCGACGCTCTGGATGCCCTCCGCGCCGACAGCGCCCTCATCGAGATGCTCGGCGGCGAGCTGGTCGACGTCTTCGAAGTGATGAAGCGCGACGAGATCGAGCGCTACACCGCCGACGTGCCCGACCCGTCCACGCGCGACGTCACCGCCTGGGAGGTGCGGGAGTACTTCCTCGATCTGTAGATCGAGGAAGTCAAGAAGCACAGCTTCTTGGATCTCTCGAGCGCGGCGGGTTCCCCGAAGAGGGGGGCTCCAGCATCCCCCTGCTCTGATTGACTCGAATTCACATCAGTCGATCGAGGGGGAGTCACTGTGGCGTCACGCGTGCGGGTTCTGACCGGCGGCATCGCCATGACCACGATCCTCGGCGCCACCCTGGTGCTGGGCGCCTCATCGGCCATGGCCGACTCGGTCGTGTCGACGATCACGCTCGCCTCCGGAGCCAACCCGCTCAACGCGGTGGTGAGTGCCGACAGCGCGACGGTCTACGTCTCGACCTCGCCGGGCGTCGCCGTCATCGACACCGCAACGGGAACCATCGAGACCACGATCCCCGTCGGCAGCTCGCCGCAGGGCCTCGCGCTGAGCGCCGATGGCGCCCTGCTCGTGACGGCCAACGCCAGCTCGAACAATGTGTCGGTCGTCAGCCTCGCGACGAACACGGTGATCGGCACCGTCGCCGCGGGTGCCGGTGCCTTCGATGTCGTCATCTCGCCCGACTCGCAGTTCGCCTACGTCGCCAACCAGGTGTCGTCACCGCCCTCGGTGAGCGTCATCGACCTCGACACGCTGACCAACGTCGCGAGCATCACGGGCGTCGGCTCATACCCGACCGGCATCGCCATGACCCCCGACGGCTCGACGCTCGTCACCGCGAACTACGTCGGCAACAGCGTCTCGGTCATCGACGTCGCGACGCGCACCGTGGTCGCGACCATCCCGGGGGTTCCGGATGCGGGGCGCATCAGCATCTCGCCCGACGGCACGACGGCCTACGTCACCAACTACTCGGCGAGCACGATCTCGGTCATCGACCTCGCGACGCGCACGCTCAGCGGGGCGATCGCCGTCGGCTCGCAGCCCTTCGCGGTGCGGTTCAGCACCGATGGCGCGCGCGCCTACGTCGCAAACCTCAACGCCACGTTCATCTCGGTCATCGACGTGGCGACCCGCACGACGCTGCCCTCGATCGCGACGACCCGGGGCGCCGTGACCCTCGCGGTGTCGCCCGACGGCGCATCCGTCTACGCGGCGCACAGCGGCACCTTCTCGATGCCCTTCGACCCGCCTGCCGAGCCGCCCTTCATCTCGGTCATCTCGCTGACCCCGGTCATCGACGATGCGGCTCCGCCCGCCGCGGTCTCGGGGCAGGCGTTCTCCTTCCGCGTCGCAGCGACGGGCGACGCCACGTTCGCGCTCGAGTCGGGCACACTGCCGCCGGGGCTCACCCTCGACCCGGCGAGCGGCGTCATCTCCGGAACCCCGACGACGCCCGGTACCTATGCCTTCAGCATCTCCGCGGCGTCAGACGGCGGCTCGAGCGTGACCACGTTCAGCATCACGGTGTCGCCCGCGGCTGCGCCCGAGCTCGCCGCGACGGGCGCCGACCCGACGGGAATCGCGCTCCTGGCCGCGGCGATGCTGTTCGGCGGAGCGCTGCTCCTCGCCCGCCGCAGAGCGGCTGCCGTCAGGGTCTAGACGGCCGGGTTCGAGAAGTCCGAGACGAGCGCGCCGCCGTTGAAGGTCACACCGACCTCTCGGTAATACGCGGCGATCTTCTCCTGCACGGGCAGGATCGACGCGAGCTCGTCCCACGGCGAGTCGTGCAGCTCGAGCTCGAAGTCGCCCACCCAGGTTTCGCCGATCTCGGCGTCGGTCGTGCTCATGGTGATGAGCTGGTCGAGGCTGTTGCCGGCGCCGGGGGTGATGGAGGGCATCCACCGCGAATGCAGCATGGGGTGGCCGTTGACGAAGCCGTTCGACTCCGACGGCGACCGCAGCGTCACGACGAGCGAGGCGAGGCGGTGGTCGTAGGCCGCGAGCGAGGCGCCGAGCTTCGCGCCCGGTGCGAGGCGCGGCGAGGCCTTGCCGACATTGAAGACGCGCGTGACCGCCATCGAGCCGAGCTTCTTCGGGTAGCCCTGGAACCAGCCGCGGCCGATCGCGAAGTCTTTCGTCACCCAGATGGCGACGCAGCGTGTGTAGGTGACGCCCTCGTGCTTCACGCGCACGACGGCGAAGGTCTCGAGGTACTGCGAGCGCATCGGGTCGAGCAGCTCGGCGCCGCCGGTCGAGCACGACTGCCAGTCGGCCCAGATGAGCGCCACCGCACCCGGGTCGTCGTCGGCGAGCTCGAGGCCCTCGGGCAGCAGCGCCTTCACGTTGGCGGGGTCGGTGCGGTACTCGGCGGTGAGCAGCGTGCCCGAGTAGTACCAGGGCATGTCGGGCACGAGCGCGCTCGCGCCGCTCGGGGTCTTCGGGGCGAGGAATCCATTGAGCGAGGCCATGAGGGTCAGGCTACCGAATCATTCGTGAACTAACGATAGGCAATTCCGGATGCCCTGCTGGGGGCGATTCCGCTTGACGCGCGCCCGGCCGTGCACCACTATGGCGCCAGGTCGTTTCGACACGAACGATCCACCCCAACTCAATGAGGAGTTCCGGATCCATGACTGACACCCCCCAATCGACCCTGCGCAAGGGTCGTCTCGGCGTCATCGGCGTCGTCTTCTTCGTCGTGGCGGCATCCGCCCCGCTCGTCGGCATCACCGGCGCCGTTCCCGTGGCCATGCTCGTCGGCAACGGCGCCGGCACTCCCGGCGCCTACCTCGTCGTCGGCCTCACCCTGCTGCTGTTCAGCGTCGGCTACGCCGCCATGAGCCAGCGCGTCACCAACTCGGGCGCCTTCTTCGCCTACGTCGGCAAAGGCCTCGGCGTCAATGCCGGTGTCGCCTCGGCGTTCGTGTCGATCCTCACCTACGTCACGATCCAGCTCGCCATCTACGGCTTCTTCGGCGGGCTCGTCGAGGGCACGATGGCCGAGCTCGGTGTGAGCCTGCCGTGGTACCTCTGGGCCTTCATCGCGTGGGCGCTCGTCACGGGCCTCTCGCTGCTGAGCGTCGACGTCGGGGCGAAGGTGCTCGGGGTGCTGCTCGTGCTCGAGATCACCTCGCTGCTCGTCGCCGCCGTCGCGATGCTCGCCAATGGCGGCCCCGAGGGGTGGAACTTCGCGGCCTCGTTCAGCCCCGAGAACATCTTCGCGGGCGGCTTCGCGGGCGGTGCCGGCATCGCACTGGCCTTCGCGCTCGCGAGCTTCATCGGCTTCGAGGCCACGGCGATCTACGGCGAGGAGTCGAAAGACCCCAAGCGCACCGTGCCGCTGGCCACGTACATCGCCATCTCGACCATCAGCATCCTGTTCGCGGTCGTCTCGTTCGGCATGGTCACGGGCATGGGTGCGAGCGGCATCATCGACGAGGTCGTCACCCGCTCGATGGATGCCGACGGCAACGTGCTCGCCAACCCTGCGGGCGTGCTCTTCAGCCTCACCGAGCAGTACGTCGGCCCGTGGCTCGTCACGATCATGACGATCCTCGTCATCACGAGCCTCTTCGCCGGCCTGCTGGCCTTCCAGAACGCCGCGGCGCGCTACTTCTTCGCCCTCGGGCGCGGCGGCGTGTTCCCGGCGCGGGCAGCGGTGACCAACAAGGCCGGCGCCCCCGTCGGCGGCGTGGTCATCACCTCGGCGCTCGCCGCCCTCGTCATGATCATCTTCGCGGTGGCCGGCCTCGACCCGATCGGCAACCTGTTCTTCTGGATGAGCTCGATCACGGCCATCTCGGTCATCGTCGTCGAGATCCTCGTCTCGATCGCGGTGATCGTGTACTTCCGTCGCGTCGGGGGCGGAAACCTCTGGAAGACCGTCATCGCCCCGGCGGTGTCGATCGTGCTGCTGGCGATCGGCCTCTATCTGGTGATGTCGCGCTTCAACCTGCTCGCCGGCACCGTTCCCGACGGCGTCGACCCCTCGCTGCCCGAGAGCGCGTGGCTGCTGAACCCGCTCGGCTGGTTCCTGGTGCTGCTGCCGTTCATCTTCCTCGCGATCGGCTACGTGGCGGCGCTCATCAACAAGAAAGAGAATGAGCAGCTCGTGAAGGACTTCGCCAGCTGATCCACCGACGCTCGGGGGCGGTCGCCGATCCGGCCGCTCCCGAGCCTCACCCCGCACCCTCAGAGACGGAGACACCCATGCGCGACGACGATTTTGACCTTGATGTGGTCGATCCGGAGGATGCCCGCCTCGAGCAGGTCGTCGCCGCACTGACCCCGGCCGAGCTCGAGGCCGCGATCGCGCGCCTGCCGCACGATCTGCAGGCCGCCGCGACCGGTGTGCTCGTGCAGCGTCGCACCTACAGCGACGTGAGCCAAGAGCTGGGCATCCGCCAGCCCGAGCTCGTCCGTGCCCTGCGTCGCGCCCGCGGCATCATCGCCCGCCGCCTCGCGGGCCCGCCGGAGGGCGACCTGGCGTGACCGCGCTCATCGGACTCACGACCTATCTGGAGCAGACGGTCATGGGCCTGTGGGACCGCCCGGCCGCCGTGCTGCCGCGCGTCTACACCGACTGCGTGATCGCCGCCGGGGGAGCCGTGGTCGGCCTGCCCCCGCAACCCCTGCACCCCGATGCTGTCGAGCGCGTGCTCGACGGGGTCGACGGGCTCATCCTCACGGGCGGCAAGGATGTCGACGCGGCGCTGTACGGCGAGCGCGCGCATCCCGAGAATGACGCCCCGCGCCCCGACCGCGACGCGTGGGAGATCGCGCTCGTGCGCGCCGCGATCGCACGCGACCTGCCCCTGCTCGGCATCTGCCGCGGTCTGCAGGTGCTCAACGTCGCTCTCGGCGGCACGCTCGTGCAGCACCTGCCCGACGTGATCGGCTCGACGCGCTACAGCTACGGCAACGCGACGTTCGCCGACAACCCGGTGATCACCGTGCCGGGCACGCGCATCGGCGGGATGCTCGGCGAGAGCCTCACGGTCAAGAGCTACCACCACCAGGCCATCAACCACCTCGCCGCGGGGCTGACCGTGAGCGCCCGCGGCGATGACGGCATCATCCAGGCGGTCGACATCGACGCGCTGACCTTCGGGGTCGCCGTTCAGTGGCACCCGGAGGAGACGCCCGACGACCTGCGGCTGTTCGCCGCGCTCGTCGAGGCCGCTCGCCGCTAGTACGCCGAACCGGGGGAGCGCGGGGTTCCGCGCTCGAGCAGCTCGTCGACGTCGTCGAGCCCCGCGGCCGGAGCGGGCTCGCTCGACAGCGGGTTGATGAGGTCGCCGCTCACGCGGTCGAGCAGAGCGTGCAGCATGCCGACGGCGTCGTCGACGATCTCGGTCGAGCGCTTCTCGGTGCCGTGCAGCAGCCAGCGCGCCAGTTCGAGCTCGGCGGCGAAGACCGCCCGCCTCCCCACCTGGCGGTCGTGGATGCCGCGGGCCTGGTGGTAGGCGTCGAAAGCGGTCTCGGGCACGGTCGGGTCGCTCGAGCCGAGCATCCAGAACAGGTCGCGTGCGGGGTCTCCCACCTGCAGGCGCGCCCACCCCAGCAGACCCGTCACCGAGTCGCCGACGACGAGGAAGGAGGAGGCACTGAGCGAGCCGTTGATGACGGTCGGGGTGAACTGCCAGAGCGCAGAATCCTCCGCCGCACCTTCCCAGCGGCGCAGCAATGCGGCGGGCACGAGTCCGGTGGCGGCGGCGCGGTCGAGCGTCGTGACGGCCTCGCGCATGACGTCGATCGCCCGCAGCTGCGGCAGGCCGACATCCGCGACGACGCTCGTCGGCAGGGCGTGGATGGCCGCGACGGCCCGCCCGATCGAGGCGGCGATGCCGGGCGTGATGCCCGCGAGCGAGAGCGGCGCGCCGTCGACGAACTCCGAGACGATCGCGCGCGTGCCGTCGACGGGAGCCTGCCCGAGCATGCGCGGCACGCCGAACGGCAGCCGGGCCCGCACGCCGTCGCTGAGGGCGCGCACCGCCACGAGATCGGCCGACTGCTCGCTCTCGGCGGCGGCCGTGCGCGGCACGCGGATGACGAGCGTGCGGCCGTCGCGCGTGCTCAGCAGCGCCGAGTCGACCTCGCCGCCCGTGCCGCCGATGGCGGCCGCCTGCGTCACGTCGAGACCGGCGACGGCCGAGGTGGCGAGCGCGGCTAGAGTGAGAGGCGATCGGCGGGGCATACCGACAGGGTAGGTCGCACGGGCCCGCCGGGGGCCGCGCCACGCGCCGGGGCGCAGTCTTGCGGGACGTCCGTCGCCGTCCGGCGCTGTCCACCACCGCCCCGCTGTCCGTCACCGCAGAGAGGTCGTCGATGCTCCGCTCACTCACGCAGAGCCTGCCGCTCTCGCGCTACCGCATCGACCGCGACCATGCCGCGCGCGAGCGCCCGCACCTGTTCGACGAACTCGCCGCCGACTCCGATTCGCGCATCGTCGCGCTGTGGCGCGGCGAGGTGCTGCTGGCCGATGCGCCGGCGGCGGATGCGGCCACCGCGCCCGCCCTCGCGCTCCTGCCGTGGGCGGCCGCCCCCGCCGATGCGCTGCGCGTCTACCTCGGCCGCACGCTCGACGCCGAGGGCGGCGTGCCGGCGGGCGCCGCCATCACCGCCATCGTGCTCGACGACACGAGCGGCCCCGCGCTCGAGCCCGACGTCACCCGGTGGGGTTCGCCGCGCACCCTCGGGCATCGCTTCGGCGATCGCGATGCCGGTCTCGCGATCGAGGCCCTCGGCATGGCCAACTGGCACGCCACGCACCTGTTCTCGCCGCGCACCGGCAACCCGACGGTCGCGGCCAAGGCGGGCTGGGTGCGCGTCGACACCGAGACGGGTGCCGAGCTCTTCCCCCGCACCGACGCCGCCATCATCGTCGGCATCACCGACGCCGACGACCGCATCGTGCTCGGCAGCAACGCGCTGTGGGAGTCGAACCGTTTCTCGCTGCTCGCGGGCTTCGTCGAGCCGGGTGAGTCGCTCGAAGCGGCCGTCGTGCGCGAAGTGTTCGAGGAGGCGGGGCTGCGGGTCGTCGATCCGCTCTACGTCGGCTCTCAGCCCTGGCCGTTCCCGGCATCGCTCA
>NZ_JBHYEO010000019.1:38067-40549 GCF_051860105.1 Microcella sp.
CATGCTCGGGTTCCGCGCGCGGCTCGATCCCGAGCATGCGAACGATCTGCGCCCCGACGGCACCGAGATCCTCGACCTGCGGTGGTTCAGCCGCGACGAGCTCGCGGCGAGCCTCGGCGAGATCCTGCTGCCCGGCCGCACCTCGATCGCCCGCGCCATCATCGAAGACTGGTACGGGTCGCCGCTCGATGCCCCGTGAGCGCGGCCTCCGACGGTGCGCATCCCGTGACGACTGAGCCCGCCGTCAGTCCGGACCGCCTGCTCGCCGCTCTCGACGACAACCAGCGGCAGGTGGCCGAAGCCCTGCTCGGCCCGGTGTGCGTTCTCGCCGGCGCCGGCACGGGCAAGACCCGGGCGATCACCCACCGCATCGCCTACGGGGTGGCGACGGGGGCCTACGACCCGCAACGGGTCATGGCGCTGACGTTCACGACCCGTGCGGCGGGCGAGCTGCTCGGGCGGCTGCGCGCGCTCGGAGCCGAGGGCGTCGCCGCGCGCACCTTCCACTCGGCCGCCCTGCGCCAGCTGCACTACTTCTGGCCCATCGTGGTCGGCGGCACCCCGCCGCGCGTGCTCGAGGGCAAGGGCCCCCTGCTCGGGCAGGCGGCGGGGTCGCTCAAGCTCAGCCTCGACACCGCGGGGTTGCGGGATGCCGCCGCCGAAATCGAGTGGCGTAAGGTCAGCCGGCTCTCGATCGACGACTACGCCCGGGCGGCGCACTCGCGCACTCTGCCGTCGCGCTTGAGCGTCGACGCCATGGTCGCGCTGCAGCAGACCTACGAGCGCATCAAAGACGAGCGCAAGCAGATCGACTTCGAAGACGTGCTGCTCGCGACGGCGGGCATGATCGAGAACGAGCCGCGCGTCGCCGACCAGGTGCGCTCGCAGTACCGCTTCTTCGTCGTCGACGAGTATCAAGACGTCTCGCCGCTGCAGCACGACCTGCTCACGCTGTGGCTCGGCGGGCGGCGCGAGCTGTGCGTCGTGGGCGACGCCTCGCAGACGATCTATTCGTTCGCCGGCGCGACGAGCGACTACCTCGTGCGCTTCGGCAGCGAGTATCCCGAGGCGCGCGTCGTGCGGCTGGAGGACAACTACCGCTCGACGACCGCGATCGTCACCCTCGCCAACCGGCTCATGCGCGGGCGGCCGGGTGCGCTCACGCTGCACGCCGCGAGCGAGGGCAGTGATCGGGGGGCGGCCCCCTTGGTGACGAAGCATGTCGACGATGCCGCCGAGGCCGCATCCATCGCCCAGTCGGTCGCGCGGCGCATCGCCGACGGCACACCGCCCGAGTCGATCGCCGTGCTCTACCGCATCAACACGCAGTCGATCGCGCTCGAGTCGGCACTCAGCCGCTTCGGCGTGCCCGTGCAGTCGCGCGCCGACAGCCGCTTCTTCGACCAGATCGAGGTGAAGCAGGCGATCATGCTGCTGCGCGGCGCCTCGATCTCGATCACCGATGAGCCGCTGTTCAAGAGCGTGAGCGATGTGCTGCGCGGGCTCGGCTGGCGGCAGGATCCGCCCGAGGGCGGGGGCGCTGAGCGGGCGAAGTGGGAGAGCATGACCGCGCTTCTCGGCCTCGCAGAAGAAGCCCCGGCGGGCACGACCCTGCCCGACTTCGTGCGCGAGCTGCAGCGCCGCCAGCAGCAGCAGCACGCGCCGACCCGTGCGGCCGTGACGCTCTCGACCCTGCACGCGGCGAAGGGCCTCGAGTGGGACTGCGTGTACATCGCCGGTCTCAGCGAAGGCCTCGTGCCCATCACGTTCGCGCAGGGGCTGGAGGCGATCGATGAGGAGCGCCGGCTGTTCTACGTCGGCATCACGCGGGCGCGAAAGGTGCTCGAGCTGTCGTGGGCGCAGCGGTCGACCTCGGCGCGGGCCGAGCGGGCGCCGAGCCGGTTCCTCGACGAGGTGCGGGCTCCGAGCGGAGCGTGAGCCCCCGGCAGCCGCAGCCTTCGCTGGGCCGCCACGCGGTCGTCGTGCGGGCGCCGGAGGCCGCATCGAGGCGCACGCTCACCGACGCCGCCGGGTCGTGGAGCCGGCTCGGGATGCTCGCGCGCAGCATCCGCAGCGCCTCGACCGCCGCCTCCGTCGCGAGCGACGCCGATTCGGCCGCAGCGGGGCGCCCCCACAGCTGCGCGGCGATCGCCGCCCGTGCCGGGTCGTGGCGAGCCCGCTCGCGCTCGACGCAGCCGAGGCACGCGCTCGAACCCACCGCGACGACCGGCCCGACGGTCACGGCGACCTCGCCGAACACGATCGGCAGATGGGGCACGTCGTCGCGCAACCAGCGCTGGTGCTCGAGCGGATCGATGACGTGGGCGCTCACGAGCACCGCGAGCGCGGGCCGCCGTCCGCGCACGCGCCGGCCGACCGTGCCCGAGGCCACGATCACGACGGGATGCCCGGCCTCCTGCAGCACGCCCGCGACCCGCTCCGTGCCGAGCCCGCGGCCCACCACGGCGATGCTCGGCAGCCC
>NZ_JBHYEO010000020.1:0-40024 GCF_051860105.1 Microcella sp.
CGGCTGTCCACGATGTCGGGAGACAAGTGTCCACGATGTGCTGAAACCAGACACCTCCAGGGGCACTGGTATTCCGGTCGGGTATTCCGCTCGGCGAAGCTCCTCGTCACGCCTGCGCTCGCCGAGCTCGTCTTCGCCCCTGCCTCTTGCGGGGAAGTCTGTCGTTGGCGAGGAGACCGATCTGGTCAGTCAAGCGTTCAATCACGCGCCTCGAAAAGCCTTTACGCTGATACCCCCCTGGGGTATACTGAGGTGAGAAGCCCCTGCGGGTAAGGAGAAGCAATGCAGCATCACGATCACCATGTCCACCCTTCGACAGCATCAGCGACCACGCCGGAGTCGAAGCTTGCGGTCTGTCCTGTGATGCCCAACACCGTGGTCGTGAAGAGCGACTCGGAGGAAGCGGGTCTCTACCGAGATTTCCAGGGGCAAAGGTATTGGCTGTGCTGCGAGGGATGCGTCCTCCGCTTTGACGCGGATCCGGAGAAGTTCGCGGCATCCGCTGAAACGCTCCCGTCTCCCCACGAAGTGATCCGACGACGAGCCGCGTCCGAAGAAGAGCACGCCCATAATGACCACACCCACCATGAGCATGGTGGGCATCAGTCCTCGGGCCACTCCGCGATGCAACACGGTGCGCACGCTGGCCACGGTGGTCACGCTGGTCACGGTGATCACGTGGGTCAGTTCCGACGTCTCTTCTGGATCATGTTGGTGCTCGCAGTACCAGTGGTTGGGCTCTCGAGCATGTTCGCCATGCTTCTTGGCTACGAACTCCCTGATTGGCCTTGGGTGACCTGGGTTTCGCCGCTGCTCGGTTCGGTCATCTATCTCTGGGGTGGTCGGCCCTTCCTGGTGGGAGCAGTCTCGGAGATTCGATCCCGCAAGCCTGGAATGATGCTGCTCATTGGACTTGCTATCACCGTGGCGTTCGTCGCGTCGCTCGGCGCAAGCCTTGGGCTGCTTGATCATCAGCTCGACTTTTGGTGGGAGCTTGCACTGCTGATCGTCATCATGCTCCTTGGCCACTGGATCGAAATGCGTTCCCTCGCGCAAACGACATCGGCGCTTGACTCGCTGGCTGCTTTGCTTCCTGACGAAGCGGAAGTCGTCGACGGAGATCAGTTCCGCACTGTCGCGCCGGCGGATCTGGAACTCGGCGACGTGGTGGTGGTCCGTCCTGGTGGTCGCGTTCCGGCTGACGGCCGAGTCGTTTCGGGTTCTGCGAGCATGGATGAGTCGATGATCACCGGTGAGTCGAAGACGGTGACACGGAGTGAAGGCGAGATTGTTGTCGCCGGCACGATCGCGACGGACTCATCGATTCGTGTTGAGATCACCGCGGTGGGCGAAGACACTGCGTTGGCTGGCATTCAGCGTCTGGTTACCGAGGCGCAGAATTCGACGTCGCGAGCACAGCGGATCGCAGACCGCGCTGCTGCGTGGTTGTTCTGGTTCGCGCTTGCCGCCGGAGTCGTCACTGCGGTCGTGTGGAGCCTTATTGGTCTTCCGGAGGATGCGGTCATTCGAACTGTGACGGTGCTGGTCATTGCCTGTCCGCATGCTCTCGGTCTTGCCATTCCGCTTGTTGTTTCGATCGCGACTGAGCGAGCAGCGCGCGGGGGTGTGCTCATTAAGGATCGCCTCGCCCTTGAAAGCATGCGGACGGTTGACACCATCCTGTTTGACAAGACGGGCACCCTCACCAAGGGTGAGCCGACCGTCACTTCAGTCGAAGCCACCGATGGGATCACGGAAGATCAGGTCGTCGCGCTCGCTGCCGCCGCCGAGTCTGACTCCGAACACCCGTTGGCTCGCGCAATCGTTGAGGCGGCGCGAAGTCGCGGCATCGACGTGCCAAGGGCGAGTGGCTTCACCTCTTCCCCAGCAGTTGGCGTGACCGCGCAAGTCGACGGTCAGAAAGTTCGCGTGGGCGGGCCACACCTCCTCACTGAGGAGAACGTGACAGAACTCGAAATCGCAGATGAGTGGCGCAAGGAGGGAGCAATCATCCTCCACGTCGTTTCGGACGGAAAAGTGGTCGGGGCGCTGCGCCTGGCTGACGCGATCAGAGACGAATCTCGAGAAGCAGTAGCGGCGTTGCACGCTCTTGGACGTCAGGTCGTGATGATCACTGGCGATGCGGAAGCGGTCGCTCATACGGTCGCGGCCGAGCTCGGCATCGATCGTGTCTTTGCTGGAGTTCGTCCCGAGCACAAGGCGGCAAAGGTGCGGGAGCTTCAGAACGAAGGTCGCTCGGTCGCGATGATCGGTGATGGCGTCAATGACGCTCCAGCCCTGGCACAAGCAGACGTCGGTATCGCCATTGGTGCAGGTACTGACGTCGCCATCGCTTCGGCCGGGGTGATCTTGGCAAGCTCTGACCCGCGATCGGTGCTGTCGGTGATTCAGCTCTCGAAGGCTTCCTACCGAAAGATGAAGCAGAACCTGTGGTGGGCAGCGGGCTACAACCTCCTCTCGGTGCCGCTTGCGGCTGGTGTGCTGGCGCCGATCGGGTTCGTGCTGCCGATGTCCATCGGGGCTGTCTTGATGTCGGTTTCGACCATCGTGGTCGCATTGAACGCGCAGTGGCTGAGACGCCTTGACCTGAAACCCGAGGCGAGCGTGAAGGCCATCTTGGGTTCGCTACCCGCGCAGAAGTCGGAGGTTGCGCATGTCAGCTGATCAGGGCACCCATGGCTACCTTGCCGATAAGGAGAAGTACCTTGTTCGGCTCAAGCGCATCGAGGGCCAGGCGCGTGGTGTTCACCGCATGGTGGATGAAGAGCAGTACTGCATCGACATCTTGACTCAGATCTCGGCCCTCACAAGCGCCTTACAAGGCGTGGCCGTGGGGCTCCTAGATGAACACCTGAAGCACTGTGTTAGTGATGCCGTTCGATCTGGTGGTGACGTTGCCGAAGCCAAACTTGAGGAGGCAGCCCATCCATTCGCGGGTTTGGGGGGACCATATACCTTGGTGCGGCGTCGCTGGGTTTCCGCCACTGCCACGCCTCGACTTGTTTTCAAGTCGAGTACTAACACCCACGAAAGTGGAAGGAGGATGACAGTGAAACAACGTATAGCAATCATTTCCGGGATCGTTGCGATTCTTGGAATAAGTGTCGCAGGAGCGCTCGCGTGGATGAACCGAGCAGAACCATTCAACGATCGAGACGTTGCCTTCGCCTCGAACATGGTGCCCCATCATGTGGGGGCCCTGGAAATGGCCGAAGCAATTCTTAGCAAAGAGGGAATTCCTGCGGAAGTTCAAGAGCTCGCGGCTCGGATTGAAGCTGCGCAGCAGCCAGAGATCAACCAGATGAACGACTGGCTCAAAGCGTGGGGCACCCCGACCATGGCCGGCGGTCATGGTGGTCACTCCATGATGATGAGCGGCATGATGAGCGAGGCAGACATGATGGCTCTCGAGGACGCCCAGGGCGTTGAAGCCGCACGGCTGTTCCTTGAAGGAATGATCATTCATCACAAAGGCGCGGTAGAGATGGCCCAAGTCGAGGTCGAAGGCGGCCGGTTCCCTGAGGCTGTCGCGCTCGCTCGTTCCATCATTGAGCAACAGATCGATGAGATCGCCGAGATGGAGAGCTTGCTTGCAAACCTGTAAAGCGCATCTCTTTCCTGTTGGCTACGCTCGACGCTCATGAACGTGTGGCACGTCGTCAGTGCGGCGGCCCTTGCAGTGCCGCCGCTCTTGTGGACGAGCATTCACGCTCTCTCTCAAGAGGCGCGTCTCTGGCGACCGGGTACCGGCAAGCGCACCCAGGTTGCCGGCCTCGGAGTGCGGATGTATGGGTTGGGCGAGACGGTCGTCGTGCTTCTCGCGGGCCTCGCCTCGAGCGAACGATTCTGGGGCGAGAAGTATGACGTGATTGGACAGCGCGCGCGGGTCGTGGCCATCGACCCGATCGGATTCGGTGCTTCGATTCACCATCCGGCGCTTCAGGAGACCGTCGATGCGGGGGTGCACGTCGATGCTGTACTCGAAGTGCTGCGGACCCTCGACCTACATACTCAGCCCGTCGTGTTCGTCGGCCACTCCATGGGCGCATCCCTGGCGCTCCGGGCGGGCGCGAGACACGCACCGACGAGGGCAGTCGTGGCATTCGATGCTCCCCTGTATCGTTCTGCTGAAGAGGCCAACGACCGCATCCGGCATATATGGGCTGGTTCGAGGCGCTGCTCTCGCAAGGCCCGCTGGCCGAGAGAGTGTGCCACTGGATGTGTGACAACCGCACCGTGGCACGCGGCGTTGCGGTCGCCATCAGCCCCCGACTGCCCGTCGCGATCGCCCGCGACTCAATCGAACACACCTGGCCGGGCTACATCGCAGGCTTCGACTCACTCGTGCGCGACCCTGGGTGGTCTGATGCACTTGTCAACTTGGCTGCCCGGAACGTCCCAGTGCGAATGGTCGACGGCGACAAGGACCCGGTCCCCGTTCCCGGGCGCGCCGACCAGCTTGCCGAGCGGTTTGCGAACATTTCGGCCACACGCCGACCAGGCGGTCATCGTCTACCGCTCAGCGACCCGGTGAGCTGTGCATCGATCGTGCGCACTGTTCTCAGCGAATACGCTGCATCAGATTCCTGAGGTGTGAGAAGATACCCCCTGGAGGTATAACAGATTCTTCGGCGCTTCGGGTACGTGCTTCTGATCGCGACGTTCGCGGTCGTCGGCGTCGCCATGGGCGCTCATGGTTCGACCCCCGCGGGTCATTCGACCTTTGCCTCGAGCTCAGTCGCTGGTTCTGCCATGTCGATGGAGCACAACCACGCTGAGACTGTCGCTCCGCACAGCGATGCCAGCGAACCTGATGACCAGAATTCAACGTGCGTGGACTGTGCTGGCGATCACGCCGCGCTCCTGATGGCATGTGTTTTCCTGGCGCTCATCGTGGTCGTCAGCCTGGTACTTCCCCTCGTGGCTTTCCGGTACGGTCTCTTGGCTCCGGGTGTGTCGCGACGTGACAGCACACCTCGTCGTCTTGCGGACCCTCGCCCTCCGGAACTCTCAGAACTCTGCATCAACCGTCAGTGATTCGCCGCCTGATGACCGCGTGATCACGTCGTCATCACTGCGACCGAACATCCAATACTGACGAAAGAAGCACAAAAATGAAGAAGTCATTCCGCACCCGCGCGCTCGCAGCGGGTGCACTCGCCCTTATCAGCATGGTCGGGCTTGCTGCATGCTCGACCACCACTGAGCCGTCCGAGAGCTCCGGCGCCAACATGGCAGATGTCATGTTTGTGCAGATGATGATCCCGCACCACGAGGGTGCCATCGAGATGAGCGACGTTTTGCTGTCGAAGTCCGGAGTCGACCCCGAGGTCGTGGAGCTGGCCGAGCAGATCAAGGCCGCCCAAGGTCCCGAGATCGAGCAGATGAAGCAGTGGCTCGACGACTGGGGCATGCCCACCATGAGCGACAACATGGACGGCATGGAACACGGCGGCATGGGCGGAATGGACGGCATGGCAGGCATGACCGAAGAGGACATGCAGGCACTCGAAGACGCCAGCGGATCTGAAGCAGGGGATTTGTTCCTCGAGCAGATGATCGTGCACCATGAGGGCGCAATCGAGATGGCGGAAGACGTCCTCGATGATGGCGAGCACCCCGGCGTGCGTGAGCTGGCGGAAAACATCATCGCCAGCCAGACGGCGGAGATCGAGCTGATGCGCTCGATGCTCGACTCCTGATGCGGCGGATAGGAGTGGCGGCCGTGACAGCGGCCGCCACCCTTTCCGTCGGCCTGGCGGGATGCACTTCCCCCGCGACGGAAACCCCCATCATCGTGTCGCACGTGCACGCTGTGGATCTTGACCCGCAGAGCGATAAAGCCTACGTCGCGACTCATGAAGGAGTCCTTAGCGTGGCGGCCGACGTTTCGGTCGAACGCGTCGGTCAATGGGCAGGCGATGTGATGGGGATGGCGCGCTTCGGCGACACCATCTACTTCTCAGGCCACCCGGCACCCGACGAGAATCTGCCGCCGAACATCGGCGTGTATGAACTCAGCATGCAGAGCGGTGAGTTCGCGCCGATCGCCCTTGTCGGGGAAGTTGATTTCCACAGCATGACGATCGCGCAGTCGCCTGACGGGATGGCGCTGGCTGGCATTGACTCGGCCACAGGTCAGGTCATGGTCAGTCGGGACGGTGCGGAGACCTGGACTTCAGGGCTGCCGATCGGCGCGCGCTCCCTCAGCTGGGATGCGAACGCCGAGAGGCTCTACGCAACAACGGAGCAGGGTCTCCTCGTCAGCACCGACGACGGCATGACGTTCACCGCCGCGGACGGCGCTCCGCTTTTGGTTCTGATCGCGTCCAGCCCGGCAGACGTGACAACCGAGGCATTCCTCGCCGGAGTCGACGTCGACGGCTATGTTCTCACCAGCCCCGACGGGGTGACGTGGACGTCAACCGGGTTGGCGCCACCCCTCACGGACGCCGTGGCGGTTGGCAACGATGGTTCGATCGTCGTGGCCGGGATTGAGGGCGTGCATCGGTCCGATGATCGAGGAGCCACCTGGACGATGATGGCGGAGTTCTGACTTGCGTGGGGTGCGGCCGAGCGCCGCACCCCACGTGCACCGGCGAACGGTGTCTAGTCCAATCGCTTGTGTGAAGCCGCTTTTTCATTTCCGATGTGCAGCCGGCCTTATTGGAACTCCACGCCGACGCAGAGCCCTCAAGATCGTGTGGTTGTCGTATCCCAATTGCTTGCCGATCACTCCGCTTGACAACCCCTGCTCGTAAAGTTTGGCCGCTTCGGAGATCTGGGCTGCGGTCATCCTGCGCGTTGCGTCGACACCGTGTTCATTGAGGATGCGAGCGACAGTTGACCGAGAGAGCCGTAGCTCTGCGGCAACGGTTCGGATGTTGCGGACTTCGCGGTAGCGATCGATGACGGCCTCAGCTTCGTGCGTTCGCAGTTGGCGGGCTCGCCGACGTGGTTCGGGGCGAGCATCCTGGTGCTCATTAGCTGTCGAGCGGAAGTGCAGCTCTTGAGGTGAGGTCGCAGAGCGAGAGGGGTTCGAGTAAACCTGCAGCAGGTGCACCCGGGATCGTTCGCAGACGAGCGGGCTCTCCTGCGCGGGAACGTGCTCGTCTCATCCGCTATCCGGCCGCGAGCGGGAACGCGCTCGAACTGATCGAACCGTCGATGTTCACGCCCACCGTCCAGACGCTGTCGGGGATGCGGAGTTGCACGGTGAGGCCGCTTCGTTCGACTCGTGCGAGAGGGGCACAGTTCGTCGCGGTGTTCGCGTCAGGGTGGCGAGCCCTCAGGCAGTACTCCGCTTCTCCGTCGGATCCCTCGATGAGGTAGGCCGAGAAGTCGGCACCGCTTCCCTCTGCCTCCGGTGAGATGTAGACCGCAGAGGGCCCCATGAGAAGCCGATCAGGCTCGTCGATGCCGGAGAAGGGGTCAGCCACTTCGGAGCCTCCGTAGGCTCCGAAAGCGATGACATCGATAACGCTCGGTGCAAACTCGCTGCCGCGGAGGTCCTGATCGTTTTCGAGCCGGGGAGGACCCACGGGCCCCCATGCGAACAGGTCTGAACCGGCGGTGATACCGATAGCGCCCTCCATACCGACGACGATGCCGACATCGTCAAAGACGGGCGGGGCGACGCAGGTGCCGCCGCCACCCCAGCCCCCGGAGCCTTCGGGTAGATCGGCGATGACGATGCAGTACATGTCCCACTCAGTGCTCCGCCCGTCGGGCACTGTCGAAGCCCGGTACACGATGCCGAAGCGGTCGTTCCCCAGCGGAGTGACCCGCGGCCCTTGCGTGATGTTCGCCGTATAGCCCTGCAGAAGTCGCGCTGACCACTCGCGGTCTTCGTCGGTTTCCGGTTCGTCGAAGATCGCGAGGGGATCAGGATCGGGCAACGCCAGCGCCCAGCCAACCGTCGGAATGGCCAGGAGGGCCGAGAGCACGCCAACGAGCCCGACGGTCCGCATCCGCCGTGGGTGCCGATCGTCCGGTCGATATGGTGCTGACTCGGAGCGATCCTGCTCGGATGAGGCGGTGTCGCCGATGGCGAGATCCACGGTCATCCGAGCTCTCGTCTCAGCGGCCAGGTCGGCGCGACGAGCGAGCTCCTGGCCCGCAGCCGTTGCGAGCGAGATCCGATCCGGAGTGTCGGCGCGCCCGTAGGCAAGGCGTTCGAGCTCCCGATCGTCGGCCTCGGACAGCTCGTGATTCATGACGATCAGTCAAGCACGGGACCACGAGATCAGACGCCGATCGGTCGGCGCTGCTCGCTCGACGCGGCGTACCCGGCCTGGCTGATCGACAACCCGCGAAACCCGACTGGCTCATACACTCGCACCATGGCCCCCGCCAAGCAGGTCTCGATCGCCGACATCATGACTGCGCTCGATGCTCAGACTGCCGAGCAGGTGCAACTGCTGCGCGACATCATCGGCTCGCTCTATGCCGACCTGATCGAGCACGTCAAGTGGAACGCCCCGAGCTACGTGCTCGACGGCGAAGACCGCATCACGATGAACCTCCGCAACAAGGAGGGCGTCGTGAAGCTCGTGCTGCACATGGGTGCCACTCGGCCGGAGGAGAAGAAGGGCGCCCCCGTGCTCGCCGATGATGAGGGCCTCGTCGAGTGGGCCTCCGACATCCGTGGGCTCATCGCCTTCGCCGACGCCCACGACATCCGCGCGAAAGAGCCGGCGCTGCGTCGCGTGCTCGTCAGCTGGCTCGCCATCGATCACCGAGCGCCCGGATCCTGACGGTGCAGTCGGGTCAGCGCCCGCCGCCCCCGCCCCCTCCTCCGCCGCCTCCCGAGAAGCCGCCGCCGAACGAACCGCCCGAGAAGCTGCCGCCGCCACTGCCCGACCACGACGAGCTCGAGACCGGTGCGGTGGTCGTCGCGGTCATTCCCCGCACGGCCGAGGTGAAGAGCGCCACCTCGAAACCGCTACGACCCACGAACCAGTCGGGCGCGGTGTCGAGCGCGGCGACGCGCACCTCGAGCTCGCGCATCCACTGGTCTTCGACGCCCCAGACGACCGCCCACGGCAGCAGCTTCTCGTAGAGCTTGACCATCTGGAGGTTGTCGCCCACGTCGATGCGCTCGGCGCCTTGCGGGCTCTGCAGCACTCGCAGTCGCTCTTCTTCGGCGACGGTGAGGTAGAGCTTGAGACCCTCGAGGTGGTCTTTCGCCGCGCGACCCTTCTCGGTCAGCTGCAGGGGGCGGATGGCGAGGCCGAAGGCGGCGAAGCCTGCGAAGAACGCGACGAGCAGCGACACGAACGCGAGCGGGCTGACATTGAGGAACAGCCCCGTCGACACCACGATCGCGCCGAACGCGAGGGCCTGCAGCACCCACTGCGCGGCGAGCATGAGCCAGCCGAAGCCGCGACCGGAGGGCTTGCGCCGGAAGCCCAGGGGCTCGAGCGACGACAACGCGCTCGTCGACAGCGCGTCGAGCTTCACCGCGAGCGCCGAGTCGTACTCGCCGTAGGGGGTGAGCGACCCGGCGACCCGGTCGGCGCCGAAGAGCGCCTCGAGCAGCGCGAGATCGAGCGCGTCGGCTCGATCGTCGCCGAGGTACTGCAGCGTGTAGGGCGCTCCGCCCTCATTGACCGCATAGGCCAGGATGCGCAGATTCTTGCGCACGGCCAGGCGAACGACGGCGGCCGGAATACCGCTCGCCGGTCGATTGAGGAGGTGCGCCGACTGCACGATGTCGATGCCCTCCGGTTCGGAGTACTCGGCGATGATCGCGCCACGGCTCTTCGCACTGGTGCCGGCGCGCACGCGCGACACGATCGCGGCAGCGAGTGCGCCCACGCTCGCCAGGCCCACCCCGCCCGAGAGCGCGTGCATCCAGAACGGCACCTCCTGCGGCTGCGGCGGGGGAGTCGGCTCAGGGGTGAGGAACGTGCCGGGCGCGAAGCCGATGGCCACGGTCACCGTCTCGCCGGGGGCGAGGTCGGTGGCGCTCGCGGTGAACACGCCGCCCGCATCCTGAATCGTGCACTGCTCGGTCTCGCCGAGGGCGCCGACGTAGCAGGCCGCATTGCCGGTCAGCGTCGCCGCCACGTCGGGGGCGAGGGTCACCGTCGCGCTCACGCGGCCGAAGGGCTGGCCCCAGCCGGTGCCGTTGACGTCCCAATAGAACTCGTCGGAGGCGGTGTCATCGAACGAGCGCACGACGTTCTGCTGCGTGTAGCTGATGACGTAAGTCTGCGCGCCGCGCACGAACTCGTCGGTGCCGAGGGCGAGCTCGACGAAACCGCCCGAGTACGCCGACTCGTAGGGCACGGGGGAGCCGTTCTGGTCGACGACGCCGATCACCTGCGTGTTCAGCGGCACGCCGTCGTAGTCGTCGGGGATCGCCCGGATGATGCCGCGGTTCTGGTCGAAGTCGGGGAAGCGGGCGACGATCGTCTCGACGACCTGAAGGGTCGCGGTGCCGTCAGCCTCGCGGCTGAGCATGTAGTCGGCGTCGAACGAGTCGAAGGTGAAGTCGCTCGTGTCGGCGGCGAGCGCGGCGAGGGGCGCGCTGCCGGCCACGGCGGCCGACGGTGCCAGCACGAGCGCGAACCCGGCGGCGAGCGTGAGGGCGAGGGCGAGCCGAGCGGGTGTGCGCATGCGGGCAACCTTAGCGAGCATCCCGCAGCCCAGGACCTTGTGCTCTACCCCTCTCCGGGCGCGAGCAGCAGACTGGGCGGCGCACGCGCAGGTTCCGCTCCCCGAGGCGAAGGTCAGCTGATGTCAGACGCACTGCACCCGGTATCCCCTCCCGCTGCACCGCGTCGCGGGGGCTGGCTCTCCATGATCGTGGTCGGCGGCCTCATCACGGCGCTCGCCGGCACGCAGTTCATCACCGCGGCCGCGCTCGCCACCGTGGTCGCCGTGGGCACCAGCGACGGGTTCGTGGGCGCACCCACCGCGCGCCTCTCGACGTCGTCGTCGGCCATCGTCACACCCCCGATCGACATCGAGGGGTCGGCCGTGCCCGAGATCCGTTTCGCCGTCACCGCCGGTCGCGACGGTGACGACCCCGTGTTCGTCGGGATCGGACCCTCGGATGCTGTGGCCGAGTACCTCGACGGTGTCGCGGTCGCCGAACTCGACGGATTGCGCGGCAACCCGCCGCGCATCCAACTCGATGAGATCGACGGCACCGCGTCGGTCGAGTCGCCCGACGCACAGTCCTTCTGGGTTGCCTCCGAGAGCGGCCCCGGAGCCCAGACGATCACGTGGGTGCTCGAGCCCGGCGACTGGACCCTCGTCATCATGAACGCCGACGGCTCGCCGGGCGTCGAGACGAGCCTGCGCATCGGCGTCGAGGCTCCGTGGGCGGCGCCGGTCGCCGCAGCGATCGTGATCGCCTCCGGCGTGCTGCTGCTCATCGGCCTGGCGCTGCTCATCTCGGGCCTGTTCGGCTGGGGGCGCGGGCGCAGCCTCGAGACCGCTGCGATGACCGGGCCGTATCCGGTCGCCGTGACCGGCCACCTCGACCCCGGTGTCTCGCGCTGGCTGTGGCTGGTGAAGTGGATCCTCGTGATTCCGCACTACCTGGTGCTGAGCGTGCTGTGGGTGGCGTTCGGAGTGGCGACGGTCATCGCCTTCTTCGGCATCCTGTTCACCGGGCGCTACCCGCGCGCACTGTTCCCGTTCACGACCGCCGTGCTTCGCTACACCTGGCGCGTCGCGTTCTACGCATACTCCGCTCTCGGCACCGACCGCTACCCGCCGTTCAGCCTCGAGCGCACCGACTACCCGGCCGACCTCGACGTCGCCTACCCCGAGCGTCTGAACAACGGGCTCGTGCTCGTCAAGGGCTGGCTGCTCGCGATTCCGCACCTCGTGATCGTCGGCATCCTGCTCGGTGGCTCGGCCGGGGCGGTCGGCTCGCACGGAGGCTACGGGTCGGCGGCGGGCGCCGGCGCGTCGTTGCTGGGCGTGCTCGTGCTCGTCGCGGCGGTGATTCTGCTGTTCACCGGCACCTATCGGCAGCCCCTCTTCGACCTCATCCTCGGCCTCAACCGCTGGGCGTTGAGGGTCGCCGCCTACGTCGCGCTCATGCGCGACGAGTACCCACCGTTCCGCCTCGACCAGGGGTCGACCGAGCCGATGGCGCCACGCGCCGAGCCCTCGGCGCACGTCGAGATCTAGAGAGCGGGATGCTGTGCGCGCGATCGTCGTCTACGAGAGCCTGTGGGGCAACACCGAGCAGGTCGCCCGCGCCATCGCCGATGGTCTCGCATCGGTCGCGCCCGTCGACGTGGTCTCGGCCGACGCGGCACCGACCCAACTGGAGACCTACGACCTCGTGATCGTCGGCGGGCCGACGCACGCGTTCTCGATGAGCAGGCCCTCGACGCGCGAGACGGCCGTGCAGACGCAGCACGCGCCGCGCATCGTCGAGCGGGGCATCCGCGAGTGGCTCGACGACGTGACCGCGGTGTTCTATCCGATCACGGCGGTCACCTTCGACACCAAGGTCGACGCACCGCGGCTTCCCGGCTCGGCGGCGAAGGCGGCGCGCCACGAGCTGCGATCGCGAGGGTTCGACGTGAGCACCGCCTCGCAGACGTTCCGCGTGCACGGGTACGAGGGGCCGCTCGTCGACGGGGAGCTGGCTCGCGCCGAGGAGTGGGGCCGGTCGCTGGGCGCTCTCGTCGCTGACGCTCCGCGCTGACCTCTAATTCGCCGTCGAGGCGCCGCGCGCGTCAGCGGTCGAGGGCGGCGTCGATCTCGGCGCGGTCATCGCGCGACCTCCGTCACGACCGGGCCATCACGATTCGGGGTCGTACATGAACTCGCGCAGCTCTTGCGGGCAGCGGCAGGCGACCGCGACCCGGCGCGCCCACTCGATCGCCTCGGCGCGGGTCGGCACCTCGATGATCGTGTGGCCGCCGTCGAGGTCGTCGAACGCGGAGTAGAGCGGCTCGCTCACGGTGCCGTCGCCGGCGACGGCGACGGGAGCGACGTCCTCATTGATGCCGCCGCCGAAGACGTAGACGCCCGCGGCCTTCATGTCGCGGATCACCTGGTGCGACTCTTCGACGACGTTGTCCCAATCGCCGTCTGCCACCTGCATGACACCGCTCGGAAAGGAGATCAGGTACTTCGTCATGGGCTGACGGTAGCGCGTCGGGTTCCGGTGCCGCGAGGGTGTGCGGGTGAGCGGCGAGCGCGTCGGGGTGACTACGAGCCCGGGCGAACGACGTCGTAGGTGAGTCGCACGAGCCCGTCATCCGCGGTCGCATGGGTGCCGCGCAGGCTCAGCAGCACGTCGCGATCGAGGTCACCGAACAGCCGGCGCCCGCTGCCGATCAGCACCGGAGCGATCGACACCGTCAGTTCGTCGACAAGCCCGGCAGCCAGGAACGCCTGAATCGTGCGGCCGCCGTCGATGTAGACCCGGCGTGCGCCGGTTCGGGTCAGGATGCTCCGGGCCTCGTCGAGCGACCGCGCGACCACGACGCGCTCGTCGTCGGTCACCAGACCCGAACTGAGCACGATCACCGCCTTCCCGTCGAACGGCCAGGGGTCGAAGGCGAGCACCGACTCGTACGTGTGGCGCCCGATCAGCAGGGTGTCGATCGCAGGGTAGAACGTCTCCCAGACGAGAGCCGGCGCAGGCGGATCGACGGTGGCGATGTGCGCGCCGATGGGGTGGGCGCGGGGCTCGGGGTCGGTGAGCCACGAGAGCTCACCGTCGGTGCGGGCGATGAAGCCGTCGAGGCTCACGCCGATGAAGACGCAGCCGCGCCAGGTGCGGGTCGTGGTCATGTCCAGGTCTCCAGGAATCGGTCGAGGGTGTCGGTGGCGGGCGTCGGTTCGAGGCCGGCGGCGTGCCGGAACAGGGCGCCGTGCAGCGCGTCGAGCAGCAGCATTGCTCCGCCGTGCGGGTCGCGCAGGCGCGGGAGGGGGAGCTGCTCGAGCAGCTGCTCGAGATAGCGCACCTGCGCGCTCCAGCCCTCGTGGAGCGCCGCGGTCAGCGTCGGTGAGCGCAGGTCGCCGAGCACCTCGCCGAGGGCGTAGACGGCCGCCGCGTCGGAGGGAGCACCGAACGCCTCCGCGACATAGGCCCGTAGCTCCCGCTCCGCCGGGAGGTCGCCGAGGGGCGCGACCGGGATGCGGGCGATCCACCGACGTGCCAGCGCGTGCAGCAGCCCGTCTTTCGAGCCGAAGCGCTTAAGCAGGCCGGCCGGTGACAGCCCGACAGCCGGGGCGACGTCGTGCAGGCTCCAGGGGCCGCCGTCCGCCCGGGTCGACAGCGCGGCGTCGATGCGGTCGAGCAGCTCGTCGTCGCTCAGGGTCCGGGGGCGTGCCATGCCATTAGTAAATCATAATTCACTAACTCGGACGGGTTCGCGAGATGCGCGTGGGTGCCGCGAGGCTAGCGAACGCGATCTGTTGCCGAGACGAGACCCGATCGGTACGCCACGACGACCGCTTGAGCACGATCACGCGCCCCGATCTTTGCCATGATGCGCTTGACATGAGTCTTCGCGGTGGACTCCGCAATGACCAGAGTTGCCGCGAGTTCGGCGTTGGAGTGGCCGAGGGCGACGAGCCGAAGAACCTCCTGCTCGCGATCGGTCAAGAGCGCGACGGCCGCGCGGTCAACGGCATTGCCGTCGAGATCGGCGCCACCTCCGAGCACGAAGTGGTCGATCAGGTCGCGAGTGACGGCAGGATCGAGCAGCGCGTCTCCGCTGTGGATCGTGCGCACGGCGTCGATGAGGCGTTCTGGCTCCGTGCGCTTGAGAAGGAACCCGCTCGCCCCGGCGCGCATGGCGCCCCAGACATAGTGGTCGTGGCGAAACGTGGTGAGCACGAGCACCCGAACACCGTCGTGCTCGGCGGTGACGCGCTGGGTTGCCTCGATGCCGTCGATTCCGGGCATCCGCACATCCATGAGCACGACGTCGGGCTTCAGTTCGCGGCAGAGCCTGACCGCCTCTAACCCGTCACCAGCCTCGCCGACCACTCGCATGTCATCAGCGCTCGAGATCACCACCCTGACGCCCTGGCGGAGCAGGGCATCGTCGTCGGCGATCAGTATCGAGATCGTCACGCGAGTGTCAGTTCGGCGTGGATGTGGAAGCCGTGCGCGTCGCGCCAGTGCTGCAGCGAGCCATCGAACAGCTCCACGCGTTCTGACATGCCCCGCAGTCCGCGGCCGGGCAGATAGTGGCCGCTGCTGTGCCCATTGTCGGAGACATCGATGGTCAGCGTCTCCGTGCCGGCGACGCGCACCGTCGCTCGTGAAGCCTTGCCATGCCGCAGAGAGTTCGTCAGCGCCTCTTGCACGATGCGATAGGCCACGACATCCACGGGAGGTGGCAGAGTGCGCGGCACGATGTCGAGCTCGAGTTCCAGGCCCACTGCCGACAGCCGGTCTCGCAGGGCGGGCAGTTCGCCCAGCCCCATCGGGGTGGCGGGTTCGACATCGTCGTGCAGGATTCCGAGAAGGGTGTCGAGTTCGTCCAGGGCCTGACGCGCCGTGTTCTCCATGTCGCCCAGCATCGCCTTCGCGGTCGAGGGATCGCGATCGATCATGAGGCGGCTCGCGCCCGCCTGCACCAGCATGACGTTCACCGTGTGCCCGACCACATCATGCAGCTCTCGAGCGATGCGCACCCGCTCCTCGGCGATCGCTTCGTGCCGCGAGGCCTCTCGCGCACGATCCGACTGCTCCCGGCTTCGGGCCATCTGGAATCCCACCGCCCAGGCGGCGAACCACGCTCCGAATGCAGTAATCGTGAGAACACCGAACGGTTCTGATGCGCCGGTGAAGTATGCGATGAGCCCGGGAATCAGAATGACGGGGCCCCAGAGTGCACGACGGCGACTGCCGTACACGCCCAACGAAAACAACCCGACCAGGTTCGCGTAGGGAGCGATCGCGCTGAAGTCGGCCCAGAGGGCCTGGGTGATGAGCGCTGCACTGCCGACGGCGTAGCTCGCAAGCGGCCACAGGCGGTGAAAGGCAAGGCTCCCGCCGATCACGATCGCCAGAGCGATCGAGCCGACGAGAGTCGATGACTCAGGTGATGCCCGCACCGCTTGCTCGATGACCAAGACCGTGGTCAGCGTGATCGACACACTGAGGTCAAGGATCACAGCCGTTCTGCGCACCACGAGCACATCATCCCACTGTCATGGGTGATTGCGGCTGGGGCGATTGCGGCGGGAGTGTGGCGGGGCGAGACGCGAACGAGCGCATGCTGAGTGCCAGCGCTACGAGAGCGATCACGATACCGACAACGCCGAGGGCTCCCACGGCAGGCGCGGGGGCGAGCCACGACTCGCCCGCATAGGCGGTCACGGTCACCGACACGAACGTCGCCACGCCGCCGACCGAACCCAGCGCGACGAGAGCAAGCCGTCGACGCTCTGCCGAGACGATGGCGAGCACTGCGAGGAACTGCACGAGGTGCATGCCGACGAAGTGCGCGAGTTTGCCGCTGCCCTCAGGGCCGAACACGACCTCGTAGGGCACGCTGCCGGTGGTCGCGAGGTGTGCCTGGCCGGCGCTGATGAGGTCGCTTCCGATGTATCCGGCTGCGATGAGGCAGACGAGCCCGACGATCACTGCGAGCCGTTCGCCGCCGTTGCCCCGGAACTGCACGAGAACCCCGATCAGAACGAGAAGAAGGCTGAGAACGACCAGAAGCACAGAGATGGCCATGACGCTGAAGATGATCGCGTCGACGTCGGTCGCCGTATTGAAGTGCGAGGGCTCGCCGCGCCACGTCTGAAAAGTGATGGCCGTGACCTCGATCACCGAGAACACACCGAGCAGGGCAGTGGGAATCCATCCCCAGCGTCGGTGGGGCATGAGGCGCAGAATCCAGGCGACGGTGAGCGACAGCATGCCGAACGACAGCCCGAACACGACGGGCTTACGCCACGAGAGAGGCCCCAGCCAGTCGTCCCCTGAGGCGAGCGCTCCCATCGCTATGACTCCGTGGATGATGCCCGAGGCGATCAGCACGACCCCCACGACGGAGAGAAAGCGCTGCTGGGCGGTGAGGGGGCGAACGTGGCCCCAGAGGTGGCTCCCGAGGTGTCTGAGCACGGTGGATCGTCCTTTCACCGGCGAGACCCTCTCGGCAGGCTCAGCAAAAGTACGGGTGTGGCGCGCGCTCCTCATCCCTCCTGTGGGGTCACTTCAGGTACCCCGTGGGGAGGACGACGATCTCGGCCGAGCCGTCGAGCGGTACCGATCGCGTGGCGATGCGGGGCGCCCGAGTCGCTCCCCGTGCGTTATGGCGTGGCGGGAGCGACCGTGATCCGCATGACGGTCTTGCTGGTGCCGATTCGGCGCTCGAACGTGAAGCCTGCCTTCTCGAACATGGCCCTCGTGCCGTTGTGGAGAAACGACGACGACGTGCGCTTGTCGGGGGCGAGCTCATTCGGGAACGACACCACGTCGCCTCCTCCGGCCCGCGCGATCAGCGCGAGCGCACCATCCAGTGCCTCCCGAGCCACCCCCGACCGACGATGGTCGCGATCGACGAAGAAGCACGTGATGCGCCAGGGCGCTGGCCTGGCCTCGCCCGCGTCGTACTGCTTGCGGTGGTAGATGCCGGGCAGCTCGACCGGGCTGCCGTACTGGCACCAGGCGATCACATCGTCGCCATCGAAGACGAGCGCAGCATGCGCAACGCCCTCGGTCACCAGTCGCCGTTTGAACGTGGGGCGGTCGTACTCGCTCTTGACGGTGAGTTCTGTGTCGGAGTGGAAGTACGAGCAGTAGCACCCGCCCCAGACGCCGTTGTGCTTCTGCGCGAGAGCCAGCCACGCCGGGAACGTCTCGGGAGTGAGTGGTCTGATGACGTGGGAACTCTGCATAGTGCTCGCCCTCTCGTCACGGTGACCCCATTGACAGGAGGCCCCAGTCTGGTGGCTGGCATACGCGGCAGGCAAGGGCCCCACGCCGCCCGGTGCACGACCGGGCTACCGCAGTCGCCAGGGCAGCACGACGTGCAGCAGCGGCGGCAGGGACGCGCCGAGCAGCACCCAGCTGAGCACCTCATCACCGGGGCGCACGAGGATGCCTCCGATGAGCAGCGCCGCGAAGAGGATCGCCGAGGTCACGCGGCGAACACTGCCGTCGAGCACGCGCAGGCGCTGCTCGACCTCGGGGCTGCGGGTGGCGAGCTCGCCGCGGTCGAGGCGCGTGGCGAGAGCATCCACCCGTTGGGGCAATCGGGCCACGGCCGAGAGGATCGCGACCGCCTCGCGGCCGAGGCTGCGCACGGTCGACGCTCCGCCGCCGTTGAGCAGGGTGCGGGCGAAGGGGTCGACGGCGTCCCACATGTTGAAGTCGCGGTTGAGGGCGCTCGTGACGCCCGAGATGAGTGAGATGGTGCGCACGAGCAGCAGGTAGTTCTCGGGCAGCTGGAACGGCAGCGTGCGCACGAGCTCGCTGAACTGCAGCGCGAACTGCTCGAGCTCGCGCGGGTCGATGCGGGTCAGCTCGGCGACGCCCATGCCGCCGAAGCGGTCGAAGAGGGCCGTGATGGCGCGCTCAAGCTCGACGGTGTCAGCGCTCGGCAGCAGCACGCCGAGCCGCTGCGTCGCGACGACCCAGCCGCGGGCGTCGCGCGCGGCGACGGCGAAGATGAACTGCTGCAGTCCGGTGCGCAGCTCGTCGGTGATCTCGCCCATCATGCCAAAGTCGATGAAGGTGAGGGTGAAGCCGTGCTCGGCGCTGGGGGTGACGAAGATGTTGCCCGGGTGCGGGTCGGCGTGGAAGAAGCCTGCGACGAAGATCTGCTCGAAGGTCGCTCGCGCCAGCTCGGCGGCGACCGCGTTCGGGTCGATGCCGGCGGCGACGAGGCCCGCGACGTCGGTGATCTTGATGGCCGTGACATCGCTCAGCGTCAGCACCCGGCGCGCGCTGCGCTCCCACACCACGTCGGGCGTGCCGACGCGCGGGTCGTCGGCGAAGTCGGCAGCGAAGCGCTCGACGTTGATCGCTTCGTGCCCGTAATCGATCTCTTCGAGGCTCGTCGTGGCGAACTCCTCGACGAGCGCGGGGGCGTCGGCGCGGCGGCTGACGAGCCGGACGCGCGAGAGCCAGCGGCCGACGCGGCGCAGGGCGGCGAGGTCGACCTCGACGATCTGCTCGATGCCCGGCCGCAGCACCTTGACGACCACCTGCTCGAACCCGAGGTCGGCGGCGATGCCGGGGGAGAGGCGCGCGCGGTGCGCCTGGCCCAGCGAGGCGGCCGCGATCGGCTCGGACTCGATGCTGCGGAAAGCGCGATCGATCGGGATGCCCAGCTCGCGCTCGACCTGCTCGACGATGCGCGCGAAGGGCTCGGGAGCCACCTCGTCTTGCAGGCCCTCGAGCTCGCGCGTGATCTCCGGCGGCAGGATGTCGAGGCGCGACGACAAGAACTGCCCGACCTTGATCATGAGCCCGCCGAGGTCGGCGGCGAGGTCGTGGAAGCGGCGAGCGAGCTTCTGGAGGCGACGGATGCGCCCTCGCGCCGCGAGGCGCGCCAGCCCGAACCGCGGCAGCACGAGCTCGAACCACCAGGCCTGCGCCAGCGCGCGCGCCGCGAAGCGCATGATACGGCGGTAGCGGGCCTTCAGGGCCGGATCGGTCGTCGGAGCGCGGTTCGCGCCCTCGGTTGGCACCGCCTAGTCTTCGGCGAGGATGGCGTAGAGCGCCTTGCGCGTCTGGTCGAGCAGGGCGGCGGCGCGCTCCTGCTGCTCGCGCGTGCCGGTCTGCGCCACCTGCGCGGCGGCCTGCGCGAGCTTCGCGCCGGCCCGCGGAACAGCCGTCGTGCGCTCGCTCCAGTGATCGTTCCAGCGCCCGCTCATGCGGTCGGCGAACTCGCTCATGCCCCAGTCGGGGCGCGCCCAGCCCTCGCGCTCGCCGTCGTGCGCCGTCGTGCTCGCGGCGGCTGCGGCCTCGCGGCCCGCATCGGTGAGCGTGTAGACGGTGCGCTCGCCGTCGTGCTGGGTGCTGATGAGGCCCTCGTCGGCGAGCTGCTGCAGCATCGGGTACACCTGGCTCGCGGTGGGCATCCACGCACCGCCGCTCGCGGCGCCGATGGCCTGCATGATCTGGTGGCCGTTCTTCGCCTCGTGCATGAGCGCGGTGAGGATGGCGGTGCGCAGATCGCCGTGCGCCGAGCCCGTGCCGGTGCTGCCGCGGGGCGTGAAGGCGTCGCGGAGGTTCTCGACGGCCTCGCGGATGTCGAAGCCGGAGGAGGAGGACGAGCTGCGCATTGCGGTTCCCTTCACGCCAGGGCGGGGGAGCGTCGAACGGCGTCCCTCACGCGCTCCCACAGTACGCACGCCACCTGGATGCGCGCCGACGGCAGCATCGGTGCGCGCTGATCGCCCGCTGTGCCGGGTTAGTTCGCGCCGCCCTTCGGGTCGGCGAGCTTGCCGCGCAGCAGGAGCAGCGGCAGCAGCCATCCGCCGAGCGCCGTGATGAGCCACACGATGAGGCTCGCGAGCACCCACGTGTCGATGCCGCTCAACGTGATGCCGCCGGGGAAGAAGCTCGCGAGCAGCAGGGCGACGAACGTCGAGACGAGCCCGATACCGCCGAGCACGGCGGGTGCGTACTTGCGCGCCATGTTGATGATGAACGGGGTCAGGATGCTCTGCGCGAGCGCGAACACCGCGACGGCCACGACGAAGCCCGAGAGCGAGAGCCCGAACCCGGGAAGGATCCACGAGGTGACGAGCAGCGCCAGCGCGGCGGTGCCGACGTAGATCGCGAGGCGGATGAGGAACCGGAGCATGGCATGCACCTTTCGACAGGTCGGGGCGGTGCGATCACGCTATACCCGGCCGACGCATCAGCGTGGTACCGTTCGGCCAGTTGCCCCAGACCCCGGTAGCGGTTCATTCCCCACTACTTCTCTGAGGACACCCCCATGACGAACTCTGAGAGCGTGCTAGCCGCCGCTCCTGTTCAGCCCGCCCGCTCCGATCGCCTGACGACGCAGCTCGACATCGTGCGATCGGCGGGGGCTCGCCGCGTGCTCGCCGTGCTGCGGCTGGCGACGGGCTTCATCTTCCTCTGGGCCTTCCTCGACAAGGCGTTCGGGCTCGGGTACTCGACCCCCGCCGAGCGCGCGTGGATCTCGGGCGGAACCCCCAGCCGGGGCTTCCTGCTCGGCGACGCCGTCGTCGGACCGCTCAAGCCGGTGTTCGCGTCGATCGCGAGCCCCGCATCCGACGTTCTCTTCATGCTCGGGATGCTCGGCATCGGTCTCGCGGTCATGCTCGGCATCGGCCTGCGCGTGAGCGCCGTGGCGGGCACCGTCGTGCTGCTGCTCATGTACCTCGCCGAGTGGCCGATCGGGTTGGGCGCGGGATCGACCAACCCGATCGTCAACTACCACGTGATCTACGCGCTGTCGCTCATCGTGATCGCCGTGCTGCACGCGGGTGACACGTGGGGCGCCGGCCGGCCGTGGAAGCGGCTCGGCATCGTGCAGCGGGCGCCCTGGCTGATCTAGCCGCGCCCGGGCCCACCGCAGCGGGCCCGGCCAGCCTCGCTCAGCCCGTGAACGCCGCCTCGTAGACCGCGCGCAGCTCGGCGCTGTCGGTGCCGCTGAGCCCGCATCCGGCGATCGTGCCGTCGGTGGCTGACACCAGATAGGCCTCGCCCGCCTCGAAGGGAACACCCGAGAAGTCGCCGCTCGCGGCGTCGACCTGGGGCACCTCGACGCGGTCGGCGACCTCGCCCGCGAAGCGCTCGGTCACCTCGAGCGTCACGGTGTCTCCCTCGATCGTGAGCACGCGCGCTGCGAAAGCCTGCTCCTGCATGAGCAGCCCCTCGGGGCTCACGGCGAGGCAGCTGCCGCCCGCGAGGCCGCCGTCGGTGGGCTGGGCGAGCGGTTCGACCGTCGGGGTGCCGCCCAGCATGAGCGGAACCGCGATGGCGATGGCGGCGGCCGCGGCGCTCGCCGCGACGGCGATCGGCACCCACACGCGCAGCGCGGGGCTGCGGCGGGCGTCGGCGAGAGGGGTCGGGGTGTGCGTGGTCATGATCTGCTCCATCCTGTGGTCGAGCCACGTCGGCGGGAGGGGAGCCAGGTCGCGCGCCGGGTCGGCGCCGCGAACCTGGTCGCGCAGCGCGCGGTCATCGTCGTGCATCGGTGCTCCCTTCCTCTGCCTCGACATGTCCGGCAGGAGGTGCGGATTTCAGCAGCTCGTCGCGCAGGCGCTTCTTGGCCCGGTGCAGTCGGATCGCCGCGGCATTCGCACTGATGCCGAGCACGGTCGCCAGCTGCGGGCTCTCGAGGCCGTCCCACGCCCACAGGCGCAGCAGGTCGGCGTCGTCGCGGCGCAACCGCGTGAGGGCATCCCGCACCGCGATCGCATCAGAGCCGTCGGTCTCGAACTCGATCACCGATGCGGGCGGGTCGAGCGCGACGATCTTGCCGACCAGCCGGGTGCGGCGCCGCTCGGCCCGCTGCGCATTCGCGAGCAGGTTGCGGGCCACGACGATCGCCCACGGGATGATCTCGACGGGCTCGGTCGGGACCTCGTCGAGTCGGCGCCAGCAGACGAGCAGCGTCTCGTTGAGCACCTCGTCGGCGGTCGCGGCGTCGGTGCGGCGCACGAGGTACCGCCGCACGGGCTCCACGACGAGGGCGGCGAGCGTGCGGAATCGCTGCTCGCGCTCGGCATCGGTCACGGCTCTGACACTGCACCATGTCCGGCACCGCCGGGCAGATTTCACCGAGACCCTGAGCGTTCATCGAGAAGCCCTTCTGCCCGCCGCAGCACATCACTACAGTGAGCGTCACCGGCCCCCGCTGTGGCGGCCCCAGCGGATGGAGCACCGATGGCCCACACGACAGAACGCCTCGGACCGATCGACTACGTCGTGATCGAGTTCCCCGACGGGAAGGTCACCGGGGCGGGCTTCCGCCGCATCGTCGAGCTGTCGGATGCCGCGCGCATCCTCGTGCTCGACATCGAGTTCCTCAGCAAGAGCGCCGACGGCCACGTCGTCACCACGCCCGCCCACGACTTCGGCGAGATCGACGGGGTCGACATGGGCTTCTTCGACGGTGCCGCCTCCTACCTCCTGGAAGACGACGACATCCACGAGATCGGCGGCGCGATGTCGCCCGGCAGCGTCGCCGTCGTCGTCATCTACGAAGAGCTGTCGATGATCTCGGCGCTCGCCGCCTGGGAGGGCGAGGGCGCCGTGCTGCTCGCTGAAGGGCCGATCGAGGTCGAGGCGCTCGTCGCCGCGATCGACTCGACGGAATCATCGACGACCGAGAAGGACTGATCATGCGACTGCTCCGAACCGCCACCCACGCCGCTGTCGCCACCTCGGTGCACGGCAAGGTCTCTCGCCGACAGCAGGCCCAGTGGGCTCAGCAGACCGCGGCGGCTCCCGCTGCGGCTGCGGCCGCTCCGACTCCCGAGCCCGCCGCCGCGCCCGCCGCACCCGCGAACGACATGGGCGCGAAGCTCGAGCAGCTCAAGCAGCTCGGAGAATTGCGCGACGCGGGCATCCTGACGCCCGAAGAGTTCGAGGCGAAGAAGGCCGTGATCCTGGGCTGACTCGCCTAGCTGCCGAGCAGCACGAACAGCAGCGTCGTGCCGCTGAGGGTGATGGCCACGAGGCCGACGATGAGCACCCACGTGATGGCCTTCATGCTGCGGAGCTTGCCGAGGAAGCCCACCGGGCGGTCGTCGTGATCGGACATGGGCCGAGCCTAGCGGGCGCGGTCAGCGCAACTCGGCGAGAGCGGTGATGAGCTCGCCCACCGTGTGGCCGGCGTTCGAGGGGTGCCGCAGCGGCGCCGTCGGCACCACCGCGTAGTGGTTGCGCCGCCCGCGCCGCTCACGCTCGAGATAGCCCGTGTCGACGAGGTCGCCGAGGATCGTCACGGTCGAGCGCGTCGAGATGCCGACCTCGACGGCGAGCTGCTGCACCGTGGCGTCGGGGTTCTTCGCCACCTCGAGCAGCACGTGCGCATGGTGGGTCAGGAAGGTCCACGACGACATGACGCCATTGTGTCAGGTGACCCGCTCGGCGGTCAGCGAGCGATGAGCACGTCGAGCGCCATGCCGGGGCAGGCGAAGCGCTCGAAGTCGGCGAGGTCGCCGCCGCGGATGGTGTCGCCCGTCTCGCGCGCAGGGCTCGTGGAGATCAGCACCCGGCCGACTCCGTTGACGACCGAGATGTCGTCGCCGAACGCGGCGAGGCGCGGGGTCAGGTCGCGCTCGACGCGGTCGATGAGCAGGTCGAGCGCGACGGCGCCCACGAACTCGCCGTCGATGTGCACGGGCGCGGCGACGGTGATTGTGTACTCGTCGCTGCACAGGTAGTCGACGTAGGGGCCCGCAACGTGCGGCTTCCCGGTGGCGTGCGGCACGCGGTACCACTCGAGCTCGCTGTAGTCGATGTGCTCTTTGTTGACCGACTGCGAGGCGAGCACAAGCTTCGCCTGCTGCGGTCCCTGCCACCAGGCGAGGTGGCTGTTGGCGTCGGCGAGCGAGTCGAGGGCGGCGATGAAGCCCGAGCCGTAGACGGGCAGGTCGACCGTGTCGAACAGGCGAAGGGCGGAGGGCTCGACGACCTCGTCGAGCTGATCGGTGGTGATCGGCCCGCTGCGACGCATCGCGGCGATGTCGTCGGCGAGCGCCAGGTTCCAGGCCGCGAGCGCATCGAGGGCGCGCCCGAAGTACTCGGTCACGAGGTCGACGGGATGCTCGGTGGCGATGGGCGACGCGGGCGGGGCGGGGTGGATGCTCACGGTCGGCTCCTTTCAGTGCGGGGGTGGATGATCGGGGTGGGCGGCATCAGCGCCGGTGCCGCAGCATGCTGCTCGCGGTAGGCGATGAGCCATTCCACGCACGTGCGCATGGTGTCTCGCAGGGTTCTCACGGCGGTCTCGGCAGCCCCGTCGCCGACGGCGTGCAGCACGTCGATCAGGTGGGTGCGGCACATCGCCCGACTGACCGGGTCGGTGTCGATGAGCGCGAACAGGGGTGAGAACTCGCCCTGCAGCTTCATCTGCTCGCGCGTGAGCCGCGCCGACTGGCTGAGGGCGGCGAGCTCGATGACGGCGTCGTCGGATGCCCGGCGCCAGGCCGCGAGATCGCGGTCGTCACCGCGCTCGAGGCGCGCGACGATCATCGCGATCTCGCTGGCATCAGCGCGACGGGCCGCGAGGTCGACGCACGCGGCGGTGATCGCGAGGTAGTGCTGGGCGGCGTCGCGCAGGCTCACGCGCGATCCGTCGAGCAGGGCGCGGGTCGCGAAGCGCACGGGGTCGGCGCTATCGGCGATGAAGCTGCCGCCGTTCCGGCCGCGCCGGGTGACGATGAGACCGCGCTCGCGGAGGGCGAGCAGGGCTTCGCGCGCGGTGGCGGGCGCGACTCCGAAGGCGGCGGCCAGCTCGGTCTCGGGCGGTAACCGCTCACCGGCGGCGAGCACGCCGCCCATGATCGCTTCGGCGATGCGCCGTTCGACGAGCGCGGCGCGCCCCTCATCGCCGATGGGCTGGAAGACGGCGCTGTGCAATCGGGTCGGTCGGCCCGAGCGGGGCGCGACGCTGCGATTGCTCATGGCCCCATTGTCGGGCACGCACCCGAGAGCGTTACACCGCCGTTATGCGATCGAAATAAAAGATATGAAACTATACGTTTACAGTTATTGCACCGACCAACGATGTCTCGGAGGATTCACGCCGCCATGTCCGCCCCTCATGCGACGACCGCCCCCGGCGCGCCCGGCCCCGCTGACCCCGAGCGCGGCCACGGCGGCGTCGAGCTGACCGGCGTCACCAAGCGCTTCGGCGAGACCACCGCCGTCGACGACCTCACCCTGACCGTCGAGTCGGGCGAGTTCTTCTCGATGCTCGGCCCCTCCGGCTCGGGCAAGACCACCGTGCTGCGCCTGATCGCCGGGTTCGAAGAGGTCACGAGCGGCACGATCGCGATCGCCGGCACCGACGTCACGGGCGCCGCGCCCTTCGACCGCACGGTCAACACGGTCTTCCAGGACTACGCGCTCTTCCCGCACATGTCGATCGCCGAGAACGTGGCCTACGGCCTTCGCGTGCGCAAAGTCGCCAAGGCCGAGCAGCAGGAGCGCGTCGCCACGGCGCTCGAGCAGGTGCGCCTGAGCCACGTGGCCGACCGCCTGCCGCACCAGCTCTCGGGAGGCCAGCGGCAGCGCATCGCCCTCGCCCGCGCTCTCATCCTGCAGCCGCGCGTGCTGCTGCTCGACGAGCCGCTCGGCGCCCTCGACAAGCAGCTGCGCGAGCAGATGCAGATCGAGCTCAAGCAGATTCAGCGCGAGGTCGGCATCACCTTCATCTTCGTCACGCACGACCAGGAGGAGGCGCTGACGCTGAGCGATCGCATCGCCGTGTTCAACAACGGCCGCGTCGAGCAGGTCGGCACGCCGCGCGAGGTCTACGAGTATCCGCAGACGGCCTTCGTCGCCAGCTTCCTCGGCCTGTCGAACCTCATCGACGCCGCGCACGCCGAGCGCCTGACCGGCGTCGCCACCGCCATCAGCGTTCGCCCCGAGCGCGTTCGCCTCGTGGATGCCCGCACCGAGCCCGCCGCCCACGAGACCTGCGTCGACGGCACGATCGTCGAGACCGTCTACACCGGCCCGACGACGCGGTACATCGTCGACACCGTCGACGGGCTCCGCGTCGTCGCCGAGCGCCACAACGACCACGCCCCGAGCGACACGGCCCCGTACCACCGCGGCGACGCCGTGCGCGCGGTGTGGGTGACCGAGCACGCCGCCGTCGTCCCCTGAGCCCGGGCATCCCTGCCCCACCCCTGCACCACCCCAGCACCACCCCCAACCAAGGAGAAACCATGCGAAAGAAACTGATGGCCCTCTCGGCCACCGCGGCAGTGTCAGCGCTGATGCTCGCCGGCTGTGCGGCGCCCGCCGCGAACGAGGGCTCGGGCGAGATCGTCTTCGACGTGCCCGATGTTCCCATGCACGAGGCGCTCGGCGAGGGCGAGGGCCAGGTCGACATCATCGCCTGGTCGGGCTTCGTGGAGCCGGCCTGGGCCGACACGTTCACCGAGGAGACCGGCTGCGTCGTGAACCGCAAGGTCGCGGGCACGAGCGACGAGATGGTGCAGCTCATGCGCACCGGCGACTACGACCTCGTCTCGGCCTCGGGCGACGCGAGCCTGCGCCTGATCGTCGGTGGCGACGTCGCCCCGATCAACCGCGACCTGCTGCCGAACTTCGGCGACGACATCGTTCCGGGCATGCAGGGCCAGCTGTACGACACGATCAACGGCAAGGTCTACGGCGTTCCGATCGGCCGCGGCGCCAACATCCTGCAGTACAACACCGAGGTCGTCACCGAGACGCCCACGAGCTGGGACATCGTGTGGGAGGCGGACAGCCCCTACGCCGGTCAGATCACCGCGTACGACGCACCGATCTACATCGCCGACGCCGCGGTGTACCTGATGTACCACCAGCCGGAGCTCGGCATCCAGAACCCCTACGCGCTCGACGAGACGCAGCTCGCCGCCGCGGTCGACCTGCTGAAGCAGCAGAACGCGATCGTCGCCGAGTACTGGGCCGACCCGGTCGCGCAGATCACCTCGTTCCTCGGCGGCACGACCGTCGCGGGCACCTCGTGGGAGGTGCTGCGCAAGTTCACGGAGGACACCGAGAAGTTCGGCGGCACCCTGCCCGTCGAGGGCTCGACCGGCTGGTCGGACGCCTGGATGATCTCGAGCCAGTCGGACGCGCCCAACTGCGCGTACCTCTGGATGGACTACACGAGCTCGGCCGAGGTGAACGGCGCCATCGCCATGAACTTCGGTATGGCTCCCGCCAACGGTGCCTTCTGCGAGCTCTCTGACGAGGCCGCTGCTCACTGCGAGCAGTTCAATGCCCTCAACGAGGAGTACTTCGCGAACGTCTGGTACTGGACGACCCCGATCGAGCAGTGCATCGACGGCCGCACCGAGGTGCAGTGCACCTCGTTCCAGGACTGGACCAACGCCTGGGCGACCATCAAGGGCTAGACCCTGACCGCGGAGGGGTGGGGCCGACCGTCCCGCCCCTCCGCACCACCCGCTTCCCCCACCCGCACGCGAGAAGGACACCCGTGACCACCACGACGACACCGGCGAGAACGAGCAAGCCGCTCTCGACGCTGCTGTACCGGCACCGCTGGATGCGGCTGGTCGGCCTGCTGAGCCTGCCGCTCACCTGGCTCATCGGCCTGTACATCGTGTCGCTCGCCCTGCTTCTCGTCACGGCCTTCTGGTACATCGACGCCTTCACGTCGAAAGTGATCCCCGGCTTCACGCTCGACAACTTCGTGCTCGTGTTCAGCGAGCCCGCCTACATCTCGACCTCACTGCGCACCCTGGGTGTCGCACTCGCCGTCACCGTGCTGAGCGCCGTATTCGCCGTGCCGCTCGGCATCTTCATGGCCAAGCTCGCGTCGCCGTGGATGCGTGCGGTGCTCGCCGTCGCCATCACGCTTCCGCTGTGGGCCGGGTACCTCGTGAAGATCCTCGCCATGCGGATCACCTTCACGGAGGAGGGCTTCTTCAACTGGCTGATGGCACCGTTCGGCATCACCGGACCTGGCTTCAGCCTCGTGACCGTCGTGCTCACGCTCACCTACCTCTGGTTCCCCTACATGGCGTTGCCCGTCTATACCGCCATCCGGCAGATCCCCGTCAACCTCTTCGACGCCTCGGCCGATCTCGGCGCCCACGGCTTCACCACGATCCGCACGGTCGTGCTGCCTCTGCTCTGGCCCGCGCTCATCGCCGGCAGCGTCTTCACGTTCTCGCTCAGCCTCGGCGACTACATCGTGGCGCGCTTCGTCGGCGGTGCCAACGCGCAGATGATCGGCAGCATCATCGCCTCGAACATCAACCTGAACCCGCCCGTCGCCGCAGCGTTCTCGGTCATCCCGATCGCCTTCGTCGTCATCTACCTGCTGGTCACTCGGCGCACCGGCGCCCTCGAGAGGATGTGACGCGCCCATGCTGAGACTCACCCGCGGAACCAAGGTCGCCTTCGGCATCGTCGTCGCCATCGTGCTGCTATTCATGTACGTGCCGCTGTTCCTCGTCATCATCAACTCGTTCAACGTCGCGCCCATCGCGAGCTGGCCGATCACGGGCTTCACCGCCGATTGGTGGGTGCGCGCCTTCCAGAACGAGGCGCTGTGGACCGCCGTGCGCAACTCGGCCATCGTCGCCGCGGGGGCGATGGTGATCGCGCTCGTGCTCGGCACGCTCGCGGCCTTCGCCCTGCAGCGCTACGACTTCTTCGGAAAGCACACCGTCAACCTGCTGATCGTGCTCCCGATCGCCCTGCCCGGAGTCGTCACGGGTGTCGCGTTCAGCAACTCGTTCAACAACGTGCTCGAGCCCGTCGGTATCCAGGTCGGCTACTTCGGCATGATCATCGCCCACGCGACCTTCTGCATCGTCATGGTGTTCAACAACGTGTTCGCCCGCCTGCGGCGCATGAACCCGAGCATGCAGGAAGCCTCGATGGATCTCGGGGCGAGCTTGTGGCAGACGTTCCGCCTCGTCACCTTCCCGCAGTTCCGCACGGCGTTCGTCGCCGGCGGCCTGCTCGCCTTCGCACTGAGCTTCGACGAGATCGTCGTCACGATCTTCACCGCCCCGGCCGGCGTCGAGACCCTGCCGCTGTGGATGTTCAACCAGATGGCCCGCCCGAACGAGGCGACCCAGGTCAACGTGATCGCGACCGTGCTCATCCTCCTGTCGTTCATCCCGGTCTATGTCTCCCAGCGCCTCACGCGCGCTGAGGAGGAGGAGCGCTAGGGGGGTAGCGCTTCTCTGCGGAGCCCGGCACTGCCGCGCGCTCCGCTCCGCGCGGGTGCATCCTTCGGGTGGGTGCGCCCGCGCGCGATTTCGTCAGCGGCGGTCAGGGTCGGCGCAGCAGCGTTCCGAGGCCCCGCAGCGGCCGGCGGTTCGCGAAGGCGACCACGGCATCCACGACCGCCCACGACATCTTCCCCTGCGACATCTGGGCGAGACCGCGCAGCGGCAGCTCGTCGATGCTGCGCTCGATGAGAGCGAGCGACGCGGGGTCGGCGCGATCCTCCGCGCTGACCGGGGCCATGCGCATGACGGCGCCTCGCAGCGCCCGGCCGACGAGCGTGCCGCCGATGTCGCCGAGCGTCGATTCGCGCGTGAACGGCCGGGCCGGTGCCGGGGCCGGGATGGCGCGGCCCAGGCGCCGCGCCCACTGCTCATCGCTCGCCGCGATCGGAGCCGTCGACGGCGGCTCTGCCGAGTCGGATGCCGTGCCGAGCACCTCGATCGCCACCACGGCCTCGATCGTCTCGCTCGAGCGCGCCACCTCGAGGTCGACGGCGCCGCGGGGCAGCGCCCAGTCGTGCGCGCGCACATCCCAGAAGCGCAGCGCGTCGGCGTCCACCTCGATCTCGACCGAGCGGGTCTCGCCGGCCTCGAGGGTCGCGCGGGCGAACCCGACGAGCTCGCGGCGCGGCCGCAGCACGACCCCGGATCGGTCGTGGACGTAGACCTGCACGAGCTCGCGGCGGGGCCGATCGCCCGTGTTCGTCACGTCGACCGAGACCGTGAGCGTGCCGCCCGCCGCGAGCGTCGCGACGCTCGCGCGCGCCGCCCCCCACGCGCTCGACCCGTAGCCGAGGCCGTGCCCGAACGCGAAGGCGGGTGCCACGCCAGCGGTGGTGGCGTGCCGGTAGCCGACGAACAGCCCCTCGCGGTAGTGCACCTGCGCCTCATCGCCGGGGAAGAACGGGTCGGCGGCCACGTCGTTCTGGGTGGCCGGCCAGGTCTCGGCGAGTCGGCCGGCGGGCTCGACGATGCCGAGCAGCGCGTCGGCCAGTGCGCCGCCGCTCGCCTGCCCGCCGAGGTAGCTCAGCAGGATCGCGGCGACATCGTCGCGCCACGGCAGGAGCACCGGTGCGCCGACGCTGAGGGCGACGACCGTGCGCGGGTTCGCCGCAGCGACCGCCGCGACGAGCGCGTCGTGCTGCGCCGGCAGGGCGAGCGTGTCGCGGTCGAATCCCTCGCTCTCGGCGATGCCGGGCAGCCCGATCATCACGATCGCCACCTCCGCCCCGCGCGCGACCGCGACGGCCTCGTCGACGAGCAGGGGGGCGAGCGCCGAGCGCACGGGCTCGTAGCCGGGCGCGTAGTCGACCACCACCCCCGCGGCCTCGAGCGCCTCTCGCGCGGTCGTCAGGCGCGTCGGCGTCACGAGCGAGCTGCCGCTGCCCTGGTAGCGGGGCGTCTCGGCGAACGCGCCGATGAGGGCGACGCGGGTGCCGGGCGTGAGAGGCAGAATCCCGTCGTTCGTGAGCACGACCGAGCTCGCCGCCGCCGCGCGGCGCGCGAGCGCATCGTGCGGGTCGAGCAGCTCGGCCATCGTCGGGGCGGCGCCGGCACGGGCATCCCGCGCCTGCACGGCGAGGTCGGCCACGCGCTGCGCCGAGCGGGCGACGTGCGCGGGGTCGAGCGAGCCCTCGACCAGGGCGGCCCGCATCGCCGGTTCGGTGCCGGCGCCGCCGGGCATCTCGAGATCCATGCCCGCGGTGATCGCGGCGGGCCGGTCGGCTGTCGCACCCCAGTCGCTCACGACAACACCGTCGAAGCCCCAGCGCTCGCGCAACGTCTCGGTCAGCAGCCAGCGCGCATCGGTCGCGTGGTCGCCGTTGATGCGGTTGTAGGCGGCCATGACCATGCGCGGCGCGCTCGCGCGCACGGCGATCTCGAAGCCGCGCAGGTAGAGCTCGTGCAGCGTGCGCTCGTCGACGATCGCGTCGATCACGAAGCGGCGGTGCTCTTGATTGTTGACGGCGAAGTGCTTGAGGCACGCCCCGACGCCCGCGGTCTGGATGCCCCGCACGGCGCTCGCCGCCAGCAGCCCGCTCAGCAGCGGGTCTTCGCTCGAGTACTCGAAGTTGCGGCCGCACAACGGGTGCCGCTTGATGTTCATGCCGGGGCCGAGCACGACGTCGACGCCCAGCGCACGGGCCTCGCGGCCCACGGCCTCGCCCACCTCCTGCACGAGATGCTCGTCCCAGCTGCTCGCGAGCGTCGCCGCGGGCGGGAAGCAGGTGGCGGCGACGCTGCTCGCCAGCCCCAGGTGGTCGGTCGCCTCGAGCTGAGCGCGAAGCCCGTGCGGCCCGTCGGCCATCATCGCGGCCGGGATGCCGTGCTCAGGCAGGGCGCGCGTGCGCCAGAAGTCGGCTCCCGAGAGCAGCGAGAGCTGCTCGTCGGTGCTGAGCGAGGTCGCGTCGATGCGGTGCGTCACGACCTCGACACTAAGTCGTCTCGGCCGGGCGGCGCACGCGTCGTACGCTGAGAGCGGCGCAACGGAGCGCCGCGAGAGGAATCCCGTGACGACCACCTCGACCCCGCCGGCCGCCGACGGCGCACCGACCGACGTGACGCCGCCCGCAGCAGCGATGCCTGCCGAGCGCGTGCGCATCCAGGGCCCGCTCCGCAGCCTGCTCCTCTGGTTCGTGCCGGGCACGCTCGGCATCTTCATCCTGTGGGGCGCGATCCCCACCGTGCTGCTGCCGCTGCAGGTCGAGCAGCTCGACCCGGCGAACAAGGTCGCCAACCTCGCGATCGTGACGACGATCGGCGCACTCGCGGCGATGATCGCGCAACCCGTCGCCGGCACGATCAGCGACCGCACGCGCAGCCGGTTCGGCAACCGCGCGCCCTACATCGTGGGCGGCGCCCTGATCGGCGGTCTTGCGCTCGTCGCACTCGGACTGTCGAGCAGCATCCTGATGGTCGCCCTGTGCTGGACCCTCGTGCAGGTCTCGTTCAACGTCGTGCAAGGCCCCTACTCGGCGATGCTGCCCGACCGGGTGCCCGAGTCGGTGCGCGGCACCTTCGCGGCCGTCATCGGGGCGATGACGATGGTCGGCTCGCTCGGCGGCGTCATCCTCGCCTCGCTCCTCGCCGGCAGCATCCCGGGGGCGTATCTCGTGCTCGCCGGGGTCTCGATCGTGCTGCTGACCCTGTTCGCCGTATTCACAGGGCCCCGCGACAATCGTGAGGAGCCGCGCCCGGCGTTCCGGCTGCGCGACTTCCTGCTGACGTTCTGGGTCAACCCGATCGCGCACCCCGACTTCTTCTGGGCCTTCACCGGGCGACTGCTGCTCTACACGGGCTACTTCCTCGTGGTCGCCTACCAGCTGTACCTGCTGCAGGACTACATCGGGCTCGGCGATCAGGCGGTCGTGCTGCTGCCTCTCGTCTCCGCTGCCGCGCTGCCGACGCTCGTGCTCGCCGTCGCGATCTCAGGCCCCTGGAGCGACCGCGTCGGCCGCCGCAAGCCCTTCGTCGTCGCGTCGTCGCTCATCGTCGGCCTCGCCCAGGTGGTGCCGTGGGTGTGGCCGACGTTCGAGGGCATGATCGTCTTCGCTCTGCTCGCCGGTCTCGGCTTCGGCGCCTTCCAGGCGGTCGACACGGCTCTCGTCTCGCAAGTGCTGCCCGACTCGCACGCCCACGCGAAAGACCTCGGGGTCGTCAACATCGCGGCGACGCTGCCGCAGACGGTCGCCCCGGCCATCGCCGGCACGGTCGTGCTCGCCTTCGGCTTCGCCGGGCTGTTCCCGGCGGCCATCCTGCTCAGCGTGCTCGGGGCTCTCGCGGTGCTGCCGATCCGCTCGGTGCGCTGAGGCCCGACCCGAGCTCACCGTCGAGCCAGTCGACCGAGGTGATGAGCGGCCCGGCGTGCGCGGGTCGGGTCACCGAGCTAATGCGTACCTCGTCCCAGGCGTTCCCCTCGTGCTCGCTGTCGTGCCCGACCGGCCGGAGCCGTCGGTGATCGTGCAGTGACATGCGGTGTCCCTCTCTAGATATCGAGGTCGATGCTCGAGTTCCAGGGGCCGGCGGGCGTGCCGGCCTCGAATGACACGCTCCCGTGCCGAACCATCACATGGGTCGCCTCGGTGATGAGCACGTCGTACTGATCACCTCGACCGCCATCGATGTGCACGAACGCGCCGCCCTGGTCGATGGCAGACATGATCTCCGCGATCAAGGTGGGCAGGTCAGCGTCGTCGGCGAGCGCGATGCGCTCGTTGTTGATCATCAGCAGTGCGGCGGTCATGGCAGAAGCCTTCCTTCGCGGTTCACGGTACGGTCGGCACCGTGTTCGCCGACAGGCCTTGCTATTCGTCGTCCGTGCGGCTACGGAGCGTCGTTGTCTCGTGGTTCAGTCGACTGACGACGGCGGTGGGTCGTCCGCGAGGTGGACGCCTCCTGTCGCTGACGAGAGAATCAGCGCTTCGATCCACTCCCTGTTGATCTGGGGAGGCCGCGAGCCGGAGTAGGTGATGTGCAGCGGCACGCCGTTGTCGAGCCACAGCGCGTGCCGACCACTTCCGCTGCTGGCCGGAAGCGCCCACGTCAGGAAGAAGTTCTCGCCGCGGCGGAGCTTCGTGCTGATGACGATCTGCACGTGCGCGAGCATCCGATCATCGAAATCGAACTCTTCATTGTGGTACCTCAGAATCCCCATTACCGCCCCTCCCGCGACACCGCTGCTCGGCCCCGGAGAATCCTTCCGGCTCGTCGGTGGTCGACCCATCACTGTGGCATGACCCCCGTTCGGGGGGCAACAGCGGGCCGGGGTCTTGACCTCGCTCACTCGCTCGGGTAGTGCACGTACCACCTGCCGAGGCGCCTGGCAAGGGGTGGGACAGGTGGTCAGCCGTGTGGTTGTCTCGTCCGGGCCCTGAATCGCGGGGCCAGCACCACTGAATCGACTGGGAGGTCGACATGGGCATCATCGGATGGATCATCCTCGGACTGATCGCAGGAGCCATCGCCAAGGCGATCCTGCCCGGCAACCAGGGTGGCGGCTGGGTCATCACCCTCGTGCTCGGCGTCGTGGGCGCCCTGCTCGGCGGCTTCATCGGCAGCCAGCTCTTCGGGGTGGGTCTCGAAGGCTTCTTCGACATCACCACGTGGCTGCTCGCGATCGGCGGCGCCATCATCGTGCTGCTGATCTACGGTCTCGTGACGCGCGGGTCGCGCGCCGCGCGCTAGCACGACCCGAACGCCACGACGGGCCGGTCTCCCTGCGGAGACCGGCCCGTCGTCGTGCATCGGGCGCTACTCCTCGCCCGCGATGTGCTCGGGGTCGCTCGTGTCGATGAGTCCGATCGCGACGCCCGGGTGGATCAGGAGGTCTGCGGTCTTCAGCTGGCCACGCCCGTGGTTGACGCGCAGCCACCCGGCCGCGCCGGTCGCCAGGATCGCCTCGATCTCGACCTTCAGCTCGCTCGAGTTACGCGGAACGATGTACTCCTCGCCGTCGTAGTGGATGGTGGTGCGCATCACGAATCCTCCTTGGCCGTGCTGGCGGGTGGCGTCGGTTCGGGCACCAGGTACAACCCCGAGGGAGTGTTGGCGAGCAGCATGAGCTCGTCGATCCACTCGCGGTTGATCGCCGGCGGGCGGCTGCCGAAGAACTTGAACGAGATCGGGATGGTGGGATGCATCCAGATGACGCTGCGCCCATTGCCGATCGAGGCGTCGTCCTTCCAGCTGAAGTAGAAGGCTTCGTTGCGGCGCAGCTTGGCGCCCATGACCATCTGCAGGTGAGCCAGCGTGCGATCGTCGAAGTCGGCCGACAGCGTCGAATCGTAGGTGAGTGTGCCCATCGTTCCCCCTCTCGCGGCCGATGGCGAGTGAGCGACCGCGCCTCGAAGTATGGCACCTGGTGAGGTCCCGACGCCCGGGGCGACCGTGATCGCATCGCCCCTGTGACTCCCTGCGCCCGCTCGGTAGGCTCACCGCATGACCTGGCGCATGCCCGCGGAGACCGCTCCGCACGACCGCATCTGGATGGCCTTTCCGCGTGAAGGCGAGGTCATGGGCGACAGCTCGGCCGCGCGCGAGGCGACCTACGCGGCGTGGACGAGCGTGGCCCACGCGATCCTGCCGTTCGAGCCCGTGACCATGGTCGTCGACCCGAGCGAGCTGACGCGCGCGCGCCAGCTGTTGAGTGCCGAGATCGACATCGTCGAGGCCCCCCTCGACGACTTCTGGATGCGCGACATCGGCCCGACCTTCGTCATCGACGACGAGACGGGCGAGCTCGGCGGCATCGACTGGGTCTTCAACGCCTGGGGCGATCAGGGCGGCGCCTTCGCCCGTGACGCGCTCATCGCAGCGTTCGTGCTCGAGCAGGCGGGCGTGCAGCGCGTGCCGAGCCTGCTCGTGAACGAGGGTGGCGCCATCCACGTCGACGGCGAGGGCACCGTCATGGTGACCGAGACGGTGCAGCTCGACCCGGGCCGCAACCGCTACGCCACGAAGGAGCGGGTCGAGGCCGAGATCGCCCGCACCCTGGGCACGACGCACACCATCTGGCTGCCGCGCGGGCTCACGCGCGACTACGAGCCGCTCGGCACACGCGGCCACGTCGACATGATCGCGACCTTCGCCGCGCCCGGCACGGTGCTCGTGCACGAGCAGCCCGACGCTTCGCACCCCGACCACGCAGTGATGCGCGAGGTGCGCGCGGTTCTCGAACAGGCGACGGATGCCGCGGGTCGCACCCTGCAGCTCATCGACCTGCCCGCGCCGAGCCAATTGACCGACGACGAGGGCTTCGTCGACTGGAACTACGTCAACCACCTCACCGTCAACGGCGGCGTCATCGCGTGCGGCTACGACGACCCGGTGGCGGATGCTCGTGCCCGCGACCTGCTGGGCGCCGCGTACCCCGGCCGTGAGGTCGTGACGGTCGACGCCCGTGAGATCCTCGCGCGCGGCGGAGGGATCCACTGCATCACGCAGCAGCAGCCGCGCGTCGGCGGCTCCGCGCGATGAGCAAAGCGACTCGCCGCATCGCCGTGGTCGAGACGAGCATCCCGACCCTCGCCGCGGCGCTCGCCGCCGGCGAGATCACGGCGGTCGAGCTCGCGCAGGGCTACCTCGACCGCATCGCGGCCTACGACCGTGAGCCGGCGAGCGATGGCTCGCGGCCCGCGCTCAATGCCGTGATCGTCGACAACCCGGCGGCGCTCGACGAGGCGCGGGCGAGTGACGAACGGCGAGCATCCGGCGCCGCGCTCGGCCCGCTCGACGGAATCCCGTACCTCGCGAAGGACAGCTACATGGTGCGCGGCCTGACGGTCGCGAGCGGGTCGCCCGCCTTCGCCGACCTCGTCGCGCAACGCGACGCCTTCACGATCGAGCGGCTGCGCGAGGCTGGCGCTATCTGCTTGGGGCTCACCAACATGCCGCCCATGGCCAACGGCGGCATGCAGCGCGGGCTCTACGGCCGCGCCGAGAGCCCCTACAACCCCGCGTACCTGACGGCACCGTTCGGCTCGGGCTCGTCGAACGGCTCGGGCACGGGGCTCGCGGCTTCGTTCGCGGCGTTCGCGCTCGCCGAGGAGACGTGGTCGAGCGGCCGCGGCCCCGCGAGCAACAACGGCCTGTGCTGCTACACCCCGAGCTGGGGCGTCATCTCGGTGCGCGGCAACTGGCCGCTCGTGCCGACGATGGACGTCGTGGTTCCCTACACGCGCACGATGGCCGAGCTGCTGCTCGTGCTCGACGCGGTCGTGGCCGACGATGGCGAGACCCGTGGAGACTTCTGGCGCGTGCAGCCGTGGGTGAGCATCCCGCCGTCATCGTCCTTGCGACCGGAGTCGTACCCCGCGCTCGCCGACCCGGCCGCCCTGCGCGGCATGCGCCTCGGAGTGCCGCGAATGTACATCGGCGACAGCGAGAACGACGACCCGATCGAGACCCGGCCGACCGTCATCGCCCAGTGGCAGAGGGCGCGCGCCGACCTCGAGGCGGCCGGCGCGACCGTGATCGAGGTCGACTTCCCGGTCGTCACGAATTACGAATCGCGCGGGCGGGCGGATGACCGCTCGATGGTCGCTCGCGGGCTGGTTCCGCCGCACTTCGCCGACCACGAGCTCTACGAGCTCAGCATGTGGGGCTGGGACGAGTTCTTGCAGGCCAACGGCGACCCCGCACTGCACCGGCTCGCCGACGTGGATCCTGACCTGATCTTCCCGACGCCGCCCGGCTCGCTGCCCGGCCGCTACGACGACCACCTCAGCCGCTTCGCGCCCGAGGATGTTCCGCTCGAGGACTACGTGCACCGCGCTCGCGCGACGGGCGTGCCCGCGCTCGAGAGCATCCCCGACATCGCCAAGGGCGTGCGCGGCCTGGAGGAGACGCGGCGCATCGACCTCGAGCAGTGGATGGACGAGCTCGGCCTCGACGCCGTCGTCTTCCCGGCCGTCGCCGACGTCGGCCCCGCTGACGCTGACGTGAACCCCGCGAGCGCCGAGCTGGCGTGGCGCAACGGCACGTGGGTGGCGAATGGCAACCTCGTGCCGCGGCATCTGGGCATCCCGTGCGTGCAGGTGCCGATGGGGCTCATGGCCGACATCGGCATGCCGATCGGCCTGACCTTCGCGGGCCGCGCCTACGACGACAGCCGCCTGCTCGCGTTCGCGGCGGCCTTCGAAGCCTCGGCCGTGCGGCCCGGGTCCGCTCTCGGCGGCACCCGCGTGCCGCCCCCGCACACCCCGGAGCTGTGATGACCGAGAACACTCGCGACATCGACGAGGGGGTCGTCACCGACTTCTCGACCCGCATGAGCTACGGCTCGTACCTTGCCCTCGATGAGCTGCTGCAGCTGCAGCGCCCGATCAGCGAGCCCGAGCACCACGACGAGCTGCTGTTCATCATCCAGCACCAGACGAGCGAGCTCTGGATGAAGCTGCTGCTGCACGAGGCCCGCTCGGCCCGGCAGTGCCTCATCGACGACGACCTCGGCGGCGCCCTCAAGCGCATCGCGCGCATCAAGCACATTCAAGAGGCGCTCATCCAGCAGTGGAGCGTGCTCGCGACCCTCACGCCCACCGAGTACGCCGAGTTCCGCGGGTTCCTCGCGAACTCCTCCGGCTTCCAGTCGCACCAGTACCGCGCGATCGAGTTCATCCTCGGCAACAAGCACGCCGGCATGCTCGCCGTCTTCGAGAGCGACCCCGAGGCGCACGCCGTGCTCGACGGGCTGCTGCACGAGCCGAGCCTGTACGACGAGTTCTTGCGGCACCTGGCGCGGCAGGGCATCCCGATTCCGGCGAGCGTGCTCGAGCGCGACGTGACCAAGGCGCACGTCTTCACGCCCGAGCTCGTGCCGGTCTTCGTCGCGATCTACGAGGGTGCGCACGACGCCGACGCGTCGACCTGGCGCGTCTACGAGGCCTGCGAAGAGCTCGTCGACCTGGAGGACAACTTCCAGCTCTGGCGATTCCGCCACCTGCGCACCGTGCGTCGCACGATCGGCTTCAAGCGCGGCACCGGCGGCTCGGCGGGCGTCGACTTCCTGCAGCGCGCGCTCGACCTCACGTTCTTCCCCGAGCTGTACGCGGTGCGCACCGAGATCGGGCAACCGTGACCCCGAAGGCGATGGATGCTCCTCCCGCGGTCTTCCGCGTCGCCGACCTGTGGCGCGGCACGTGGATGGGCCCGAGTCTCGTGCGCCGGGGCGGGTCGACCCTGCACTACGTCGGGCCGGCGGACGCGGGTGCCGAGGGGATCCCGTTGCCGGGCGTGCTGCTGCCCGGCTTCACCGACCACCACGTGCACCTGCAGCTGCACCCCGCCGATGCGCTCGAGCCGCTCGCGGCGGGCGGCTTCTCGCGCGTCATCGACCTCGGGGGCGACCCCGATGTGCTCGCGGTGCTCGCCGAGCCCGATCCTTTCGCCGCGGCGCTCGAGTTCGCCGGCGCTTTCCTGACCGCGCCGGGCGGCTACCCGAGCGACCGGGCCTGGGCGCCCGCGGGCTCGTGGCGCGCGGTCTCGTCGGCCGATGATGCCGAGCTCGCGGTGGCGGAGCAGGTGGCGGCAGGAGCATCCCGCATCAAGATCGCCCTCAACGCCGACGCGGGCCCGGTGTGGGACGACGCGCTGCTCGCCGAGGTCGTCGCCGAGATTCGCGCGGCCGGCC
>NZ_JBHYEO010000021.1:0-36122 GCF_051860105.1 Microcella sp.
CGCACCATCCGTTGCTGCTGCGCGGGGTCACGACGGTCGCGGAGTCGACTGCCAAGGGCGCGCTGCTCGCGCGGCTCATCCGCGGCGGCTGCGCGCTGATCGCCGCGCACACCAACGCCGACATCGTCGAGACGGGCACGAGCGCGCGTCTCGCCTCGCTCCTCGGACTGCACGACGCCGTGCCGATCATCGAGACGGTGCCCGGGAGGGGGCTCGGGCGGGTCGGGAGGCTGCCCGAGCCGGTGTCGCTCGGCACCCTCGCGAGGCGTCTCGCGAGCATCCTGCCGGCCACGGCCACGGGTGTGCGGGTCGCCGGCGAGTTCGACCGCACGGTGCAGACCGTCGCGGTCTGCGGAGGGGCGGGCGACTCGCTGCTCGCGGAGCCCGCCGTGCGGGCCGCCGACGTGTACGTGACGGCCGACCTGAGGCACCATCCCGCGAGCGAAGCGGTCGAGACCGCCCGGGTCTCGGGCGGACCGGCTCTGATCGATGTCTCGCACTGGGCGAGCGAGTGGCTGTGGCTCGAGACCGCCGCGGCCGAGCTGCGCGTCGCGCTTCCCGGTGTCGACGTGGTCGTGAGCGAGCTGCGGACCGACCCGTGGGACTTCGTGGTCGTACAGTAGGGGCGCCGGGAATGCCCGTGTTCCGACCTCGCACCATCGCTACCCCGAGAGACCAGGTGAGCCCCGCATGGCCCTGACCGCCAGCCCCGATGCCCAGCGCCTCCTGCTCGATGTGCAGGCGCTCGACACCACCCTGCAGCAGCTCGCTCATCGCGAGCGCTCGTTGCCGGAGCGCGCCGCCGTCGAGACGCTCAAGGCCGAGGCTGACGTCATGCGCGAGTTCGTCATCCAGCGTCGTGGCGAACTCGAGGATGCCCGCATCGAGCTCGGCCGCGTCGAGAGCGACGTCGCCGTCGTCGAGGCGCGCATCGCGCGCGACGGCGAGCGGCTGCAGGCGAGCTCGTCGGTCAAGGACATCGCGGGACTCGAGCACGAGCTGGAGTCGTTGCGCGCCCGGCTGGGCGACCTCGAGGAGATCGAGCTCTCGGTCATGGAGAAGGTCGAGGCGCTCGAGTCGGAGCTCGCTTCGGCCACCGCCTCGCTCGACGCGCACCAGCAGCAGCTGGAGCAGGCCGAGGCCGCGCGGGATGCCGCGCTCTCGGTCATCGCCGACGAGGTCGCCGCGGCCCGTTCGCAGCGGGCCGCGATCGTCGCGACCGTGCCAGCCGACCTGCTGGCCCTCTACGAGAAGCAGCGCGAGCGCTACGGCGTCGGCGCATCGCACCTGCGGGCGCGCGTCTCGAGCGCGAGCGGCGTCGAGCTCACCGGGAGCGATCTGGCGACCGTGCGGGCCGCAGCGCCCGACGCCGTGCTGCTGTGCCCCGACTCCAACGCGATCCTCGTGCGCACCGACGAGAGCGGCCTGTGACGCGCGAGCTGCTGGTCGAGGCCGACGGCGGATCGCGCGGGAACCCCGGCCCCGCGGCGGGCGGGGCCGTCGTGATCGATCCGGTGACGGGCGAGGTGCTCGCCGAGGTCGGCGTGTGGGTCGGGGTCGCGACGAACAACGTGGCCGAGTACAGCGGCATGCTCGCGGGGGTGCGGCGCGCTCTCGAGATCGAGCCCAATGCTCACCTCACCGTGCGCATGGACTCGAAGCTCGTGGTCGAGCAGATGATGGGTCGCTGGAAGATCAAGCACCCCGCGATGGCCGAGCTCGCCCACGAGGCCCGCCTGCTGCTCACCGGTACGCCGGTGCGGTTCGAGTGGGTGCCCCGATTGCAGAACTCGCGCGCCGACAAGTGCGCGAACGACGCGATGGATGCCCGCGCCTCGTTCTCGCGCTAGCGACGACCCGCGCTCAGTCGAGGTCGAGGAAGTCGAGTACGCGCTCGACGACGTCGCGCGAGACGGCGGTGATCGAGCGATCGGTCGCGATCGCGTGGGCGCGCAGCCGCGCGAAGGCCTCGCTCGTCGAGACATCGAGCTGAGCGCTGATCATGCCCGTCGCTTGATGCACCTCACGGCGCAGCCCGGGGCCAGTGTCGCGATCGGGGGTCTCGACCTCGCTCTCGGCGAGCCGCAGCGCCTCGCGCACCGCCGGAACGGTCGCCGACCGTGCGAGAGCGATCGCGCGGCTGAGGGAATCTGCGGAGAGCCCGCCAGGTCGTGTGCGGTAAAGCCCCGCGACGCCGACGGTCGCCGAGCCCATGATGAGCGGGAAGGCGAAGAGCGCGCGCACGCCGAGCCGTGCGAGCGGAGAGCCGAGCAGCGGCGTGATGCCGCTTTGGGCGACATCGGGGACGAGTCGGGGGTGGGAGTCGACCATCGCGTCGTGCAGGGGCCCGCCCCCGAGCTCCAGTTCGAGCTCGTCCCAGCGGGCCGCAACCGGGTCGGTCGCAGTCACGGTCGAGCGATGGCCGTGGCGGTCGACTATCGAGAGCAGCGCCCCGGAGACGGGAAGCTGGGTCATGAACGGTCCGCACAATCCCCACGAGTCGGGGGACCGCACGTGCTCGCCCTCGGGCGGGTGCCGCTCTGCCATGGGGTTCCCGCCTCGGTCGGCCGGCGGTTCCAGGCCGGAGAGGGCGGAGCGCGTCGGGAGGCCCAGTGTAGGGCCCCGCGCTCCGAACGGTGCCGGGCGGGCGTAGACTCGGGCCGACTCGAGCCGCAGGCAGGCGCCCGAGACGACCGTGCTCTGATCATCGCCTGGCCCAGGCGGGGCTGTGCATTCTGAGCAGAGGAATACACGTGAGCGAGATGTCTCGAGAACAGCGCGTCGCCGATGCATTTGTGCGGGTCGCCGACACCCTGACCGCCGACTTCGACATCATCGACCTGCTGCACACCCTCGTTACCGAGTGCGTCGCGCTGCTCGATGTCGATGCGGGTGGCCTCGTCATCGCCGACGAGAACGGCGACCTCCAGCTCGTCGCATCGACGAGCGAGCAGGCCCAACTCGTCGAGATCATGCAGCTCAGTGCCGGGGTCGGGCCGTGCGTCGACGCCTTCACGACCGGCTCTCCGGTCACGGTCGCCGACATCCTCCTCGACGGCGACCGTTGGCCGGCCTTCCAGGAGGCGGCGCGCACCCAAGGCTTCCGAGCGGTCTTCGCGACGCCGATGCGGCTGCGCGGCGAGGTGCTCGGTGCGATGAACCTGTTCAGCGTCGAGCCCGGCGGGCCCACCGAGGCCGACGCCGTGATCGCTCAGGCCCTGGCCGATATCGCGACCATCGGCATCCTGCAGGAGCGCAGCATCCGCGAGACCCACATCCTCAACGAGCAGCTGCAGCGCGCGCTCGAGAGCCGTGTGCTCATCGAGCAGGCCAAGGGCGTGCTCGCCGCGACAGCGTCGCTCGACATGGACGAGGCGTTCACCACCTTGCGTGACTACGCGCGAGCGCACCGCATGCCGCTTCGTGATGTCGCAGAGCAGGTGGCGGCCCGCACCCTGACGGGCATCGTCAACACCACCTCGCCGCGATCGAGAATCGAATCGTGACCGGGCCGACCGACCTTCGATCGCTCTGCGCAGTATCCTGGGGCTGCAAGTGGGCCGGCCAGACGGTCGCGTCGAGCGCACGCCCCGCGAGGGGGACGGCCTCGCCGAGGAACGTCCGGGCTCCGCAGAGCAGGGCGGTGGGTAACACCCACCCGGAGAAATCCGCGAGAACAGTGCAACAGAGAGCAGACCGCCTCCGGCCTCGGCCGGCGGTAAGGGTGAAACGGTGGTGTAAGAGACCACCAGGGGCCCGAGCGATCGGGCTCGCTGGGTAAACCTCGCCCGGAGCAAGGTCAGACAGACACCGTTGACGCGGCTCGCCGAGGTGTCGGGTAGACCGCTAGAGGGCTGCGGCAACGTAGTCCCGAGAGAGATGGCCGTCGAAGGGGAGCGATTCCTGGAACAGAACCCGGCGTATCGGCCGACCCACTTGCCTTAGCCGACCAGGGTCACCACTGCGACGGCCGGTAGTCCTTCAAGAAGACGCCGAAGAGGTCCTCGCCAGCCTCGCCGCGCACGATCGGGTCGTACACCCGCGCGGCCCCGTCGACGAGATCGAGCGGGGCGTGGAAGCCCTCCTCGGCGAGCCGCAGCTTCGTGGGGTGCGGCCGCTCGTCGGTGATCCAGCCCGTGTCGACGCTCGTCATGAGAATGCCGTCGGTCTCGAACATCTCCCGAGCGCTCGTGCGCGTCAGCATGTTCATCGCGGCCTTGGCCATGTTCGTATGCGGGTGACCGGGGCCCTTGTAGCCGCGCCCGAAGACGCCTTCCATCGCGCTCACGTTGACGACGTAGGTGCGCGCGAACGATGATGCCGCGAGCGACGGTCGCAGCCGGTCGACGAGGATGAACGGTGCGACCGAGTTGGCGAGCTGCACCTCGAGCATCTCGAGCGGCTCGACGTCGCCGACGGCCTGGGTCCAGCTGTTGACGTCGTGCAGGTCGGGCACGAGCCCGCCGGCATCGATCGCGGTGCCGTCGCGGTGCTTGGCGAGGGATGCGCTGCCGGCCGTCATGGCCGCCTGCGTCAGTTGCTCGGCCTTCGCCGCGGCCGCCGAGAGAATCGGATGGGCGGCGACCGACTCGGCGAGGGCGAGCGGGTGCGGATCCATCGTGTGGCCGAACGTCACGAGCTCGGGGAGGGGCCCGTCGGGCAGGGGGGCGAGCTCGGCCTCGATGAGCGGCTGATAGGCGCCGGGGGAGCGCCGCACGGTCTGCGCGGCGTTGTTGATGATGATGTCGAGGGGGCCGGCCGCCGCGACCGATTCGGCGAGGCCGATGACCTGGGCGGGGTCGCGCAGGTCGATGCCGACGATGCGCAGCCGGTCGATCCAGTCGGCCGCGTCGGGGAGTGCGGAGAAGCGGCGCACGGCATCCCGCGGGAACCGCGTCGTGATCGTCGTGTGGGCACCGTCGCGCAGCAGTCGCAAGGCGATGTACATGCCGATCTTCGCGCGACCACCGGTGAGCAGGGCGCGGCGTCCGGTGAGGTCGGTGCGGGCATCCCGCTTCGCGTGGTTGAGGCGCGCGCAGTCGGGGCACAGCTGGTGGTAGAAGGCGTCGACGAGCGTGTACGGCTGCTTGCAGATGTAGCACGACTGCGGGCGCGTGAGCTCGCCCGCGAACGGCGCCTCGGTCGACGAGCTGATGTCGACGCCGCGCGTCTCGTCGTCGATACGGTCGGGCGAGCCCGTCGCTGTCGCTTCGATGACGGCCTTGTCGGCCGCGAGCACTTCGGCACGCTTGGTGAGGCGACGGTGCACCTTGACAGCGCGGAACATGTGCGCGGTCGCGTGGCGCACCGCGATGAAATCAGGATGCTCATGGTCGAGCTCGTGCAACGTGCTCAGCACCCGCAGCGTCGTTGCGAGGTCGTCGGGGTCGATACCGGGGTGATCGGGCAGGTCGGGGTGGTCGGAAGGCACACGCCAGGATACCGGCCGGTCGTGGCGGGCTCCCCGCCTCCGGGCGCCTACGCGATCTGCGTGCCGAGCAGTGCGCCGATGCCGAACGTGACGGCGAGAGCGAGAGCGCCTCCGACGAGCACGCGCACGGTCGGCCGCAGCCAGGGGCTCTTGCCGAGCACGGCACCGAGGGCGCCCGTGATGCCGAGCGCCGCGAGGGTCGCGATGAAGGTGATGGGGATGCGCAGCTCGGCCGGCGGCAGCAGGATGGCGAGCATGGGCAGCACGGCGCCCGCGAGGAACGCGAGCCCCGAGGCGACCGCCGCCTGCCAGGGCTTGAGCACCTCGTTCTCGTCGATGTGTAGCTCGGCCTCGAGGTGGGCGCCGAGGGCGTCGTGCGCGGTCAGCTCCTCCGCGACGCGCTGCGCCGTCTCGGGAGTGAGCCCCTTGGACTGGTAGATGCTCGCGAGCTCGGCGAGCTCCTGCTCGGGCATCTCGGCGAGCTCGCGGCGCTCCTTCGCGATGAGGGCCGTCTGGCTGTCGCGCGCGCTCGCGACCGACACGTATTCGCCGAGGGCCATCGATATGGCACCTCCGACGACCGCAGCCGCGCCCGCGGTCACGATGGGGCCGAGCGCGCTCGTCGCCCCCGCGACGCCGACGACGACCGCGGCGACCGAGACGATGCCATCGTTGGCGCCGAGAACGCCTGCGCGCAGCTTGTTCAGCCCGTCGCTGAAGGCGCCGCGATCGTGCGGCTCACTGTCGTGCGGAGTGTGCTCGCTCGGGCCGTTCGACTGATCGCTCATGGGCCCAGTCAACTCCGGTCCCTCCCCAGCCTCAAGCAAGGCAAGCCTGCGCTATGAATCGGCCTGTCATTCCGCGTTCGGCATACACAGGTGCGTAGAGTCGGAATATCTCGCAGGCAACGGCCTGCACCTCGCGCCGGCTGGGAAGTCGCACTCCGACCCCGAAGGCCTCATGACCTCTCTCGCCTCCTCCGGTGCCGATTCCGCCACGCTCGGTGCCCTCCGCACGACGACACCGCGCGACCCGAACGCCGTGCCCCTCACGGCCTCGTACTCGGCCCTGATGCGCACCGTGCGCGACGGGGGTCTGCTCCGCCGCCGGGAGGGCTTCTACTACGCCGTCTTCGCCGGCCTGGCGGTGGCGCTCGGCGGCGTCATCACGGGCATGGTGCTGCTGGGTGACAGCTGGTTCCAGCTGCTCATGGCCGGCGCGCTGGGCATCGTGCTGACGCAGATCGCTTTCGTCACCCACGAGGCCTCGCACCGCCAGATCTTCGCCTCGGGCAAGGTCAACGACTGGGTCGGCCGCATCCTCGCCACCGCGGTCGTGGGCATCAGCTACCACTGGTGGATGCACAAGCACTCACGCCACCACGCCAAGCCCAACCAGAAGGGCGCCGACCCCGACATCGAGCAAGACACGATCGCGTTCCTGCCGGAAGATGCGGCCAAGTCACGGGGTGCCTTCGCGCTCATCACCCGCAACCAGGGCTGGCTGTTCTTCCCGCTTCTGACGCTCGAGGGCATCAACCTGCACTTCCGCTCGATCCTGAGCCTGTTCGACAAGGGCCGCGTCGAGCACCGGTTCCTCGAGCTGGGGCTCATCGCCCTGCGCCTGTCGCTCTACGTCGCGGTTCTCTTCTGGTTCCTGCCGCTCGGCATGGCCTTCGCCTTCCTGGGCGTGCAGCTCGCGGTCTTCGGGGTCTACATGGGAGCATCCTTCGCCCCCAACCACAAGGGCATGCCGATCCTCGAGAACGACACCTCGCTCGACTTCCTGCACCGCCAGATCCTCACCTCGCGCAACCTCAGGGGCGGCTGGTGGGCGACGGTGCTGTTCGGCGGCCTCAACCACCAGGTCGAGCACCACCTGTTCCCGAACATGCCGCGACCGGCACTCGGCAAGGCGCGCGAGATCGTGCGCGAGTACGCGCAGTCGATGGGCATCTCCTACACCGAGACGGGCGTGTTCCGCTCGTACGGCATCGTCATCGACTACCTGAACCGCGTCGGCCTTTCGGCCCGCGACCCGTTCGACTGCCCGCTCGTCAACCAGTTCCGCCGCAGCTAAGGCGCGAACCGACGGCCGGGACGGCCGTCGGCGCTGGCGTCGCGGCGACGGTCAGCGCGCGTGGCGTGCAGCGAGCGCCGCAGCGCCCATGATGCCGGCGTTGTTGCGCAGCACCGCGGGCACGATTGGCGTCTCGACGTCGATCAAGTGCATGAACTCGTCGTGCTGCTTCGAGACGCCGCCGCCGATGATGAAGAGGTCGGGAGAGAACAAGAACTCGACGTGGCGGTAGTAGCGGGTGAGCCGTTCAGCCCACTGAGCGAACGACAGCCCCTCGCGCTCGCGCGCCGAGTTCGCCGCCCAGTGCTCCGCGTCGTCGCCACCGAGCTCGAGGTGCCCGAGCTCTGTGTTGGGAATGAGCACACCGTCGTAGATGAACGCGCTGCCGATGCCCGTTCCGAGTGTCGTCATGATGACGAGCCCCTGCTGGTCGCGCGCGGCACCCGAGACGGCCTCGGCGTACCCGGCGGCATCCGCGTCGTTGACGAAGTGGATGTCGCGGCCGAGGGCCTCGCCGAACAGGGTGTCGGCGTCCAGCCCGATCCAGCGCTCGCTGACGTTGGCCGCCGACATGGTGCGGCCGTTGCGCACGATGGCCGGGAAGCACACGCCGATGTGCGCGACGCCGTCGGTGCCGAGCTCGCCGACGAGCTGCGCGACGGTCTCGATGATCGCCTCGGGCTCTCCGCCCTCGGGCGTGGGGTGCTTGACGCGGTCGCTGACGAGCTCGCCCGCATCCAGGTCGATGATCGCCCCCTTGATGCCGGTGCCGCCGATGTCGATTCCGATGGCGAGCGTCATGCGGTTCTCCTGTCGTTGGGGTGGCGCGTGCGGGCGGCGCTCACGGAAGGGTGAGGATGTCGGCCCCGCGCTCGGTGACCACGAGCGTGTGCTCGAACTGGGCACTGAGGGTCTTGTCTTTCGTCGTGACCGTCCAGTCGTCGGCCCACAGATCCCACGCGATGTCACCGATCGTGAGCATGGGCTCGATCGTGAAGACCATCCCGGGCTGCATGACGGTGGAGTAGTCGGGCGCGGCGTCGTAGTGCGGCACGATGAGGCCCGAGTGGAACGAGCGCCCGACGCCATGGCCGGTGAAGTCGCGCACGACGCCGTATCCGAAGCGCTGCGCGTAGGCCTCGATCGCGCGGCCGATCACGTTGATCTCGCGCCCGGGAGCGACGGCCTTGATGCCGCGGTTGAGCGCCTCCTGCGTGCGCTCGACGAGCAGCCGGGCTTCGTCGCTGGCGTCTCCGGCGATGAACGTCTTGTTGAGGTCGCCGTGCACGCCGTTCGCGTAGGCGGTGATGTCGATGTTGACGATGTCGCCCTCGGCGATGACGGTGTCGTCGGGGATGCCGTGGCAGATGACCTCGTTGAGGCTCGTGCAGCACGACTTGGGGTAGCCGCGGTAGCCGAGCGTCGAGGGGTAGGCGTCGTGGTCGAGCAGGAACTCGTGCGCGATACGGTCGAGCTCGTCGGTCGTGACGCCGGGCACGATCGCGGCGCCGACGGCGTCAACGGCCTGTGCGGCGATGCGTCCGCTGTGCCTGATGAGCTCGATCGTCTCGGCGTCGTAGACGTCGCCGCCGACGTGCGGCGCGGGCGCGGGCTTGCCGACGTACTCGGGGCGCGGGATGCTCAGCGGCACCGTGCGCTGCGGCGAGAGACGCCCGGCGACGAGGTGACCGGAGGCGTCGCGAGGCATAGGGTCGAGTCTACCGAGCGAGGGGAGCGGCCCATGGCCGAGCACGAGCAGCAGTGGTGGTACAACCACAAGACGGGTGAGGTCGAGAACGGTCCGCAGTCGCTGGGTAGTGACCGCGACGGCCCGTACGCGACCGAGGCCGACGCCCGCCGCGCGCCCGAGATCGCGCGTGAACGTGCCCGTGCCTGGGCGGCCGACGAAGAGGAGTAGCGCCTACTCGGTGCGGTCGCGCAGCGCCTGCTCGGCGCTCTCGTCGCTGTAGCTGTGCGCCTCATCGGGGTAGGCGCCCGACTCGACGTCGGCCTTGTACGCGAGAGCGGCATCCCGCAGCACCTGGCGCAGGTTCGCGTACTGCTTGACGAACTTCGGGATGCGCCCGCCGGTGAGCCCCGCCCAGTCGGTCCAGACGACGAGCTGGCCGTCGCAGTGCGGGCCGCCGCCCACGCTGATGGTCGGGATTGTGAGTTCGGCCGTGATGCGCTTCGCGACCTCGGCGGGGATCATCTCGAGAACGACGGCGAACGCGCCGGCCTCCTGCACCGCGTGGGCGTCGGCAAGCAGCTGCTCGGCGGCCTCGCCGCGGCCCTGGATGACGTGGCCGCCGAGCCCGTGCTCGCTCTGCGGCGTGAACCCGATGTGCGCCATGACCGGGATGCCCGCCGAGACGATGCGCCGGATCTGCTTGGCCGACCGCACCCCGCCCTCGAGCTTCACGGCGTGCGCCCCCGTCTCCTTCATGAACCGGAACGCGGTGTGCAGGGCTTCCTCGGGCCCGGTCTCATACGAACCGAAGGGCATGTCGGCGACCACGAGCGCGCGACTCACGCCGTTGACCACGCCGCGCGTGAGCGGGATGAGGTCGTCGATCGTGACGGGCAGCGTGGTGTCGTAGCCGAGCACGGTGTTGCCGGCCGAGTCGCCGACGAGCAGGAAGTCGATGCCCGCCTCGTCGAAGATCTGCGCGGTCAGCACGTCGTATGACGTGAGCCCCGTGATCTTGATGCCCTGCTCCTTCGCCCGAGCGAAGTGACGGGTACGAACGCGCTTCGGTGCCTCAGCCATGCCGACCACCCTAGCCGTGGAGCCCCCGCGGGGGGTGATACGTGATCGGCATCCGCCGGTCGCGGCCGAAGGCCATGCCCGAGATCTTGGGACCGATGGCACCCTGGCGCCGCTTCCATTCGGCGCGGTCGACGAGCTTCGTGACGAACCCCACCGTCTCGGCGTCGAAGCCGAGTGCGATGACGTCGTCGGTGCCGAGCTCGCGGTCGACGTAGGCCTCGAGAATCGCGTCGAGCACCTCGTACGGCGGCAGGGTGTCTTGGTCGACCTGGCCCGGGCGCAGCTCGGCGCTCGGGGGCTTGGCGATCGAGTTCTCGGGGATCGGCGGCGTCTCACCCCGCGCGATGGCGTGCTCGTTGCGCCAGCGCGCGAGTTCCCAGACGAGCAGCTTCGGCACGTCCTTGATCGGAGCGAATCCGCCCACCGAGTCGCCGTAGATCGTCGAGTAGCCCACCGAGAGCTCGGTCTTGTTGCCCGTCGTGAGCACGAGGTGCCCATGCATGTTCGACAGCCCCATGAGAATGATCGCCCGGATGCGCGCCTGCAGGTTCTCGGCGGCGACGCCGTCGAGCGCGAGCTGAGTCTCGACGGGCTGCACGAGGTCGGCGATGGGCTCGACCGAGTAATTCAGCCCGATGCGCTCGGCGAGGTCGTCGGCGTCGCTGCGCGAGTGGTCGGAGCTCCACCGCGACGGCATCGAGACGCCATAGACGTTCTCGGCTCCGATCGCGTCGGCCGCGATGGCGGCGCACACGGCTGAGTCGATGCCGCCCGAGAGACCCAGAATGACACTTCGGAAGAGGTTCTTGCGCACGTAGTCGCGCGTGCCGGTGACGAGCGCGTTCCAGAGCTGCTCCCGGTCATCGGGAAGCTCGGCGATGTCGGTGGCGAGGGGATGCTCGCTCGAGGCACCGCCGCCCGCGAGCTCGACGCGCCGCACGTTCGGGGGCAACGGGGTGTCGGTCGCGTCGGCCGCATCCACGTCGACCACTAGCAGGTGCTCGACGAACTGGGGGGCGCGGGCGAGGATTGTGCCCTTCCCGTCGACGACGACGCTGTCGCCGTCGAACACGAGGTCGTCCTGCCCCCCGACGAGGTTGACGTAGGCGACGACCGTGTCGGTCTCGATGGCGCGCCGCGTGACGAGCGGCAGCCGCACCTCGTCTTTGTCGCGTTCGAAGGGGGAGGCGTTGATGACGAGCAGCACGCCCGCATCCGACTCGAGCACGCGCCCGACGGGCCCGCCATCGCGCCACAGGTCTTCGCAGATGATGAGCGCGACGTCGACGCCCTTGAGCCGCAGCACGAGCAGCTCGTCTCCGGGGATGAACGTGCGGTACTCGTCGAAGACCCCGTAGTTGGGAAGGTGGTGCTTGGCGTAGCGCGCGACGACCCGGCCGTGCTGCAGCACGCTCGCGCAGTTCTGGGCGATCGCCGTCGGTGCGTTCGAGGTGCCCAGCAGTCGGGGCTCGTGCGGCCCGTCGGGGTGCCCGACGACGATCGGCAGGTCTCCGAGCCCTTCCCGCTGCAACCGCTGCGCGAGCAGGGGCAGGAATTCGGTGATCCTGGCGAGGAACGACGGCCGTCGCGCGAGGTCCTCGATGGGGTACCCGGTGAGCGCCATCTCGCCGACGGCGAGGATGTCGGCGCCTTGGGCGACCGCGTCGCGGGCTGCTCGCACGATCTTCTCGGCGTTGCCCGCGAGGTCTCCGACGAGGGGGTTCGACTGGGCGAGGGCCAAGCGGAGGCGGGGCATACCCGTTAGCCTAATGGCGGGATTTTGTGTCGACCGAGGGAGAGATGTGAGCACCGGAATGGGCGGCATGGACAAGCAGCGCGACTTCGTTCTTCGCACGATCGAGGAGCGCGGAGTCAAGTTCGTGCGCCTCTGGTTCACCGATGTGGTGGGCACGCTCAAGATGGTCGCCGTGGCACCCGCCGAGGTCGAGGGAGCCTTCGCCGAGGGCCTTGGCTTCGACGGCTCGGCGATCGAGGGCTTCTCGCGCGCCTACGAGGCCGACGTGCTCGCGCATCCCGATCCCACGACGTTCCAGATTCTGCCGTGGCGCGGCGAGGTCGACCCGACCGCGCGCATGTTCTGCGACATCACGACGCCCGACGGCCAGCCCGCCGCCGCCGACCCGCGCCACGTGCTCAAGCGCACGCTCGCCAAGGCCGCCGACCGCGGGTTCACGTTCTACACGCACCCCGAGATCGAGTTCTACCTGCTCAAGAGCAGCAAGTACGGCCCGAAGGGGCCCCAGCCCGTCGACGCGGCCGGCTACTTCGACAACGTGCCCGGCGGCACCGCGCACGACTTCCGCCGCCGCGCCGTGCGCATGCTCGAAGACCTCGGCATCTCGGTCGAGTTCAGCCACCACGAGGCCGGCCCGGGGCAGAACGAGATCGACCTGCGCTACGCCGACGCCCTGACGACGGCCGACAACATCATGACCTTCCGCACGGTCGTGAAAGAGGTGGCCATCGAGCAGGGCGTCTACGCCACGTTCATGCCCAAGCCTCTGGCGGCGCATCCCGGTTCGGGCATGCACACGCACCTCTCGCTCTTCGAGGGCGACACGAACGCCTTCTTCGACCCGGCCGGGCAGTACCAGCTCTCGAAGATCGGGCGCCAGTTCGTCGCGGGTCTGCTCACGCACGCGCCCGAGATCACGGCGATCACCAACCAGTTCGTCAACTCCTACAAGCGGTTGTGGACGGGCGACGAGGCCCCGAGCTATGTCACGTGGGGCCACAACAACCGCTCGGCCCTCGTGCGCGTGCCGCTCTACAAGCCCGGCAAGGGCCAGAGCGCGCGCGTCGAGTACCGCGGCATGGATTCCGCCGCGAACCCGTACCTCGCCTTCTCGCTGCTGCTCGCCGCCGGACTCAAGGGCATCGAAGAGGGCTACGAGCTGCCGCCCGAGGCCGAGAACACCGTGTGGGAGCTCAGCGAGGTCGAGCGCCGCGCCCTCGGCTACCAGCCGCTGCCCTCGAGCCTCGACCGCGCTCTGGGGCTCATGGAGGAGAGCGAGCTCGTGGCCGAGACCCTCGGCGAGCAGGTGTTCAACTACGTGCTGCTCAACAAGCGCCGCGAGTGGTCCGCCTACCGCGCGCAGGTCACGCCCTACGAGCTCGAGAGCAATCTCGAGATCCTCTAGCCCGGTGCCGGGCACACCATGACGCGAGTCCCCTCGACGCTGACCGAGCTCGCCCGACTCGGCTTCGCCGAGCTGAGCGCCGCCCGCGATTCCCTCGGCGACTTCGCCGAGCACCTCGAGGCCTTCGGGGCGGCCGCCGACCCCGATCGGGCGCTGCGGCTGCTCGTGCGGCTGCAGGAGCAGCATCCGGATGCCCTCCGCCCCGTGCTCGCCGACCCCGCGTGGGCGGCGCGCCTCATCCGGGTACTCGGCGCGAGCGAGGGGCTCGGCGAGTTCGTGCGGCGCCGGCCGGAGGAGCTCGCCGCGCTGCGGGAGCCGCTGCGGTCGCTGCCGAGCGCCGATCAATTGCGACGGTTCGTCCTCGCGGCGGTCGAGGCTGCACCGGTGGGCACGCCCGCCGACGTCGAGCGGGCCCGGACCGCCCTGCGCGTGCGGTACCGCCGCTCGCTGCTGCGCATCGTGGCCTTCGACCTCGAGCACGACGACGCCGTCGAGGCCCTGCCGCTCGTCGCCGCCGCCCTCGCCGACCTCGCGGGCGCCGCGCTCGACGCGAGCCTCGCGCTCGCCCGCGCCGCGAGCACGTTCCCGGCCGCCGACGTCGCGCGCACGCGCCTCGCGATCATCGGCATGGGTAAGGCGGGGGCGCGCGAGCTCAACTACATCAGCGACGTCGACGTCATCTACGTGGCCGAAGGGGCCGACGAGCTCGACAACGCGCGCGCCGTCGAGATCGCGACGCGCCTCGCGGCCGAGACCGCTCGAGGAATCCAGGAGCCCGGCATCGAGCCGCCGCTCTGGGAGGTCGACGCGAACCTGCGCCCGGAGGGCAAAGACGGCGCGCTCGTGCGCACGATCGAGTCGCACACGGCCTACTACGAGCGCTGGGCGAAGTCGTGGGAGTTCCAGGCACTGCTGAAGTCGCGGCCCCTCGCGGGAGACGCGGCGCTGGGGGAGCGCTACTGCGCCACCGTGCATCCCTTCGTCTGGGCGAGCTCGCAGCGCGCGGGCTTCGTTGACTCGGTGCAGCGCATGCGCGAGCGGGTCACCGAGCACATCCCTGCCGACGAGGTGGATGTTCAGCTCAAGCTCGGCCCGGGCGGGTTGCGCGACGTCGAGTTCACCATCCAGCTGCTGCAGCTCGTGCACGGCCACAGCGACGACCGCGTGCGGCAGCCGGATACGCTCGGGGCCCTCGCCGCGCTCGCCCAGCACGGCTACATCGGCCGCGAGGAGGCGGCCTCGTTCGCGCGCGACTATCGGCTGCTGCGCGTCATCGAGCATCGCGTACAGCTCGACCGCATGACGCGCACGCACCTCATGCCGCGCGATGCCGAGCGGCTGCGGGTGCTCGCGCGCGCGACGGGGCTCGCGGGCTCGGCCGCCGAGCTCACCGAGCGCTGGCAGCAGACGAAGATCGCCGTGCGCTCGCTGCACGAGAAGCTGTTCTACCGGCCGCTGCTCTCGGCCGTCGCGGCGCTGCCGGAGGAGGGGCTCGCGCTCACGAGCGGCCAGGCCGAGGCGCGGCTCTCGGCGATCGGGTTCGTCGACGCGCGCGGCGCCTTGCACCACATCGCCGCGCTCACGAGCGGGGTGTCGCGGCGCGCGCAGATCCAGCGCACCCTTCTGCCGGTCATCCTGCAGTGGCTCGCCGAGGGCGCCGACCCCGACTACGGGCTGTTGGCGTTCCGCCGGCTGAGCGACGACCTCGGCGAGACGTACTGGTTCTTGCGCATGCTCCGCGACTCGAGCGGGGCTGCCCAGCGGCTCACGAGCGTGCTCACGGCCTCGCGCTACGTAGGAGGCCTCTTCGAACGCATCCCCGAGGGTGCCGCCTGGCTCGAGAACGAGGAGGAGCTGCGGCCGCGGCCGCTCGCGGCGCTGCTCGACGAGGCCCGCGCCACGGTCGATCGCCACGACGGCGACCCCGAGGGCGCGGCGAAGGCCCTGCGCACCGCTCGCCGGAGGGAGGTGCTGCGCCTGGCCCTCGCGGGCATCCTCGACGTCATCACGGTCGAGCAGCTGGGTCGCGCGCTGAGCGATGTCACGACGACCCTGCTCACGGGCGTGCTGTCGCTCGTCCACCGCTACGGCGACGGCATCGAGTTCGCCATCATCGCGATGGGTCGCTACGGCGGCGCCGAACTCGGCTTCGGCTCTGACGCCGACGTCATGTACGTCTACCGCGACGCGGGGGCGGGGGAGCACGCCCAGGCGCGCGCCGAGCACATCGTGCACGAGCTCAAGCGGCTCACCGACGACCTGCGCCTGCCGCTCGACCTCGACATCGACCTGCGCCCCGAAGGGCGCAATGGTGCCATCGTGCGCTCGCTCGACTCGTACCGCGCCTACTACGAGCGCTGGTCGCTCACGTGGGAGGCGCAGGCCCTGCTGCGGGCGCGCGCGGTCGCGGGAGACGAGCCGCTCATGACCGACTTCACGGCCCTCGCCGACACCGTGCGGTACCCCGCGTCGCTCGCTGAGGCGGATGCCCGCGAGGTGCGGCGCATCAAGGCGCGCGTCGAGGCCGAGCGCCTGCCGCAAGCGGCCGACCCCGCGCGGCACCTCAAGCTCGGCCGCGGCTCGCTGAGCGATGTCGAGTGGTTCGTGCAGCTGCTCCAGCTGCAGCACGCCGCCGCGGTGCCCGCCCTCGCGACGACGTCGACGCTCGACGCCCTCGCGGCGGCCGTGGATGCTCGGCTCGTCGACCCCGCCGATGCCGAGCGGCTGCGCGCCGCCTGGATCATCGCCTCGCGTGCCCGCTCGGCCCTCACGCTCTGGAGCGCCAAGACTGCCGACGTGCTCCCGATCGATCGGCCGCAGCTCGAGGGGGTGGCCCGGCTCATGGGCTACGCGGCCGGGGGAGCCTCGCAGCTGGAGGAGGACTACCTGCGCACGACGCGCCTCGCCCGCACGGTGTTCGAGCGCGGCTTCTACGGCACGGTGTAGGCGCGGAGATCATCCGTCGCTGGCTCTCTCCCTTTCCGCCACACGGCGAAGGCCCCGCTCCTGAGGGAACGGGGCCTTCGTCTCGTGCTGTGGTGGCGGTACCGGACTAGACCGAGAAGTACAGCTCGTACTCGAACGGGTGCGGACGCTGCGCCGTGGGCAGGATCTCGCTCGAGCGCTTGTACTCGATCCAGGTGTCGATGAGGTCCTTGGTGAAGACCCCACCGGCGAGCAGGAACTCGTGGTCGTTCTCGAGGGCGACGAGCGCCTCCTCGAGCGAACCGGGAACCTGCGGGATGTTCTTGGCCTCCTCGGGCGGCAGCTCGTAGAGGTCCTTGTCGACGGGCTCGTGCGGCTCGATCTTGTTGAGGATGCCGTCGATGCCGGCCATGAGCTGCACCGCGAATGCGAGGTACGGATTGCCCGAGGCGTCGGGCGCGCGGAACTCGATGCGCTTGGCCTTCGGGTTGGTGCCCGTGATCGGGATGCGGATGGCCGCCGAGCGGTTACCGGCCGAGTACACCAGGTTGACCGGGGCCTCGAAGCCCTTGACCAGGCGGCGGTACGAGTTCAGCGAGGGGTTCGTGAACGCGAGCACCGCGGGCGCGTGCTTGAGCAGGCCGCCGATGTACCAGCGAGCGATGTCGCTGAGCCCGCCGTAGCCCGCCTCGTCGTAGAACAGCGGCTTGCCGTCGTTCCACAGCGACTGGTGCACGTGCATGCCCGAGCCGTTGTCGCCGAACAGGGGCTTGGGCATGAAGGTCGCGACCTTGCCCCACTCGAGCGCCGTGTTCTTGACGATGTACTTGAACTTCAGGATGTCGTCGGCTGCGGAGACCATCGTGTCGAACTTGTAGTTGATCTCGCCCTGGCCAGCGGTACCGACCTCGTGGTGGCTGCGCTCGACCTCGAGGCCGACCTCGATGAGCTTCATCACGATGTCATCGCGCATGTCGGCGTGCTGGTCGACTGGGCTCACGGGGAAGTAGCCGCCCTTGAAGGGGGTCTTGTTGGCGAGGTTGCCGCCCTCCTCAACACGACCGGTGTTCCACGCGGCTTCGCTGGAGTCGACGGAGTAGAACGAGGTGTTCTGCTTCACCTCGTAGCGCACGTCGTCGAAGATGTAGAACTCGGCCTCGGGCGCGAAGAACGCGGTGTCGGCGATGCCGGTCGAGGCGAGGAACTTCTCGGCCTTCTTCGCCACCTGGCGCGGGTCGCGGGCGTAGATCTCGCCGTTGCGCGGGTTGTAGATGTCGAACACCATGATGAGCGTGCGCTCGGTTCGGAAGGGGTCGACATACGCGGTCGACACGTCGGGGATGAGCTGCAGGTCGGACTCGTGGATCGACTGGAAGCCCCGGATCGAGGAGCCGTCGAACAGCTGGCCGACCGTGAAGAAGTCTTCATCGACGGTCGAGGCGGGGATGTTGAAGTGCTGCTGGACACCGGGGAGGTCGGTGAATCGGATGTCGAGGAACTTGACGTCCGTGTCCTTGATGAACTTCAGCACCTCGGAAGAATCACTGAACATGCGACAGATCTCCTGAGCTTGGTACCGGAAGGCTGCAGTCGCAACCCTGCTGATGACACTAGGCGCAGGGCATTTCCCGGCAGTGTCCCCATTGTTTCCGGGATGTTACGGCCGTCTCGTGCGGGCCGCCCCGGTCGACGGCGGGATGCTCAGCCGACCGCTTGCGCGAACCCTTCCGTCGTCTCGGCGAGTGCGCGCATCGACTCGGGGATCGGGCGGCCCTTGGCCACCATGGACTGCGCCCACAGGCGCCCGGCCCGGTAGCTCGAGCGCACGAGCGGGCCGGCGAGCACGCCGAGGAACCCGATCTGCTCGGCCTCGGCCTTGAGCTCGACGAACTCCTCGGGCTTCACCCAGCGGTCGATCGGGTGGTGCCGCGAGCTCGGCCGGAGGTACTGCGTGATCGTGACGATGTCGGTGCCCGCGTCGTGGAGGTCCCGCAGCGCCTGCGAGACCTCCTCGCGCGTCTCGCCCATGCCGAGGATGAGGTTCGACTTCGTGATGAGCCCGTAGTCGCGCGCCTGCGTGATGACGTCGAGCGACCGCTCGTAGCGGAAAGCCGGGCGGATGCGCTTGAAGATGCGCGGCACCGTCTCGACGTTGTGCGCGAACACCTCGGGTCGCGAGTCGAACACGACCCGCAGCAGTTCGGGGTTGCCCGAGAAATCGGTCGCGAGAAGTTCGACGCCCGTGCCGGGGTTGAGCTCGTGGATCATGCGCACCGTCTCGGCGTGCAGCCACGCGCCCTCGTCGGGCAGATCGTCGCGCGCGACCCCGGTGACGGTCGCGTAGCGCAGGTTCATCTGCACGACCGACTCGGCCACACGGCGCGGCTCGTCGCGGTCGTAGTCGGCGGGCTTTCCCGTGTCGATCTGGCAGAAGTCGCAGCGGCGCGTGCACTGGCTGCCGCCGATCAGGAACGTCGCCTCGCGGTCCTCCCAGCACTCGTAGATGTTGGGGCATCCGGCTTCCTGGCACACTGTGTGCAGGTTCTGCTCGCCGACGAGCGATCGCAGCGCCGAGTACTCGGGGCCCATCTTCGCCCGCGTCTTGATCCACTCGGGCTTCTTCTCGATGGGGGTCTGGGCGTTGCGCACCTCGAGGCGCAGCAGCTTGCGGCCGTCGGCCGGGTGGGTGGCGGGTGTCGCGGTCATGCGGGTACTCCTTCGGGAGTCGACGTGCGCACGCCGACCATGTCGTGGACGAGCGGGCCGAAATGGCGCTCGATGAGGGGGATGACCTCCGCGGGTGTCACCGTGCGTCCGAGTTCGCGGCTCACCGAGGTCACCCCCGCGTCGGCGAGGCCGCACGCGACGATCGCCTCGTAGGCGTCGAAGTCGTTGGAGCAGTTGAGGGCGAAGCCATGCATGCTCACGCCCTGGGCCACGCGGATGCCGATCGCGGCGATCTTGTCGGTGCCGCGCATCCACACCCCGCTGCGTCCGGTGACGCGCCCGGCGCCCTCGACGCCGAGATCAGCGAGCACCGCGATGAGCATGCCTTCGAGGCACCTCACGTAGCGCACCACATCGACCGGGTCGGCGAGGCGGATGATCGGATACCCGACGAGCTGGCCCGGCCCGTGCCAGGTGATCTTTCCGCCGCGATCGACCTCGATCACCGGGGTGCCGTCGACAGGCCGCTCGTGAGGCTCGGTGCGCTTGCCCGCCGTGTAGACGCTCTCGTGCTCGAGGAGCATCACGGTGTCTGGCGCCCGGCCCTCGGCGACGGCGACGTGCAGGGCACGCTGCTGCTCGAGACCCGACAAGTACGGCACGGAGTTGGCGCTTAGCCCCGTGACGACGTAGTCGATCACCCGCTCAGTGTACGCCCGCGCACGACTCGTAGGCTGTGGGGGTGACCGCGAACCCCGCCCCGACACCGCCCGACTGGCCCGGCCAGCGCCTGGGACTGCCCGAGTCCGGCCCGCGCTCGGTGGCGCGCCTCGGCCGTCGCTTCGGTGCCCTCGCGATCGACTGGGGCATCGCCGTCGCGCTCTCGGCGGCGTTCTTCTCCTACGACTCGCTCGTGACGCTGCTGCTCTTCGTCGGCCTGCAGGTGCTGTTCACGATCGTCGTGAACGCGAGCATCGGGCACGCCCTGCTCGGGATGCGCGTCGTGCCGATGGCGGGCGGGCTGCTGGGCGTCTGGCGCCCCGTTGTCCGCGCAGTGCTGATCGCGCTCGTGATCCCCGCGCTGCTGTTCGACGAGAATCAGCGCGGCCTGCACGATCGCGCTGCGGGCACGATCCTGCTGCGCCGCTAGCCTGCGCGATCCGCGGGGCCGCGGTCAGCGGGGCTTGGGGGCGCGGGCCTTGAGGGGGTCGATCCCCTTGGGGATCGGCAGCGTGCTCGACTTGCTGAGCGAGGTGAGCCGGTTGCTCACCGCGTAGACCTCCGCTTTGGTGATGGCACGCTTGAGCTTGTTGAGGGTGCGCGCGAGGTTCTCGAGCTTCACGCTCTCGGCATCCGGGCCGACGTGGACGAAGTGCACCGGGACGTTCGGAACGATGCGGCTGACATTGCGACGCTCGTCCTCCATCATGCGGCGGGTGCGCGACTGCGGCCCCTCGCCGATGATGACGACTCCCGGCTTGCCGATCGCGCGGTAGACCGCGTCCTGCGTCTTGGGGCTGACCGTGACGGGCATCTCGCTCGCCTGCCAGGCGCGCCGCAGCGACGACTTCAGCACGGCCCCGACGGCACCGGGCTGGCCGGAGATCTGCCGGTAGGCCACGCGCTCGGCGCGCCGACCGAGCACGATGAGCACGAGCAGGATTCCGAGCAGAACACCCGTGACGACCCAGAGGATGCCCGCGAGCACGTCGCCCGGGGTCGCGAAGACCGCGAGCAGAACGCCCGCGAGGATCGGCAGCAGGAACGCCAGCAGCATGATCCAGACAGCGAGCGGGTCCATCCGCCGCGTCATCTGGAACACCTGCCACATCTGCTTCATGCGACCGGGTTCTTTCGGGGGCTTCTGAGCGGAGGTGCGGGCCATGCCTACCAGGATAGGGCCCGTGCCGGGCTCCTCCCCGCCGTTCGCGGAGAGCCGATCGTCCCCGGATCGAGGGTGCAGGGCATCCTCGCCCGGCATTCGGGGGAGCATGCCCCGCGTGACTGACCCGGCCGCCGCACGCTCTGCCCGTGACCGCACGTCGCCGGCGCCTCCCGCGCACGAGCCTCTTCCCGCCGACATCGGGGGCTACCGCCTCGTCCGGATGCTCGGCGGCGGGCCTCGCGCGATGACGGCGCTCGTGCACGCGGAGGGTGTGACGCGCGTCGCGCGGGTGTTCAGCGCATCCTGCCCCTCGCCGGTGATCGACAGGGAGCTCGCCGTGCACGATGCCATCCGCACGTCGACCGGGGCGCTGCGCGAGCACGCGATCTCCGCCGACGATCTGGTGACCCTCCCGGACGGCCGCCTCGCCCTGCTCGTCGAGCAGGTGGGTGGTCCCTCGCTCGACGCCCTGCTTGCGGAACGGCGCGGCGCTCTCGCCCTGGGGGAGGCCGTGACGCTCCTCGCACCGATCGTCCAGGCGCTCGAGGCGGCGCACGCGGCCGGAGTGGTGGGGTTGGCTCCCACCGTGCGGTCGGTGCGACTCGGGTCGAGCGGCGCTCCGATCATCGTGCGGGTGCAGGATGCCCTGGCCGGCCCTCCTCTGCCCGAGCGGTTCCGCGCGCTCGAGCCCGCCTACGCGGCCGACGCGGCGATGCTCGAGCGGTTCGGGGCCGCCGTCGCGGCGGCGGTGCCCGAGCGGGATCGCCCCGGGCTGCTCGCCGCCCTTCGCGCCCCCGCGCTCGGCCGCCCGCTCACCCCCGCCCTGTTCGATCTCGCTGCGCCGCAGCCGGTCCGCACGGTTTCCCTCGACGATACCGACGCCCACGATGCCGCGCTCGAATCCGGGGCGCTGGAGCAGCGCTCGGCTTCGTCGACGAGCCGGTCCGCGGCCCCCCTCTCGGCACCGGGCGAGGGCGACCACGCCGCGGGCGTGCTGGGAGCCGAGCCCGGCGTCGTCGGCGGGCCCCTGCCTCGCTGGTGCGCCTCGATCATCGACACCCTGCGGGTGATCGGCCTGCCCGAGAGCCTCGTCGAGTCGGTGCAGTCCGTCGCCGAGCGGCTCCGGGTGCCGCGCGGAAACGGCGGGTCGTCCCTCCGGCCGCGCTTCATGCTCGCCGGTGCCGGAGGGGGTCTGGCGCTCGTCACGGCCGTGCTCCTCGCCAGCGGCGCTGCCGAGGAGTCAGAGGCGACGGCTCCCGAGCCGGTAGCGACGACCCGCCCGGCGCTCGATCCGGGCGCCGCTCCGGGAGGCGCGATGGGCGCGGCCGCGCAGGCGGGGGCCGAGAGCGACGCGCCCGAGAGCCTGGTGCATCCGGAGACCGACGAGTGGCAGGCGCTCGTCGGCACGCTCGTCGATCGATGGCTGTCGTGCCGAGCATCGCAGTCAGCGGACGAGGACGGTGCGGGGTGCGGTGCTCGCGCCACTCATTCCGGGTCGGCGGCAGAACGGCTCATCGTGGTCGACGACCCCCGTCACGCGGTGCTCGAGCGCTGGAGCGCACTGCGCGGCGATGCCGTCGTCGTCGAGCGCATGGGCGGCGCAGTGCTCGTCGATCTGGTCGCGGGCGGAACGACGACGGCCTCGCTCCTCGTGGTGAGGAGCGAGGCCGGCTGGCGCATTCGCGACGTGATCGGCTAGATGCCGAGGTCTCCGTCGAAGTCGGCCTCCTCGAGTCGCGCCTTGACGGCGCTGAGGAAGCGTGCGGCGTCGGCGCCGTCGACGATGCGGTGGTCGTACGACAAGGCGAAGTACACCATCGAGCGCACCGCGATGACGTCGGAGCCGTCCACCTGGATGACCGAGGGCTTCTTGCTGACGATCCCCGTGCCGAGGATCGCGACCTGGGGCAGGAAGACGACGGGCGTGTCGAAGAGCGCACCGCGCGACCCCGTGTTGGTGAGGGTGAACGTGCCGCCCGCGAGCTCGTCGGGCTTGAGCTGGTTGTCGCGCGTGCGTGCGGCGAGGTCGGCGATCTCGCGCGCGAGATCGGCGATGCTCAGCTCGCCCGCGTTGCGGATGACCGGGGTCAGCAGGCCGCGCTCGGTGTCGACCGCGATCGAGAGGTTCTCGGTGTCGGGGTAGACGATCGAATCGCCGTCGACCGTCGCGTTGATGATCGGGAATGCCCGCAGCGCTTCGGTCGCGGCCTTCGCGAAGAAGGGCAGGAACGAGAGCTTGGTGCCCGTGGCCTTCTCGAAGTCGCCCTTGACCGCAGACCGCAGGGCCGCGACCTTCGTGACGTCGACCTCGACGACAGTCGTCAACTGCGCCGTCGACTGCATCGAGATCACCGCACGCTCGGCGATGACCTTGCGCAGGCGCGACATCGCGACCGTCGTGCCGCGCAGCGGCGAAGTCTCGAGCTCGGGGCGCGGAGCAGCGTGGCTCGGGGCCCCGGCGCTCGCGCCAGCAGCGGCGATGACATCCTGCTTGCGGATGCGGCCGCCCACGCCCGTGCCGGTGACGCGCGCGAGGTCGACGCCGTGCTCGGCCGCGAGCTTACGCACGAGTGGGGTGATGTACGCGGCAGCGTGGGCGGGCGCGGCAGCGGCCGGTGCCGGTGCCGGTGCCGCGGCAGCGGGTGCTGCCGGAGCGGGCGCCGGTGCGACGGGCTCGGGCACCGCGGCGGGTGCCGGAGCGGCGGCGGGCTCCGGCGTCGCGACCGGGGCGGGGGCGGCGGCGGGCTCGGGAGCGGCGACCGGCTCGGGAGCGGCGACCGGCTCGGGAGCGGCGACCGGCTCGGCCGCCGGCGCGGGCGCGGCCACAGGGGCGTCGACGGGCTCGGCCACGGGGTCCGCGGCGGGTGCAGCCGGAGCCGCACCTCCTCCTGCGCCGTCGCCGATGCGCACGAGGGGAGTGCCGACCTCGACGGTCTCATCCTCGGCGACGAGGATCTCCTCCACGACGCCCGCGATGGGAGACGGGATCTCGGTGTCGACCTTGTCGGTCGAGACCTCGAGCAGCGGCTCGTCGACCTCGACCCGGTCGCCCACGTTCTTCAGCCATCGGGTGACCGTTCCCTCGGTGACGCTCTCGCCGAGCGCCGGGAGGTTGACGGATTCGCTCATTAGTAGTGCTCCTTCGAAGCCTTCAGTGTGTCTTCAGACTAGTTGCGGTGGGAAATCGGGGCTCAGAGCGAGTGCAGGGGCTTGCCCGCGAGGGCGAGGAACGCCTCGCCGAGGGCCTCGTTCTGCGTCGGGTGGGCGTGCAGCAGCGGAGCCACGTCCTCCGGGTGGGCATCCCAATTCACGGCCAGCTGGGCCTCGCCGATCAGTTCGCCGACGCGGGCACCGATCATGTGCACGCCCACGACGGGTCCGTCGACGACGCGCACGACCTTGATCGAGCCGGCCGTCTCGAGGATGTGGCTCTTGCCGTTGCCCGCGAGGTTGTACTCGTAGCTCGCGACGGCGGCCTCGCCGTACTGCTCCTTGGCCTTGGCCTCGCTCAGGCCGACCGAGGCGACCTCGGGCTCGCTGTAGGTGACCTTGGGGATGTTGACGTCGCTGATCACGACGGGGTTTAGACCCGCGATCTCCTCCGCGACGAAGATGCCGTGCTGGAACCCGCGGTGGGCGAGCTGCAGGCCGGGCACGATGTCGCCGACGGCGTACAGGCCCGGGATGCTCGTCTCGAGCCGCTCGTTGGTGAGCACGAATCCACGATCCATGGCCACGCCGACCTCCTCGAAGCCGAGGCCGGCCGTCGCGGGGCCGCGACCGACGGCCACGAGCAGGAGGTCGGCCTCGATCGTGGCGCCGTTCTCGAGCGTCACGACGACGCCGGTGTCGTTCTGCGTGACGCTCTGGAAGCGCACGCCGAGCGTGAACTCGATTCCGCGCTTGCGGTAGGCGCGCTCGAACTGCTTCGAGATCGACTCCTCCTCCATCGGCACGAGGTGGGGGAGGGCTTCGATGATGTGCACCTCTGAGCCCCACGAGCGCCAGACGCTCGAGAACTCGACGCCGATGACGCCGCCGCCGAGCACGGCCACCTTCTTGGGCACGAAGTCGAGCTGCAGCGCCTGCTCGGAGGTGATGACGCGACCGCCGATCTCCAGACCGGGAAGCGTGCGCGAGTACGAGCCGGTGGCGAGGATCACGTTCTTGCCCGTGATCGTGCTGTCGCCGACCTGCACCGTCGTGGGGGACGTGAGCCGGCCTTCGCCCTCGATCATGGTGATGCCGCGGGCCTTGATGAGCCCCTGGAGGCCCTTGTACTTGCTCGCGATGATGCCCTCGCGGTACTGGATGACCGCGGGCACGTCGATGCCCTCGAGGGTGGCCTTGACGCCGAACTTCGCGGCGTCGCGCGCCGCGTCGGCCACCTCGGCCGCGTGCAGCAGGGCCTTCGTGGGAATGCAGCCGACGTGGAGGCAGGTGCCGCCCACCTTCGACTTCTCGATGAGCCCGACGCTCATGCCGAGCTGGCTGGCGCGCAGTGCCGCGGCGTAGCCGCCGCTCCCGGCGCCGAGGATGACAAGGTCGAAAGTCTGGTCAGACACCGGCAGAGACTCCTTTATCCACGAAGGATTGTCATGCGGGGGTCGACGTCGAGGTGGCGGGTCGACCCGATGTGCGGCACGACGGTCACGTGCCCGGGGTCGAGCCTACTACTTGGCCGCGAAGCCCTCCGCGAGCCGCACGAGCAGCCGCACCATCACGCCCGACGGCCCTTTGGGGGTGTACCCGAACGGCGCCGAGGGGTTGTTGGCCGGCCCCGCGATGTCGAGGTGCGCCCAGGGGATGCGCGGGGCATCCGGCCCGTCGCCGCTGCGTCCGACGAACTCGCGCAGGAAGACGCCGGCCAGGAGCATGCCGGCGGCGGTGTTTCCCGGTTTCGCGTTGGCGATGTCGGCGATATCGCTCTTGAGCAGGGGCCGCAGCTCGGCCGGCAGCGGCATCGGCCACACGAGCTCGCCCGTGTCGGCGGCCGCGGCGCGCACGCGCTCGACGAGCGCGTCGTCGCCCATGACGCCCGCGTACCGCTCACCGAGCGCCACCCGGGCCGCGCCGGTCAGCGTCGCGACGTCGACGATCGCGTGGGGCCGCTCCTCGCTCGCGGCGACGAGGCCGTCGGCCATCACCAGGCGGCCTTCGGCATCGGTGTTGAGCACTTCCACCGTCATGCCGCCCCGGATCGTCAGCACGTCGTTCGGCCGCATCGCGGTTGACGACGGCATGTTCTCGGCGAGGCACAGCCACGCGGTGAGCCGCACGGGAAGCGCGAGCCGCGCGGCGGCGATGACCGCGGCGAGGGCGGTGGCCGCACCGGTCATGTCGTACTTCATGCCCACCATGCCGGCGGCGGGTTTGAGCGAGAGCCCGCCCGAGTCGAAGGTGATGCCCTTGCCGACGATGGCGAGGTGCGCGTCATCGCTGTCGGGCCGGTAGCGCACGGCGAGCAGGCGCGGCGGGCGCGACGACCCCTGGCCGACCCCGAGGATGCCGCCGAAGCCGCCCGCCGCCAGTTCCTCCGGGCCCCACTCCTCGAAGTCGATCGGCAGACCCTCCGCGGCGGCACGGGCGCGTGCGACGAAGCTCTCCGGGTACAACACGTTCGGGGGCGTGTTGACGAGGTCGCGAACGAGGGCGACCGATGCGGACGTCGCCGTCGCTGCCGCGACCGCCTGCTCCGCCCCCTCGACCGCGGTGGCGAGCTCGATCGCCGCGGTGCCGGGCGTCGATTCGCCCGAGCGGTAGTCGGTGAAGCGGTAGCCGCCCATCGCGGCCCCCTCGAGAACGGCCTGGACGTCGGCGGGGGTGCTCGTCGGCAGGGCGAGCGCGATCCGCGCGGCCGTGCCGAGCGACCGCGCGGCGGTGCCGGCCGCAGTGCGCAGGGCCTCCGACGTGAGCGGCGCGCGGCCGAGACCCACGACGAGGATGCTCGAGGCGGCGACGCCCTCGGGCGCCGGCACGCGGGCGGTCTCGTCGACGGCGCCCGTGAGACCGAGCATCCGGAGGCCGTCGGCGATCGCCGTGAGCGGACCGTCGTCGACACCCACCACGACGACGCCCGTGGCGCCCGCCTCCGCCGGGGCGATGCCGACCACGAGGGCATCGCCCTCGAGCTCAGCGGGCGGACGGTGCGAGATGGAGAGCGCGGGGAGGGCCATGCGCTCCAGGCTAGCCGCGCCGAACGGGCGGCTCTCGCGCATCCGGGGTCGGCCCCTGTTCGCTGTGGGCACGCGTCGACCGGCCGGGGGAGCCCGACGGCGCGACCTACCATGGAGGCATGCGGAATCCTGCCGACCTCTACTCCGTCGTCCTGACGGAGCACGAGGTGCCGCGCGATCTTCCGCTCGTGATCGGGCTCACCGGGTTCGTCGACTCCGGGGGAGCGGTCGCCCAGGTCTCCGAGTACCTCCTCGACGAGCTCGACCACCGCGATGTGCTCGTCTTCGACAACGACGAACTGCTCGACTACCGCGCGCGCCGGCCGATCATGGTGTTCGAGGAGACCCGCATCACCGAGTACCGCCGCCCGCAGCTGGCCCTGCGCCTCGCGCACGACGAGCTCGGCACGCCGTTCCTCCTCCTCACCGGGTACGAGCCCGACTTCCAATGGGAGCGGTTCGTGGATGCCCTGCTCGACATCATCGCGCGCTACGGCGTCGCGTCCACGACCTGGGTGCACGCCATCCCCATGCCGGTGCCGCACACGCGCCCGATCGGCGTGACCGTGAGCGGCACCCGCCACGAGCTCATCGAGCAGTTCTCGGTGTGGCGACCGAGCACGCAGGTTCCCGGCAACGTGCTGCACCTCCTCGAGTACCGCCTCACCGAGTCGGGCCACCCGATCGCGGGCTTCGTGCTGCTCGTGCCGCACTACCTCGCCGACACCGAGTTCCCCTCTGCGGCGGTGACGGCGCTCGAGAGCATCACGGCCGCGACGAGCCTCCTGTTCCCGACCGACCGGCTCCGCGCCGACGGGCGCGAGTTCCTCGCCAAGATCGAGGGGCAGGTCGAGGGCAATAGCGAGCTCGCCCGTCTCGTCGGCACCCTCGAGCAGCGGCACGACAGCTACATGGAGGACAACCCCGTGCGGTCGCCCCTCACCGATGAGGACGGCGAGCTGCCGAGCGCCGATGCGATCGCGGCGGAGCTCGAGAACTTCCTCGCCTTCCGGCAGAGCGCCGACGACGACGACGCGGTCTAGCGCGGGCGGGCCGACCTAGGCTGACCGGGTGGATTCCCGACGCGCCTGGGCGGTGCTGACTGTCGCGACGCTCGCCTACGTGGTGGGTGTGCTGCAGCGCTCGAGCATGGGCGTGGCCGGGGTGGCGGCGACCGAGCGCTTCTCGATCGACGCGACCGCCCTCTCGAGCCTCGGCGTGCTGCAGCTGCTCGTCTACGCGCTGCTCCAGATTCCCGTCGGAGTGCTCGTCGACCGCTTCGGCCCGCGGGTGCTCATCGTCACGGGTGCGGCGACAATGGCGGTGGGCCAGCTGCTCGTCGCGGTCGCCGCCGATCTGCCGCTGGCGATCGTCGGCCGCGTGCTGGTCGGCGCGGGCGACGCGATGACGTTCATCTCGGTCCTGCGCCTGCTGGGCTCCTGGTTCTCCCCCCGCCGGTTGCCCCAGCTCTCGCAGTGGGTCGGCACCCTGGGTCAGAGCGGGCAGCTCCTCTCGGCCATCCCCTTCGCGGTGCTGCTGCAGCTGAACGGCTGGACGGTCGCCTTCGCCTCGGCCGCCTCCGTATCGGTCGTCGCGGCCGCCGCAGTGCTCGTCGCGGTTCGGGATGCTCCGTCCGGCGCCGCACACAGCAGGTCGACGTCGCTCGGCGCCGCGCTCGTGAGCCTGCGCGAGAGCATGCGGCATCCCGGCACGCGACTGGGCTTCTGGGCGCACGCGGCGACGCAGTCGAGCGGAGCGATGCTGAGCCTCCTGTGGGGGTTCCCGATGCTCACGATCGGCCTCGGCTACGGCCCCGGTCTCGCGGCAGGGTTGCTCGCGGGCATGGTGGTGGTCGCGGCGATGTCGGGGCCGGTCATCGGGCTGCTGTCGGCCCGGTTCCCGTTCCGCCGCTCGAACCTCGTGCTCGGCATCGTCGGGGCGATGGCGGTCGCGTGGGCAGTCGTGCTGCTGTGGCCGGGCATCCCGCCCATCGGCGTCGTCGCGGTGCTGCTCGCTGTCGTCGCGGCGGGAGGGCCGGGTTCGCTCATCGGCTTCGATTTCGCGCGCACGTACAACCCGCCCGTGCGCCACGGGGCGGCCTCGGGTTTCGTCAACCTCGGCGGCTTCACCGTCACCGTCGTGATCATTCTCCTCGTGGGTCTTCTCCTCGATGCGCAGAGTCCTGGGGCGGCGCCGGAGCAGCTGTACGCGTGGGAGAACTGGCGGCTCGCGCTCGCCGCCCAGGCCCCCGTCGTCGGCATGGTCGTGGTGCTCATGCTCGTCGCGCGTCGTCGCACCCGGCGGCGGCTGCAGGAGGACGAAGGCATCGCGGTCGGGCCGCTCTGGGTGGCGATTATGCGTCGTCGCCGCGCACGGCGAGAGAGAGGGGGCGACGTCGAGGGGTGGTCATGATCGGCGCCTCGGTGTGCGATAATCGAGGTTCACGACCCGGTCGGACGCTGGGCACGCATCGCTCGTGAGAGCGCTCCGCGGGCCTGTGCGACTTGACATGGGTCGTTGTACTGCCCGCAGAACGCGAGAAGAGGGGCCCATGGCTGCCCGAGCGACCACCACCGAGACCACGACGCCCGCGGCGAAGACCGCCGCTCGCGCGACGCCCGCCGCGAAGACGGCGGCTGCTGCGAAGACGACCGCTGCCAAGTCGACTGCTGCGAAGACGACTGCTGCGAAGACGACCGCGGCGAAGGCCCCCGCGGCGAAGGCTCCGGCAACGAAGGCTGCATCCGCGAAGGCCCCTGCTGCGACGAAGCGTGCCGCGGCGAAGAAGGCGGCATCCCCCGCCGGTGATGTCGGCGCCGGAGACGACGACGAGGACGTCGTCATCGATCTCGACGCGGTCGAGCCGGATGCCGATGCGGTCTCCGACGATACGACCGAGGTGGCGGTCATCGTCGTCGATGACGCCCCCGAGGACGAGACCCCCGATGATGACGCGAACGACGACGACGAGGGCGACGAGTCGTCGACGGGGTCTGCCGGCCCGCTGCCCACGGGCGCGATCGTCATCTCGAACACCGATGATGACGACGAGGTCCCGGTCTACTCCTCGACCATCACGGGCGCCACGGCCGACCCGGTCAAGGACTACCTGAAGCAGATCGGCAAGGTCCCGCTGCTCAACGCGGCAGAGGAGGTCGAGCTCGCGATGCGCATCGAAGCGGGCCTCTTCGCCGAGGAGAAGCTGTCGACGATGACCGAGAAGGAGAAGCGCTCCGCTCTCGGCCGCGATCTCTCCTGGGTCGCGCGCGACGGCCAGCGCGCCAAGAACCACCTCCTCGGGGCGAACCTCCGTCTCGTGGTCTCGCTCGCCAAGCGCTACACCGGCCGCGGGATGCAGTTCCTCGACCTCATCCAGGAGGGCAACCTGGGCCTCATCCGTGCCGTCGAGAAGTTCGACTACACGAAGGGCTTCAAGTTCTCGACGTATGCCACGTGGTGGATCCGTCAGGCGATCACGCGCGCTATGGCCGACCAGGCGCGGACGATCCGCATCCCCGTGCACATGGTCGAGGTCATCAACAAGCTCGCTCGGGTTCAGCGCCAGATGCTGCAAGACCTGGGCCGCGAGCCGACGCCCGAGGAGCTCAGCCGCGAGCTCGACATGACCCCGGAGAAGGTCATCGAGGTGCAGAAGTACGGGCGTGAGCCGATCTCGCTGCACACGCCCCTCGGTGAGGACGGCGATAGCGAGTTCGGCGACCTCATCGAAGACACCGAGGCCGTTGTGCCGGCCGACGCGGTGGGCTTCACCATGCTGCAGAAGCAGCTCGAGAGCCTGCTCGACTCGCTCTCAGAGCGTGAGGCGGGCGTGATCCGTATGCGATTCGGCCTCGGCGACGGCATGCCGAAGACGCTCGATCAGATCGGCGACACCTTCGGGGTGACCCGCGAGCGCATCCGCCAGATCGAGTCGAAGACGATGGCCAAGCTGCGCCACCCCTCGCGCTCGCAGGCGCTGCGCGACTACCTCGAGTAGGCCGCTGCCGAGCCTCCTGCCTGCGCTCGCCGGGCGCCCCACCGATCGGAGATCTCATGACCGCCACCCCCAATGACGGCAAGCCGCTCGTGCGCGACGTTGAAGGCGCTGCCTTCGCGCGCATCCCGATCCGCACGCACGTCGTCATGGACGGCGAGGACATCGTCGACGTGGTCACGCGCTATGCCGCCGACCTCGTCGAGCCCGGAGACACCCTCTTCGTCACCGAGAAGATCGTGGCCATCACGCAGGGCCGCGCCTTTCCCGTCGACTCCATCACGGCTCGACCGCTCGCGCACACGCTGTCGAAGTACGTCACCAAGACCTCGCACGGCATCGGCCTGGGCATGCCTGAGACGATGGAGATGGCGCTGCGCGAGTGCGGGACACCGCGCATCCTGTTCGCGGCCGCCGTCGCCGCGGTCTCGAAGGCGATCGGCCGGAAGGGCGACTTCTACCGCATCGCCGGCCCCAAGGCGCGCGGCATCGACGGCCCGACGCACAACACGATCCCGCCCTACAACACCCAGGTCGTGCTCGTGCCGCTTCGCTCGCGCGAGATCGCGCACGAGCTCAAGGCCGCGCTCGGCGGGCAGCTCGAGGTCGCGATCGTCGACATCAACGATTTCGGGGGCAATGTGCTCGGCTCGACGCTGAGCACGGCTGAGGAGAAGCGGCTCGTCGGCATACTCGCCGACAACCCGCTCGGCCAGAACCACGAGAGCACGCCGCTCGGCATCGTTCGCCCCGCCCGCGGCGGCAGCCCGGCCGCCTAGAAGCCGATCGCGGCCCGGTACACCGGGAGTAGGCCCTCCCGTACGCCGGTGGCGCCCGGCTTGAGCTGGAAGACCCCCGTGTTGTAGTTGCCCTCGATCACGGCGGCGCCCTCAGGGGTAATCGCGATGTCCCAGCCCACGTAGCGGATCTCGGGCACCTCGCGCGCGAGCGCATCGACGAGCGATCGCACGGCGCCCCAGTTCGGAACCGCGAACCCGACGATCGATGTCCCTGTCAGCGGGTGCTCGCGGAACACGCGACCTGACCCGTCGAACGCGGCATGGTGCGCGACGCCCTGTTCGTCGAGCATCGTGTACATGCCGCCGTCGCTGAAGTTGTCGACGTCGCCGCCGTTACCCATCTTGAGAACGCGAGCGAGGGTCGTCACCTCGCCTGCGTCATTGAGGTAGGTGACGATGCGCAAGGTGTTCACGCTCGACGTGTTGAGACGCGCCATCTCCGGATGCTGCGTGAGGAACTCCTCGAGGAGCACCTGACGGTGCGAAAGGCGCTCGGTGCGGAACGCATCGATGTCGGAGATCGCGGCGCTCGAATAGGCGGCGATCCCGTCGCCTCCGAGGCTGTCAGCGATCTTCGCGATGACGCGCTCGTGGCGCGAGAGGAAGGCGGCGAGCTCACCGTCGGACGCCGTGCGCAGGTCGAGCCACTCACGACCGAGATAGGGCGCGAAGCGCGCGTTGAACCGCGCCTTGTCGGCGAACGTCGAACGATGCTCGGGCGCGTTGAGGCGGAGGGCGAGATGGTTCGACTTGGGATGCGTCATGAACGTCTCGCGTTCCTGCCGCGTGAGCAGGTGGAAGTCCCAGTCGAAGTAGTCCTGGAACGCGGTCTCGTGGCGCACAGCGGCCCACAGCATGTCGAGAGTGATGGCCGCGCGCGATCGACCGCTCGACGCCGCGATCAGGCCGGCGAGCCGCCGAAGGTTCGCGGTGTCGATCGCGCGAGCGCGGCGGGCCAGGTAGCGGAGCCGGTTACCCCAGCCGAGCGACCCCGCCACTTAGGCGGAGGCGGTGAGGCGGTCCGTCTCGTCATGCCAGGCGAGCGCCGAGCTCGAGAGCTTCTCCTTGAACCGCGCGGCGTGGTGCGCGCAGAACAGCAGTTCTCCCGTCGCGAGGGTCGCCCGCACGTAGGCCTGGGCACCGCAGCTGTCGCAGCGGTCGAGCGCCGTGAGCGGCGCGGCTGCGACACTCGGGTTCTCGGTGGTGATCTGCGTCATGGGGTACCCCTCGCTCTCCGTCGGCGTCTCGTCGTCCTTCGATGCTCTCATTGCACCACACGCATGCGACCGCGCCGTGTCAATACGCCCCGATTTCGCTGAACGCGTAGGAGCGCCTGGTGAGGGGTATTCGGAGCGGTCACCGTCGCGGAGTGGGAGCGGGGGAGCCCGGTCCGCCCCGCCTACGATGAAGACCGTGTCCAGCTCCGACTACTCCGCCCGTCATCTCTCCGTTCTCGAGGGTCTCGAAGCGGTGCGCAAGCGCCCCGGCATGTACATCGGCTCGACCGATTCGCGCGGCCTCATGCACTGCTTGTGGGAGATCATCGACAACTCGGTCGATGAGGCGCTCGGCGGCCACGGCACGCAGATCGACCTGCGGCTGCACCCCGACGGCAGCGTCGAGGTGCGCGACCGCGCGCGCGGAATCCCGGTCGACATCGAGCCCAAGACGGGCCTGAGCGGGGTCGAGGTCGTGTTCACCAAGCTGCACGCCGGCGGCAAGTTCGGTGGAGGGTCGTATGCCGCATCCGGCGGACTGCACGGCGTCGGTGCCTCCGTCGTGAACGCGCTCAGCGCGCGTCTCGATGTCGAGGTCGACCGCGATGGCGCGACGTGGGCGATGTCGTTCCACCGCGGTGAGCCCGGCGTGTTCGCCGATGGCCCCGAGGGCCCCAGCCCCGACGCGCCGTTCACACCGTTCGTCTCCGGTAGCGAGCTGCGGAAGATCGGGAAGGTGGCCAAGGGCGTCACGGGCACGCGCATCCGCTACTGGGCCGACCCGCAGATCTTCACCAAAGGTGCGAGCTTCCTCACCGACGAGCTCATCGGCCGCCTGCGGCAGACCGCCTTCCTCGTTCCGGGCATCACGCTCGAGCTCTCCGACGAGCGCGGCGAGGCGCCGGTCACCGAGTCGTTCCGCTTCGACGGCGGCATCAGCGAGTACGCCGATTTCCTGGCGCCGGATGCCCCGCTCACCGACACCTGGCGCATCACCGGCAGCGGCACCTTCACCGAGACGGTTCCCGTGCTGCAGGCCAACGGGCACATGGTGCCGACCGAGGTCGAGCGCGAGTGCGTCGTCGACATCGCGCTGCGCTGGGGCACCGGCTACGACACGACCTTCCGCTCGTACGTGAACATCATCGCCACGCCCAAGGGCGGCAGCCACCAACTCGGCTTCGAGCAGGGCCTGCTGAAGTTTTTGCGCGCCGAGGTCGAGAAGAACGCCCGCCGCCTCAAGGCCGGCACCGACAAGCTCGAGAAGGACGACGTGCTCGCCGGCCTCACGGCCGTGCTGACGGTGCGGCTGCCCGAGCCGCAGTTCGAGGGGCAGACGAAAGAGATCCTGGGCACGCCCGCGGTGCGCGCGATCGTCTCGACCGTCATCGCCCGCGGTCTCGCCGAGCGGTTCGGCTCGAGCAAGCGCGACGACAAGGCCCAGACCGCTCTCGTTCTCGACAAGGTCGTCGCCGAGATGAAGAGCCGCATCTCGGCGCGCGCGCACAAAGAGACGCAGCGCCGCAAGAACGCGCTCGAGAGCTCCGCCCTTCCGGCGAAGCTCGTCGACTGCCGGTCGAACGATGTCGCGAGCAGCGAGCTCTTCATCGTCGAGGGCGATAGCGCCCTCGGCACCGCGAAGCTCGCTCGCGACAGCGAGTTCCAGGCACTGCTGCCCATCCGCGGCAAGATCCTCAACGTGCAGAAGGCCTCGGTGAGCGACATGCTCAGCAACGCCGAGTGCGCGTCGATCATCCAGGTCATCGGCGCCGGCTCGGGCCGCAGCTTCGACCTCGAGCAGGCGCGCTACGGCAAGGTCATCATCATGAGTGACGCCGACGTCGACGGCGCGCATATCCGTACTCTGCTGCTCACCCTGTTCTTCCGCTACATGCGGCCCATGATCGACGAGGGGCGCGTGTTCGCCGCCGTGCCGCCGCTGCACCGCGTCGTCGTCATGAACCCCGGGTCGAAGCCCAACGAGACCATCTACACCTACAGCGAGAGCGAGCTGCAGGGCGTGCTCGCGGCGCTCAAGAAGGCCGGCAAGCGCTACCAGGATCCGATCCAGCGCTATAAGGGCCTGGGCGAGATGGATGCCGATCAGCTGGCCGACACGACCATGAGCCGGGCCCACCGCACCCTGCGTCGCGTGCGCGTGAGCGACGCGGAAGCGTCATCGCGCATGTTCGAGCTGCTCATGGGCAACGAGGTCGCCCCCCGCAAAGACTTCATCATCGCGGGCCAGGGGCTCGACCGCGGCCGCATCGACATCTAGCCCGTCACCCCCGTCGCAGGCCGCACATCCCGGCCCACCCCGCCTCGCGGCGTCTCCACAATTCAGGAGAACTGACCGCCGTTGTGGGGAGACACGCCGACGCGCGGCAGCGGCGACCCTTTCGGGATGCGCGTCTCCTGAATTGTGGAGAAACGCGGTTCCTGAATTGTGGAGACCCGGATGCGGGGCTCGGGCTCGCACACGGCGGGCACCACCGCTCAGGCGATCGGGGTGCCGACCGAGCCGAGGGGCGAGTCGAGCGGGGTGCCCGAGGCGTCGCGCTTCGCGCCGCCCTCGGGCAGAGTGCGCGCCGAGCCGTCGGCCCCCACCGCGAGCGGAGCCGTGCCGACCCAGGCCAGCTGCAGCACGTCCTCACCCTTCAGGAAGGCGTGGCACCGCACGCCGCCGGTGGCGCGCCCCTTACCGGGGAACTGCTCGAACGCCGAGAGCTTCGCGCGGCCGGGATCAGCACCCGCGATGGTCTGCGTCGAGCTCGAGACGGTCAGCACCTCAGCGGTCGCCGGGTCCACCGCGCCGAAGAAGATCGCCCGTGCGCCGGCGCCGAGCTTGATGCCCGCCATGCCGCCCGCCGCGAGGCCCTGGGGGCGCACCTGGTCGGCGGCGAAGTGCAGCAGCTGGGCATCCGAGGTCACGAAGACCAGCTCGGCCGCTTCGTCGGCGGGGGCCGCCCCGATGACCTCATCGCCGGGCTTGAGGGCGATGACCTCGCTATCGGGAC
>NZ_JBHYEO010000022.1:0-35411 GCF_051860105.1 Microcella sp.
CGCGCCGGCCAGGGAACGGGGTTCCTCGCTCTGAGCGATCGTGCTCGGGAGCAGCTCACGCCCGTGTGGTCGGGCTGGCTCGCCCACGGAACCCCGGAGCTGCTGCACGAGGTGGTCGAACCGGCGGCCGACGCCGGAGCGTTCCGGGTGGGTTACGCGGACTCCTTCGCGCAGGCCCGCCTGGCCGGGGCGGTCGACGCGGTCGTCGCCGCGGGGGTGCCGAGCATCCGCTCGATCGTGGAGGAGCGCACCGCGCGCCTCATCGACCTTGCCGATGAGGCCGGGGTCGAGGTCGTCTCGCCGCGCGAGTCGGCCGAGCGGGCCGGCATCGTCGTGCTCGAGCCCCACCCCGAGTTCGTGAGCGCGCTCGCCGCCGCGCTGCACAACCACGGCGTGTCGGTCACCGTCCGCTCGGGTCGCGTGCGCCTGGGTGCCCACGTCTCGACGGGGGAGGAGACGTTCGAGCAGTTCCGGGCATCCCTCGCGGAGTTCTCGACGATGACCGGAGCCTGACGCGTCGACGCACACGGGCGCTCGTGCGCCGAATGTGACGGCTCGGTGACTCGCGCGTGTCGCTCCCGCCGCTGCGGGCACCCGGGCATAGCGTGACGCTCATCGGGCATCGCGCCCGATCGGGGCGGCCGGAACGATCGTCCTGAGACTCCCGGCCGAACCGCATACAACTGGTCCGGGGTCGCCCGCGTCCCCGGGGATGGAGCACCGGTGGCCGCTGCGAAGACCTCCCGTCAGAACCCGTCGATCTCGAGCGGCGAGAGCGAGGTGGCCCAGCGCACGTACGTTCTCGATACGTCGGTGCTGCTGAGTGATCCGAAGGCGCTGTTCCGGTTCGCCGAGCACGCGGTTGTGCTGCCGGTCGTCGTGATCGCCGAGCTCGAGGCGAAGCGCAACGACCCCGAGATCGGCTACTTCGCGCGTCAGGCGCTGCGCAACCTCGATGAGCTGCGCGTGCAGCACGAGCGTCTCGACTTCCCCATCGCCGTCGGTGAGGCGGGCGGCTCGCTCCGCGTCGAGCTCAACCACTCGAGCCAGTCGGTGCTGCCGAGCGGCTTGCAGCTGGGCGACAACGACTCGCGCATTCTCGCCGTCGCCATGAACCTCGCGAACGACGGTCTCGATGTCGTCGTCGTCTCGAAAGACCTGCCATTGCGCGTCAAGGCCTCGTCGATCGGCCTCTCGGCCGAGGAGTACCGCGCCGAGCTCGCGGTCGACAGCGGGTGGACGGGCATGGCTGATGTCTCGCTCTCGAGCGAGCAGATGGCCCAGCTCTACGACCGCGAGGTGCTGCGCACCCCCGTCGTGCGCGAGCTGCCGATCAACACGTCGCTCGTGATCCACAGCGATCGCGGCTCGGCGCTCGGCCGGGTGGTCGGCGACGATGAGATCGCCCTCGTGCGCGGCGACCGCGACATCTTCGGCCTGCACGGTCGTTCGGCCGAGCAGCGGCTCGCGATCGATCTGCTCATGGATCCGCAGGTGGGCATCGTCTCGCTCGGCGGTCGTGCGGGAACCGGCAAGTCGGCGCTCGCCCTGTGCGCGGGCCTCGAGGCGGTGCTCGAGCGTCAGCAGCAGCGCAAGATCATGGTCTTCCGGCCGCTCTACGCGGTCGGCGGGCAAGAGCTCGGCTACCTGCCCGGTGATGCCAGCGAGAAGATGAACCCCTGGGCTCAGGCCGTGTTCGACACGCTCGGCTCCGTGGTCTCGCAGAACGTGCTCGACGAGGTCATCGACCGAGGCCTGCTCGAGGTGCTGCCGCTGACGCACATCCGCGGCCGCTCGCTGCACGACGCCTTCGTGATCGTCGACGAGGCGCAGTCGCTCGAGCGCAACGTGCTGCTCACGGTGCTCAGCCGCATCGGCCAGAACTCGAAGGTCGTGCTCACCCACGACATCGCTCAGCGCGACAATCTGCGGGTCGGCCGCCACGACGGCGTCGCGAGCGTCATCGAGACGCTCAAGGGCCACGGGCTGTTCGGGCACATCACCCTCACGCGGTCCGAGCGCAGCGCGATCGCCGCGCTCGTCACCGAGCTGCTCGAAGGCAACGAGCTGGCCTGAGCGGGCGCGGCCTCAGGTGCTGGTGGGGGCGTTCGCGACCGCCTGCATCAGGTCGCCCACCGTGTGCGACCACTCGAGAGGGTGCCGGAGGGGCTGGGTCGTGACCACCTGGTAGGTGTTCCGTCGACCGTCGCGCTGCTTCACGAGGTATCCGCCCGCGACGAGGTCGGCGAGGATCCGCTGCGTGGCGCGCTCGGTGATACCGACGCGCTCGGCGATGTCGCGGATGCGCGACTCGGGGTCAACAGAGAGGCACACGAGCACGTGCGAGTGGTTGCTCAGGAAGGTCCATTCGGCCACGGCATCCACTGTACGGCCCCCTGATGCGGTTCCCCTGGTGTTTGTGACGTGATTCGCTTTACCTGACTCAAATTACGTGTATTGTGATGCGCGTAAGGAGGGTCACGTGAACTCAACACCGCGCCTGGTCACCGAGGTCGCGCCCGCGCTGTGGCGCGTCGACGGCGTCTCGCTGCTGCTGCTCGTGCTCGTCGTGGGGATCGCGGCCGCCGTGCTGCCCTACGCCCACCGCTCGCTCCGCGGCGATCGTCGCGGGCGCTCGGTCACGGTCGCGATCGCGGCCATGCTCGCCGCGACCGTCGTCGTGAGCATCGCCGGTCAGCTCTGGATGCTCGCTCTCGGGTGGAGCCTCGCCACCGCCGCGACGCTCGCGGCTCTCGGCCTCGGCGGAGGCCGGCCGGCCCTCGTGCGCGCCGCGGGCTGGCTGATCGTCGGCGACCTCGCCCTCTGGGCCGCCGTCGTCGCTGACGCGGCGGGCGCGAGTGGTGACACGGTGGCCCTGCTCCTCGTCGTCGCGGCCCTACTGCGCTGCGCGCTTCCGCCCGCGCACCCGTGGCTCGTCGACTCGCTGCACGCTCCGACGCCGGTGAGCGCGGCCCTGCACGGCGGGGTCGTCAACGGCGGCGGCATCCTCGTCGTGACCCAGATCGCGACCATCGCCTCGAGCCCGGTCGCCGTGGTGGTGCTCGCCGTGGGTGCGGCCGTCGCCATCGTGGCGGGCACCCTCGGCGCGCTCGTGCGCACCGACATCAAGGGTCGCCTCGTGATGTCGACGGTGGCGCAGATGGGGTTCATGCTGCTCTGCGCCGCGCTCGGCCTCGTGGTCGCCGCCCTCCTGCACCTCGTCGCGCACGGCTTCTACAAGAGCGCCCTCTTCCTCTCCTCGAGCGACGGAATCGATCGGCGCGCCGCCGAGCGACGCGCACCCCGCGCGACCGTTCCGGCTCCCGCCGCTCGCCGCGTGCGCGCGGTCGCGGGCGCCCTGCTGGCGGTCTCGGCGCTCGTGGTCTCCGCGATCGCGATCTACCCGGGCGGTCGCGGGCTCGCCGAGCTCGTCGTGCTCGTCGTGCTCGCGGGCGCATTCGGCGCCGCCGCGGCTCGCGTCACCGGACTGGCGCCGGGAGGCCTGCGGGCGGTGGGCGCCGCGTCGCTGGTCGCCGCCTCCGCCGTCGCGTTCGTCGTCGTCACCTCGACCCTCACCGCTGCGCTCGACCTTCCGCGACCCCCGCCGTCAGACGCGGCCGGCATCGTGCTGGGGCTCGCCGCTGCCGTGCTCATCGCGCTCGCGGCCATCGCCGCCCTGCGGCGCTGGGCACCGGCGAGCGGGGCGTCGCTCGCCCTGCTCGCGCTCGGGCTCCGCCTCGGCGCCCCGGCCGTGCGGGCGCGCACGGCGCCGACCGCGGGTCGGGCATCCGGGCCCGTCGAGTCGACCACCGCGATCCGAACCCTGCCGCAGCCCTCGTCGATCGGAGCATCCGCGTGACCGAGACCACCACGACGGCCGAGCGGGCCGCCCCCCGGCCGCTGCGGGTGCGCGCCCGCGCCGAGATGGCGGCGAGCGTGATCGCGCCCTACTACGGGCTCGACGCCGCCATCGCGGTCAACCCCGTGCTGCCCGCGCTGGGCGACGGCTTCGCAGCGGCCATCGAGCACGCGGTGCCCGCCCTCGGGGCGCGGGGCATCCTGACCGAGCAGCAGTTCCGCGCGCGCCTTGCCGACGGTCGCATCGCGGTCGCCGATCTCGCGCAGGCCATCCGTCGTCGCCGTCCGCACGAGGCGGTCGCCGCCCGCGACACCGACACCGCTCTCGTCTCCCGGTTCCTCGACGAGCCGATCGTCGAGCCCGCTGCGGCTCGCCCGACCGGGCCCGTCGACGAGCTCGTGACGCGCTGGTGCCGCGCGGCACTGGCGCCGGAGGCGGCCGCGTGGCCCGTGCCCGTCGATGAGCTCGGGTTCTACGGCGCCTGGCGCGCCCTCGCCCGCCACGACCGCTCACTGCCGCGCTCGGCCCGTCGTCGCGTCGCCGAGCTTCCGACCGGCGTCGATGCGTCTCTCGCCGCGTCTCTCGCGCACCTCGGTGTCGATGACGACGCGCAGCTGCCCTACCTCCGTGCCGAGCTGGCCCGCACGCCGGGGTGGACGGCGTATGTGCGCTGGCGCTCCATGACGACGGGCGACGTCGACATCGTCGAGCTGCTGGCCGTGCGCACGGCGCTCACGTGGGCGCTGGCGATCGCTCCGGAGACGGCCGCGGTCGCTCCCTCGGCGGATGCGGAGCGCGGGCTGATCTGGCAAGAAGCCTTCGAAGCGGGGCCGCACCGGTCGGTGCTGCGCCAGCTGAGCGCCGCTCCGGTCGGCACGGCCGCCGAGAGGCCGCGCGCGCACCTCGTGTTCTGCATCGACCCCCGCAGCGAAGGGTTGCGCCGTCACCTCGAGCACTTGGGCGAGTACACGACGGCAGGGTTCGCCGGGTTCTTCGGCATCGCCGCGCTCGTCGAGCCGCTGGCGGCCCCGGAACCGTCGGCGTCGTGCCCGGTGCTGCTCACGCCGCGGTACCTGGTGGCCGAGCGTCCCGCGCCGGGGGAGTGGCGCGGTGCCGCCCGGTTCGTGAGCGACCAGGCGACGCGCCGGGCTGTCCGCTCGGCGCTCAAGGCGCCCGATGCCCTCCCCGGGGCTCCGCTCGGCTGGGCGGAGGCCTCGGGCTGGGTGCTCGGACCGACGGCGATCGCGCGCAGCGTTCTCGCGGGTCGAGGAGGGCTTGGGGCACGACCCGACGACCCGGCCACCGACGTGCCGACGCTGTTCGACATCGACAGCGCGCTGACGCTCGACACGCAGGTCGAGACCGCCGAGGTGATCCTGCGCACGATGAGCCTCGTCGAGGGTTTCGCTCCGATCGTCGCGCTCGTCGGCCACGGCACGTCGACGACCAACAACGCCTTCCGCACGGCCCTCGACTGCGGAGCGTGCGGAGGCCACCGCGGTGCGCCCAACGCCCGCATCGCCGCGACGCTGCTCAACGCGGCGCCGGTGCGCGCGGGCCTGGCCGAGCGCGGCATCAGCATCCCCGCCGACACCCTCTTCATCGCGGCAGAGCACGACACGGCCACCGACCGGGTCACCGTCGTCGATGTCGCTCTGCTGCCTGCCGACCGTCGCGCCGAGATCGAGAGCCTGATGAGCGATCTGCGGCGGGCGGGTGGCGCTCTGGCCGCGGAGCGGGCGCGCGAACTGCCCGGTGCGCCGGAGGGAGCGCGCGCGAGCGCTGGTGTCGTGCGCCGGTCGCGCGACTGGGCCCAGGTCTACCCCGAGTGGGGCCTTGCCCGCAACGCCGCGCTCATCATCGGCCCGCGCACCCTGTCGGCCGATGCCGATCTCGAGCGCCGGGTGTTCCTGCACTCGTACGAGCCCCAGCACGATGCTGACGGCATCGCGCTCGAGACCATCCTCACCGCGCCCCTCGTCGTCGCGCATTGGATCAACGCGCAGTACTACTTCTCCTCCGTCGACACCGAGGTGCTCGGCGCGGGCACGAAGACGACCCACAACCTGGTGGGCGGAGCCGGTGTGCTCACGGGCCCGTCTGGCGACCTGCGGGTCGGCCTTCCGTGGCAGTCGATCGGCACGCGCGACGGACTGCATCACGAGCCGGTGCGTCTGCTCGTCGTGGTCGACGCTCCGCGCGAGCGCATCGAGCGCATCGTGAAGCAGGCCGAGGTCGTCAACCACCTCGTGCACGGCGAATGGGTGATCATGGTGCGACCGGGCGACAACCCGGGAGAGTGGGAGCGGTGCACCGCCGATGGGTGGCAGCCGTGGCTCATGGAATCGACTGTCGGAGACGAAGAGAAGGAGGCGGCATGAGCCGCGAATCACTGACGCGAATGACCAAGATCGAGGTCGTCGCCCGAACGGTCGACGCTGACGCCGTGCGCCGCCAGGTCGTCGCGGCGGGAGCGACCGGCTACACGAGCCTGCCCGCGGTGACCGGACTCGGCCACCACGGGGCGCACGAGGGTCGGCAGCTGTTCAACGACCGCGACGCGCTCACGCTCATCATCACGGTGGTGCCCGATGATCGCGCCGACGACCTCATCGACGGCCTGCGCTCGCTCCTCGAGCTGACCGCGGGGGTCATGTTCGTCTCCGACACCTATGTGAGCCGCCCGAACTACTTCCGCTGACGCGCTCGTCGGTCGGACTACGCTGAGGCGTGCAGCCCGCGTCGGTCTCGCCCGAGTGCTTCTCGAACCGGTGGTGCGGATCAGAGGGACAGGTTCGTCGACGCGGGCTGCTCGCGGGGTCGCGGTGAGGGCTTACAGCCCCGGCGACGTCATGCTCAGCACGTCGAGCGCGCTGTCGAGCTGCTCGAGGGTGACCTCGCCGCGCTCGACGAAGCCCAGGTCGATGACGGCCTCGCGGATCGTGAGTCCCTTCGCGACCGAGTGCTTGGCGATCTTCGCGGCGGCCTCGTAGCCGATCACCCGGTTGAGCGGGGTGACGATCGAGGGCGAGCTCTCGGCGAGGGCGCGGGCGCGCTCGAGGTTGGCCTCGAGACCGTCGATGGTCTTGTCGGCGAGCACGCGCGTCGAGTTCGCGAGGAGGCGGATCGACTCGAGCAGCGAGGTGCCCATGACGGGGATGGCCACATTGAGCTCGAAGGAGCCCGAGGCGCCCGCCCACGCGATCGTCGCGTCGTTGCCGATGACGCGTGCGCACACCATCAGCACGGCCTCCGGCACGACGGGGTTGACCTTGCCGGGCATGATCGACGAGCCGGGCTGCAGGTCGGGGATGTGCAGCTCGGCGAGGCCCGTGTTGGGGCCGGAGCCCATCCAGCGGATGTCGTTGCAGATTTTGGTGAGCGAGACGGCGAGCACCCGCAGCGCTCCTGAGGCCTCGACGAGCCCGTCGCGGGCACCCTGCGCCTCGAAGTGGTCGAGCGCCTCGGTGATCGGCAGGCCCGTCGTGCTCGCGAGCTCGGCGATGACCTTCTGCGAGAACCCGAGGGGCGTGTTGATGCCCGTGCCGGTCGCGGTGCCGCCGAGCGGCACTTCCGCGACCCGCTCGATGGTCGCCTGCACGCGGGCGATGCCGAGGCGGATCTGCCGCGCGTAGCCGGCGAACTCCTGACCGAGCGTGACGGGCGTGGCGTCCATGAGGTGCGTGCGGCCGGCCTTGACGGCGGTCTTCCAGAGCTCCGCCTTGACCTCGAGCGCGCTCGCGAGGTGCTCGAGGGCGGGGATGAGGTCGCGCAGCAGGGCGGCGGTGACGGCGAGGTGCACCGAGGTCGGGAAGACGTCGTTCGACGACTGCGAAGCGTTGACGTGGTCGTTCGGGTGCACCGGCAGGGCATCCGTCGAGGCGAGCGTCGCGAGCACCTCGTTCATGTTCATGTTCGACGACGTGCCCGAGCCGGTCTGGTAGGTGTCGACGGGGAACTGGTCGTGGTGCGCCCCGCCGATGATCTGGTCGGCGGCGCCGACGATCGCCTGCGCGAGCGGAGCATCCAGGATGCCCAGCTCGGCGTTCACGATCGCCGCGGCCCGCTTGATCTGGGCGAGAGCGATGATCTGCCCGCTCTCTAGGCCCGACCCCGAGATCGGGAAGTTCTCGACGGCGCGCTGCGTCTGCGCGCGGTAGAGGGCGCTGCGGGGCACCCGCACCTCGCCCATGGTGTCGTGCTCGATGCGGAAGTCGGTGTCAGTGCTCACGGCGGTGTGTTCCTTCTGATGACGGGAGGGGTTCGCAGGGGCGGTCGCGGTGGCAGGCGGTCGGCTCGACGTGCGGTGGTGCCGCGTTCAGAGCTGGCCGACGACGACATCGGGCACGACCCTGCCTTCACGAAGGCGGTAGTTCGCACCCACGATGGCCAGCGTACCGGCAGCGACCTCGTCGCTGATCAGCTCGCTCGCCGCGAGCAGGGCCCCGACGGTGTCGCGCAGGTGCTCGCGCCCCACCTCGAGCGCGTCGATGCCCGCGGCGTCGGGCGAGCCCGCCGCGAGGCGCACGCGATCGACGGCGGGCCGGATCTGGTCGACCAGCCCCTGGATGTGCACGGGCAGCGCCGGCGAATCGGCATCGACCGAGTCGATCGCCGCGGCCACGGCTCCGCACTCGTCGTGCCCGAGCACCAGGATCAGGGGCACGCGGAGCACGGCCACCGCGTACTCGAGCGAACCGATGACGCTGTCGCTGATGACCTGGCCCGCGTTGCGCACGACGAACAGATCGCCGAGACCCTTGTCGAAGATGATCTCGGCGGCGAGCCGCGAGTCGCTGCAGCCGAAGAGGGCCGCGTGCGGCGCCTGGAAGGCGGCGAGCTCGGTGCGCCGGTCGACGTCCTGCCGCGGATGCTGCGGCTCACCCGCGACGAACCGCGCGTTGCCCCGCTGCATCTCGCGCCAGACCTGCTCGGGCGTGCGGCGTGTCGTCGGCATGGTGCTCCTGGGCGGACTCGGGGTGGACGGTGCGCCTCTCGAGCGTAGTCCGCCGGTCGCCCTGCCGCCCCGGCGCTCAGTCGGCGTCGGGCAGCTCGGCGGCCACGGCGGTGGCGAGCAGGTCGAGGTCGGCGTCTGAGGCCGTGCCGTACAGCACGACCGTGCTGTCGGGCGTGCTCGTCACGAGCGCGATCTCGCGCAACCCGACGCCGTCGACGCCGCGGCGGTCGTAGCGCTGCCAGTCGACCCCGGCGATGCTCACGGTCTCGCCCTCGCCCGGGTCGCGCAGGGCATCCCGCAGCCAGCTCTGCTCGTCGGTGAAGCCCTGCAGCAGGCCGAGGAAGGTGCGATCGGCGGTGATGAACCCGATCGTCCACTCGTCGACGCCGCCGCTGCCGGCGAGCTCGGCCCGGTTGGCGCTCCAGCTGGGCGGTACGACAGGGGCGATGACCGAGGTTCCGAGGCTCGCCTCCGCCTCGGCGGCCGCGGCGGCGTAGTCGATCGCGAGCGGTGCCGGGTCGGGGCGCACGACGACGAGCACGAGGAAGAGCACGATGCCGAGCGAGGCCACGAGCGAGCCGATGAGGTTGCGGGTCGTCTGGTTGGCGCGGCGCTTGCGCCGGGCTTCTGCGATGCGGTCGGCCTTCTGCTGCGGCGTCTCGGCACCGGAGTCGTCGGTCGTCGGGGTCTCAGCCACCGCGCTCACCCTTCGGCGGCCGCGCGGGCCGCGTCGAGACGCTCTTTCGCGCCGATCAGCCACTCCTCGCAGCGGCGGGCGAGGGCCTCCCCGCGCTCCCACAGGGCGATGGACTGCTCGAGCGTGGCGCCGCCCTGCTCGAGCTCGCTGACGACGCGCACGAGCTCGTCGCGCGCCTGCTCGTAGCTGAGGCCGGCGATGTCGGCGGGGTCGGAAGCGGTCACGTCACTCATGCTAGGCGGGCCTTCCTTCGGGAGTCGTGGGAGTCGGAGCCGCGCCGTCGGGCCCGGCGAGGGGCGCCTCGGCGCGCGCGGCGAGGCGCCCGTCGGCGAGAGTGAGCACGAGAGCGTCGCCCGTCGCGACTTCGGCGGCCGATCGGATGACGGCGCCCGTCGCGGTCTGAGCGATGGCGTAGCCGCGGTCGAGGGTGCGCTGCGGCGAGAGCGCCCGCAACTGCGCCCGGCGCTCGTCGACGTCGACGTGCGCCCGCTCGAGCAGCCGGCTCGTCAGTTCGACTCCGCGAGCGACCGCGCGCGTGAGCTCATCGGCCCGCGTCTCGACGATCCAGGCGGAGGAGGCGAGGGCCGGGCGCGAGCGGATCGCGGTGATGCGGTCGACCTCGGTGGCGATCGCCCCGGTCACCCGCGTGAGCATGCGCGAGCGCACCTGCTGCACGCGCGCGAGCTCGTCGCTCACGTCGGGCACGACGCGCTTGGCAGCGTCGGTGGGCGTCGAGGCGCGCAGGTCGGCGACCTCGTCGAGCAGCGGCCGATCGTTCTCGTGCCCGATCGCGCTCACGAGCGGGGTGTCGCACGCGGCGGCGGCCCGGACGAGGCTCTCGTCGCTGAACGGCAGCAGGTTCTGGAAGTCGCCGCCGCCGCGGGCGACGATGATGACGTCGACCTCGGGGTCCGCATCCAATTGCCGGATGCCCGCCGTGACCTCGGCGACCGCCTTGTCGCCCTGCACGGCGGCGTGCACGACGCGGAACCGCACGGAGGGCCACCGCAGCTGCGCGTTGCGGATGACGTCTTTCTCGGCGTCGCTGTCTTTTCCGGTGACGAGCCCGATGCACTGCGGCAGGAAGGGCAGGGGCTTCTTGCGCTCGGGGGAGAAGAGGCCTTCGGCGGCGAGGGTGGCGCGCAGCCGCTCGAGCCGCTCGAGCAGGTCGCCGAGGCCGACGCGGCGCATCTGCGACACCTGCATCGTGAGCGTGCCGCCCTTGACCCACCAGTTGGCCTTGACGAGGGCGGTGACGCGATCGCCCTGCCCCAGCCCCTCGGGCAGCGTCGCGCGCACCGACGACCAGATGACGAACGACACCGTGGCGTCGTGGCTGACGTCTTTGAGCTTGCCGTAGACGTTGCCGCCCGAGACCCCCCATTGCGCGATCTCGCCGTCGACCCAGACCTGGCCGAGGCGGTCGATGTACTCCTTGAGCTTCGCCGAGAGCTGGGCGACCGGCCAGGGCGCATCGGCGCTGGAGGGAGCGGGCGATGCCGAGAAGGATGGGGCGTCGGTCACGGTGCCCTCCTTGCGTCGATCGGCGGCTTTCGCCAGGGTAGTCGACAGCGCCGACGAACCGGCGCCCGCATCCCAGGAGCCCCATGGTCACCCCCACCCCGCTCGAGATCGATTCGCTGACGAAGGTCTACGGCGAGGTCACGGCCCTGCGCGACGTCTCGTTCTCGGCGCGGCCGGGGCGCGTCACGGGCTTTCTCGGCCCCAATGGCGCGGGCAAGACCTCGACCCTGCGCATCCTGCTGGGGCTCAATCGTGCGACGGCCGGATCGGCGCTCATCGACGGCCAGCGCTATCGCGACCTCGCGTCGCCGATGCGGCGGGTCGGCGGGTCGCTGTCGGCCGACGTGTTCCACCCGGGTCGCAGCGGCCGCAATCATCTGCTGACGCTCGCGATCGCGGCCGGCATCGACCGGGCGCGGGTCGACGCCGTGCTCGCGCAGGTGGGGCTCGCCGAGGCGGCGCGGCGCGCGGTCGGCGGCTACTCCCTCGGCATGCGCCAGCGGCTGGGGCTCGCGGGCGCGCTGCTCGGCGACCCCGACGCGCTCGTGCTCGACGAGCCCATCAACGGCCTCGACCCCGACGGCATCCGCTGGATGCGCGGCCTGCTGCGCGCGCTCGCCGATGAGGGCCGCACCGTGCTGCTCTCGAGCCACGTGCTGAGCGAGGTGCAGCAGACGGTCGACGATGTCGTGGTCATCCGTCACGGTCGCATCGTGTTCGACGGCACGCTCGACGCCCTCGAAGCGGGGACCGCGCGCGTGCGCGTCGATGCGACCGATCGGGCGGCGCTGCGGGATGCCCTCACGCGCGCCGGCGCGACCATCGAGCTCGGCGCCGCGGGGCTGACGGTGCTCGGGCTCGATGCCGCGCGCACAGGCGAGGTCGCGCGCGACGCTGGTCTCGCTCTCACGCACCTGAGCGACGAGGGCGACGGGCTCGAGTCGGTGTTCCTCGCCCTCACGGCGGAGTCCGCCGCCGATGCGGCGGCCGCACACGAGGGGAGCGCCGCGTGACCGCCCTCGCCGCGGGTCTGGCTCGTGCCACCGCCGCCGAGCTGGCGAAGGTGTTCTCGCTGAAGGCATGGTGGCTGCTCGCCCTCATCATGGTGGCCTACGTCGGCATGACCGCCGCGGGGCTCGCATTCTTCTTCAGCGACCTCGGTGCGCAACTCGCCGGCGCGGGCACGGGCGCCCCGGCCCCCGAGCTCGACCCCGTCGTCGCGGCGAACCTCGTCTACAGCAGCGTGACCGCGGTCGGGCTCGTCATCCCGCTGCTGTTCGGCGCGCTGCTCGCGACGACCGAGTACCGGCACGGCACGCTCACCCCGACCGTGCTCGCGCAGCCCCGCCGCGGCGTGGTTCTCGCCGCCAAGGGCATCGTCGCGGCGCTCATGGGCGCGCTCTACGGCGTGTTCGGCCTCATCGGCTCGGTCGGCCTCGGCGCCCCGGTGCTCGCAGCCCTCGGCGAGCCGACCGCGCTCGGCGAGCCCGAGGTCATCGCCGTGCTGCTGCGCACGCTGCTCGCCACGGCCCTGTGGTCGCTGCTCGGCCTCGGCCTCGGAGCGCTGCTGACGAGCCAGATCGCCGCCATCGTGATCGTGCTCGCGTTCACGCAGTTCGTCGAGCCGATCCTGCGCCTCGTCGCGAGCGTGTGGGAGTGGTCGGCCTCGCTCGGCCGCTTCCTGCCGGGGTCGGCCACCGACGCTCTCGTGGGTGCGGGCATCCTGAGTTCACTGAACGCGATCGATCCCAGCGCGCCGTCCGCGCCGGTGGATGCCCTGCTCTGGTGGCAGGGCGGCCTCGTGCTCGCCGCGCTCGCGTCGGCGCTCATGCTCGCGGCTGCGCTCACGACGCTGCGGCGCGACGTCGAGTAGCAGCACCGTCGCTGTCGACGGTGCCGGAGCCCATACGCAGGCGGCCCCTCGTAGACTGGGGGGTGTGAGCACGATCTCGAATGGCGCCCTGGGCTCGACCCTGACCGCACCCGTCATCCCCCAGCGCCGCGAGCGGCTGCGGCCGGTCGAGGTCGACCGCCCCAAGACGGTGCTCCTCGCCGCACCGCGCGGCTACTGCGCCGGCGTCGACCGCGCGGTCATCGCCGTCGAGAAGGCGCTCGAGCAGTACGGCGCCCCGGTCTACGTGCGCAAGCAGATCGTGCACAACGTGCACGTCGTGAGCGAGCTCGAGAAGCAGGGTGCGATCTTCGTCGACGAGGTCGAGGAGGTTCCGCCGGGCTCGCACATCGTCTTCTCCGCCCACGGCGTGAGCCCCGCCGTCGTGCAGGGCGCCGCCGACCGCGACCTGCTTGCGATCGACGCCACCTGCCCGCTCGTGACGAAGGTGCACCGGGAAGCCGTGCGATTTGCGAAGCAGGACTACCGCATCCTGCTCATCGGTCACGCGGGTCACGAAGAGGTCGAGGGCACGATGGGCCACGCGCCCGAGCGCATGATCCTCATCGGCACGCCCGAAGAGGCCGACACGGTCGAGGTGCCCGAGGCCGACGAGCTCATCTGGCTCTCGCAGACCACGCTGAGCGTCGACGAGACCATGGAAACCGTTCGGCGCCTGCGCGCGCGGTTCCCGCACCTGCAAGACCCGCCCAGCGACGACATCTGCTACGCCACCCAGAACCGCCAGGTCGCCATCAAGAAGGTCGCGCCCGAGACTGACCTCGTGATCGTCGTCGGCTCGGCGAATAGCTCGAACAGCGTGCGCTTGGTCGAGGTCGCGCTCGAGTACGGCGCGAAAGCCGCCTACCGCGTCGACTACGCGAGCGAGATCAAGCAGGAGTGGTTCGAGGGCGTCGCCACCGTCGGCGTCACGAGCGGTGCGAGCGTGCCCGAGGTGCTCGTCGAGCAGGTGCTTGCCGACCTGCGCGACGCCGGCTTCGACGCGGTCTCCGAGGTCAAGACGGCGGAGGAAGACCTGCAGTTCTCGCTGCCGAAAGAGCTGCGCCGTGACGCGCAGGGCAACGTCGACGAACGGGCGCTCGGCGGGCGCATCCGCGACTGATCGGCCTCGCCGAGATGAGCGCGAGCGCTCCGCACCCGCTGCGGCCCGCGCCGCCGCCGCGAGAGGTGACCGCGGCCGCGCTCGTTCGGGGGCTGGCTTCCGCCCAGCGGCTGATCGGCCCCGCGTCACTCGTGCTCGCCCTCGCCCTCATGGTCGAGGTCGCCGTGCGCTCGGAGGGCGCCGCCGCGCTCGGTGCCCTCGTGCTCTGGTGGTCGCCCGCGTTCGTCGCCGCGGTGGTGCTCGCCCTGCGGCCGACCGTGCCGACCGCGCTCCTGACGGTCGGGGTGGGGCTCGTCGCGGGCACGGGCTTCGTCGCCACGATCCTGCAGGCCTACACCCCTGAGCAGTCGCGCGGGCTGTTCCTGGTCGAGGCGCTCGCATGGGCGCTCATGTTCATCGGCGCGGTGCGCCCGAACGCGGCCGACGGGGTGCTCTGGGTCGCGGTCGGCCTCGGTGCCGGCACCGTCGCGCTCGTCGCGGGCCACGTCATCGCCGGTCGCCCGCTCGCCCTGTCTCCTGACCGGCTCGTCGACGCCGTCATCATGGCGGTCGCGTACGCGGTGATTGCCCTCGGCGGTCGGCGGCGACGCGATCGGGTTCCCGAGCTTCCGGATGCCGCGCTCGTGTCGCGCCGGCAGCACGCGGCCCAGCGCCGTGAGCGGGCGGCCGCGGCGCTCGTGCACGATACGGTTCTCGCGTCGCTCACGCTCCTCGAGCGAGGGGAATCCCGACTGGACGATCGGGTGCGGCAGGGCATCCGGCGCGATCTCGACGCCGTGGCTCAGGCGAGCGCCACCTCGGTGGGCGTGGTGAGCGCGGCCCCGGTGGAGGGCTCGCTCGCGGCACGCCTGCTCGCGATCGTCGACGACCTGCGCTGGAGCGGCCTGCGCGTCGACCTCACGGGCGCGGAGGCCCTCGCGACGACGTCGGTCGTCACGGACTCGGCTGCCGAGGCCGTGCTCGCCGCGATGACCGCGGCGCTCGAGAACGTGCGGCACCATTCCGGCGTCGATCGGGTCGAGGTGACCGTCGGGCGCACGGCACGCGCGCTCACCGTGCTCGTCGTCGACGGCGGTACCGGGTTCGACTCCGACGCGGTGCCGACCGACCGGCTGGGTCTGCGCGAGTCGATCCACGGTCGACTGTCGCGGGTCGGGGGCACGGCCAGGGTCTGGTCGAACGAGTCGGGCACGACAGTCATGCTGACGGTGCCGATCGAGGCCACGGCGGAGGGCCCGCCGTGAGCGCGCCGCTCGAGCCGCGCCGCATCGACACCCTGAGCTGGTGGCGGCGCTCGTCGCTCGACATCGACACCTTGAGTTGGCTGACCTCATCGCTCGTGAGCAGCTGGGTGACCCTCGCCGTCGCGCTCGTCGGGCTCTCGGCGGTGGCGCTGGGCGGGCAGGGGGGATACCGGCCCGCGTTCCAGCTCGTCGCCGTCGTGGTGATGACCGGCGCCGCGTACGCCATCCACCGCGGGGCTATGCCCTCGCGACCGCGGTTCGGGGTGCGGCGCGCGGCGCTCATCGTGACGCTGGCGTCGATCGCGGTGATGGGGTCGGCTCTCGCCCTCGTCGACCGCAACCCCGTGATCCCCGCCGTGGATGCCCTGCTGCCGTCGCCCCCTGATCCGCGCTTCGCTCTCGAGCTGTGGTGGGCCCCGGTCTGCGCCGCCCTCATCGTCATGGCCATGAGCCCCTTCGTGGCCGGCCGGGTCTTCGTTCCGGGCGCGCTGCTGGTCGTGGCGGCGACCGCGGCCTCCGCCGGCTTCGTCGCGGCCGACCGCGGCAGCGAGCTGCCCATCGCCGATGTCGTCGTGATCACGTCGTCGACCGTGTTCGCGGTGATCGGGGGCGTCGTGCTCAACCGCACCCTGGTGACGGCGGTGCAGAGCTGGCGGCGGGGTGTCGGTGCCGCCGCACCCGATGACGACGCTGTGGAGCCTGCTGCCGCCGTCGTCGACCGCATCACCGGGGGCCGTTACTCGACCGCCGTCGTGCCCTTCCTCGAGCGGCTCGAGCGCGCCGCCGTCATCCACGATCGTGATCGTCGAACGGCGGCGCGCTTGGCGCGCGACCTGCGCCGGGCTCTCGTCGAGCGGGGCTATCAGAGCTGGCTCGCGGCCCACGTCGCCGGTCGACCCGTCTACGTCACCGATCCCTTCCGGCTCGCCGACACCATCACGGTCGATCAGCGGGCGGCGATCATCGCGCTCATCGACGGCCTGTTCAGCGATCCGGAGGCGGGGGTGTTCGGCGCCCGGCTCGATCTCGCGCCCGCCGACGATGACGCGGTCGCGGTCGCGGTGACGGTCGGACTCGCCCTGCCGGAGGGCCGCCGCACGGCTGTGCTCGCGCCGTACTATCTGACTGTGAAGTCGGTCGTGCGGCGCATCGAGTGGCGGGGCGGCGAGTCGCTCGTGGTCACCTTCGACGTCGACAGCGAGCGCCGATGACCGCCGTCGCGCTGCCGCGCGCTGTCGCCGCGCGCATCACCGTTCGCGGTCTTGCGACGGCGCAGCGGGTCATCGCGGCGGTCGGCTCCCTCGTCGCCTCCGCCGTCGTTCTCGACGTGCTCATCGCCCGCGGCTCGGCTGAGTACGCGCCTCTCGGGGTGGCACCGTTCGTCGGCATCGGTCTGCTCGCCCTCGTGCTGCTGTGGCGGCCCGGTGCCGTGACGGCCGCCCTCTATCTCGCGGGCGGGTCGGTCTTCTCGGTCGCCGTGCCGGTGCTCGCGCTCGCTGCCGATCCCGAGATCGATGACCAGGGGCCCTACCTGCTCAATCGCATCGCGACCGCGATGTGCCTCGTCGGCGCGGTCTCCGGCCGCGCACTGAGCGGGGTGGTCTGGTCGACCGCCGCCTTCGTCGTGGCCCAGTCCAGCGTCGTCGTAGGCCTCGCTCTCGCCGGTAGCACCGTGACTCCGGGCATCGGCCCGGTCATCGTGTTCTCGATCTCGCTCGTCGCCTACCTGACCCTGGCGATCGCTCAGCGGCAGTCCGAGCGGCAACTCGAGCCGCTCGCATTCGCCGCCGACGATGTGCGCGACGCCGACCGCCGGCGGTTGCTCGAGCAGCGTGCCGCGAGCGTCGTGCACGACACGGTTCTTGCTGACCTGGCGGCGATCGCTCGATCGCCCGGGCCCCTGTCGCCTCGGGCGAGCGAGGTGCTCGGCGAGCATCTCAGTGTCATCGCCGCCTCTACGGTGGCCGAGCCGACGGGCCCCTCTGCCTCGGGCAGTGCACTCGGGGATGCCCTCCTCGAGCTCGCTCACGAGTACCAGTGGAGCGGGGTGCGGGTCGATGTGAGCGGCGCCGAGCTGGTCGGGGACGAGGTTCCCTCCGCGACGCGGCACGCCGTCGTCGGCGCTGCGCGCGCGGCCCTCGACAACGTCGTGAAGCACGCCGGCACGGATCGCGCCGAGCTCGTCGTGGGCGCCCGCGATGGCACGCTCACCGTGCTCGTCGTCGACGACGGCTGCGGCTTCGCCGCCGCCGACGTCGCCGACGACCGTCTGGGCCTCCGCATGTCGATCGATCAGCGCATCGAGGCCGTCGGCGGTGCCGTGCGGGTGTGGTCGGGCCCGGACGGCACGACCGTCATGGTGACCGTGCCCATCCCCATCGAGTCCGGGGCATCGTGATGGCGACCGCCTGGAGTCGCAGCCCGTGGGACGCCGACCCGCTCAGCTGGTTCACGACGCCCAACCTGCCGCTCGCGGCAGCCGGACTCACGCTCGTGCACGGCATTCTCACCCTCGGGCCCGCGGGGCAGGCCGGTTCGCGCCCGCTCGTCCAGGCGGCCGGCCTCGCCCTGGCCGTGATCGCACAGCTGTGGGTGCACGTCGTCACGCGCCCGCGCCGCGGCCCGTTCACGGTCGTGCGCGGTCTCGTCGGTGCGACCGTGGCCTCGGCGGCCCTCGTCGTCTCGGCGATCGGCTATCGAGGAGAAGCGTTCTCGCTCGAGCTCTGGTGGGCACCGCTGGCGCTCGCACTGCTCCTGCTCGCCATGGCTCCCTACGTCTCAGCGGTCGGGATGGCGGCGCTGGGGTCGGTTCTGCTGGTGGTCGGAACCGCGACGATTCTTCTGCTCGTCGTTCCCGACGACGCTACCTGGCCGCCCTTCTCGACCGTGGTGATCACGCTCTTCCCCATCATCGCCGGAACGGTGGGCGGTGTCGTGATGATCCGCGTCATCACCGTGGTTCTCTCCCGCTGGAGCGAGCGCCCTCTCGAGGTCACCACCGCACGACCAGCTGATGACGACCTCGTGGCGGCGGTCGATCGCGCGACGAGCGACCGCATCTCGCCGGCCGTGGCCTTCATCAGGGCGGTTCTCGACCGCGGGGTGATCACCGAGGGTGACGCCCTCCGGGCAGCGGCGCTCGCCGAGCACGTGCGCGCCGAGCTCACGGGCGAGGTCGACCGCACCTGGATCGAACGCGTCGCCGATGGCCGCGCCGTCACGGTCGATGACCCCGATCGGCTCGCCGAGTGCCTCGATCTCGCCCAGCGCACCGCGATGCGCGCGCTGCTGGATGCCCTGCTCGGGCACTCTGACCCCCAGCTCGGCTCCGCCCGTATCGAGTTGCGCCGCACGCCGGACGGGGCCATCGCGGTCGCCCTGCGCATCCGCAGCACGCTGCCCGAGGGGCGTCGTGAGACGTTCCTCGCGCCCTACTACGTCAGTCTGCAGTCGACCGTCGAGAACCTGCGCTGGCGCAACGGACCGGTGACGGCGGTCGAATTCGAGGTCGCCGGCATGGCCCGCCCGCGCAGCGCGGTGCAGCGAACGCCCGAGCCGGGCACGCCGGGCGGCCCCGTCGCTCGCTAGCGGCCCGAGTGCCCGGCCGAGCCGAGCTGCTGCGTGGCCTCGACGACGCGCTTGGCCATCGCCGTCTCGGCGGCCTTGCCCCAGGCGCGCGGGTCGTAGATCTTCTTGTTGCCCATCTCGCCGTCGACCTTGAGGAACCCGTCGTAGTTCTTGAGCACCGAGTCGGCAACCGAGCGGCTGAACGCGTACTGCGTGTCGGTGTCGATGTTCATCTTGATGACACCGTTCTTGACGGCCGTCGAGATCTCGTCGTCGGTCGAGCCGGAGCCGCCGTGGAAGACGAGGTCGAGCGGGAGGGCATCCGTGCCGTACTTCTGAGCGATGCCGGTCTGGATCTCGGCCAGCAGTTCGGGGCGCAGCTTGACGTTGCCCGGCTTGTAGACGCCGTGCACGTTGCCGAAGGTGAGCGCGGCCATGTAGCGGCCCTGCTCGCCGAGGCCGAGAGCCTCGACCGCGGCCGTCACGTCGCCGAGGGTCGTGTAGAGCGCGTCGTTCGAGCCCTCGTGCTGCACGCCGTCTTCCTCGCCGCCGACGACACCGATCTCGACCTCGAGAATGGCGTGGATGGCCTTCATGCGGGGGAGGAGGTCGCGCGCGATCTCGAGGTTCTCGGCGAGCGGCACAGCCGAGCCGTCCCACATGTGCGACTGGAAGATCGGGTTGCGCCCGGCCTTCACCTCGGCCTCGCTCGCGGCGATGAGCGGCATGACGAAGCCGTCGAGTGCGTCTTTCGGGCAGTGGTCGGTGTGCAGCGCGACCGTCACGGGGTAGTTCTTGGCCACCTCGGTGGCGAACGCGGCGAACGCGAGGGCGCCCGAGGCGCGGGCCTTCACGCTCTGGCCCGCGAAGTAGTCGGCACCGCCCGTCGTGACCTGGATGATGCCGTCGGAGCCGGCCTCGCTGAGCCCCTGCAGCACGGCGTTGATCGTCGACGACGACGACACGTTGATGGCGGGGTAGGCGAAGCCGCCCTTCTTGGCCTTGTCGAGCATCTCGGCGTACTGCTCGGGTGTGGCGACGGGCATGGCGGCTCCTTGCGATGTGGTGGGGTGGGTGCGATCCGAGTCTAGCCAGCGGGCGTGCCGCGGGGGCCCGTGCGCCGATAGTCTGGGCCTGCGCTGATCTACCACCCGGCGCGTCCTGCACTCCGCCCGTCCACCCACGGAAAGGACGCCCTCGTGGTGACCACTGAGACCGGAACCCTGTTCCTGCACCCCGACCGCAACCTCGCGATGGAGCTCGTGCGCGCCACCGAGGCGGCCGCCATCCGCTCGGCGCCGTTCATCGGCAAGGGCGACAAGCTCGCGGCCGACGGGGCGGCGGTGGATGCGATGCGCAAGTTCCTGGGCACCGTCAACTTCAGCGGCCTCGTCGTCATCGGCGAGGGGGAGAAGGACAACGCACCGATGCTCTTCAACGGTGAGGTGGTCGGGAACGGCCAGGGCCCGGCGTGCGACATCGCCGTCGACCCCATCGACGGCACCTCCCTCACGGCGGCAGGCCGCAGCCACGCGATCTCGATGATCGCCGTCGCCGACCGTGGCACGATGCTCGACGCCTCGAGCGTGTTCTACATGGAGAAGCTCGTCGCCGGGTGGGAGGGCATCGGGGTGCTCGATATCCGCCAGTCGATCGCCGAGAACATCCGCGCGCTCGCCGCGGTCAAGAAGAAGCCGATCGACGAGATGCGCGTCGCCGTGCTCGACCGACCGCGCCACGAGGGGCTCATCGCCGAGATCCGCGCCACGGGCGCGGGCACGCGGCTGATCCTCGACGGCGACGTCGCCGGCGGCATCAACGCGGCCCGGCACGACTCGCGCATCGACCTGTGCGTGGGCACCGGCGGCAGCCCCGAGGGCGTCGCGACGGCGTGCGCGGTCAAGGCGCTCGGCGGCTTCATCCAGGGCCGCCTCGCCCCCGGCAGCGACGAGGAGCGCGCGCGCGGCGCCGCCGCTGGCCTCAAGTTCGACCACGTCTACGAGGCCGACGAGCTCGTGCGCAGCGACAACACCTTCTTCGTCGCCACCGGGGTGACCGACGGCGAGCTCGTGCGTGGCGTGCGGCGCGAGCGCGGCATCATCACGACCGAGTCGATCGTGCTGCGCTCGCGGTCGGGCACGATCCGCCGGGTGACGGCCGACCACCTCGAGAACAAGTGGCTCGACGCCTGAGCGCCACGGGGGTGAGCGCTGCCGACTGATCCCGGCCGCAGCACCCGGTGACGCGAGCTTCAACGCCGGCGCTGTGGGGAAAACAGCCTCGAGCGTCAGGTCATTGCGGTCGTCCCGGTCGTTGGGCGTCGATCATCATCACCGACGCCATGTGTTGAGGTGCGAGCTTCTCGGCTCGGAGGTCTGCTTTTTCGCACTCGACCAGCAATGGCCGGACTGTGACACCGTTGCTTTCGGCTCGCTTCAGCGGTCCTTCAGGACAGTGCAACCACACTAGTGAAATGCGCGTGCTCATCGTCGACGACGAAGTTCGGTTCGCCGACGGTCTGCGGCGCGGCCTCGAGGCGGAGGGCTTTGCCGTCGACGTCGCCCATGACGGAGTCGATGGCCTCTGGTACGCGCGAGAGCACCGGTACGACGCCATCCTGCTCGACATCATGATGCCGGGGATGAGCGGCTACCGCGTGTGCCGCGCATTGCGCGACGAGGGCGACTGGACGCCTGTGCTCATGCTGACGGCGAAAGACGGCGAGTGGGATCAGGTGGAGGGGCTCGACACCGGTGCGGATGACTACGTGGTTAAGCCCGTCCACTTCGCCGTCCTTGTCGCGCGCATCCGCGCTCTTGTCCGTCGCGGCGCGCGAGAGCGGCCCGTCGTTATCGAGCTGGGTGACCTGCGCGTCGACCCGGCGGCGCGCACGGTGTATCGGGGTGCGCAGAGAATCTCGCTCACAGCGCGCGAGTACGCCGTGTTCGAGTTCCTCGCTCGACGCGCCGGCACCGTGCTGAGCAAGCGCGAGGTTATCGACGGGGTGTGGGACGCGGACTTTGACGGCAATCAGAACATCGTCGAGGTGTACATCGGTCATCTCCGATCAAAGATCGACCGCCCGTTCGGAAGGAACGCTATCTCCACAGTGCGCGGCGCGGGCTACCGTCTGGCACCCGATGGCGGTTAGGCGAGGTCGCCGTGGTGTCCGCGCGCGTATCACGACCGCCACCGCCGCAGCCGTGCTTGTCGGTCTTTCGATTATCGGCGTTGTCTTCGTGAGCGTGCTGACCGCGACACTCACGTCGAGCGAGGCGACTACCGCCGAGCAGCAGGCGGAGCAACTCGCTGAGTCCATCGACGACGGCGTGATCTCCGCCGAGTGCGTGGTGGAGGATCGTGAGGAAGAAATTGTGCAATTGCAGCTCGATGGCGCTGTCGTGGCTTCTTCCGATGACGACGCGCTCGCCCCGTTGCCGCGTGAGGGGAGGGCTGACACTGAGGAAGGCCAGGTCATCACCGCGAGCGCCGAAACCGAGCTAGGCGACGTGGAGTACGTCGTCGTCGTCGCGCGCGAGCTCGACGCCGTTTCGGAGGCAACCACGACCGTGGCGGCACTTCTTGCACTGCTCCTCCCTATTCTCACCGCAGGCATCGCGCTCATCGTCTGGCTTGTGGTCGGCCGCGCCCTGCGCCCCGTCGAACGCATTCGCCGAGATGTCGACGCGATCAGTTCCGCCCAGCTCAACCGGCGTGTCGACGTGCCGGCGACGGGCGACGAAGTGGCTGAGCTGGCAAAGACCATGAACCGTATGCTCGAAAGACTCGACGAGGCGCAGTCCGCCCAGCGCCGGTTTCTTTCCGATGCCTCCCACGAGCTTCGGTCGCCGATCGCATCGCTCGTTCAGCACGCCGAGCTTGCGCAGCACCACCCCACTGCTACCGATTTGTCGACTCTGGCGGATGTTGTGGGGGCTGAGAGCGGCCGCATGGCTGAGCTGGTTGACTCGATGCTGTCTCTCGCCCGGGCGGAGGAGAGCAGCATGCCGCGGGGTCCGGTCGATCTGGACGATCTCGCGCTCGCCGAGGCGTCCAGGTTGCGAACTCTTTGTTCCCTCTCGATCGACGTGAAGGGCGTGAGCGCGGTGCGCACAACCGCGGACGCACCCGCTATGGCGCGAGCACTGCGCAACCTGTCGGAGAACGCCCGTCGACACGCACGCACACGAATCGCCCTGTCAACATTCATCGACGGCGAGAAGGCCGTCATAGCTGTGGACGACGATGGACCCGGAATTCCGGAGGAGGAGCGGCGGCACGTGCTTGAGCGCTTCCACCGCCTCGACGAGGCCCGGTCGCGCGACGCCGGTGGGTCGGGTCTCGGCCTTGCGATCGTCGCCGGAATGGCAGCCGCCCACGAAGGCGACGTACGCGTGCTCGATTCCTTGCTTGGCGGTGCGCGGATTGAGATTCGCCTTCCGCTGTCGAGTGACTAATCACGCATCGCGTGAGGCCGTGCGCGTCCTTACCAGCCACAACAGAAGATGGTGTCGCTTGCGCCCTGAAGGCGACTTCAGGATGCTTCAGCGCCGCTTCAGTGCCTTCCCGGCACAGTTGTCTTATGACCGAAATGACACCTCCTCCGCCCCCTGCTAACTCGACCGCCGTTCCGGGTGACCGCTCTCATCAAGATCCTCCTGCTTGGCGCCGTCGCCGCACGGCAATTACTGGCGGTATCGCTGCCGCCTCGCTCGGGCTCGTCGCCCTCACCGCCGGCGTCACGGCAGTCACTGTTGACGCCCTTGAGGACGACGACGATCGCATCTCGACTGTGCAGACCGGCGGCGCTCTGACGTCGGAGGCCTCGCCCGGGTCGAGTGACGGCTCTCAGGCCAACAACGCTTCCGAGACCGCCACCGTCGAGCAGTTCGAGTCCGCCCGCGACGCGGCGGTTGACGCTGCTGGCGGCGGCACGCTCGTTGAGCTCGAGCGCACGCGCGATGGGTGGAGCGCCGAGGTGCTCCGTCAAGACGGCAGCGAAGTCGACGTGCGACTCGGTGCCGACCTCGGCGACGCAGTCGTGGGAATCCCCGAGCGTTCCAACGACGTCCGAGTCGGCTCCCTCGACGGCGACGGCATTGCGCGGGCGATTGAGGCTGCTCTCAGCGAGGTCGGCGGCCGGGCACACGAGATTGCTCTCACCGACGATGACGGAGGCGCCTACCAGGTAGACATCCGCGGTGAGGTGCGCGCCGACATCGTTCTCGACGCACAGTACGCCGTCATCGAAGTCGACTTGGACTGAGCAATGTGCGGTTCCGATTCAGGGCTACCGCAGCAATCCGCAGCAGCGCTCTACTCGGTGACCAGATGACGGGACTGTAGGAGATGCTTATGCGGCCTGGATTCAGTGCTGTCTTCGAATCCAGGCCGCATCAGGCATTCGGCTACACCTCACTGGCCGCATCACGACTTTCTTGGACAGCATCCGGGGCGCCGTTCGCTGAGAGCGGCACGCTCGCGGCGGGCGCACAGCCCGCACGGGTGAAGAATGGGCAGGCCATGCTTGCATTCATCCTCCGGCGGTACTTGAAGCCCTACGGGCTGCTCATCGCGGGTGTCGTCGTCTTCCAGCTCGCTCAAGCCGTCGCCTCGCTCTTCCTGCCCGCGCTCAACGCGGCGATCATCGACCGCGGCATCGCCACGGGCGACACGGGCTACATCCTCATGGTCGGCGGGGGGATGCTCGCCATCACGCTCGTGCAGATCGCGTGCGCCATCACCGCTGTCTACTTCGGCGCGCGCGTGGCCATGGCGCTCGGGCGCGACCTGCGCGGCGCGGTGTTCGCCCACGTCGGCACCTTCTCGGAGCGCGAGGTCAGCGGCTTCGGCGCCCCCTCGCTCATCACGCGCACGACGAACGACGTGCAGCAGGTGCAGATGCTCGTGCTCATGACGAGCACGATGCTCGTGAGTGCGCCCATTCTCGCCATCGGCGGCGTCATCATGGCGCTGCAGCAAGACCTCGAGCTCTCGCTCATCATGGCCGTCGCGATCCCCGTGCTGCTCATCGCGGTGAGCGCCATCATCGTGCGCACGGTGCCGCTGTTCCGCGTCATGCAAGAGCGCATCGACACCGTCAACCGCGTGCTGCGCGAGCAGCTCTCGGGCATGCGCGTCGTGCGCGCCTTCGTGCGCGAGCGCCAGGAGGTCGATCGCTTCGCCGACGCGAACGCCGCCCTGACCGACACGGCCTTGCGCGCGGGCCGCCTGTTCGCCCTCATGTTCCCGATCGTGCTGCTCGTGCTCAACGCGTCGAGCGTCGCCGTGCTGTGGTTCGGCTCGTATCGCATCGAATCGGGGCTCATGCAGGTCGGCGCGCTCACGGCCTTCCTCACCTACCTCATCCAGATCTTGATGGCCGTGCTCATGGCCACGTTCATCGCCGTGCTGCTGCCGCGGGCGGCCGTCTCGGCCGACCGCATCGGCGAGGTGCTGCAGACGCCCTCCTCGGTCGTTCTGCCGGCGAACCCGGTCACGACGCTCGAGGCGAGCGGCCGGGTCGAGCTGCGCGACGTGACATTCGCCTACCCGGGGGCGGAGCATCCGGTGCTCGACGGGGTGAATCTCGTGGCCGAGCGCGGGCGCATGACAGCCATCATCGGCAGCACGGGCTCGGGCAAGACCACGCTCATCAGCCTGCTGCCGCGACTCTTCGATGCGACGGGCGGTGCGGTGCTCGTCGACGGCGTCGACGTGCGCGAGCTCGACGCCGACCTGCTGTGGAGCCGCATCGGACTCGTGCCGCAGCGCCCCTTCCTCTTCTCGGGAACCGTCGCGAGCAACCTGCGCTTCGGCAAGCCCGACGCGACCGATGCCGAGCTGTGGGCGGCGCTCGAGATCGCGCAGGCCGCCGACTTCGTGCGCGCGATGCCCGAGCAGCTCGACGCGGGCGTAGCGCAGGGCGGCACGACCGTGTCGGGCGGGCAGCGTCAGCGCCTTGCGATCGCGCGTGCGCTCGTGAAGCAACCTGAGATCTACGTGTTCGACGACTCGTTCTCGGCCCTCGACACGGCGACGGATGCCCGGCTACGAGCCGCGCTGCGCCGCGAGGTCGCCGACGCCACCCTTATCGTCGTCGCCCAGCGCGTGGCGACGGTGCAAGACGCCGACCAGATCATCGTGCTCGACCAGGGTCGGGTCGTGGGCCGCGGCACGCACGCCGAGCTGCTCGCGGGCAACGAGACCTACGCCGAGATCGTCAACAGCCAGCTGCGAGCGGAGGCGAGCGCATGAGCACGGCACCCGCACGACCGGTCGGCCCTCCCGGAGGAGTGCGCCGCGGCCCCATGGCCGGCCCCATGGGCGGCGGCATCGGCATGCCCGCCGAGAAGGCGATGACCTTCGGCCCCTCGGCGAAGCGGCTCATCGGCCGCCTCGCCCCCGAGCGCGCGCTCGTCATCACGGTCATCGTGCTCGGCGTGATCAGCGTGCTGCTGAGCGTCGTGGGCCCCGCGCTGCTCGGCATGGCGACCAACATCATCGTCGACGGGGTGTTCGGCAACGGTGACGGCGCGGGTCAGGCGGGCGACGGCGCGGGCATCGACTTCGCGGCGCTCCAGGCGCTGCTCGGTGTCGTGCTGCTCGTCTACGTCTTCTCGTCGGTGTTCTCGTGGCTGCAGGCCTACCTGCTCAACGGCGTCACGCAGCGCACGGTCTACCGCCTGCGCGAAGAGGTGCAGGGCAAGCTCAACAGCCTGCCGCTGACCTACTTCGACCGGGTGCAGCGCGGCGAGGTGCTGAGCCGCGTCACCAACGACGTCGACAACATCTCGCAGAGCCTGCAGCAGACGCTGAGCCAGTTGCTGACCTCGCTGCTCACCGTCATCGGCGTCATCGTCATGATGTTCGTGATCTCGCCCATCCTCGCCCTCGTCTCGCTCATCACGGTGCCGCTCACGCTCGCGATCACGGCCGTCATCGCGAAGCGCTCGCAGAAGCTCTTCGTGGCGCAGTGGGCGCACACGGGCGAGCTCAACGCGCAGATCGAGGAGACGTTCACCGGTCATGCTCTGGTCAAGGTCTTCGGCCGGCAGCGCGAGGTCGAGCAGCGGTTCTTGGAGAAGAACGAGCAGCTGTTCACGGCGAGCTTCGGCGCGCAGTTCGTCAGCGGCATCATCATGCCCGCGATCATGTTCGTCGGAAACCTCGTCTACGTCGCGATCGCCGTCGTCGGCGGACTGCTCGTCACGACGGGCGCCATGACGATCGGTGGCGTGCAGGCCTTCATCCAGTACTCGCGGCAGTTCACGCAGCCGCTCAGCCAGCTCGGCTCGATGGCGAACCTGCTGCAGTCGGGCGTCGCGAGCGCCGAGCGCGTCTTCGAACTGATGGATGCGCCCGAGCAGACCCCCGACCCCTCGCCGGCGGCGACCCCCGATGCCACCACGGGTCGACTGGTGTTCGAGGAGGTGTCGTTCCGGTACGACCCCGACGTGCCGCTTATCGACGGGCTGTCGCTCGTAGCCGAGCCCGGGCAGACCATCGCGATCGTCGGCCCGACGGGCGCGGGCAAGACGACGCTTGTCAACCTCATGATGCGGTTCTACGAGCTCGACGGCGGGCGCATCACGCTCGATGGAGTCGACATCGCCGCGATGACGCGCGACGATCTGCGTTCGCGCATGGGCATGGTGCTGCAAGACACCTGGCTGTTCGGCGGCACCATTCGCGACAACATCGCCTACGGCCGACCGGATGCGACCGAGGAGGACATCCTCGACGCGGCCCGCGCCACCTACGTCGACCGGTTCGTCGGGGCGCTGCCCGACGGCTACGACACCGTGCTCGACGACGACGGCGAGAACGTCAGCGCGGGCGAGAAGCAGCTACTAACGATCGCGCGCGCCTTCCTCGCCCGCCCGAGCGTGCTCATTCTCGACGAGGCCACCAGCTCGGTCGACACCCGCACCGAGGTGCTGGTGCAGCACGCCATGGCGGCACTCCGCCGCGACCGCACGAGCTTCGTCATCGCGCACCGCCTCTCGACGATCCGCGACGCCGACCTGATCCTCGTCATGGAGGCGGGCCGCATCGTCGAGCAAGGCACGCACGACCAGCTGCTCGCCGCCGACGGCGCCTACGCCCGGCTCTACGAGGCGCAGTTCGCAGCGCCCGTGGGCGAGGCGTAGAGCAAGCACAGGGCAGCGCCCGTGGGCGAGGCGTCGCCGCGAACGACGACGGGGGCAGTGCCTCGCGGCCCTGCCCCCGTCGTCGAGTGCTGCTACAGCAGGTTGGGGATCTTCTGCTCGGCCGCCGTGTTCGCGCGACGGAAGACGAACGTGACGACGGTCGCGAGGAGCACGATGAAGAGCGAGTAGAGCGCCGGCACGATGAGGATCAGCCCGATGTCGGGGTTGCCGCTGAAGGTGAGCAGGATGATCGCGATCGCGAGTGGGCCGTTCTGGATGCCCGTCTCGAGTGCGATCGTGCGAGCGTTCGCGGGGTGCAGCCGGATCGCGCGCGAGATGCCGTAGGCGATCACGATGCCGAAGAGTCCGAGCCCGATCGCCACGACGTAGGTCTGCCACGCCGTCGACGTGAGCAGCGCCCAGTTGCGCGGAACCCACGTCGCCACGAGGAACACGATGAAGAACAGCCCGAAGAAGCCGCCCATCAGCTCGAGCACGGCCCCGATGTTGGCGCTGTAGCGGCGGATGAGCATGCCGAGCACGACCGGGATGAGCAGCACCGCGAGCGTCACGACGATGTTCGTGATGGGAATCTGGAACTCGGAGCTCTCGCCGGCGAAGAGCAGGCCGCCGAAGATCGCGAGCGCGAGCGGCGTCATGATGATCGCCCAGAGGGTCGAGTTCGTCGTCATCATGACGCTCAGCGCGAGGTTGCCCTTCGAGAAGTACGTGAACATGTTCGACGTCGTTCCCGCGGGCACCGCGCCCATGAGCAGGGCGCCGATCGACAGCGGAACGGCGACCTCGGGTGCGAGCTGGAACAGGAACACGAGGCACAGTACGTACGCCAGCACGGGCATGATGCCGAACTGCGTGACGAAGCCGATGATGAGCCCCGATGGCCGCTTGAGGGCGAGCTTGAAGTCGCGCGGCGTGAGTCCGGCTCCGAGGCCGAACATGATGACGAACACGAGGCCGACGAGCAGGTTCTGCTCGAAGGGCGTGACGACGTCCTGCTCGTTGACGACCGCCTGAGTGGCGATGATGGCCGGCGTGATCACGACAGCTCCCTTCCCTGGGTCTCGATACTCGCGGTGGCCGAGGAGACGGCCTCGGCCCGCAGCTCGCGCCGCAGGATCTTGCCGATCGGGCTCTTCGGCAGCTCGTCGACGAACCGCACCGACTTCGGCACCTTGTAGGCGGCGAGGGTCTCGCGGCAGTGGGCGAGCACGGCCGCCTCGGTGGGAGGCGTCGCCGTGGCGACGATGTAGGCCCGCACGGCCTCGCCCGACTTCTCGTCGGGGATTCCGACCACGCCGACCTCGAGCACGCCCGGCAGCTCGGCGATGCGCTCTTCGATCTCGTTCGGGTACACGTTGAAGCCGCTCACGAGGATCATGTCTTTCTTGCGGTCGACGATCGTGAAGAAGCCGTCGGCGTCCATCTCGGCGACGTCGCCGGTGCGGAACCAGCCGTCGACGATCGAGGCGGCCGTGTCGTCGGGGCGCTGCCAGTAGCCGAGCATGACCTGCGGGCCCTTCGCGGCGATCTCGCCGGGGGTGCCGGGCGCCACCTCGTTGCCGGCATCGTCGATGCAGCGCAGCTCGGTCGACGGAACCGGGATGCCGATGGTGCCCGCCTTCGCGCTGGGGCCGAAGGGGTTGAAGCTCAGCACCGGCGAGGTCTCGGTGAGTCCGTAGCCCTCGACGATCGGGGTGCCCGTGACCTCGCTCCACTGCGCGGCGACCGACTCGAACAGCGCCATACCTCCGGCGGCCGAGGCCCGCAGGTGGCGCGGCGGGCTGTCGAGGAACCAGCGCTCGTTGAGCAACGCGTTGAAGAGCGTGTTCACGCCGGTCACCCAGGTGATCTTGTAGTTCTCGAACGCGCGCTTGAGGTTGCTCGGGGGTCGCGGCGAGGGCACCAGGATGTTGCGGGCGCCGAGGCGGTAGAAGCCCAGCAGGTTCACCGTGAAGGCGAACACGTGGTAGAGCGGCAGGGCCGTGAGCACGGTCTCGAGACCGGGGCGCATGTACCCGCCGCACATCTGGATCATCTGCAGCGTGTTCGACACGAGGTTGCCGTGCGAGAGCATGGCGCCCTTCGAGACGCCGGTCGTGCCGCCGGTGTACTGCAGCGCGGCGACCGTGTCGGCCCCCACGCCGTCGAGGTAGCCGGTGAGCGCGGCGGCCGACTTCGCGGCCCGACCGGCGCTGAGCGCCGCGGGGAATGCGGTGTGCTCGACCGTGATCGGGGGCAGCGAGCGGTTCCAGAACTTCTGCACCATGCGGATGACGCCCGCGATGACGGGCGGGAAGAACTCGGCGATGCGCACGGTGACGACGGTCTCGATGCCGGTCTTGGGCAGCACCTCGGGCAGCCGGTCGGCGAACATGTCGATCACGACGAGCGCCTTCGCGCCCGAGTCGGAGAACTGGTGCACCATCTCGGTGGCGGTGTAGAGCGGGTTGGTGTTGACGAGCACGCAGCCCGCTTTCATGACACCGAAGGCCACGACCGGGTAGGCGAGGCAGTTCGGCATCTGCACGGCGACGCGGTCGCCCTGCTCGAGGCCGATGACCTCGCGCAGATAGGCCGCGAAGTCGTCAGACAGGGCGTCGACCTGCGCGTAGGTCAGCGAGCCGTTCATGCCGTTGGGCATGCACTGCGTGAACGCGATCGTGCCGGAGTAGGCCGAGCCAGAGTGCCGGATCATCGCGGGCAGATGCTCGAAGGGCACCGTCTCGAGGTCGGGCGCCACGTCGTCGGCGTAGTGGGGATTCCAGGGGCGTTGGGTCATCGTTGATCTCTCGCCGGAGGGTGGATCGCCGGCGGAGCCACCGACGATGGTGAAACGTGCTTCATCATATCGGGGGCTCCGGATGCTCGCGAGAGCCGACGCGCCCCCGACCGCCGCGGCGCCTCAGTCGGCGTTCTGCAGCACGGAGATGATGTTGCCCGCCGGGTCGGTGAACCATGCGATATCGGGGCCCTGCTGCGAGGCGATGCCGCGGGCGATGCCGCGCGCATCCTGGCCGAAGCCCTCGTACCGCAGCATCTCGACGCCGAGCCCGACGAGCTCGTCGACGGCGGCGTCGATGTTGGCGACCTCGAGGTTGAGCACGGTGTAGGTCGCGGGCACGTGGTCGGGCTTGGGGTACACGAGCACCCAGCCACCGCCGGGCAGGTCGATCGAGAGCTGCCCCATCATCTCGTCGTTCACGGTGAGGCCGAGGGTGTCGCGGTAGAACGCTCGCGCCGCGTCGATGTCGGGTGCGGCGAAGCCGCCGAAGGCGAACATGTAGTCGACCATGGCGGGCAGGCTACTCCGGTGCGGGCTCGGCGTCGAGAGTGCTGAACTCGAGCTCGGGCGCGGGCTCGACCGCCTCGAGCTCGGCGACCAGCTCCATGGCGGTCAGGTCTCGCGGGGCGTCTTCGATCGCGGCGAGCGGCCCGAGCACGGTCGATTCGTCGAGCTTCTGCAGCTTGCGCGCCGTGGGCAGCACCTGCCGCTCGAGCGAGCCGACGAAGCCGTTGTAGTTCTTGATCGTGCTCTCGATGGCGCGGCCGAGCTTCTCGACGTGGCCCGCCATGGTCGACAGGCGCGAGTACAGCTCGCGGCTGAGGTCGAACAGCACCTGCGCATCGGCGGTGAGCACGTCTTGCTGCCACGAGAATGCGACGGTCTTGAGCACCGACCAGAGCGTGACGGGAGAGGCGAGGGCCACGCGCTTCGAGAACGCGTAGTCCATGATCGCGGGGTCGGCCTCCATGGCCGACGACACGAGCGACTCGCTGGGGATGAATGCGATGACCATCTCGGGCGAGGTGCCGAGACCCGCCCAGTAGGCCTTCGACCCCAGCGCGTCGATGTGGGCGCGCACCGCCTTGACGTGCTCCAGCAGCAAGCGCTTTCGGCGGTCGCCCTCCTCGCCCGTCGCGGTGATCGCGATCTGGCTCGCGGCAAGGTACGCGTCGAAGGGCACCTTCGCGTCGACGGGGATGTGCTTGCCCCCCGGCAGATGGATGACCATGTCGGGGCGGCCCGCGCCGGCGTCGGAGCTCACCGTCCACTGCACGTCGAAGTCGACGCGCTCGATGAGGCCCGCGGCCTCGACAACGCGCCGCAGTTGCGTCTCGCCCCAGACGCCGCGGGTCGAGTTGCTGCGCAGGGCGCCCGCGAGCGACTCGGCGGTCGCCCGCAGGCGCTCCTCCGCCTCGGTCGCCGACTTCAGCTGCTGGGTCAGCTCGCCGTGCTGCAGGCTGCGCTGCGTCTCGAGCTCGGTGACCTTCGCCTGCATCGAGCGCAGGGTCTCTTGCACCGGGGCGAGCTGCTGCAGAACCTTGCTCTCGGCGCGCTCGCGCTCGGCCTGCGCCGCCTGCTCGGTGCGCACGCGCTCGACGAGCTCGCGGTACTGATCCTGCGCCGAACCGATCTGCTCGCGCAGGCCGGCGGCGGTCGCCTGCAGCGCGGCGAGCTCGGTCGAGAGCTGCGCCCGGTGCTGCGCCTCCTCGGCGCGGATCTCGGCGATCGCCGTCTGATGCCGCGCCTCGATGACCGCGGGGTCGTCGCCGGCTGACGAGCGCCGGGCGAGCACGAGCCCGAGCAGGGCACCGAGCACGGCGCCGATCAGCAGGCCGATCACAAGGGGCAGCACGAAGTCCATGGTGGCCAGTGTGCCAGTCGCCTCCGACGCCAGCCCGTGTCACACATCAAGGAACTTCGGCCGCATTGCGGCCTGCGCATAGAGCTGTGCGGGTGTCGAAGCGGCAAGACTCCGTGATTGGTGACGCGAGCGGGCGGCCTACGCTGGGCGCATGAGCTCCGGCCCCGACCCGCACGAGGTGAGCGCCGACGACCTGCGCTACCTGCTCGCGGTCGCGCGCGTCGGTCGGCTCGTCTCGGCCGCGGCCCTGCTCGGCGTCGACCACACGACCGTGCGCCGTCGACTCGACCGCCTCGAGGCAGCCCTGGGCGCGCGACTGCTCGACCGCGGCGCCGATGGCTGGCAGCTCACGGCGATCGGCCGCGATGTGGTCGAGCGCGCGGCACCGCTCGAGGGGCTCGTCGAGCAGGTGGTGGCGGCAGCATCCGGTTCTGACGCCGTGCGGGGCACCGTGCGCGTCGCCGCGCCCGAGGGCTTCGGCTCGCTGTTCGCGGCGCCAGCGCTCGCGCGGGTGCGCGTCGAGCATCCCGGAATCGCTCTCGAGCTCGTGACCTCGACCCGCCCGTTGAGCCTGCGCGGCTCGGGCTTCGACCTCGCCGTCACGGTCGGGTCGCCCGCCGGGTCGCGCGTCACGGCCGAGCTGCTCACCGAGTACGCGCTGCGGCTCTACGCGGCGCCGAGCTACCTGGCCGCGCGGCCCGCCATTCGTACGCCCGCCGACCTCGAGGGCCACGACCTGGTCTTCTACGTGGATGCCCTGCTCACCGTGCGCGAGCTCGACCTCGCAACGCTCGGGCTCGAGGGCATGCGGCTCGGGTTCGGCTCGACGAACGTGTTCGCGCAAGCAGAGGCCACCCGGGCCGGAGCGGGCATCGGACTGCTGCACGCCTTCATGGGCGAGGGCGCGCCGGGGCTCGAGCCCGTGCTGCCGCGGGCCGTCGACGTGCGGCTGCCGTTCATGCTCTCGACACGGCCCGACAGCCCCGCGGTGGATGCCGTGGCGATCGTGCGGGATGCCCTGCGCCGCGAGGTCGCCGACCGGCGGGACGAGCTGCTTCCTCCGCGCTGAGCGCGCGCGAGCATCCCGAACCGGCTTGTGCGTTTCTGCACATGACCTGTGCGCCGATGGTGCTTGATCGCAGATGATCGGGGGCGCAGACTGGGCACGACTCGTCCAACGAAGGAGCACACATGTCGGTCGTCAAGCACTGGGTGAACGGCGCGGAGTTCGCCGGGGCATCCACCCGCACCGCCCCCGTCTACAACCCCGCCACGGGCGAGGCGCAGCGCCAGGTCGCGCTCGCGACCACCGCCGACGTCGACCACGCCGTGCAGGCCGCGAAGGCCGCGTTCCCGGGCTGGTCGAACACCTCGATCGCCAAGCGGCAGCAGATCATGTTCGCGTTCCGGGAGGGCCTCAACGCGCGCAAGGACGAGCTCGCCGCGATTCTCACCAACGAGCACGGCAAGGTGCTGAGCGACGCCGGCGGCGAGATCGCGCGCGGCCTCGAGGTCGTCGAGCTCGCGTGCAGCATCCCCCAGCTCATGAAGGGCGAGTTCAGCGAGAACGTCTCGACCGGCGTCGACGTCTACTCGATCAAGCAGGCGCTCGGCGTCGTGGGCATCATCAGCCCCTTCAACTTCCCGGCCATGGTGCCGCTGTGGTTCTTCCCGCTCGCGATCGCGGCCGGCAACACCGTCGTGCTGAAGCCCTCGGAGAAAGACCCGAGCGCCGCGATCTGGATGGCGCAGCTGTTCAAGGAGTCGGGACTGCCCGACGGCGTCTTCAACGTCGTCAACGGCGATAAGGAGAGCGTGGATGCTCTGCTCGAGCACCCCGACGTGGCGAGCATCTCGTTCGTGGGCTCGACCCCGATCGCGAAGTACATCTACGAGACCGCCTCGAAGCACGGCAAGCGCGTGCAGGCCCTGGGCGGCGCGAAGAACCACATGCTCGTGCTGCCCGACGCCGACCTCGACCTCGTGGCCGACTCCGCCGTCAACGCGGGCTTCGGCTCGGCCGGCGAGCGCTGCATGGCCATCTCGGTCGTCGTGGCCGTCGAGCCGGTGGCCGACGCACTCATCGAGAAGATCCAGGCGCGCATGAGCGGCCTGAAGGTCGGCGACGGCACGCGCAACTGCGACATGGGCCCGCTCATCACGCGCGAGCACCGCGACAAGGTGGCGAGCTACCTCGAGGTCGCCGAGCAGGACGGCGCCTCGATCGTCGTCGACGGCCGCGGCATCGAGGTCGACGGCGACGCCAACGGCTTCTGGCTCGGCCCGACCCTCATCGACAAGGTGCCGACAAGCTCGAAGGTCTACACCGAAGAGATCTTCGGCCCCGTGCTCTCGGTCGTGCGCGTCAAGACCTACGACGAGGGCCTCGCACTCATCAACAGCTCGCAGTACGGCAACGGCACGGCGATCTTCACGAACGATGGCGGCGCTGCGCGCCGCTTCCAGAACGAGGTGACCGTGGGCATGGTCGGCATCAACGTGCCGATCCCCGTTCCCGTCGGCTACTACTCGTTCGGCGGCTGGAAGAACTCGCTGTTCGGCGACGCCAAGGCCTACGGCACGCAGGCGATCCCGTTCTTCACGCGCGAGAAGGCGATCACCTCGCGCTGGCTCGACCCGAGCCACGGCGGCATCAACCTGGGCTTCCCGCAGAACTAGCTGTAGTGCCCAGGCAGGTTGTTCAATCTGCTGATGGGAGGAACCTTGCCG
>NZ_JBHYEO010000023.1:0-4168 GCF_051860105.1 Microcella sp.
GGCGAACCCCGAAATTGGGGGTTCACCCGTCCACGATGTCGTGAGACATCACACCAGTGCCCCTGGAGGGACTCGAACCCCCAACCCTTTCCTTAGGACGGAACTGCTCTTCCATTGAGCTACAGAGGCGGTGCATCCAGTGTATTCGCCGGGGTGTGGATAGGGGGCGCCGTGCGCCGCGAGCAGCTTCGCCGCGCGACCGCGCACCGACGTGTGGCGACTGCTCGTCAACACGCGCTGCTCGGGCACGAGCCACGCGGCCAGCTCGGGGCGCTGCCCGGCGAAGTGGGCGAGCGATTCGGCGGTGGTGTTCTGCACGATCCAGTCGTCATAGTGCAGGTTCGCCTGCATGAGGGCGATGGCCGCATCGCGCTGCGGCGGAGTCATGTGGGTGTCGAGCAGCACGAAGAGCGTCGAGAGCGTCCACTTGGTCGAGGCCTGGTCGATCTGGGCGACCCAGCCGAGCGAGTTCGGATGCCCTCCCGTCAAGGGCCCCTCGAAACGGCCCACCGGCATGCGGCCAGGGTAGCCCCGCCGCGAACTAGATTCGGTGCATGGTCACCGACGACTCCCCCGCCTTCCACCCCGACCTCACGCGCGCACGGTTCATGCCGCGCACCTCGGCTACGCGGGGCAACCGCCGGCTGCTGCGCGCGCTCACCCGCATCGGGCGCGGGCGCCCGCCGAAGGGCGGCGAACTGGTCGAGCTGGGCGACGGAGTCACCGTGCGCGTGCACCGCCCGGCGGCGATGGATGCTGGCCAGCGCCGCCCGGCCGTGCTGCACCTGCACGGCGGAGGGCTCATCATCGGCTCGGCCACCCAGGGCGACCCCCTGTGCCGGCGGCTCGCCGACGAGCTCGGAGCCGTGGCCATCAGCGTCGACTATCGCATGCCGCCCGAGCACCCCTACCCGACGCCGCTCGACGATGCCTACGCCGCCCTGCAGTGGCTGGCCGCGCAGCCCGATGTCGACCCCGAGCGCATCGCCGTGATCGGCGAGAGCGCCGGAGGCGGGCTCGCCGCATCCCTTGCCCTCCTGGCCCGCGACCGCGGCGAGATCGCGCTGGCCGGGCAGGTGCTGGCGTATCCGATGCTGGATGACCGCACCGACGAATCCGCCGCCGCCCACCCGCGCATGCTGCGGCTCTGGAACGGCCCCAGCAACCGCCTGGGCTGGGGCATGTACCTCGGCGCGGGCTCGGCTCTTGCCCACCCCGCCGGCCCCACCGCCACGACCCTCGATGCGGCGAGCCTCGAGCGCGCGGTGCCGGCGCGCCGCCCCGATCTCACTGGCCTGCCCTCCACCTGGATCGGTGTCGGCACCCTCGACCTCTTCCACGCCGAAGACGTCGAGTATGCACGGCGCCTCACGGAGGCGGGCGTGCCGACCGAGCTTCACGTCATCCCGGGTGCGTACCACGGCTTCGACGCGAGCGAGCCGACCGCCCCGGTCTCGCGCGACTTCGTGCAGCGCCAGGTCGACGCGCTGCGCCGCATGCTCAGTGCGTCATGAACCCAAGGGGTACTACGGAGTCACCGCGGCGGTGAGAGCCGCGATGAACGCCGGCCCCCACACAGGAAAGCTGAGCCCGGCAATGACGAGCACCACAAGCTTGATGAGGTCTTCAGTGCGGCGAGCACGCCGCGCCATTTCGCGCTGAGAGGGGCTGCGGGTGGTCGTTCGCGGGGGGCGACTCGACGACGAGCGAGCAGGGGGGTAGACGAGCTTTCCCTGGGCGGTGACTGGCGGAGGTGGCGGAGCACCGACCGCTGCAACCAGACGACGGAATCGCTCCATTACCCGAAAAGTGTCTGCGGCAGAAGGGTCGATATGCCAGGTCGCCGGGTCGTCAGCGGCGGCTCGAACGGCATCGAGCTGCTCCTGAGTGGCGCCCGAATTACTCTGCTGACGTAGCCACGGCACCAAGTGGTCTGCGACGACCACGATGGGGGCGGTTCTGTCACCTTCTCGTGCGTCCTTGAGGGTATCCGGACCAACGAAGACCAGCACCGGAGTAACGGGCACTCTGAAGCCGACACGTCGACTCAGCCTCGCCGAAGCGTCTCGGGCTTCGGCGAGTGAACGATCTAGGTAACGCTGGTTCTGGTTGTTGACGCGCAAGACACGATCACCCACCCAGATTTTCGCTTTCTCGTGCCGCTTCGTGTTGAGAGCGAAGACCCCACCCGGCCCGATGACGAGGTGGTCGACGTCAGCCGTACCCGCGCCAATCGGCACCGCATGTCGAATCATCCAGTCAGGCCCCAACGTGGACAAGAGCTGGCCGACCTCGCGCTCACCTATCGCACCGACGTACCACGACCACGCGTCCGGGTGCAGGGTGACCTGGTTCCCACGATGAAGCGAAGGGTCAGCGAGCTCCGCCGCCGCCTGAACCTCGAGGCACTTCTGAGCGACCGAGTAGCCGGGCTCGCGTGACACCAAGGCAGATACTCGGCGACGGGGATCGGCCATGACCTCGCGCTCAGGGTCACCGCTCATGGGAGGTCCTCACCCACGCAACTCTAGGGGCATTAACCGAGCATTTCTCCCCCCTCTTGGAGGGATGAAGGCGCGGCTTGCGCGGCCGGCCGGTGTTCACGAACGGGCTGTGTGCGGCTCGCGTCACATGTCGCGAACGTCACATTGCGTGGGGAGGCTTCCGCGCCCCGCGCCGAAATACCCGGCGTGCGGCGCAGCGCACGGCGAGCATCCCGAGATCAGGCGGCGAGCGGAGCCAGGTACTCGTTCCAGTCGGGCTGCGGGCGCTCGATGCCGCGCACGAGCCAGGCGGTGCCGTGCGGAGCCTTGGGCACGACCCGCAGCTGCCAGCGCATCTCGGCCGGCGTTCGGTCGCCCTTAACGTTGTTGCAGCGAAGGCAGCAGGCGACCAGGTTCTCCCAGGTGTCGGCGCCGCCGCGCGAGCGGGGCATGACGTGGTCGATCGTCGTCGCCGCGCCGCCGCAATAGGCGCAGCGGTTGCCGTCGCGGCGCAGCACCCCGCGGCGCGTCAACGGCACTTGGCGCGAGTGCGGAACGCGCACGTACCGCCGCAGCACGATGACGCTCGGGCGATCCCAGCGACCCTCGATGCCGAACACCGGATGCTCGCCATCGGAGGCGAGCACGGTCGCCTTCTCGTTCATCACGAGCACGAGCGCTCGGCGGAACGACACGACGGCGAGGGGCTCGTAGCCCGCGTTGAGGACGAGTGTGCGCATTCACGGCTCCTGTCGAACGGGCCCGCATGGCCTGCGGGCGTTCCTTCGTCGGTGCGGTGTCACACGGAACGAGGCTCGCGCTCCAGCCCTCACGGGCACAAAAAAAGCACTGTCGTCTAGACGACAGTGCTCCGTTCGGCGAGACCGCGACAGGGCGCGATCCAGCGGGCGCGGCCGGCTATGCGGAAGACGGCGCGCGCATCCACGGTTTGGATGTCGCGTCGCTCACTCATGGCCTCTCCTCAGGTGCCCGTGCGGCACCACGGGTATCAGGCTAACCCAGGGAACGTGACAAACCGATGAAGATCAGATACCGATACGCACGATGTAGTACGAGTCGGTCCATAGCGGGCGCACGCTGACCGTCTTGCCGGGATACGGCGCGTCGAGGATCTGCCCGCCGCCCATGTAGAACCCGCTGTGCGACATGTTGTTGAAGATCACGATGTCGCCGGGGCGCGCGTCGGCTTCCGCGATAGGCGTGCCGAGCGCGGCCTGGCCGCTCACGCTGTGCGGCAGCGCGACGCCGAATTGCGCGTAGACGTACTGCACGAAGCCCGAGCAGTCGAAGCCGGCGGGGGTGTCGCCGCCGTAGCGGTACGGAACACCCTGGTACTGCAGGGCCACCTGCACGACCTGATCGAGGCTGAAGCTCGGGTACGGCGGGTTGGCGAGGAAGTCGGTGACGCGCGGGCCGCTCCATGCGGCGGCTCGGGCGGCAGCGTCAGCGGCGAGCTGGATGCGGCGGACCTCAGCGGCGCTCGTCGCGGAGAACGCGGCCCGCGACGCGTCCACGGGAGCCGCGGCGAGGGCCGACAGCTCGAGCTCCTGCGACTCCGTCTTCTGCAACTGAGCGATGGCCTCGGCGCTCGCGTTGCTATCGGCGTTGGCCGGCGGGGCGACACCGGTGCCGGGGAGAGCGAGAGTAGCGACGATGGCCGTCGC
>NZ_JBHYEO010000023.1:4178-35357 GCF_051860105.1 Microcella sp.
CCACGGTCATGGCGCCGAGATTGAGAGCCGTGCGCCGCCAGGTGGTGCGGGGGGTAGAGCTGTGATCCAAGAGAGAAACCTCCTGCGCTTCGCCACTCACATCGCGTGGCCCGTCCGCTTTCGTGTTATCCACGGTCCGATGCAGGAGACGGGCGTGCGAAGCGTCCTGCGTCAGAGTCGCCGACCGGTTGGGTGTGGCCGGGCAACTGTGCGAGTGTACGGGACGTTACCGAATGGTGACAAACTGACGCGCCCGGGCACATCTAGTGGTCAGGTGTCACTCAGCGACGTAGATGTGCTGTGCGATCTCGCTCGGCAGGTCGATTCCCTCGGCTTGGCCGAGCACCTCGATGCTCACGTAGCCGTTCGGTTCGGGCCGGATGCGGGCCTCCGCGCCCGGCACGACACCCGCTTCACGCAGCTGGTGCAGCAGGTCGGGATCCACCTGAACCGGCTCGGCCAGACGTCGGATCGTGCCCGACCGAACCCCTGCGGCCGCCGCGTGCGTGAGCGAGATGACGCCGTCGAGGAAGGCGTTCGCGGCCGAACCGCCGAGCTGCTCCAGCCCCGGGATGGGGTTGCCATAGGGCGATTCGGTGGGCTCGCCCAGCAGCTCGAGGATGCGCCGCTCGACCTGCTCGCTCATGACGTGCTCCCAGCGACAAGCCTCGTCGTGCACGAAGGCCCAGTCGAGGCCGATGACGTCGGCGAGCAGACGTTCGGCCAGCCGGTGCTTGCGCATGACCGACACGGCCTTCGCGCGGCCGTCGTCGGTCAGCTCGAGGTGCCGGTCGCCCTCGACGCGCACGAGTCCGTCACGCTCCATGCGCGAGATCGTCTGCGAGACCGTCGGGCCCGAATGGCCGAGGCGCTCGCTGATGCGGGCCCGCAACGGCACGATCTGCTCCTCCTCGAGATCGAGGATCGTGCGCAAGTACATCTCGGTGGTGTCGACGAGGTCGGTCACGGCGCATCCTCTCTCATCGTGCAGGTCAGGCATGCCTAGCCTAAACGACCGTGCCGAACCGCCCGTGCCCGCTCGGTACGATTGCCTCATGGCCGACATCACGATCCCCGCCGAGCTTCTTCCCGCCGACGGGCGCTTCGGATGCGGGCCGTCGAAGGTGCGGAACGAGCAGCTGGCCGATCTCGCGGCCGCGGCGAGCATCCTGGGCACCTCGCACCGTCAGGCGCCGGTCAAGAAGATCGTCGGCAGCGTGCGCGCCGGGCTGGCCGAGCTGTTCCGCCTGCCCGACGGCTACGAGGTCGTGCTCGGCAACGGCGGATCGACCGCGTTCTGGGATGTCGCGGCGGCCGGCCTCATCACGCGCCGCAGCGCGCACCTCGACTTCGGCGAGTTCGGGTCGAAGTTCGTCGCCTCGGCCTCGGCGCCCTGGCTCGAGAGCCCGCATATCGTGCAGACGCCCGGCGGCACGCGGGGCTCGCTCGAGCTCGTCGACGGCGTCGACGTCTACGCCTACCCCCACAACGAGACCTCGACGGGCGTCAGCGTTCCCGTCGCGCGCGTCGGCACGGCACCGGATGCGCTCACCGTCGTCGACGCCACGAGCGCCGCGGGCGGCATCGACATCGACGTGGCCGAGACCGACGTCTACTACTTCGCCCCGCAGAAGAACTTCGCCGGCGACGGCGGGCTGTGGATCGCGCTCATGAGCCCCGCGGCCATCGACCGGGCGTACTCGATCGCCGCGACCGACCGCTACATCCCGCCGTTCCTCTCCCTCACCGCGGCGATCGACAACTCGCGCCTCGACCAGACGCTCAACACTCCCGCCCTCGCGACGCTCGTGCTGCTCGACAGCCAGCTGCGCTGGATGAACGCCTCGGGCGGCCTCGCCTGGGCGGCCGCGCGCGCGGCCGAGAGTTCGACGCACCTCTACGACTGGGCCTCGGCGCATGCGCTCGCGACGCCCTTCGTGGCAGACCCCGCACACCGCTCGCCCGTCGTCGTCACCATCGACTTCGACGACTCGGTCGACGCCGCCCGCGTCGCCGCGGTGCTGCGCGCCAACGGCATCGTCGACACCGAGCCCTATCGCAAGCTCGGACGCAACCAGCTGCGCATCGCGACCTTCGTCGCCATCGAGCCCGACGACGTTCGCCAGCTCACCCGCTGCATCGACTACGTGCTCGAGGCGCTCGCGGCCTGACCCGCGCGCCGGCCCTCGCCAGCGCGGTTCATCCCGCCTGGCGCTCGCCAGCGCGGCGCAGTCTTCGCGCTCGCCGGCGCGGGGCATCCACGCAGGCTCGCCCGCTCGCTCAGACCCTGCCAGACTGAGCCGCATGAGGCTCTACGTTCCGCACGATGAGCGCCGGCCGCAGCCCGCACCGGCGGTGACGAACGACGCCCTCGCCTTCACGATCGGTCTGGGAGGCTGGCTCATCGGCCTCGCGATCGTGCTCGGGATGCTCTCCGCCCCCACCCCGTTCGACCCCGCCCGCGCCCTGACGACGATCGCCGTCGGGCTCGTGCTCGGCATCGCCGGGCTGCTCGTCTCCCGCCGCCGCCGCCGCGGGTAGCTGCCGCGCGCAGCGCCGCTACGACGCGGGCGGCTCGTCGTCGAGGTGCAGATCGATGTCGACGCCGTCGAACACGTCGTCGCCGTCGTCATCGTGCAGGTCGTGCTCGTCGAGATGGTCGTCGAGGGCATCCGCCTCATCGTCGGCCAGATGCCCGCCGTCGATCTCGCCCGCGTCGTCGTCATCATCATCCGACTCGTCGTCGGTGTCGTCATCGAGCTCGCCCTCGCCCGCGAGCTCGGCCTCGAGCGCCTGCTGGGCGACGTACTCTTCGAGCCGATCGGCCCAGGGCACCCAGTCGGGCGCGACGAGCGCGCCCTCGGCGGGCATGAGCTCGGTCTCGAGCACGCTCGGTTCGAGCCCCGGGTTGACCGCGATCGAGACCGTCCAGTACCAGCCGGGGTAGCCGCCCTGCGTGGTCGAGAAGCGCACCGTGGCGAGATCATCGGCCACGACGACGTCGCGCAGGGCACCCACGTGGGCGGGCCGAGTGATCTCGCCGAGCGCCTGGCGGGCGATGGGCTCGAGGGTCGCGGCGTCGGGCACTCCGGCCGCCTTCTTCGAGACGCGCGCCACGGCGGGCCTAGCCTTCCAGATCGTCGGCGACGCGACGCAGCACGGCGGCGATCTTCTTGCCGTGCTCGCCGTCGGGGTAGCGCCCGCGCTTGAGGTTCGAGCCGATGCCGTCGAGAAGCTTGACGAGGTCTTCGATGATGATCGACATGTCGTCGGCCGACTTGCGGTTGGCGCGCGCGAGCGAAGGCTTCGCCTCCAGGATTCGCACCGACAGCGCCTGAGCGCCGCGCTTGCCGTCGGCGATGCCGAACTCGAGCTTCGTGCCCGCCTTGACGACGGCCCCTTCGGGCAGTGCGGAGGCGTGCAGGAAGACCTCGTCGCCCTCATCGCTGGCGATGAAGCCGAAACCCTTCTCCTGGTCGTAGAACTTGACCTTGCCGGTGGGCATGCGCGCACTCCTCGATTGGTGATCCAACCTCCGAGGATACCTGCCGCGGGGCATCTCGCACCCTGGCCCCAGCACGCGGGGTACGGCGAGGTCGGCGCTGGCACCTATTCTTGAGGGCGTGCCCGAAGAATCGTTCGTGATGAGCAACCGCGTCGAACGCGTGCTCGCCTACATGGTGGCCGGCATCGTCGTGCTGAGCCTCGCGAGCTTCATCGCGCTCATCGCCGCCACCGGCGCCGGTCTCGAGCGCGACGACTTCGCTCAGGGCATCTGGCCGGCTGTCACGATCCTGCCCCTCATCGGCCTGCCGATCGGCTTCGTGCTCATCATCGTGCTGCTCGTCGTCAGCGCTGTGCGCCGGGGGCGAGCCGCCAAGGATGCCGGCAACTAGCGCGGCCTCTCTCGCCCTCGCGGCGCGACTGCGCGACCTCGACGACGCGGTCGTCGCGCGGGTGATCCGCGAGCGCGCGATCGCGCCGGGCTCATTGCGCGACGTGTTCGACCTCGCCGAGGCGCTGCTCGACCCGAGCGCGCTCGCCCTCGCCCTCTCGGGTCTCACCCGGCGCACCCTCGCCGCCCTCGCGACGGCCGCCGAGCAGGAGGAGGGCGCGACGCCCGATGACCTGGCCGCGCGCCTCGACCGCACGCCCGACGAGGTGCTGCACGATCTCGAGGCGGCGATGGATGCTCTGCTCGCCGACCGCACACCGACCCACGTTCTCGTGTGGCCGGCGGTCGCCGCCGAGCTCGCGGCCTGGCCCGCGCGCGGTCTGCCGAGCGCGGCCGAGCTGCGTGATGCGGCTCCCCCTCCCGCGCTCGCGCCCGTGGACGATGCCGACCGGCGCTTCCTCGACCGCGGCGCGGCCGAGCGGGCGTTCACCACGACGACGGCGATCACCGAGGTGGTGCTGGCGCTCGCCGAGTCGCCGGGGCGCCTGCTGGCGCGCGGCGGCTTGTCGCTGCCCGACGCGAAGCGGTTGGCCGGCGCAGCCGGGTGCGCGCTCGACGAGGTGCCGACCCTCACCGATCTCGCGGCGCTGGCGGGGCTCATCGACGACGAGGCGGGCATGACCCGCACGACCGAGGTCGGCGATGCGTGGCGGCGGCGGTCGCTCGCCGAGCGCTGGAGCGCTCTGGCTGCCAGCTGGCGCGACTCGATGCCGCACGAGCTCGTGGCGCTGCTCGCCGAGCGCGCCGATTCGCGCTGGGGTTCAGGACTCGTCGACTTCGTCGACTGGCTCTACCCCGCCGGCGGCGACGCCCTTCTGGCTCGGTTGCGGCGCCGCGGGCTGCAGGCCGACCGGCTGGGCATCGCCGTCGATGGCCGGCCGAGCAGCTTCGGCCGAGCACTCGTGGCCGGTGGCGCCGAGGCGGCCGGCGCCGTGCTCGCCCCGCTCGTGCCCGCCGAGGTCGAGAAGGTGTACCTCCAGCACGACCTCACGATCGTCTCGCCGGGCCCGCTCGCGGGTGCGATCGACGAACGGCTGCGCCGGGTGGCCGAGGTCGAGAGCTCCGGCCTCGCGGGCCGCTATCGCATCACGGCCGAGAGCGTGACCCGCGCGATCGCCATGGGCGAGACCGCCGAGGGCCTCACCGGCTTCCTCGCAAGCATCGCGCTCACGGGGGTTCCGCAGCCGCTCGCCTACCTCATCACCGAGACGGCCCGTCGCTACGGCGCCGTGCGCGTCGGAGCCCTCGAGCACGACGAGGCGGCCGAGCTGGGGGCCCGAACGGCTGTGCGCAGCGACGAGCCGCTGCTGATCGAGACGATCCTGGTCGACGCGGCCACGGCATCCCTCGCCCTGCGCCGCGTGAGCCCGCACCGGGCGGTCAGCCGCTTCGAGATGGATGTCGTGCTCTGGACCCTCATCGACGCGCGCTACCCGGCCGCGGCCGACGAGGGCACGGCGACGCCCGAGCGCCCGGGGCGCACGCGGACGCGCCCAGCGCCCGTCGTCATCGACGACTCGGTCGCCGCGGCGGTCGCGCGCATCCGCAGCGGGTCGACCGTGGGCGTCGACGGCGACACGGCCTGGGTCGCGCGCCAGTGGGAGCTCGCGCTGCGGGGCAAGCTGTCGCTGCGGGCGACGGTGCGGCTGCCCGACGGCAGCGAGCGCTCGTTCGACCTCGAGCCCACCGGCATCGCGGCGGGGCGCGTGCGTGGGCGCGACAAGGCCGCCGACATCGAGCGCACGCTGCCGGTGTCGAGCATCAGGGCGCTCGAGCCGCTCGAGTAGCGCGCGGGCAGGCGCTCTCAGCCGCGACGCCTAGACTGGCCCGTTATGAATCCCGAGGGCCCCCTGATCGTTCAGAGCGACCGCACCGTGCTGCTCGAGGTGGCCAACCCGCAGGCTGATGAGGCCCGGCACGCGCTGGCGGTATTCGCCGAGCTCGAGCGCGCGCCCGAGCACGTGCACACCTACCGCATCACGCGCCTGGGCCTCTGGAACGCGCGCGCCGCCGGCCATGAGGCCGATGAGATGCTCGCCGTGCTCGAGAAGTACGCCAAGTTTCCCGTGCCGCAGTCGGTGACGATTGACATCACCGAGACGGTGGGCCGCTACGGCCGGCTCATCATCGTGCGCAATGAGGAGGGCACCCTCGTGCTGCGGTCGACGGATGCCGCGGTGCTCACCGAGATCGCCGCCAACAAGAAGGTGGCCCCGCTGCTGACCCGGCGCATCGACCACTCGGCGTTCGAGCTCGCCCCCTGGGCGCGCGGCCAGATCAAGCAGGAGCTCGTGAAGATCGGCTGGCCGGCGGAAGACCTCGCGGGCTACACGCCGGGCACTCCTCACCCGATCGACCTCGACCTCGCCGAGTGGGGGCTGCGGCCCTACCAGCAACAAGCGATCGACCAGTTCTTCGTCGGCGGCTCGGGGGTCGTGGTGCTGCCCTGCGGCGCCGGAAAGACCCTCGTGGGCGCCGGAGCGATGGCGCAGGCCGACACGACCACGCTCATCCTCGTCACCAACACCGTGTCGGCGCGGCAGTGGCGGGCCGAGCTGCTCGCCCGCACGAGCCTCACCGAGGACGAGATCGGCGAGTACTCGGGGCAGGTGAAGGAGGTCAAGCCGGTCACGATCGCGACCTACCAGATCCTCACGGCGAAGAGGAAGGGCGAGTACGCCCACCTCGCCCTGCTCGACGCACTCGACTGGGGCCTCATCGTCTACGACGAGGTGCACCTGCTGCCCGCGCCCGTGTTCAAGCTCACGGCAGAGCTGCAGGCCCGCCGTCGGCTCGGCCTCACGGCGACGCTCGTGCGGGAGGACGGCCGCGAGGGCGACGTGTTCAGCCTCATCGGGCCCAAGCGCTTCGACGCCCCCTGGAAGGAGATCGAGGCGCAGGGCTACATCTCGCCCGCGAGCTGCTTCGAGGTGCGCATCGACCTGCCCCCGACGGAGCGGCTCGAGTATGCGGCGAGCGCCGATGACCAGCGCTACCGGCTCGCGGCGACGGCACCGGCCAAGCTCGGAGTCGTCAAGCGTCTGGTGAAGCAGCACGAGGGCGAGCGCATCCTGATCATCGGGCAGTACCTCGACCAGATCGACGAGCTCAGCGAGGCGCTCGGGGTGCCGCAGCTGACGGGCGCGACGCCGGTCGACGAGCGCGAGCGGCTCTTCCAGGAATTCCGGGATGGCCGCACCCCGGTGCTCGTCGTGTCGAAGGTCGCCAACTTCTCGGTCGACCTGCCTGAGGCCACCGTCGCCATTCAGGTGTCGGGCTCGTTCGGCTCGCGGCAGGAGGAGGCGCAGCGCCTCGGGCGCCTGCTGCGGCCGAAGCAGAGCGGTATTCCGGCGAGCTTCTACACGCTCGTCGCGCGCGACACCGTCGATCAAGACTTCGCGCAGAACCGGCAGCGGTTCCTCGCCGAGCAGGGCTACAGCTACACGATCCTCGACGCCGACGAGATCGCCGCGGCCGCCTGATTCGCGGCGCTCGGCGAGGACGGGCGCAGCCGGTCAATGCTGTACGGCGGTCAGGATGCTCTGGGCGAGCTCGGTCGGCTTCGTGAGTTGCGGCCAGTGGCCGGTGGGCAGCTCGATGAACGACAGCTGCTCGATGCGAGCCAGTTCCGCCGCCCAGTCGCGACCGTTCTCGATCGCCTGCTGCACGAGCGCGGCAGGAAACTGGCACGCGATGACGGTGACCGGAACGGCGAAGCGCCGATCGTCGCTCAGCTGCGTCGGCTCGTGCGCGACGCCCTTCGGCTCAGCGACCGCGATGGCACGGAAGCGCTCGCGCAGCGCGTCGTCGAGGTCGATGAGATCGTCGGGCTCGAACACCGACCAGTCGGGCAGCGGCACGGCGGCGCCCTCGACGGGCAGCTCGGTATTGATGCTCGTACCGCTCGGCATGGGCAGCGCGTCGACGAGCACGACCCGGGCGATGCGCTCGGGGCGGGCATCGGCCACCTGCCAGGCGATGGTGCCGCCGCCGGAGTGCCCGACCAGCACCACGGGATCGTCGAGGGTGTCGACGAGGGCGAGCACCGCATCCACATGGGTGCGCAGCCCGATGCCAGCCAGCTCGGCGTCGCCGCGGGCCTTGCCGGGCAGGGTCAGCGGGTGCGGGGTGTGGCCAGCCGCCGCGAGAGCCTCGGTGATCGGAGCCCACGAGTCGCCGTCGAGCCAGAAGCCGGGAATGAGAACGATCTGCATGGGCGAACGCTAGCGCGGGGCACCGGTATCACGACAGGCCGAGCGCATTCAGGAAACTTTCACGAGAAGTACAGATACTTATCTCATGGCTGACGGACCCAAGATTCTCATCGTCGATGACGAGCCCAACATTCGCGACCTGCTCACCACGAGCCTTCGCTTCGCCGGCTTCGCCGTGCGCGCCGTCGGCAACGGGGCGCAGGCGATCTCGGCCGTGCTCGAAGAAGAGCCCGACCTCATCATCCTCGACGTCATGCTGCCCGACATCAACGGGTTCGGCGTCACCAAGCGACTGCGCTCGAGCGGCTACACGAGCCCCATCCTCTTCTTGACGGCGAAAGACGACACCGACGACAAGATCATGGGTCTCACCGTCGGCGGCGACGACTACGTGACCAAGCCGTTCAGCCTCGACGAGATCGTCGCCCGCATCAAGGCCATCCTGCGCCGCACCATGCAGGAGGAGGACGACTCGGTCATCCGCACCGGCGAGCTCACGATGGATCAGGACACGCACGAGGTCACGATCGGCGACGAGGTCATCGAGCTCAGCCCCACCGAGTTCAAGCTGCTGCGCTACCTCATGCTCAACCCCAACCGCGTGCTCTCGAAGGCGCAGATCCTCGACCACGTGTGGGAGTACGACTTCAACGGCGACGCGGGCATCGTCGAGAGCTACATCTCGTACCTGCGGCGCAAGCTCGACCCGCACACCGACGAGCCGCTCATCCAGACCAAGCGCGGTTTCGGCTACATGCTCAAGGCCGCCAAGGTCTAGCGGGGTACCGCTAGATCGGCGCACCCGATGCACGAGCAGCTGACCCAGTGGTGGGAGTCGATCTCGCTGCGGTCGAAGATCACCGGCGTCACGGTGTTCGTCGTGACGCTCGGCCTGCTCGTCGTCGGCATCGGCACCCTGACGGTGCTGCAGCGCACCCTCGTCGATGAAGTCGACCGGCAGATCCGACAGGCTGCCGACGACCTTCCCGGGTCGTTCACGGTCGATGAGTTCGATTCGTTCGACGAGTTAACGCCGTCGATCTTCTCCAACCCGTTCTACTTCGGCGCCGTCGATGCCGACGGAACGCTCATCGACGACAACGTCAGCGAAGACAGCCGCCTCCAGGCACCCGATGTGCGGCGACTGACGAGCGAGTTCGTAGCGGGCCTCGACGGTGGCCTCACTGTCACGAGCACCGACCGCACGACCCAGTGGCGCATCCTGACCTTCCCCTTGCAGGTCACGAGCGGCGCGAGCGGCGACAACACGGAGGCGACCCTGCTCATCGGTGCCGACCTCGCCGACGCCAACGCCATCATCAGCTCGTTCGCCTCGATCTTCCTCGGCTTCGGGCTCGTGGTCGTCATCCTCAGCGCGGCCCTCACGCGCATGCTCGTCACCTCGACCTTCCGGCCCCTGCGCGACGTCGAGGCCACGGCCGCGCGATTCGCGAGCGGCGACTTCAGCCAGCGGCTCGGCGGCGCGACCCCCAACACCGAGGTCGGGCGCCTCAACCGATCGCTCAACACCATGCTGAGCCGCATCGATCGCGCGTTCGCCGACCGGGCCTCGACCATCTCGCAGATGCGCCGCTTCGTGGGCGACGCCAGCCACGAGCTGCGCACCCCGCTCGTCTCGGTGCGCGGCTACGCCGAGCTCTACCGCATGGGCGCCCTCGCGACGCCCGACGACGTGGCCCAGGCCATGCAGCGCATCGAGAAGGAGGCGATCCGCATGGGCGCGCTCGTGAGCGACCTGCTCGAGCTCGCCCGCCTCGACGAGTCGCGCCCGCTCGAACTCGCCCCCGTCGACCTCGTGCCGGTCGCGCGCGACGCCGCGCTCGACGCCATGGCGAGCTCTCCCGATCGCGAGGTGACCGTCGTCATCGCCGAGCCGCCCATCGTCCCGATCGACGAGGCGACGGATGCCGCACTCGAGACCCCGCCGGCGCACAGCACCCCCGCCACGGGGTCGGCGGGCCTGGCGGGCTCGGCCTTCGCGCGGCTGCGCGGCCGGCGCGGGCGCCGACCCGCGGCGGGCATCCCGGTGCCGGATGACGCCGCGGTCACCACGCCGCCCGCCCTCGAGGCGATCGTGATCGGCGACGAGAACAAGATCCGCCAGGTGATCACGAATCTCGTCGGGAACGCAATGCGGTTCTCGCCCGAGGGCTCACCCATCGAGCTCGTGGTCGGCACCGACGCCGCCGCCGAGGTGGCGACGATCGCCGTGGTCGACCACGGCGACGGCATCCCTCCGCAGCTGCAGGAGAAGATTTTCGAGCGGTTCTTCCGCGCCGATTCCTCGCGGGCCCGCGACACGGGCGGCTCGGGGCTGGGCCTCGCGATCGTCGCGTCGATCGTCGCCCTGCACGGCGGCCGGGTCGAGGTGCTCGACACCCCGGGAGGCGGGGCGACCTTCCGCGTCTCGCTGCCGCTCGCGAGCCGGGTTCCCCTCCTCCCCACCGACAACCCGCCGGCGGATGCTCCTCCGCAGCGGCCCGCGGCCCCGCGCTCCCCCTCCCGCGCCTAACCTCCCGCCGACGCCGGGCGACCGCCCCGGCGCGGAGGGAGATGCATCATGACGCGCTACCAGGTCGACAGTGAGGCGGTCATCGCCGCCACCGCCGCGACGCGAGGATCGATCGGCCGACTGCAGGCCGAGGCAGCGGGGCTGCAGGGCAATCTCTCGGGCCTGCAGAGCACCTGGAGCGGCTCGGCGGCCACGGCCTTCCAGGGGCTGCTCGGCGAGTGGGCGGCGGCCTACCAGCGGGTCGAGCAGACTCTCACCGCCATGAACGAAGCGCTCGCGCACGCCGGCCAGGGCTACGCCGACGTCGAGCAGCAGGCGGCGCGCATGTTCGTGCGCTGATCGCGCGCACCCCTAGGGTGGGGGCGTGACTCTCGAGCCGACGTCCGCCCCCGCCTTCGACCCCGCGATCGTGTCGGGCGTGCTGCACCACATGAACGACGACCACGCCGCCGACAACCTCCTCATCGCGCGCGCGTTCGGAGACCGCACCGTGCTCACCGCGCGCATGACGGATCTCGATCGCGATGGCGGCGACTGGGTCTACGCGACCTCGGCCGAGCCGGAGGTCGAGCGGACGCTGCGCATCGCGTGGTCGACGCGCCTCAGTGAGCGGGCCGAGATTCGCCGCGAGATCGTCGCACTCTACGATCGCGCCTGCGCCGAGCTCGGCATCGCGCCTCGACCGCACGACTGATCACGCTGGCGCTCGCGGCCGCGTGTGAGTAAGGTAAGCCTTACCTACGCCCAAGGAGCATCGTGTCGACCACCGCCGAGTCCCCCGCCGACGTCATCCCCTTCTCGCGCCTCGTTCGTGAACGCAGCGGCGCCAGCCACCGCAGCAGCGAGGGCGCTTCCTTCATGAGCGGGCTACTGAACGGCTCGGCGACACGCGACGACTACATCGCGCTGGTCTCGCAGCACTGGGCGATCTACGAGGCCCTCGAGGGTGCCGAACCGGCGATGCGCGAGGTTCCGCTCGTCGCCCCGTTCCTCTCCCCCGCTCTGACCCGCCTTCCCGCGCTCGAGGCCGACCTCGCCTTCCTCATCGGCGACGACTGGCTTGACCGTCTGCAGCTCCTGCCGGCGACGATCGAGTACGCGGCGCGCATCCGCGAGGTCGCCGCCACCTGGCCTGCCGGCTACATCGCGCACCACTACACGCGCTACCTCGGCGACCTCTCCGGGGGCCTCCACATCGGGCGCGTGATCGCCCGCCAGTTCGGGTTCGAGACGAACGGCATCGGCTTCTACCTCTTCGACCAGATCGCCGACCCGGCCGCCTTCAAAGACTCCTACCGGGCACAGCTCGACGCGGCACCGTGGGCCTCCGACGAGCAGGAGCGCGTGGTCGAGGAGGTGCTGCGGGCCTACGACGTGAACACGCGCATCTTCGAGCAGCTCGGCGCCCGCGCCGCGTCGGCATAGCCCGCGCCCGCGCCGCACCGCGGCCCCACCCCGTCGTCTCGGGCGAACGACGAAGGGCGGCCCCCCGGAGGGAGCCGCCCTGTCGTGCAGTGTGACCTAGAAGTCCATGCCACCGCTCGGGTCGCCCATGGGCGCCGACTGCTTCTCGGGCTTGTCGGCGACAACGGCCTCCGTGGTGAGGAAGAGGCCCGCGATCGAGGCCGCGTTGAGCAGCGCCGAACGCGTCACCTTGACCGGGTCGGCGATGCCGGCACCGAGCATGTCGACGTACTCGCCGGTCGCGGCGTTGAGGCCGTGACCCACGGGCAGGTGCCGCACCTTGTCGGCGACGACACCGGGCTCGAGACCCGCGTTGAGGGCGATCTGCTTGAGCGGGGCATCGATGGCGACACGCACGATGTTCGCGCCGGTCGCCTCGTCACCGACGAGACCGGTCATCTCCGCCGACTCGAAGGCCATCTTGCCGGCCTGGATGAGCGCGACGCCACCACCGGCGACGATGCCCTCCTCGACGGCCGCCTTCGCGTTGCGCACGGCGTCTTCGATGCGGTGCTTGCGCTCCTTGAGCTCGACCTCGGTGGCCGCGCCCGCCTTGATGACGGCGACGCCGCCGGCGAGCTTGGCGAGGCGCTCCTGCAGCTTCTCGCGGTCGTAGTCCGAGTCGGTGTTCTCGATCTCGGCGCGGATCTGCTTGACGCGACCGGCGATGGCGTCGGCCTCGCCAGCACCCTCGACGATCGTGGTCTCGTCCTTGGTGATGACGACCTTGCGCGCGCGGCCCAGCAGGTCGAGGGTCGCGTTCTCGAGCTTGAGACCGACCTCCTCGCTGATGACCTGGCCACCCGTGAGGATGGCGATGTCCTGCAGCATGGCCTTGCGGCGGTCACCGAAGCCGGGAGCCTTGACGGCGACCGACTTGAAGATGCCGCGGATCTTGTTGACGACGAGCGTGGCCAGGGCCTCGCCCTCGACGTCCTCCGCGATGATGAGCAGCTGCTTGCCGCTCTGGATCACCTTGTCGACGACGGGCAGCAGGTCCTTGATCGCCGAGATCTTGCCGTTGACGATCAGGATGTACGGGTCTTCGAACACCGCCTCTTGGCGCTCCGGGTCGGTCACGAAGTACGCCGACAGGTAGCCCTTGTCGAAGCGCATGCCCTCGGTCAGCTCGAGCTCGGTGCCGAAGGTGTTCGACTCCTCGACGGTGACGACGCCCTCCTTGCCCACCTTGTCGATGGCCTCGGCGATAAGCGCGCCGATCTCGGGGTCAGCGGCCGAGATGCTCGCGGTGGCGGCGATCTCCTCCTTGGTCTCGACCTCCTTGGCGTTCTTCAGCAGCTGGGCCGAGACGGCCTGCGTGGCCTTCTCGATGCCGCGCTTGAGGCTGATGGGGTCGGCGCCAGCCGCGACGTTGCGCAGGCCCTCGCGCACGAGCGCCTGAGCGAGGACGACCGAGGTGGTCGTGCCGTCACCGGCGACGTCGTCGGTCTTCTTGGCGACCTCCTTGACGAGCTCCGCGCCGATCTTCTCGAACGGGTCGTCGAGCTCGATCTCCTTGGCGATGGAGACGCCGTCGTTGGTGATGGTGGGGGCGCCCCACTTCTTCTCGAGGACGACGTTGCGCCCGCGCGGGCCCAGCGTGACCTTGACGGCGTCAGCCAGGATGTTGAGGCCGCGCTCGAGGCCGCGACGGGCCTCCTCGTCGAAAGCGATGATCTTAGCCATGTGTCTCTCGTCCCTCCCGGACGCTTCACGTACGGTAGCTCTTGGCACTCACAGAGCGTGAGTGCTAAACGATTCTGGCACTCGGAGAGGGCGAGTGCAAGCCGCGCGATCAGCGCCGCGACTGTCGCGGCAGCACCCCGGCCCTAGCGGAACGAGAGCGAGCCGCCGAGCGGCACGAGCTCGACCCAGGTGTTGCCGGGAGCGAGCCGCACGGCGACGCCGTTGGCGTCGAGGAGGCGGATGGGCGCCGTCATGGACGACTTCGACCACGTGGCCGGCACCGTGGCCCCGCCGGTCGAGATCCACGCCTCGCCCGACCCGATGAGCTGCGTCGTCGGGATGCTCTGGATCACCTGCACGGGAACCCGCAGCACCACGACATTGGTGGCGCCCAACTGCGCCCCGGTGAAGTCGGTGTCGGGCGCGCCGCCGGTCTGGAAGCGGAGCCATCGTTCGCTCGCGGCATCCCAGGTCCACGACGGAGTGCTCGCCGCGCCGAACCGCATATCGATGCCGGCGGTGGGCGCGCCGTCCTTGGTCGCAGTGGCCGCCGCGACGCTCTCGGCGAAGGCGAACTGCTGCGCGGGAGGCGCGAGGTCGAGGTGCTGGGCGATGACCTCCGGGGCCTTCACGAGCACGTTGTGCGGGGCATCCGCATTGTCGCCGCGGTAGAAGGTGGCGTCGGTGTCGCGCTGACCGTGGATGGCGTTGTACACCGGTGCGGCGCGCATCATCTCGACGAAACGGCTCTGGCCGCCCGAGTAGGCGACGATGCCGCCGAGCGGCGAGATGATGTCGGGATCCATCGGGCGGATCGACCGTACGGGGCCGATGACGGCGGGCACATCGGAGTGCCAGACCGCCACGTAGCGCGTCAACCCTCCCTCGACGAGCTCCTCGAAGACGATGTCGGTGCGCTCGAGGCCGACCTGGGGCCGCGCATCGGGGTGGTTGTCGACCTTGGCGGCGAGCGACGGTGCCGTGAGCGCGCCCACCTCGATCTGCTCGCCCGTGAGGGGTGCGATGCCGTAGGCCGGCGGGGGGACGTAGGTCGACACGTAGCTCGGCGTCGGGGTGGGGGCCGGCAGAGGGGTCTCGGCCGTGCACCCGACGACGGCGAGCAGCACGCCCGCGCTCAGCACCGCCGCGAGTGCGGTGCGGGCGGTTCGGCGGATCATGAGGGTCACCCTAGCCCGGGAAGCCTCGCTCACTCAGGAGACGCGCACACCCTCGGCTTGCGGGCCCTTCGTGCCCGTGCCGATCTCGAAGGTCACGGCTTGGCCCTCTTCGAGCACCTTGTAGCCGGGCATGTCGATCGAGCTGTAGTGCACGAAGACGTCGCTCTCGCCGTTCTCGAGCGTGATGAAGCCGAAACCCTTCTCGGCGTTGAACCACTTGACGGTTCCGTTGGCCATGGCAGTTCTCCTCGCAGGCCCGGCACGGCAGCGCCGGGGATGACGTGAGAATACCCGCGCGCACGGGCGGCGCGAGGGCCGCGCGGCGACCTTTTACCGACCCGAAACGCCCGCGTAACGCAGCGCGCTACGGGGCGACCAGAGCGGCGAAATCGGCACCCAGTGCGATCGTCACCGGGGCGCCGGGGAAGGCGTCCGAGAGCTCGGTGACACCGGCGCCGAGCAGCGCGACCATGCCCGCCGCGACTCCCTCGAGCGCTGGATCGTTGTAGTAGACGACCGTGTCGACGAGGTCGGTCTGCGCGGCGGCCGTGACCGTGCCGACCGGCCACCCCGGCGCGGCCAGCAGATCGCGAGCGCTCGCTCCGAGCCCGTCGATCTCGGTGCCGTTGAGAACCGTGATGGTGAAGCCCGCCGGCAGCACCGCGAGCGCGGGGTCGGTGATGGGCTCGACCGAGGGCGGTGCCGAGGTCGTGGCGCTCGGAGTCGGCATCGGCTCGGCCGTGTCGAGGCCGGGCAGCGGGAAGGTGACGCGGTCGCTGATGAGCGACAGGCCGTAGAGGCCAGCAACGATGAGCACACCGCTCGCGAGCGCCGCCCAGGCGACGACGATCCAGCCGCGACCGCGGGGCGCCGGTGCGCGGTGCGCGCCCACGCGGCCGAGAGAGGGAGGGATCTCGTCGAAACGATCGGGGGTGTACTCGGCCATCGTGGCGATGCCTTCCGCAGCAGGAGGGGTGGACTCAGGCGGCGCCGTGGGCGCCCGCACGTCGGGTGCGTCGCCGATGCGCGCGGTCATCGCGCACCTCGAGCAGCCGGCCCACCAGAACGGGGTCGTACCGCACGGCGACCTCGGTGTCGATCACGGCGTTCAGCACCTGATAGTACCGGGCCGCCGTCCACCCGAATTCACGACGGATGCCGAGCTCTTTCGCCCCGCTGTGCCCCCACCACGCGCGCTCGAACTCGAGCACGCGCTGCGCGCGCTCGTCGAGACCGTCGGCAGGAGCATCCATCACGGCTCTCAGGGTAGAGCGCGAGGACCTTCGGCCCTGGGCGGCTCGCGGATGCTGCGCCAGGCTCGAAGCGCACGCCCACCGACCGCACAGCACCGCGGGTTAGGCTTGCCTTACCACCCTGACCGTACGCTCGCCACGATCGACCGGACTGCCGATGACCCGCCGCCCTCTGCGCCGCCGCCTGCCGCGCGCCGTCGCGACGGCCGCGGTCGTCGCGACGCTCGCCCTGCTCGCGGGGTGCGCCGTGGCACCGCCCGGCTCGACCGCGGAGCCGACGGCGCCAGCGGGGCCGCGCGCGCCCCTGAGCGAGCTCGTGGTGGCCGAGAACCCGCGCGATCTCACGGGGCCCTCGACGGCGCTCATCGAATCGGCCGCGATCGAGCCGGTCGCGGTCGATCCTGAGCAGTCGCTGCCGGTCACGGTGGTCTCGCGCGATCTCGACGGCGATCGCGAGATCGTCGTCGACGACGCGAGCCGCATCCTGCCGCTCGACATCGCCGGGTCGATCGCGGCCACCGTCTTCGCCCTCGGGTTCGGCGACGATGTCATCGGCCGCGACATCTCCACGACCTTCCCCGAGGCCGACGGCCTGCCGATCGTCACGAGCAGCGGGCATGCCATCAGCAGCGAGGCGGTGCTGGCGCTGCGCCCCACCCTCGTCATCACCGACGGCACGGTCGGGCCGACCGACGTCGTGCTGCAGCTGCGCGAGGCGGGCGTGACGGTCGTCTACGTGGATGCCGAACCGGGCCTCGGCGCCCCCGCCGAGCTCGCCCGGCAGGTGTCGGCCGCCCTGGGTTCGCCCGAGACCGGCGAGCTGCTCGCCCAGCGACTCGAGCAGGAGCTCGCCGAGGTGCTCGCGGACATCGAGCAGATCAGGCCCGACGACCCGGAGGATCGGGTGCGCATCCTGTTCCTCTACCTGCGCGGAGCATCCGGCATCTACTACCTGTTCGGCGAGGAGTCGGGTGCCGACGAGCTGATCGAGGGGCTCGGCGGCATCGACGTCGCGGGCGAGATCGGCTGGACGGGGCTGCGGCCCATGACCGATGAGGCCCTCGTCGCCGCGAACCCCGACCTGATCCTCGTGATGACCGGTGGGCTCGAGAGCGTCGGAGGCGTCGACGGTCTGCTTGCCGAGAAGCCCGCCGTCGGGCTCACGCGGGCGGGCGAGACGCGCCGCTTCGTCGACATGGACGATGGCGAGGTGCTGAGCTTCGGGCCGCGCACGCCCGCGGTGCTCGACGCGCTCGCCCGGGCAATCTATGCGCCGTAGGCGCAGAGATCAATGAGCACAGCGCCCCCGTTCTAGACCCAACCATCCACCCATCGCTCGATGACGTCCCCGTGCGCCGACACCAGCGCAACCGGGCGCCCGTCGAGGCTGAGCACGAAGTCGTCGTCAGCCCCGGGCAGCAGCGCGTCGGCCGCCTCCCCCACGTCGGGCAGCACGCGGCGGCCATCGAGCGACAGCCAGTGCCCGGGAAGCTCGGCGACCGCGGCCGCGAATCGCGACCGATCGGCGGGCGCGAGGTACACGAGCACGGCGGGGCTCCAGACGACGAGCGTCGCGTCGTGCGGCGCATGCGCGGCGAGGGCGGCGACGCCGTCGACCGCGTCACCGGCGACGAGGTGCGGCGGGTGCTCGCGCGCGATCGCGATCGCGGCGTCGAGCTGGGCCGCGCGCTCGCGCTCCTCGGGCCAGATGAGCGTGCGCAGCCAGCGCTCGTCGTCGGGGCGATCGAGGCGCAGCGGACTGCGGTCGAGCCCCGCCCGCCACACGATGTCGGGCATCGCCACGGGCACCGGAACGCCCTCGCCCAGCGAGCAGCGCAACTCGAGGCTCGAGGGGCCGTCGGGGAGATCGACCCGGTGCTCATGACCGTCGGTGCCGACGAACACGTGGCTGTAGCGGTCGACGAGCAGACCGAGCCCGGCGGATGCTCCGACCTCGAGCAGGGCGATCGGGCCGCGGATGCCCTGCAGGGCCGCGAGCAGGGGCGCCGTACGGCGCGGGTCGTTCGTCTGCGTCGCGCGCTTACGCGCGATCTGGGCCACCGCATCCCATTCGCCTTCGAGCCAGGCGCGGATATCGCCGGTCGCCGACAATCCCGAGAACCGCGCGGCAGTCAGCACGAGCACGGGCTGGCGATCGGCCACGGGGAGGGTGTCGATGAGCGCGATGCACTCCTCGTCGTCGGCGATGGTCTGCGCCCACGCGGCGTAGGTGCGCGACCGTGGAGCGGCCTCGCGGGCGAAGCGCCGGTACCGGTCAGCGGTGGAGCTCACGCACCCATCGTGGCACGCCGGCGGCGCAGGAGCACGGCGAGAACCGCCCCGATGCCGACTCCGGCCGCGATGACGCCGGCGGCGATGATCAGCGGAACCGCGCCGCCCGCCGTTCGCGCCTCGATCGCCTGGGTGGCGCACGCCGCGGTCGTGTCGAGCGAGAGCGTGAGCGCATCGAAGGCCTCCCCCTCGGGGTAGGTGCCGAAGGCGTCGGCGCCCTCCGCCGTCAGCGTGAGCGGGATGCTCTCGATGAGCAGGGCGTCGCCTCCCGCGCTCCACTGAGCCGCTGCGAGGTCGCCCGTGAGGAAGGGGACGTCGGCCGAGTCGACCGGCACGAAGTCTTGCGTCGTGCCGCGGATATCGACGACGACCACGAGCCGCTCGGGGCTCTCGACGACGAATCGCACGTCGGAGATCGTCGTGTCGAGAATGCCGTCGTGGCCCGTGAAGCGCAGCGCGCCGTCGACCCCGAGGCTGCCGTCGATCGGGTCAAGCGCGATCGAGCCGGCGAGCGAGTCGCTGAAGAACGCGGGCGTCTCGTAGCCGATGCCGCCCTCGGTCGTCCACTCGCCGTTCGCGATCGAGCCGCTGATGTAGGCGCGGAACGACTCTTTGAAGCCCCAGGTGAACGAGCCCGACTCGGCGGCGCAGTCGGCCGTCGACGCGGCCGGCGCGACCGTCGTCGGCGCCAGCACGGCCGCGGCGGCGAGGGCGAGCGCGGCGATCATGGTGCGCCCAGCGTACGAGAGCCGCCCTCAGCGTCGCCTGGACGGTGCATGCCGATATGCGGGATGCCCGCCTCGAGGTACTGGGCCCCGTAGGCCTCGAAGCCGACCGCCGCGTACAGCGGCTGGATGTAGCTCTGGGCGTGCAGGGCCAGCGGCTCGCGGCCGTGGCGCTCGATGACGTGCTCGAGCAGGCGGCGCGCGAGACCCTCACCGCGGCGGTCGGCGCGGGTGACGACGCGGCCAATCAGGCGGCGAGCATCCCGATTGCCCGGTTGCGGCGTCTCGTCGACCACGACCCGCAGGTAGGCGGCGGCGCCGCGCTCGTCCGCGATCCAGAGGTGCTCGGTCGACTCGTCGCGGTCGCGCTCGTCGAGCTCGGGCTCGTCGATGCGCTGCTCGAGGAAGAACACCTCGGTGCGCAATCGGGCCAGTTCGAAGAACTCGTCGAGGGTCAGCTGACTCCACGTTCTCTGGATCGGGGAGGAGTCGGCCACGAATGCGAGTTTAATGGGGGGAGATCAACCGCCTGCGGGCGAGGAGCGAGGAGTCATGGGCCAGAACCCGGCAACCGACGGCAAGAGCTATGCGGTCGAGAAGACCGAGGAGCAGTGGCGCGCCGAACTGGGCGAGGAGCGCTACCAGGTGCTGCGCCAGGCCGGCACCGAGCGCGCGTGGACGGGCGAGCTGCTCGACGAGAGCCGCGCGGGCATCTACACCTGCGGGGCCTGCAACGCCGAGCTCTTCGTCGCCGGCACCAAGTTCGACTCGGGCTGCGGCTGGCCGAGCTTCTACGAGTCCGTGCGCCCCGAGGCGGTCGAGCTCATCGACGACACCTCGCTCGGCATGGTGCGCACCGAGGTGCGCTGCGCGACCTGCGGCTCGCACCTGGGCCACGTGTTCCCCGACGGCTTCGGCACGCCGACCGGCGACCGCTACTGCATGAACTCGCTCGCGCTCGACTTCACGCCGCAGGACGACTCCGCCGAGTAGCACCGCCGCCCGGCCGCGGCGTCGGGATGCTCGCCACAAGCACTCCGGCGAACGCGAGGCCGACCGCGAGAGCCGTGGCGCCGGTCGAGCTCGGGCCGAGCGGTGCGACGACGTCGAACACGAGCGCGGCGGCGAGCTGCCCAGCGATGAGGCTCAGCCCCAGCACCAGTACCCCGATGCGCCCGACGGTCACCGTCTGGATGGCGATGAAGATCGTGCCCACGGCACCGCCGATATACAGCAGGGGGTTGGTGGGCAATGACTCCGGAAGCCCGGCCACGAGAAGGTGAACGACGGCCGCCACGAACAGCGCCGCCGTCCCGACGGTGAAGTTGATGGTCGTGGCAGCCAGCGCCGACTGCGACTCGGTGCGCACCCGCCCGTTGACGGCCTGCTGGAATCCGATGGCGAGGCCGGCAAGCAGAGGCCAGGCGATCGCCGCGACCGGAAACTCCGAACCGTCCAGACGGGGCCCCACCGCGACACCGACGGCAGCGATCGTGATGGCGGCTCCGATGAGGCGGCTCGGCGCGATGGCCGTGCGCCGCACCCCGGCGAAGCCCGTGGCGTCCACCACGAGGCCGGTCAGGGTCTGACCGGTGACGATGGCCACCGTGAAGATCGCCACACCGATCAGACCCGCCACGAGCCCTTGAGCCAGCACGAAGAGGGCGCCGGCGAGGCCGCCGAGCAGCATCCACCAGGCGAGGCGACCGTCGCGCACCCCTGCGGTCACCGCGCGCATGCCACCGCGCCCCCGCGGTGACACCGCCAAGACGACGAGCAGAATCAGCCAGCCGCTGCCGAACGAGATGAGTGCGGCGGTGAAGCCGTCGTCAAGGCGTTGCCCCAGTTCGCCGTTCACACGACTCTGCACGGCAACCCCGACGCCCGCGAGCACGGTCGCCCCGACGGCGATCACGGTGCGGACGCGCGATGGGCGCTCAGGCTCAGTCATCGTCGAGGTCCTCTCCCGCGAGAGCGCGAGCGGCCAAGGTCTCTTCACCCGCGAGCCTCCAGACCTCGACGGCGGCGCGCCCGTTGATCACGATGATGAGCGCGCCGAGCACGATGTCGGGCCAGCCCGTGCCGACCACGAGGGTGAGCACCCCCATCGCGATGATCGACATGTTGATGATCACGTCGTTGCGGGCGGCGAGCCAGGCGGCCCCGACCATCGACCCGCCGGCCACACGGATACGGGCGAGCAGCAGCGCGCACACCAGGTTGACGAGGGCAGCGCCGCCCGCTGCCAGCATGAGCGGCAGGGCCGCCGGCGCCTCGGGGTCGCCCACCTTCAGCACGAGCTGCACGATGACGGCGATGGCGGGCAGCAGGATCACGAGGGCGAGCAGACGGCCGACGCGGGCGCGGGCCGCGAGCGACCAGCCGAGGGCCAGGACGATGAGCAGGTTGACGGCAGTGTCTTCGAGGAAGTCGATGCTGTCGGCCAGCAGAGCCACCGAGTCGATCGTGAGCGCGATGGTCACCTCGACGAGGAAGTACGCGAGGTTCAGGCCGGCGACGACCATCACCGTGCGGCGGAGCACGGTCGTCGCGATCGGAGGCCGAGCGTCAGCGTGCATGCAAGCTCCGAACGCGAGGAGGAGGGGTGGAGCCGCCTGTGGGAATCGAACCCCGTGACGCGACAGCGTCAGCGCACCGGGACGAGGTTGAGTCGTGGATCTTCACGTGGAGCCGCCTGTGGGAATCGAACCCACGACCTTCTCATTACGAGTGAGACGCTCTGCCGACTGAGCTAAGGCGGCGGACACGGCCGAGGCCGTGACACGAGGTGAAAGCTTAGCCGATTTCGTCAGCCCTGGCAGACGATGCCGTCGGCGGGAACCGCGCCCGTGATGAAGTAGTCGTCGACGATGTCGTTGATGCACGGGTCGCCTTCGTCGTAGGCGATGTGACCCTCACCCACCCACGTGAGCAGCACGCCGCTCTCGAGCTGCTCGGCGAGCGCTTCGGCCCACTGGTACGGCGTCGCCGGGTCGCCCGTCGTGCCCACGACCAGGATGGGTGCGGCACCCGCGCCGCTCACCGGCCCGAGCTCGCCCTCGAACGGGTAGGGCCAGTTGGCGCACAGCACATCGCCGAGCGGCGAGGGGTCGGCCGTCGTCGGGGCAACCGCCCTGATCTGCTCGTTCTGCTGGGCGATCACGGCCCGATCGGTCTCGACCGGGTAGTCGAGGCAGTTGATAGCGATGAAGGCCTCGAGCGAGTTGTCGATGTACTCGCCGTTCTCGCGCCCGTAGTAGAAGTCGGCGAGCAGGAACCCGGTCTCGACCACACCCGTGCGCAGCTCGGTGAACATCTGGCTCAAGAACGACCACGAGCCCTCGTCGTAGAGCGCCGTCGCGATGGCGATGTCGAGCACCGCGCCGTCGAAGAACCGGCCGTCCTCCGCCTCGATGGGGTTCTCGCCGAGCTCGTCGTAGAGGGCACGGATGAGCGCCAGGCTCTCGTCGATGGTGCCGGGGAACGGGCAGGCGCCCAGCGCGGGGCACCCCTCGAGGTAGGCGCGCAGCGCCAGTTCGAAGCCTTCCGACTGCGCGAGCACGACGTCGAACGTCGTCGTCGTCGGGTCGGTCGCCCCGTCGAGCACGAGCCGGCCGACCTTGTCGGGGAACCGGTCGGCGTAGCGGGCGCCGATGTCGGTGCCGTAGGAGTATCCGAAGTAGTTCAGCTGGGCATCCCCCACGATCGCCCGCATCATGTCGAGATCGCGCACGGTGCTGTTCGTGTCGACGAACTCGAGCAGCGGGCCCGTGTTCTCGGCGCACGCCTCGGCGAACGCGACCGAGCTCGCGACGATCTCCGCCTCCCACTCGGGCGTGCCGAACGGCGCCTCCGGAATGCCAAAAATGAACGCGTCGAGATCGGCCGGATCGGTGTAGCAGGTCACGGCGCTCGACCGACCGACGCCGCGAGGGTCCCAGCCCACGATGTCGAACTCGCGCTGCAGGTCGGTGCTGACCGCGAAGTCGACGCTGTCGCGCACGAAATCGAAGCCGGAGGCTCCCGGACCTCCCGGGTTGATGAAGAGCGAGCCCTGCGCCTGACCCGTCGCGGGGTGGCGCACGAGGGCGAGCTCGACGTCGTCGCCCACACCCGGGTTCTCCCAGTCGAGCGGCGCGATCGCCGTCGCGCACTGGGCGCCGCCGCCGCAGCCCGTCCACGTCAGCACTTGGGTGTAGTACGGCCGCAGGTTCTCCGCGACCTCTTCGCCCGTGGGCGTCGAGACATCGCCGCCGCTGACCAGCCCTTGCAGCCAGCTGGGCACGCACCCGCTCAGCAGCAGCAGGGGCACGAGGATAATCGAGGCGAGGGCGGCCGTTCGAGGCGCGGTGCGGCGGGTCACGAGGGGGAGCCTAGCGCCGGCACCCTTCCGCTCGCCGTGATGAGCATGGCTTCGAGCGCGAGCGCCGGAGGCGTGTTGCCCTCGATGCGGCGGCGGGCCAGCGCGATGGCATCGAGCGCGGCGAGCGACTGCTCGGCGCTGCCCCCGCGCGCGGCGACCTCGAGCTCGCCGCGGATCGCCTCGTTGACGAGCTCGGCACCGGCCCCCAGCTGCAGCAGCAGCACGTCGCGGTAGAGCGACATGAGGTCGACGAGCACACGATCGATGCCGTCGCGCACCGACCGGGTCGCGCGACGCTTCTGATCCTCCTCCAGCGCCTTCAGGCTCGCTCGCAGCCCCATCGGCACGCTCGCGCCCGGCTCGATGCCGAGCGAGCGCAGTGCCGCCGCTCGCTCCTCCTCCTCGCGCTCGGCCGTGAAGGCCTTGGCATCGTCGGTCGCGATGGCGACGAGGCGCTCGGCCGCGAGCACCGCGCCGCTCACGCTCTGCACGCCGAGGGCGAGCTCGAGCGTGCGCGCCCGGCGCTCGCGCGCATCGGCGTCGGTCGCCAGGCGCAGCGCCATGCCGATGTGGGTCTGCGACTCGCGGGCGGCACGCTCGGCGAGGGCGGGCTCGACGCCGTCGCGGCGCACGAGCAACTCGGCGACCTCCGCGACGCTCGGCACCCGGAGCCGCACCGTGCGCACCCGCGAGCGGATCGTCGGGATGAGATCGGCCGCGCTCGGAGCGCACAAGATCCAGACCGTGCGCGGCGGCGGCTCCTCTAGCGCCTTCAGCAGCACGTTCGAGGTGCGCTCGGTCATGCGGTCGGCGTCTTCGATGACGATCACGCGGTAGGGCGCGACGCTCGGCGAGAACTGGCTCTGCGCGACCAGCTGGCGCACCTCCTCGATCGCGATGATCACGCGATCGGTGGCGAGCACGGCCAGGTCGGGGTGCGTGCGGGCCGCGACCTGCGTCGCCGTGCGCTGCGCCTCGGCGTCGGTCGCGGTCGATCCCTGCAGCAGCGCGGTGGCGAAGGCGAAGGCGAGATTCGAGCGGCCCGAGCCGGGCGGACCCGTGATGAGCCACGAGTGCGTCATCGCCTCGGGGTCGGCAGCGGCATCCTGCAGCGCCGCGATAGCGGCCTCCTGGCCGGTCAGGTCGCTCCAGGCCGTCATGGCGCCACCCTAGTCGAGCAGGGCCGACACCCGATCACGGATGCTCGCCTGCAGCTCGTCGACCGGCCGGGTCGCGTCGAGCACGAGGAATCGCTCGGGTTCGGCCTCGGCGAGCGCGAGATAGGCGGCGCGCACGCGCTCGTGGAAGTCGGCTTCCTCCGCTTCGAGGCGGTCGTAGCGGGTGCGACTCGCATCGAGGCGCTCGCGGCCCACCGCCGGGTCGAGGTCGAGCAGCACGGTGAGGTGCGGCAGCAGCCCCTCTGTGGCCCACAGCGAGAGGTCGCGCACCTCGGTCGGGTCGAGCACGCGCCCGGCGCCCTGGTAGGCGACCGAGGAGTCGAGGTAGCGGTCTTGGATGACGACGCCGCCGCGCTCGAGCGCAGGGCGCACGACCGTCGCGATGTGGTGCGCCCGGTCGGCCGCGTAGAGCAGCGCTTCGGCGCGGGGGGCGATGTGGCCGCGCCGGTGCAGCACGATCTCGCGGAGCTCGAGCCCGAGGTCGGTGCCGCCCGGCTCTCGCGCCTGCACGACGGTGCGGCCGCGCGACTGCAGCCACTCGGTCAGGGCGCCCATCTGGGTGCTCTTGCCCGAGCCGTCACCGCCCTCAAGGGTGATGAACAGCCCTGTCACGACGCCTTCTTGGGCGCGGGCTTCGCGGCCGCCTTCTTCGCCGGGGCCTTCTTCGCGGCCGTCTTCGCCCCCGCCGCGGGCGCGCGCTTGACGGGCTTCTTCGCCGGGCCCTTCGCGCGCTTGTCGGCGATGAGCTGCACGGCCCGGTCGAAGTCGATCTCCATCGGGTCTTCGCCGCGCGGCACCGTGGCGTTGGTCTCGCCGTCGGTCACGTAGGGGCCGAAGCGGCCGTCTTTCAGCTTGATCGGCTTGCCGCTGACGGGGTCGGCGTCGAACTCCTTGAGCGCGCTCGAGGCCTTGCGCGCGCCGTACTTGGGTTCGGCGAACTTCGCGAGCGCGCCCGCCAGGTCGATCTCGAAGATCTGCGCCTCGGCGTCGAGCGAGCGGGTGTCGGTGCCCTTCTTCAGGTACGGGCCGTACCGCCCGTTCTGCGCCGTGATGGGCTCGCCGCTCTCGGGGTCGTCGCCGACCGTGCGCGGCAGGCTCAGCAGCCTCATCGCGGTCTCGAAATCGATCGTCGCCGGGTCCATGTCTGTGAAGAGGGATGCCGTGCGCGGCTTCTCGACGGGCGCCTTCTTCTTGGCGGGCGCGCGCTTCTTGGGCGCCGGCAGCACCTCGCCGGTGGCCGGGTCGACGACGGGCTCGGCGGCGAGCGCGGCGGCAGCCGCAGCTGCGGCGGCCTCCTCGGGGCTCACCTCGGGCTCCGGGTCCAGTTCGGTCACGTAGGGGCCGAACCGGCCGTCCTTCGCCACGACGCGCTTGCCGTTCTCGGGGTTGATGCCCAGCACGCGGTCGCCCACGACGGGAGCATCTACGAGTTCTTGCGCCTTCGTCGGCGTGAGCTCGTCGGGGGCGAGGTCTTGCGGCAGGTTCACGCGCCGCGGGGTCGCGGGGGTGCCGTCAGCCGCCGCCTCGGCCGCGGGGTCGACGACCTCGAGGTAGGGGCCGTACTTGCCGATGCGCAGCGTGATCGTGTCGGTGAGCGGCATCGAGTTGAGCGTCTTCGCGTCGATGTCGCCGAGGTTGTCGATGACAGGTCGCAGACCGGGCTGGTGGTCGTCGCCGAAGTAGAAGCCGGTCAGCCACTCGGTGCGGTCGGCCTCGCCGTTGGCGATGCGGTCGAGGTCCTCCTCCATCTCGGCCGTGAAGTCGTATTCGACGAGGTCGCTGAAGTTCTCTTCCAGCAGGCGGACGACCGAGAAGGCGATCCAGTTCGGCACGAGCGCCGAACCGCGCGGGGTGACGTAGCCCCGGTCGACGATCGTCGAGATGATCGCGGCATACGTGCTGGGGCGGCCGATGCCGCGCTCTTCCAGCGCCTTGACGAGGCTCGCCTCGGTGTAGCGCGCCGGCGGGCTCGTCTCGTGACCCTTGGCCTCGACGTCGACGACGCGCAGCTGCTGGCCGACGGTGAGCGGCGGCAGCTTCGCCTCGGCCGGCTCAGCCTTCTCGTCGGTGTCGCGGGTCTCGTCCTGCCCCTCCTCATACGCGGCGAGGAAGCCGCGGAAGGTGATGACGGTGCCGCTCGCCGCGAACTCAGCGATCGCGCCGGCCGGGGTCGCCGAGCCGGACGTGGGGCCGGCCTGGATGCTGACCGACGCGGTCTGGCCCCGGGCATCCGCCATCTGGCTCGCGACGGTGCGCTTCCAGATCAGGTCGTAGAGCTTCCAGTCGTTGCCGCGCAGCGTGCCCTCGAGCTCACTCGGCGTGCGGAACACGTCGCCCGCGGGCCGCACAGCCTCGTGCGCCTCCTGCGCGTTCTTCGACTTGCTCGCGTAGACGCGGGGGGTCTCGGGGACGCTGTCGGCGCCGTAGAGGGCGGCCGCCTGCGAGCGCGCCGCATCCACCGCCTGTTGCGACAGCGTCGTGGAGTCGGTGCGCATGTAGGTGATGTAGCCGTTCTCGTACAGCGACTGCGCGACCGACATGGTCTGTCGCGCGGTGAAGCGGAGCTTGCGCCCGGCCTCCTGCTGCAGGGTCGAGGTCGTGAACGGGGCGGCAGGGCGGCGCGTGTACGGCTTCGACTCGACGCTCGTGACGGTCACGGCGATCGCGGGGTCGCGCAGCGCCTCGGCAAGCGAGGTCGTCAGGGCCTCGTCGAGCGCGACGGCGTCGGCCGACTTGAGCTCGCCGCGGTCGGTGAAGTCGCGGCCCGACGCCACCTTCTTGCCGTCGAGGCGGGCGAGCCGGGCCGTGAACGGGGTGTCGCCCGCGGTCGGGGCGAGGGTCGTGTCGAGGTCCCAGTAGCTCGCGGTGACGAACGCGAGCCGCTCACGCTCACGGTCGACGACGAGTCGCGTGGCGGCCGACTGCACGCGCCCGGCGCTCAGGCCGGGGCCGACCTTGCGCCACAGCACGGGGCTGACCTCGTAGCCGTAGAGGCGGTCGAGGATGCGCCGAGTCTCCTGGGCGTCGACGAGCGCGGTGTCGAGCTCGCGCGTGTTGTCGACGGCGCGCTGGATGGCTTCGGCGGTGATCTCGTGGAAGACCATGCGCTTGACGGGCACCTTCGGCTTGAGCACCTCGAGCAGGTGCCACGCGATGGCCTCCCCCTCGCGGTCTTCATCGGTGGCGAGCCAGAGCTCGTCGGCGTCCTTCAGCGCGCGCTTGAGGTCGGCGACCGTCTTCTTCTTCGAGTCGGAGACCACGTAGTAGGGCTCGAAGCCGTTGTCGACGTCGATCGAGAACTTGCCCAGCGGGCCCTTCTTGAGTTCGGGCGGCAGGTTCTTGGGCTCGACGAGGTCGCGGATGTGGCCGACGGAGGCCTGCACCTCGTAGTCGTCGCCGAGGTACTTGCCGATCGTCTTCGCCTTGGCGGGCGACTCGACGATGACCAGCTTCTTGCCCTGTGGCACGGTGCTCCTTACCTATGACCCTCAATGCGGCGGGGGGATCGCATCCGCACCCCGGCCGGTGCCGCGGCACGGTGGCGGAGCCGTGTGCCGCAATCAGGCACACCATACACAGGAAACGCCTGAGCACTACCACCCGGGCTCCGGCGGACCCGCCCGCGCCGAACGGCTGACGATCAGGCCGAGGATGCTCGACTCGACCCGCACGAGCACGGTCAGCCCCTCACTCGAGCACTCGGCGAGCCGCACGGCATGCGCCTCGGCGACCCGCTGCGCGAGGGTGCACGGCTCGCCCGCGACCCACCCGAGCAGGGCGTCACCCGCGGCGAGCGCCGCCGCGTCGGCGGCCGCGCTGAGCCGCTGCCCGCGCACGAGGGCGTGGGCACCGCCGAGAGCGGTCAGGCCCGCGAGCGCGATGACGGCCACGAGGGCGACGACGAGAACGGAGCCCGCGCCGCGCTCGTCCGCCGAGCGGGATCGACCACGCCCCGTGTTCACCGGCTCGCCAGAGGGCTGCTTATCGGCCGCCGTCGAGGGCGCAGGACGCGCCCTCAACCCGCAACGGAACGAGGAGCAGGCGCTGCTCGACGACGACGGTCGCGCACACCAGGGCCTGGGGTCTGCTGATGACCAGAGCAGCCCCCGGCACGGATCGCGCCACGAGCTGCTCGGCGATCGCGACGGCGTCGCCGCGGCCGAGCACCCGGGCGGCATCGGCCGCGGAATCCTGCGCCCGTAGCTGGGAGCTGGCGAGACCCAGCCCGCCGAGGCACGCGACGAGCACCATGACGACCGCGGGGAGGGTGACGACGATCTCCGCCGTCACCGAACCGCGATCGTCGAGCCCGCACGACCGCGACCGGGGCGTCACCCGCCGACCGTGAGCGCCGTGCGAACGAGGTCGGTGAGGATGCCCCGCACCTCGTCGCTCTGCATGATCACGACGAGCAGGCTGGCGAAACCGACCGCGGCCATGGTGGCGATCGCGTACTCGGCGGTCGCGGCGCCGCGGTCGTCATCACGCACGACGGCGCGGCGGAACGGGAGATGCGGGGTGGGAGCGGTGCGGGGCATGGGGGTTCGTCCTCTCGAGGGGCCCGGGGGCGGGCGATCGGTCGGCACGAACACCACGAGTGTGCCGGAGACCCGGTCGGGCGCGATGACGGGGCGCGTCACCGCCGTGCCCGGGTCACCACGCCCCTGCTGTGGAGGAGAGCAGCCCGATCAGCATGGGCACGACGCCGAGCAGAAGGAAGGCGGGCAGGATGCACGCGCCGAGCGGCAGCATGAGCCGCACCGCCAACCGCTCCGCCGTCTCGCGCGCCGAGGCCCGCGCGGCGGCGCGAGCCTCGGCCGCGTCCGCGCGACGAGAGACGCCAGTGCGAGCCCGTCGGCGGCCTCACCGGCGCCGACGAGTCCGACACGACTCAGTTCTGCCTCGACGAGAGCCGCTGCGGCCTCGGGCGAGCCGCCGCCGCCGGCCGCGACCGCGAGCAGGTCGAGAGCGAGCCCGACGGTCGGCGGGGGCGGCGCGGCGGCGTTCAGCAGGTGCCGCATCCATCGCCGTGCGACGACGACGAGCACGAGCCCGCCGGTCAGCGCACCGGCCCCGACGGGGCTCGTCCAGGTGCTCACGAGGTCGACACCCATGAGGAGGCCCAGCAGCACGGCGATGGCGGGCAGCACCATCACGATGCGGGCGGTGGCGCGCGGACCGGCGAGGGCGATGCGGATGTCGCGGCGCGCGGCCTCCCGATCGCGCAGCCCCTCCGCGAAACCTCGCAGCGCGGGCGCGAGCGGTGCCCCGCTCGTGGTCGCCACCCGCCACGCCGCGGCGAGCGAACGCCACGCGGCATCCGCCTCCGCAAGAGGGCGATGCACGTCGGCGACGACGGTCGAGGACGAGCCCATCGCAGCGCCGACGCCTCCCGCCGCCGCGATGGCGGCACCGATGTCGTCGCCGCGCTCGATCGCCATGGCGACGCGGGTGAGCGTCGGATCTCCGGCCGACGCAGCGGTATGCATCCATGCCGCACGAGGCCCCACGCCCGCGGCGATGAGAACGGCGAGCCGGTGCAGCTGGCTGGCGAGCGCTCCCTCACCAGGCGACGGCCCCGGCCGGGTCATGGCGCCGCCCCGTCGTCGGCGACGCCGCCGTTCGCGGGCACGATGGCGGGGGCCCCGCGCTCGATGGGCACGACCCGCAAGCGCTCGCGCTCGTCGAGGGCGAAGCGGCCGAGGGCGGCTCGACGGCCGCCGGCGGGGCCGCGCTCGAGATGCACGACGAGGTCGATACCGCTGATGACCTGCCGGGCCAGAGCCTCGGGGGCGAGCCCCGCGATCATGCCGACCGCTTCGAGCCGCGCGGCCACATCGACGAGGGAGTTCGCGTGCAGCGTGCCCGACCCGCCACGGTGGCCCGTGTTGAGCGCGGCGAGGAACTCGCGGATCTCCGCGCCCCGGCACTCCCCCACGACGAGCCGATCGGGCCGCATGCGCAGTGCCTCGCGTACGAGCCGCGCGAGGTCGACCCCGCCCGCACCCTCCATATTGGGCTGCCGGCACTCCAGTGCTACGACGTGCGGGTGGGCGATCGGCGCCTCAGCGACGTCTTCGATGATGACGATGCGATCGGATGCGAGGGCGTCGCTGAGCCACGCCGCCATGAGGGTCGTCTTGCCGCTGCCGGTCGCTCCGGTGAAGATCGCGGTGCGCCGATCGTGCAGGGCCCGCCGAAGCTCGGAGAGCGTCTCCGCCTCGAGACCGGAGCCCTCGAGCGTGACCCGGTCGACCCGGGGCAGACGCACCGAGATGGCCGTGCCGCCCCAGGCGATGGGCGGCAACGCGACATGCACCCGCATGCCGTCGCCGAGG
>NZ_JBHYEO010000024.1:0-34930 GCF_051860105.1 Microcella sp.
GGGCCGACGGCTGCCGTCGAGGTCGTCGTGCTGCACGTGCTCGGCGCCGTCGTCGATGCGGGCATCGTCGAGCTGCCGCTCGGTGCCCGTGTGGTCGACGCGATCGCCGCCGCCGGTGGTCCGGCCGCCGATGCCGACCTCGCGGGCGTCAACCTCGCCCGGGTGGTCGTCGACGGCGAGCAGCTGCGCGTGCCGGTCGTCGGCGAGGTGCCCGCCGCAGCACCCGGGCCGCCCGGCGTCGCGAGCGACGGCCGCGTCAACCTCAACACGGCCGATGCCGCCGCCCTCGAGACGCTGCCCGGTGTGGGCCCCGCGATCGCCGCTCGCATCATCGCCTGGCGCGAGCAGAACGGGCCCTTCCGGAGCGTCGACGAGCTCACCGCCGTCAGCGGTATCGGTGAGCGGACGCTCGACGGCCTCCGCGACCAGGCGACCGTGTGACCCCGCCGCGCGCCATCGATGGCCGCCTCGCGCTGCCCGCCCTCGCCGGTTGGCTCGCCGCCCTCGCGCTCGTGGGGGCACCGGAAGCCGCGGCGCCCGTCGGGCTGGGCGCCCTCGCCCTCGCCGGTCTCGCGGTGGGGGTGCTGCGGCACCGGAGCCGTGCGGCGCGCACGATCGCGGTGGTCGCGGCGGGCATCCCGAGCGTCGTCGCAATCGCGGTCATCGCGGCGGCGGTCGCACTCGCGGCTCCGGCCCGCACGCCGCCGGTGCTGGCCTCCGCGCTCGACGGAGGCGGGTCGGTGGCCGCGGTGCTCGAGCTCGAGCAGTCGGGGGTCGCCCCGCCGCCCGGCCCGGGCTCGGGCTGGGGCGGGGTGAGCGCCGACGCGCTCATCGTGAGCGTCGTGCTCGACGACGCTCCGTCGATCGCGGTGCGGGTTCCCGTGCGCGTGCTCGGTCTCGAGGTCGGCGAGCGGCTGGCGCTCGGCACCCGGCTCGAGGGTCGCGTGCGGCTCATCGCCCTCGAGGCCGGCGACGACCGGGTCGCGCTCGTGCGGCCCGTCACCGCGCTCGAGCCCGTCGCCGCAGCGCCCCCGCTCGTGGCGGGCGCGGATGCCCTGCGCGCTGGCTTCCTCGCCCTCATGTCCGCCTTCGCGGGCGACGGGGCCGCGCTGCTGCCCGGCCTCGCCATCGGCGACACGACGGCCGTGAGCGACGACCTCGATGCCGCCATGAAGGCCAGCGCGCTCAGCCACCTCACCGCGGTCTCGGGCGCCAACTGCGCCATCGTCGTCGGGCTCGTGCTCGGCATCGGCGCGCTCGCCCGCTGGCCGCGCCCGGTGCGCGTCGGAGCGGCCCTGCTCGCGCTCGGCGGCTTCGTCGTGCTCGTGACCCCCGAGCCGAGCGTCGTGCGCGCGGCCGTCATGGCCGCGGTCGTGCTGCTCGCCCTCGTGAGCGGGCGCCCGGCGCGCGGCCTGCCCGTGCTCGGCATCGCCGTGCTCGGCATCATCGTGCTCGACCCCTGGATCGCCCGCGAGTACGGGTTCGCGTTGTCGGTGCTCGCCACGGCGGCGCTGCTCGTGCTCGCCGGCCCGCTCGCCGCGCTGCTCGCGCGCGTGCTGCCGGCGTGGCTCGCGCTCGCCATCGCCGTGCCGCTCAGCGCGCAGCTGGCGTGCCAGCCCGTGCTCATCCTGCTCGCGCCCGAGGTGCCGCTCAGCGGTGTCATCGCGAACGTGCTCGCGGCGCCCGCCGCCCCGGTGGCGACGATCGTGGGCATGATCGCGTGCCTGCTCGCGCCGGTCATCCCGCCGCTCGCCATGCTCGTCGCCGGACTGGCCTGGCTGCCCGCGGCCTGGATCGCGGGAGTCGCGCGCGTGACCTCGCAGCTGCCGGGCGCGCTGCTGCCGTGGCCCGAGGGGCTTGCCGGGGCGCTGCTGCTCGCGGGTCTGACCGTCGCGGGGCTGCTGGCCGCGGGCGTGCCGGCGCGGCTGGGCACTGCTCGGCTGCGTCGGCGGCTCGCCCTCGTGACCGCCGCGGTGCTCGTCGTCGTGATGGGGGCGACCGCGGGCACCGCCGCCCTGCGCACGCTCGGCCGCCCGGGCGACTGGGTCATCGCGCAGTGCGACATCGGGCAGGGCGACGCCGTGCTCGTGCGCAGCGCAGGCGCCGTCGCGCTCATCGACACGGGAGCCGAGCCCGAGCGCCTCTCCGCCTGCCTCGACACCCTCGGCGTCGGGCGCATCGACCTGCTCGTGCTCACCCACTTCGACCTCGACCACGCCGGGGGAACCCCCGCTGTGATCGGCCGCGTCGACCGAGCCCTGATCGGGCCGACGGACGGCCCGCTCGATGAGCACCTCGTCGACGCGCTCGTCGCCGGGGGAGCCGAGGTCGAGACCGTGGCGGCGGGAGCGCGCGGTCAGCTCGGCGACCACCGCTGGCGGGTGCTGTGGCCGCCCGCGCATCGCGGCGTCGAACCGGGCAACGACGCGAGCATCGTGCTCGAGCTGCGCGGGGCGACCTGCGGCGACTGCCCGAGCATGCTCGCCCTGGGCGACCTGGGGGCGGATGCCCAGCGCATGCTCGCCGCCGCGCAGCCGCTGGCCCCCGTCGACGTCGTCAAGGTCAGCCACCACGGCTCGCCCGATCAGCACGAGCCGCTCTACACAGACCTCGGGGCTCCCGTCGCCCTCATCGGCGTCGGGGCCGACAACACCTACGGCCACCCCGCTCCCGCCCTGCTCGAGGTGCTCGCGGGCGCCGGCTCGACGGTGCTGCGCAGCGACGTGCACGGCCTCGTGCTGCTCGCTCCCGCGGGCGGTTCAGAGGCAGGGCTCCGCCTCTGGAGCGAGCGCGGCGGCGTCGGCCCGCCTCGGTAGGCTGGCCGTCATGGCAGCGCCGAAGAAACCCGCCGGGTCCGCGCGGGTCGCGGCGAGCATCCCGCAGCTCGCATGGCACCAGATCCGCGCGGCGCCGGTCATCCTCGTGAGCGGGCCGGAAGACTTCCTGGCCGAGCGCGCGAGCCGCCTGCTGCGGGATGCCCTGCGCGAGCAGGACCCGAGCCTCGAGGTGCACGACCTGCGCGCCGACGCCTACGCGCCCGGTGAGCTCATCACCCTCGCGAGCCCCTCGCTGTTCGGCGAGCCGCGGCTGATCCGCATCGACGCGGCGGCGACCATGAACGACGCCTTCCTCGAGGAGGCGCTCGAGTACATCGCCGCGCCCGCCGACGAGGTCGTCGTGCTCATCCGCCACGGCGGGGGAGTGCGCGGCAAGAAGCTGCTCGACGCCATCCGGCAGGGCACGGGCGGCGGCATCGAGGTCGTGTGCGCCGCACTGACGCGCGACAACGACCGCGCCGACTTCGCGGCCGCCGAGTTCCGGCACGCGGGCCGCCCGATCGCGCCCGCCGCGCTGCGCGCGCTCGTGAGCGCCTTCACTTACGACCTCGCCGAGCTCGCCGGCGCGTGCCAGCAGCTGCTCGCCGACACCGAGGGCGAGATCACCGAGACGACCGTCGAGAAGTACTACGGCGGCCGTGTCGAGGTGAACTCGTTCGCCGTCGCCGATGCCGCGATCGCCGGCCGTCACGGCGAGGCGCTCGGCCTGCTGCGCCACGCGCTCGCGACGGGTGCCGACCCCGTGCCGATGGTCGCCGCGTTCGCGATGAAGCTGCGCACGATGGCGAAGGTCGGCGGCACCCGGGGCTCGGGCGGCCAGGTCGCCTCGCAGCTCGGCCTCGCCCCGTGGCAGGTCGACCGCGCCCGTCGCGACCTGCAGGGCTGGAGCGAGGAAGGGCTCGGCCGCGCCATCCTCACCGTCGCCGAGACCGATGCCGCCGTGAAGGGCGCGCAGCGCGACCCCGTGTACGCCCTCGAGAGCCTCGTGCGCGTCGTCGCCGACCGCGGTCTCGAGCTGTAGGGCAGCTCCGCGCGCGCTGCGGCGCGCGCGCCGTGACGGTAGAGTCGCGCTGCGGTGCGCTCTCTGCCTTTCGCGCACACGGTGGGTCGACCGTGTCGTGACTGTGCCGTTCGGCAGTCACCGTGCGAAACGGCGCACGTGCTGAGCCGAAACGCACGGTGTCGATAAGCGCAACTCAGCAGTCCGCCCACGGGTCAGGCCCGGGTCGCCATGCTCACGACAACGCCCCGTCGGCCAATGCCGACGGGGCGTTGCGACGTTCGAGGTGGGGCTAGAGCGCCGCGACCTTCTTGGCGATCGACGACTTGCGGTTCGCCGCCTGGTTCTCGTGGATGACGCCCTTGCTGACGGCCTTGTCGAGCTTCTTGGTCGCCGTCTTGAGGGCGGCCTCAGCGCTGGCCTTGTCACCCGAGGCGACCGCCTCGTTGGTGCGGCGGATGGCCGTCTTGAGTTCGCTCTTGATCGCCTTGTTGCGCTCCTGCGCCTTGAGGTTGGTCTTGATGCGCTTGATCTGCGACTTGATGTTTGCCACGTGTGTGCTTTCTTCGAGATGAACGGTGTGTGTGAGCGGCCGGGGTGGGGTGCCGGTGCGATGCGAGCATCGCGGCGAAATTCCCAGCCGCGTTCCGTGTCGAAAGAGAGAGGGCTTTCTGACACGCAAGCCAACCGCTTACGTTACCAGGTGCGGTGCGCGCTCGGCCACTCGACGGTCTGCCAGCCTCCCTATCGCATGGGAGAATGACACCAAATGTCTCCTCGCGCCCTCACGCCGCTCGCCCCCGCCGCGACCGACCCGACGCTGATCCGCAACTTCTGCATCATCGCGCACATCGATCACGGCAAGTCGACCCTCGCCGACCGCATGCTCGGCATCACGGGGGTCGTCAGCGACCGCGACATGCGCGCGCAGTACCTCGACCGCATGGACATCGAGCGCGAGCGCGGCATCACAATCAAGAGCCAGGCGGTGCGGATGCCCTGGGCTCTCGCTCCGGCGGAGGGCGGTAAGCCCGTCACGTACGCGCTCAACATGATCGACACCCCCGGGCACGTCGACTTCACCTACGAGGTGAGCCGCTCGCTCGCCGCGTGCGAGGGCGCCATTCTGCTCGTCGACGCGGCGCAGGGCATTGAGGCCCAGACGCTCGCCAACCTGTACCTGGCGCTCGAGAACGATCTGACGATCATCCCGGTGCTCAACAAGATCGACCTGCCGGCGGCCGACCCCGAGAAGTACGCGAAAGAGCTCGCGGGTCTCATCGGCGGCGACCCCGATCAGGTGCTGCGCGTGAGCGGCAAGACGGGTGCCGGCGTCGAGGGGCTGCTCGACGAGGTCGTGCGGCAGATCCCCGCTCCGACGGGCGACCCCGATGCTCCCGCCCGCGCGATGATCTTCGATTCGGTCTACGACTCGTACCGCGGCGTCGTCACCTATGTCCGCATGGTGGATGGCCGGCTGAGCCCGCGCGAGCGCATCCAGATGATGTCGACGCGGGCGACGCACGAGCTGCTCGAGATCGGCGTGAGCGCGCCCGAGCCGACCCCCAGCAAGGGGCTCGGCGTGGGCGAGGTGGGCTACCTCATCACCGGCGTGAAAGACGTGCGCCAGTCGAAGGTCGGCGACACCGTCACGAACGCGCAGAAGCCGGCGACGACGGCGCTCGCGGGCTACACCGACCCGAAGCCGATGGTGTTCTCGGGGCTGTACCCGATCGACGGCAGCGACTACCCGGTGCTGCGCGAGGCGCTCGACAAGCTCAAGCTGTCGGACGCTTCGCTCAACTACGAGCCCGAGACCTCGGTCGCGCTGGGCTTCGGGTTCCGCTGCGGATTCTTGGGGCTGCTGCACCTCGAGATCGTGACCGAGCGCCTCGAGCGCGAGTTCGGTCTCGACCTCATCTCGACGGCGCCGAGCGTGACCTACGAGGTGACGACCGACGACAAGAAGCAGTTCACGGTCACCAACCCGAGCGAGTTCCCGACCGGCGCGAAGATCGCCGCCGTGAGCGAGCCCATGGTGCGCGCGGCGATCCTCGCGCCGAAGGACTACGTCGGCACGATCATGGAGCTCTGCCAAAGCCGCCGCGGTTCGCTCATCGGCATGGACTACCTCGGTGAAGACCGGGTCGAGATCAAGTACACGATGCCGCTCGGCGAGATCGTGTTCGACTTCTTCGATCAGCTGAAGAGCAAGACGGCGGGCTACGCGAGCCTCGACTACGAGCCCGCGGGCGATCAGGAGGCCGACCTCGTCAAGGTCGACATCCTGCTGCAGGGCGAGGCGGTCGACGCGTTCAGCGCGATCGTGCACCGCGAGAAGGCCTACGCCTACGGCGTGCTCATGACCGAGCGCCTCAAGAAGCTCATCCCGCGCCAGCAGTTCGAGGTGCCCATCCAGGCCGCGATCGGCGCGCGCATCATCGCACGCGAGTCGATCAGCGCGATGCGCAAAGACGTTCTGGCCAAGTGCTACGGCGGTGACATCACCCGCAAGCGCAAGCTGCTCGAGAAGCAGAAAGAGGGCAAGAAGCGCATGAAGATGGTGGGCCGCGTCGAGGTGCCGCAGGAGGCGTTCATCGCCGCGCTCTCGGGCGACGTCGAGAAGGCGAAAGAGAAGAAGTAGGGCCGGCATCGTGGATGCTGCGCCCCGCCCCGCGCTCGACGAGCTCATTGCCGAGGTCTTCGCGCAGGAGGAGCGCCTGCAGTTCACCGAGTTCAGCCACGAGCACGCGTGGATGCTCGGTGCACGGCTGCGGGAGAGCGCGCTTGAGCGGGGCCAGGCGATCACGATCGACATCGCGCTCGGCGAGCAGCGGCTGTTCCACTGCGCCCTGCCCGGCACCTCGGCGCACAACGACGTGTGGATCGAGCGCAAGAAGCGCACGGTGCGCGAGTTCGGCGCGTCAAGCTACCTCGTGGGCCTGCGCTTCCCGATTCTCGACAACCACGTTCTCGAGCACGCGCCGTGGATGGACCCGATGCAGTTCTCGGGCCACGGCGGCGGGTTCCCGCTTGCGATCCGCGGTGTCGGCGTCGTCGGCACGATCGCCGTGTCGGGCCTGCCGCACGAGGTCGACCACGCGCTCATCGTCGAAGCGCTGAGCGAGCACCTCGGCGCCTGAGCGCGCACCGCACCGTCGAGCCGGGAACCCGCGCGCAGAACGTTCCCGAATCCAAGGACTTCTGAACGACGTGGGTCGCTGGAGTCCTTGCATTCGGGAGTGTGCCGGGGTGGTGCGGCCGGGAACGCAGCGTTGGGGTGTGCGGGGCGCGTGAGCGGAGTGCACGGGCACGGGCCGAGGTGGTGAGCGCGGAGCGCACGGGACGAGGTGGTGAGCGCGGAGCGCACGGGCCGAGGTGGTGAGCGCGGAGCGCTCTCGGGTTCGCGCCGTACGCTGGAGAGCGTGACCGCCGACACCACTCGCGACCGCGACCGCCAGCTGCAGCCGGTGACGTATGCGGCCGTCGGCGCGACGCAGGCTCCCGACCTCATGCAGTACCCGCCGACGGGCTACCGGCCGCTCGAGCAGCGCGGCCGCATCGGGCACGGCGACGCGCGCTGGGCATACGCGGTCGATGAGCTGCTCACGGGCGGCGTCTACCGCGGGGCCGGCATGGGCGTGCGCATCACCCCAGTGACCGCGGGAGATGCCGAGCTCACCTACAGCCACGTCGAGTTCGACGCCGCGGGCGAGCCGGTCGAGCCGGCGCACGTCGGCGCATCCGACGAGGTCTACACCGCGAGCGGCGCCCGGCATCTGCGCCCGGGCGACATCGTCGTCGTGGGCCTGGAGGTGGGGAGCGCGCTGTGGCTGCCGCTGCCGGGCCGGGTCGTGCTGCTGGAGGAGGCCGAGCGGCGCGTCATGTACGCGGTCGGCACCTTGCCCGGGCATCCCTTCTCCGGAGAAGAGACGTTCACGCTGGAGCAGACCGACGACGGCTCGGTGTGGCTCACCGTGCGCAGCTTCGCGCGGCCCGCGGCCTGGTGGGGATGGCCGCTGGTGCCCGGGCTGCTGCTCGCGCGCATCCTCATCGCCCGCCGCTTCCTGCGCGCGCTCATGGGCACGATCTCCGCTCAGCCGGCCTGACCTAGGCTGAGAACGATGAGCGACGAACCCCGCCCGACGAGCGCCGGCATCGGCCGCGTGCTGATCGCCGTGTACGGCATCCTGGCCCTGGCAGCGATCGGCCGATCGGTCTACCAGATCGCCACCAAGTTCGACGAGGCCCCGGTGGCCTACGGTCTCTCGGCACTCGCTGCCGCTGTCTACGTGCTCGCGACCGTGGCGCTCGTCGCCCGGGGTGCCGCGTGGTTCCGCGTCGCGGTCATCGCCATCGCCTTCGAGCTCGCGGGCGTGCTCATCGTCGGCACGCTCAGCATCATCGACCCCGCCCTGTTCCCCGACGACACCGTCTGGAGCCAATTCGGGCGCGGCTACGCCTTCATCCCGCTCGTGCTGCCCGTGCTCGGACTGCTGTGGCTGCGCCGCGTCGCGCAGGCCCGCCGGGCCCCCGCCGAGGTGACCGCATGACCGGCATCGTCGTGCACGGCATCGAGAACCTGCCGCAGGATGCCCGGCCGAGCGCCGTCACGACCGGCAAGTTCGACGGCGTGCACCGCGGGCACCGGGCTGTGCTCGAGCAGCTCACCGCCGAGGCCGAGGGTCGCCGCACCGTCGTCATCACCTTCGACCGCCACCCGGCCGCGGTGCTGCAGCCGGAGAGCGCGCCCGAGACGCTGCTGAGCGTCGCGCAGAAGACCGAGGCGCTCATCGACGCCGGGGTCGACGTCGTCGTCGTGCTGCCGTTCACCCCCGCGTTCGCGGCGCTCACGGCCGACGAGTTCGTCGACCAGGTTCTCGTGCGCGGCCTGCACGCGGAGCGGGTGCTCGTCGGCAGCGACTTCCGCTACGGCGCCCGCGGAGCCGGCACGGTCGAGACGCTGCGTGCGGCGGGCGACCGCGCGGGGTTCGCCGTCGCGCTCGTCGACGACGTGTGCGAGCTCGACGGAACGCGCGTGTCGTCCACGGGCATCCGCACCCTGCTCGAAACCGGCCGCCTCGACGAGGCGACCGAGGCGCTGGGCCGGCCCCACCGCATCCGCTCGCTCGTCGTGCCCGGCCACCAGCGCGGCCGCGAGCTGGGATACCCGACCGCGAACCTCGCCCGTGACGCGGAAGGCTGCATTCCCGCCGACGGCGTCTACGCCTGCTGGTTGCACGTGGAGGGCGAGCGCTACGGAGCCGCCGTCTCGATCGGCAACAACCCGACCTTCGGCGACGTGCCCGAGAAGACCGTCGAAGCCCACGCGATCGACGTGCACCTCGACTTGTACGGCAAGACGGTCGAGCTCGAGTTCGTGGCCTACATCCGCTCGATGCACAAGTTCGAGTCGGCGGATGCCCTCGCGGAGCAGATGGGCCGTGACGAGTTGCGCATCCGCGAGATCCTGGGCCTGCCCGCACCGGCGTGAGCACGATCACCCGCCGTCAGTTCGGGGCCGTGGCCGTGGGTTCGACCGCCGCGGCCGCATTCGCCGCGTGCACGCCGTTCGGCGCGGCGTCGAGCACTCGCGGTGAGGGGCTCACGGTCGTCGTGGTGGGCGCGGGCGTCGCAGGCCTCTCGGCGGCCCGGGATCTGCGCCGCGCGGGCGCCGAGGTCATCGTGCTCGAAGCGCGCGACCGCATCGGCGGCCGCACCGCGACCCTCGTGCGCGAGGGGTTCGCGCTCGACCTCGGAGCCTCGTGGATCCACGGCGTCGACGGCAACCCCGTCACAGAGCTCGTCGACGAGGCGGGACTGGTGCTCATCGAGACCGACGTCGCCTCGTCGATCGGGTTCGATGCCGCGACCGCGAGCGGGCTCGTCGACGACGCCGCGCTCGCGCGCGCCGGGGCGCGGCTCGATGCCGCCGTCGAGTCGGGCTACGACACCGACGTCGACCAGCCGCTGCGGCTCGTCGTCGACGATGCCGTGCGCGGAGCGACGGCGGACGAGGCGCGGCTCGTGCGCTACCTCGCGGCCAGCGCGATCGAGAACGAGTACGCGGGGTCGATCGATCAGCTCTCGTCGTGGTGGTTCGACGACGCCGGAGGGTATGGCGGAGGCGACGCCATGATCGAGGGCGGCTACGCCCAAGTGCCCGCGCTGCTCGCGGACGGGCTCGACGTGCGGCTGGGTGCCGTCGTCACGGCCGTGAGCTGGGGTGCCGACGGGGTGGTCGTGCAGACGCTCTCCGACGTGGTCGAGGCCGACGCGGTCGTCATCACGGTGCCGCTCGGCGTGCTGCAGGCGGGCGCGATCGTCGTCGACCCGCCGCTGCCCGAGCCCCAGCAGGCGGCGATCGCCGCCCTCGGCATGGGGGTGCTCAACAAGGTGTTCCTGCAGTTCGACGACGTGTTCTGGGACGACTCGGTCGACTGGATCGGCATCGTGCCGCCCGAGGGCGCCGACCCATGGGTCGACTGGGTGACGGTCGGCCGCGCCGACGGCGTTCCCGTGCTGCTCGGCTTCGCAGCGGGCGACCTGGGCCGGCGCGTCGACGCGATGAGCGACGAGCAGGCCGTGGCGAGCGCGCTCGCCACGCTGCGCAGCGCCTACCCCGGGGCCCCCGACCCGGTCGACGCGCTCGTCACGCGCTGGGGGGCCGACGAGTTCGCCCGCGGCTCCTACTCGTTCGCCGCGGTCGGTTCAGACCCGGCAAGGCGCGACGACCTCGCGGCGTCCGTCGACGGCCGCCTGCACCTGGCGGGCGAGGCGACCTCGCGCGAGCATCCGTCGACCGTGCACGGTGCCCTGTTGTCGGGCCGCCGGGCCGCCGAGAACCTGCTCGGCGACCTCGGCGGCTGACCGCGCGTCAGCCCTGCAGCAGGTTCTTGAGCGGAACCTTGGCGCCGTTCTTGATGTCGTCGATCGTCGAGTCGGGAATGTCTTTGATGAGCGGCAGGTCGAGGTCTTTCGCCCAGCCGCTGACCGTGTCGAGGATCTGATCGGTGTCGAGGCCCTTGAGCGTCGGCTGAATCTGCTCCCACAGGGGCTGCAGCGCGGCGAGGTCGAAACCCTTCCCGCTCATCAGGTCGCCGACCACGTCGCCGATATCACCCAGGTCGAAACCGTCGTTCTGCGCCATGCGCGCTCTCCTTGCCGTTGCCGTCGGGCCGCATGCCCGATCATCGCTCAGCCTAGGTCGCGGTCTCGATCAGCGGGAGTGCCGGAATCGGAGTCGGGCGGCACATCGGCGCGTCCGGCGAGGAAGAGCACGATCGCCGCACCGGGCGCCCGCAGCTCGGGCCCCGCGAACCCCGCCGCCCGCACATGCAGCGCGCTCGCGAGCGCATCGGTCCCGAGCTGACCCCCGCGTCGTCGGCGCGGTCGCGATTGCTCAGCGGCAGGAAACGGGCCCAGTCGGTCACGGGGTCAGCCTAGGTCGAGCGGCGGCACCTGTCAGCGTGCGGGTGCGACCTAGGATGAGCGGGTGACCGACGCTCCCTCCGGCCGCCGCTCGGAGCTGCTGCTCGGTGTCGTCGCCATCGTGCTCATCGCCGCGACGATGCGCCTCCCGGTAGCCGCCCTATCACCGCTCGCCGGGCGCATCGACGCCGACATCCCGCTGAGCGCGCTCGCGCTCGGGGCGCTCGGCACCGCTCCGCCCATCGCCTTCGCGCTCGCGGGCGTGCTCGCGCCGCGCCTCGCGCGCCGCCTGCAGCTCGAGCCGACCCTGCTGCTCGCCATGCTCGCGATGATCGCCGGGCACCTCGTGCGCGCGGCGGCCGTCGACTTCGCGATGCTGCTCGCCGGCACGCTCGTGCTGCTGCTCGGCGCCGGGTTCGGCAACGTGCTGCTGCCCGCGGCCGTGAAGAAGGTCACGCCGAACCGCATCGGAACCATGACCGCGGTCTACGCGATGATCATGTCGATCGGCGCCGCCGTGCCGCCGCTCGTCGCCGTTCCGCTCGCCGAACTCGCCGACTGGCGGCTGTCGCTCGCCATCTGGGCGGCCTTCGTCGCGATCGCCCTGGTGCCGTGGGTCGCCCTCGCGGCGCGCGAGGTGCGGGCGCATCGACGGCGGCGCGCGGCGGTCGCCGCCGACGGGATGCCCGGGGCCGAGCCCACCCGGCCGCGTCGAGCCGCACTCCTCCGGTCGCCGACGCTCTGGGGCATCGGCATCCCGTTCACGATCTCGAGCATCTCGGCCTACGCCGGCTTCGCCCTGCTGCCGCCGATGCTGCGGGAGATCGCGGGCGTCGGGGAGGCGGAGGCGGGCGCTCTGCTCGCCCTCCTGGGCTTCCTCGGCCTGCCGCTCGCCGCGATCGGGCCCGTGCTCGCCGCGCGCCTGCGCACGCCGACTCCGCTGCTGGTGGCCTCGACGGCTCTGTTCGCCACGGCCTACGCGGGGCTGCTGCTCGGGCCCGAGGCGGCGACCCTGCTGTGGATGATCGCCCTCGGGCTCGGCTACATCACCTTCCCGATGTGCCTCGCCCTCTTCGCCCTGCGCACGCGCACGCCGGCGATGGCGAGCACCGTGAGCGGTGCGGTGCAGACGGTCGGCTACGCGATCGCTGCTCTCGCGCCGCTGCTGCTCGGTGCCCTGCGCGACAGCACCGGATCGTGGAGCCCGGCGATCGCCGTGCTGCTGGTGCTGTCGTTCGCCAACCTCATCGCCGTGCCGCTTCTCGGCCGTCGCGGCCTGGTCGACGACGAGCTCGGTCGCTAGACGCGCAGGCTCGTCAGCCGAGCAGCTCGGCGCGGTGCACGAGCGCCGCGGCTCCCACGAGCGGGCCCTCGCCGCTCAGCCCCGACGCGACGACGCGCGTCTTGGTGACGAAGCCGAATTCGCTGTGGCCCGCCACCGCGGCGCCGACGAGGGCAATGTAGTCATCGCTCACGTGGCTGAAACCGCCGCCGATAGCGACGATGTCGAGGTCGACGAGAGCGCTCGCGCTCGCGATGGCCCGGCCGACGGCGGTCGCCGAACGCTCGATGGCGGCGCGCGCAACGCTGTCGCCGGCGGCAGCCGCAGCGGCGAGATCCTCTCCCGTCTCGCCGGTGAACCCCTGCGTGCGGGCCCACGCGACGGTGCGAGGCCCCGACGCGATAGCCTCGAGGCAGCCGCGCGCGCCGCACGCGCACGGGTCGTCGAACCCGGCGACGGCCACGTGGCCGATGTGGCCGGCGTTGCCGGTCGGGCCCGCGATGACGCGGTCGCCGAGGATCAGCCCGCCTCCGACACCGGTCGACACGATCATGCCCATGACGTTCGACTCGCCCTGCGCCGCACCGAGCCAGACCTCGGCGAGGGCGATGCAGATGCCGTCCATGCGCAGAGTGACGGGCAGCCCGGTCACCTGCTGCTCCACGAGGGCCCCGAGTGGGTAGTCGCGCCAGGCTCCGAGGTTCAGGGGCGAGACGTCGCCCGTGGTGCCCGCGATCGGGCCCGCGCTGCCGATGCCGGCGCCGAGCAGGGTCGCGCCGTCGGGGAGGGTCGCGAGGGCATCCCGCACCGCATCGGTCACGGCGGCGGCGAGCTCATCGCTCGTCGAGGAGGCGCCGGTCGGTCGGCGATGGCGCGACCCGGCGAGCAGCGCACCGGTCTCGTCGACGAGCGCCGCCTCGACCTTGGTGCCGCCGAGGTCGACGGCGAGGGCGTAGTCGGTCACGGGTGTCCTTCCGCGAGAAGCCGGCGGGGCCGGGAGGGGCGAACGACCGCACGGCGGTCACTCTCAGCGTACTCACGCGCGCGAGCACTCCGCGGCGCGAATCTGCTCATGTGAGCAGACCGTGCAACAAATGTTGGTAGTCGTGCCGGAGCCCGCCTAGCCTGGGGATACGAGCCCCGCACGCCGACTGGGAAGGACGCTCTCGCATGGTCCCTGCCGAGACCGCCGCAGCCACCGAGCTGCTCGCCGTGCGCGCCGCCGAGCTCTACTACGAGGAGAACAAGACGCAGGACGAGATCGGCGCCATCCTGCGCGTCACGCGCTGGAAGGTGGGTCGGCTGCTCGCCCAGGCGCGCGAGCGCGGCATCATCCGTATCGAGATCGTGCACCCGCGGGCCCGCCGCCTCGCCCTCGAGCGCGACCTCACGGCGCGGTTCGGCCTGAAAGATGCCGTGGTCGTGCCCGCCCCGGCCGACGACGCCGAGCTGCAGGCGCGCGTGAGCGAGGCCGCCGCCGACTACCTCGTGAGCCACCGGCCCGTGCCGCGCCTGCTCGGCGTCAGCTGGGGCCGCACACTGCACCAGGTGGCCGAGGCCCTGCCGACGGGCTGGTCGACCGCGGTCAACGTCGTGCAGATCAACGGCGGCGTGAGCCTCAGCAAGCGCCCCGGCACGGCCGCCGCGACGGCCGTCATGATCGCGCAGAAGGCTGGCGGGCAGGCCACCCTGTTGCCGAGCCCCGCCATTCTCGAGCGCCTCGAGACCAAGAAGGCCATCGAGGGCGACCGCACGGTCGGCGGCGTGCTCGGCATGGCCCGCGGCGCCTCGGCCTACCTCTACAGCGCGGGCGTCGCCGACACCAGCTCGGTGCACGTCGACAGCGGCTATCTCACCTCCGCCGACATCGCCCGGCTCGTCGAGCGCGGTGCCGTCGGCGATGTCATCGGCCGGTACATCACGGCCGACGGCACGATCGCCGACCCTGAACTGGATGCTCGCACGCTCGGCCTCGGCCTCGAAGAGCTGCGCAGCGCTCCCACGAGCATCCTCGTGATCGGCGGTGAGCCGAAGCACGCCGTCGCTCGCGCCATCGTCACGCACGGGCTCTGCTCCGTGCTCGTCACCGACGAGCACACCGCGCGCGCCCTGCTGGGCGACGCCGGCACCGACCTCGAATCCGCCACCGCAGCATCCCGAGAGGACGCCTCATGACCATCACCCACCCCGTCGGCATCCAGCCGGCGGAACGCGCCGTGCGCCTGCTCGGCGGCGACCTGACCGAGACGGCCCTGCGGCTGCACCTCGACGGCCTCACGGGCGTCGACGCCGTCGGCCTCGAGCAGCGCGCCGCGGGCCTCAGCACGCGCTCGATCAAGACGAGCTCGAAGGCCTGGGCCCTCGACACCATCATCCGCACGTGCGACCTGACGACGCTCGAGGGTGCCGACACCCCCGGCAAGGTGCGCTCGCTCGTCGCGAAGGCGATCACGCCCGACGCGAGCGACCCGACGACGCCGAGCGTCGCGGCCGTGTGCGTCTACGGCGACATGGTGCCCTACGCCGTCGAGGCGCTCGGCAGCCGGCACGCCGCCGGCGGAACCGAGGGCATCCAGGTGGCCGCCGTCGCGACCGCCTTCCCCTCCGGCCGCGCGAGCCTCGCCATCAAGCTCGCCGACACGCGCGACGCGGTCGCCGCGGGCGCCGATGAGATCGACATGGTCATCGACCGCGGGGCCTTCCTGGCCGGCAACTACGGGCTCGTGTTCGACCAAATCGTCGCCGTGCGCGAGGCCTGCATCCGCCCCGACGGCAGTCACGCGCACCTCAAGGTCATTCTCGAGACGGGCGAGCTGCAGACGTACGACAACGTCAAGCGGGCATCCTGGCTCGCCATCCTCGCCGGGGCCGACTTCATCAAGACCTCGACGGGCAAGGTGAGCCCTGCGGCCACGCTGCCCGTCACGCTGCTCATGCTCGAGGTGATCCGCGACTGGCACCGACTGACTGGCGAGAAGATCGGCATGAAGCCGGCCGGCGGCATCCGCGCCTCGAAAGACGCCGTGCGCTACCTCGTCACGGTCGCCGAGACCGTGGGCGAAGAGTGGCTAACCCCCCAGCTGTGGCGCTTCGGCGCCTCGAGCCTGGTGAACGACGTGCTGCTGCAGCGCCAGAAGATGCGAACCGGTCACTACAGTGGCCCCGACTACGTGACGGTGGACTAGATCATGGCCTTTCTCGAATACGCAGCGGCGCCGGAGTCGGCGTCGATCCTGAACCTCAAGGCGCAGTACGGCCTCTTCATCGACGGCGAGTTCGTCGACGGGCACGGCGACGTGTTCGACACCATCTCGCCTGCCACGGAGGAGGTCATCGCGAGCATCGCGCAGGCCACCGCCGGTGACGTGGATGTCGCTGTCGCCGCGGCGCGACGCGCCTACGACCGCGTGTGGTCGCGCATGTCGGGCAGCGACCGGGGCAAGTACCTGTTCCGCATCGCCCGGCTCGTGCAGGAGCGCTCGCGCGAGCTCGCCGTGGCCGAGAGCCTCGACAACGGCAAGCCCATCCGCGAGACGCGCGACGTCGACGTGCCGCTCGTCGCCGCCTGGTTCTTCTACTACGCCGGCTGGGCCGACAAGCTCGAGCACGCGGGCCTCGGCCCGAACCCGCGCGCGCTCGGCGTCGCCGCGCAGGTGATCCCCTGGAACTTCCCGCTGCTCATGCTCGCGTGGAAGATCGCCCCGGCTCTGGCCGCCGGCAACACCGTCGTCATCAAGCCCGCCGAGACCACGTCGCTCACGGCGATGCTGTTCGCCGAGATCCTGCAGCAGGCCGACCTGCCCGCGGGCGTCGTCAACATCGTGACGGGCCCCGGCTCGACGGGCCAGGCGCTCGTCACGCACGACGACGTCAACAAGGTCGCCTTCACGGGCTCGACGAACGTCGGCCGGATGATCGCCCGCCAGGTCGCCGGAACCCAGAAGCGCCTCACGCTCGAGCTCGGCGGCAAGGCCGCCAACATCGTGTTCGACGACGCCCCGATGGATCAGGCGATCGAGGGCATCGTCAACGGCATCTTCTTCAACCAGGGCCACGTGTGCTGCGCCGGCTCGCGCTTGCTCGTGCAGGAGAACGTGCACGACGAGGTCATCGACCGCCTCAAGCAGCGGCTCTCGACGCTGCGCATGGGCGACCCGCTCGACAAGAACACCGACATCGGCGCGATCAACTCGGCCGCGCAGCTCGAGCGCATCCGCACGCTGAGCGACACGGGTGAGAGCGAGGGCGCCGAGCGCTGGACGGCCGACTGCCGCATCCCCGACAAGGGCTTCTGGTTCGCGCCGACGATCTTCACGAAGGTCAGCGCGGCGCACGCGATTGCGCGGGAGGAGATCTTCGGGCCCGTGCTCTCGGTGCTGACGTTCCGCACGCCCGCCGAGGCGATCACGAAGGCGAACAACACGCCCTACGGCCTCTCGGCCGGCATCTGGACGGAGAAGGGCAGCCGCATGCTCGCCCTCGTCGACCAGCTGCGCGCCGGAGTGGTGTGGGCGAACACGTTCAACCGCTTCGACCCCGCGTCGCCGTTCGGCGGCTACAAGGAGTCGGGCTACGGCCGCGAGGGCGGCCGCCACGGGCTCGCCGCCTACCTCGAGGCGAGCGGGTGGGATGCTCCGGCATCGTTGAGCGCAGCATCCAGTGCCCCTACCGACGGCGCGCGCGCCGCCCGAAAGCCCGCGAAGACCCGGAAGGCGGTCGTGAAGTGAGCCGGCTCACCGTTCCCAAGACGTACAAGCTCTACATCGGCGGCAAGTTCCCGCGCAGCGAGAGCGGCCGCACCTACGAGGTCGTCGGCGCCGACGGTGCGTTCCTCGCGAACGCCGCGAAGGCCTCGCGCAAGGACGCCCGCGATGCCGTGGTCGCCGCGCGCGCGGCGGTCGGGGGCTGGGCGGGTGCCACGGCTTACAACCGCGGCCAGGTGATCTACCGCATCGCCGAGCTGCTCGAGGGGCGTCGCGCGCAGTTCGTCGACGAGATCCAGTCGTCGGAGGGCGTCACGGCCGCCGACGCGGGCGCGCAGGTCGATCTCGCGATCGACGTGTGGGTCTGGTACGCCGGCTGGGCCGACAAGTACGCCCAGGTGGCGGGCAACGCCAACCCCGTGTCGGGCCCCTACTTCAACCTCTCGGTGCCCGAGCCGACGGGCGTTGTCGCCGCGGTCGCGCCGCAGGGCGTGACGGGCGGCTCGCTGCTCGGCCTCGTCTCGGTGCTCGCGCCGATCGTCGTGAGCGGCAACACCGTCGTCGTCGTGGCCGATGAGCGCGCGCCGCTCTCGGCGATCTCGCTCAGCGAGGTGCTCGCGACCTCGGATGTTCCCGGGGGCGTCATCAACATGCTCACCGGCTCGCCGGCGGAGATCATGCCGTGGCTGGCATCACACGCCGACGTCAACGCGCTCGACCTCACCGGCGCCGGATCGATCGACGGGGCGAAGGGCGAGACCTGGGTCGACCTGCAGCTGGCGGCGGCCGAGACGCTCAAGCGCGTCGTGGCGCCCGTGGCGGGCATCCCGCGCCCGGCCCTCGAGCGCATCACGGCCTTCGTCGAGACGAAGACCGTCTGGCACACCAAGTCGATGCTCTAGCCGTCGAGGCTCGGCGGGCGACACGTGGCCCGAGCCCGCTTCCACAACGTCGGAAGGGGAGCGCGACGCCGGGTCGGGCGGCTTCCACAACTTCGGAAGGGGACGGCGGCGCGTTGCCGGGTGGCTTCCACTCCGAAGTTGTGGAAGGCACGCGGGTTAGGGGGCTGAGACCCGGACGGCCGCGTCGGTCGGCCGGACGAACGCGCCCGAACGCTCGACCTCGTGCACGAGGGCGACGAGGGCGGCGTTGACCGGGGTGGGCACGCCGTGGGTCGCACCGAGGGCGACGACGGCGCCGTTGATCGCGTCGACCTCGGTCGTGCGGCCGCGACGGATGCTCTGCAGCATCGACGCGGGGTTGGGCACGTCGCCCATTCCGGCGGCGAGGTGCTGGGCGAGCTCGGCGGCCGCCGCCGCTCCACCGGCGCGGATGCGAGCGACGGCTTCCGCATCCACCGCCCCGATGCGGCCCCAGTCCACGCCGGCCGCGTCGCCGACCGCAACGGTCTCGACCATGCCGCGCGCGAGCACGGTCCGCAGCGCGGGGTCGGCGACGGTCTGCTGCACGCTCAGCCCGGTGATCGCGGGCAGCGCGTTGACCTGGTTGACGAGCAGCTTCGTGAACTGAGCCCCGCGGATGTCGGGGGCGAGCACGAGCTCGGCCGGGAGGGCGGCGCGGAGGAGCGGCTCGGCGACCGCGACCGCGGTCGGGTCGCCGCCGAGCGTGAGGCCGTTCGGGCCGGTCACGGTGATGCGGCCGGGGCCGGTGAGGCTCACGGCGAAGAGGGCGAGGCCGATGGCGACGGGGGAGTGCGGCAGGGCATCCCGCACCGCGTCCTCGCCCCCGAGGCCGTTCTGCAGCACGAGCACGGGCGTGCCGTCGTGGGCGACCCACCCCTCGAGGGCGCTCGCTGAGTCGTGCGCCTTCGTGGCGAGCACGATCAGGTCGACGGCGCGGTTCGGGATGCTCTCAACGAGCTCGACCGCCCCCACCCACTCGCCCCAGCCACCGTCGACGTGCAGCCCGGCGCGGGCGATCGCCTCCGCGTGCTCGCCGCGCGCGGTGACGAGCACCTCGTGCCCCGCGCGCGCGGCCAGGGCGGCCAGGAGGCCGCCGACCGCGCCCGCTCCGATGACCGCGATGCGCATGCTCGCCAGCCTAGGCCGGGCAGCCGCACCGCCGCCGACCCGCGCGCCCGCGTCGCGCCCCCGCGCCCGCTACCGTGGAGTCGTGCCCACCGGACTGCTCCTCGTCGACAAGCCGCAGGGTCTCACGAGCCACGACGTCGTCGCTCGCGCGCGTCGCGCCCTCGGCACCCGCAAGGTCGGCCACGCCGGCACGCTCGACCCGATGGCGACGGGTCTGCTCACGCTCGGAGCCGGCCCAGCGACGCGCCTGCTCACCTACCTGGTCGGCCTCGACAAGACGTACGAGACGACGATGCGGCTCGGTGCTGCGACGACCACCGACGACGCCGAGGGTGAGACCGTGAGCACGGCCGACCCCGCGGCAGTCGCGGCGGTGACCGACGAGGCGCTCGCGGCGGGCATCCGCGCCCTCACGGGCGAGATCGATCAGCGGCCGAGCTCGGTGAGCGCGATCAAGGTCGACGGCAAGCGAGCCTACGACCGCGTGCGGGCGGGCGAAGAGGTCGAGCTCGCCTCGCGCCGCGTCACGATCAGCGGCTTCGCGGTGCTCGCGGTGCGGCGAACGGAGAGCGCGATCGAGGTGGATGCGCGCATCGACTGCAGCTCGGGCACCTACATCCGCGCCCTCGCGCGCGACCTCGGCGCGGCTCTCGGCGTCGGCGGGCACCTGACGGCGCTGCGGCGCACGCGCGTCGGGCCGTTCGACGTGGCCGACGCGGTGAGCCTCGAGGAGCTGGCCGAGGGCGGCGCGAGCCTGCTGGCGAGCCCCGCAGAGGTCGCCGCGCGCCTCTTCGTCTCACTCGAGGTCGACGCCGCGCAGGCCCGCGACCTCGGGCACGGCAAGCTGCTCGCCCTGCCCGAGCAGCCCGACGCCGAGCCGGTCGCCGCGATCGAGCGGGGAGCAGGGCGCGAGCATCCCGACCGCCTCGTCGCCCTCATCAGCGTGCGTCAGGGTCGCGGTCGTACGCTGGTCGGGTTTCCGAATGACAGCGCCCAGGAGGCAGACTCGTGATCGAGTGGTTCACCACGATCGCCATCATCGTGTGCGTCGTCGCCGCGCTCGCCGCCCTCGTGCTCGGGGGCATCGGCCGAAAGCCCGACGACTTCAGCGTGCTGCCGACGGCGGCCGTGGCCCTCGTGCTGCTCGTGCAGATCGTCATCGGCATCATCGCGCCGCTGACCGGCAACCAGCCGACGGGCGACATCGTCGAGTGGTGGATCTACCTCGTCGTCGCCCTCGTGCTGCCGGTCGCGGCGATCGCGTGGGCGCTCGTCGACCGCACGCGCTGGGCGACCGTCGTCATGGGCGTCGCGAGCCTGGCGGTCGCGGTCATGGTCTTCCGCATGAACCAGATCTGGTTCGTGCAGGGCGTCGCGCTCGTCAGCTGAATCGTCGGCCGATTCGGGATGCCCCGCTAGAGCCCGTCGATCGCGGAAAGCACCGCATCGAGCGACCCGGCGAGGTCGGCCACGACGAGCACCGCGCCCGTCTCGCGCAGGTCGTCGACCGAGAACACGCCGGTCGCGACGCCGATGAAGGGCATGCCGGCGGCGGCCGCGGCCTCGTCGTCGCGCGGGGTGTCGCCGATGATCACGAGGGTCTCGCCGGGCAACGCCTGACGCGCCGCACGGGTGATCTCGCTGCGCTCGCGTGCCGTCGCGCCGAAGAACGAGCGGTCCCAGTCGAACCACTCCGGCCCGAGCCCGGCCCCCTCGAGCTTGACGCGAGCGCGCACGAGCGAGTTGCCCGTCAGCAGCGCGTTGTGCCAGCCGCGGGCGGCGACCGCGGTGAGAGCATCCACGACGCCCGGGGCAGGTTCGCGGCGATCGCCCGCCTGCGCGCGCTCGATCGAGAGCTCGTCGAGGGTCTCGCGGGCGCGCTCGTGCCAGCTGTCGTCGTAGCCGAAGTGGGCGAGGATCTCGCTGAGGATGAGCCCGTCGGGCTTGCCGTGCGTGCGCGGCATCGGCGGGTGCAGCTCGCGGCCCACGGTGCGCTCGACGGCCGTGTGATAGAGCTCGCCGCCGCCTCCGAACGAGTTGAGCAGCAGGGTTCCGTCGACGTCCCAGAGGATGGTGGTGGTCACGGTTCCATCGTGGCAGAGGCGCCGCTCTCGGCGGCGCGAGTGGCAGAGCGGGCGGCGGCACCCCGAGCGAGGTGCTGCCGCAGCGGCCCCAGGAGGTCGGCCGAGTCGGCGGCGATGCCGTGGAGGATCGACGAGTCGAGCCGACGCTGCCACGGCAGCCCGAGCCAGTACAGGCCCGCGACCGGCGAGATGCCGCCCTCATGCACGGGGCCGCCATGCTCGGTGAGCGCTCCCTCGACCTGCACGAAGGGGTAGTGCGTGCGGAACCCGGTGCACCAGAGCACCGCGTCGACCTCGAGCGTCGACCCGTCGGCGAGCACGAGCGACCGCGCGCGAGCATCCACGACGCGGCTCGTTCGCAGCGCGAGGCGTCCGGCGCGCACGGCGCGTTTCGCCTCGGTGCCTAGGATGCCGTCGCCGCGCGAGTGGATGTAGCGACTGATGCGGCTCTCGGCGGGCGAGTTCAGAATGCCGAGCAGTCGCAGCGGCCAGTACACCGTCACGCCGAGCAGGCGCTCGGGGATGAACCAGGGCTGCTGCGGGGCGACCATCGTCACGCGGCGGGCCGGGTCGGAGTCGGCGAGCTCGACCGCGAGCTGCGCGGCCGAGTTGCCGCCGCCGACCACCGCGACGCTGCCGTGCGGCAGATCGTCGGCGCAGTCGTAGGCGCTCGAGTGCAGCTGCGCCACGCTCACGTCGAGGCCCGCGCCGACGCGGGGGATGCGCGGGTACTGGAAGGGCCCCGACGCGATCACGACGGCGCGTGCTCGAACCCTACCGCGCGACGTGTCAGCGACGAAGTCGTCGTCGTCGCGGGTGATCGCCGTGACACGGGTCTCGCGCACGATGGGCAGGGCGAACTCGTCGGCATAGCGTTCGAGGTAATCGGCGAGCTGCGCGCGCGTCGGGTAGTACGCGGTCGTCGGAGGCAGCGGCAGCCCCGGGAGGGCGGCGAAACGGCGCGGGGTGAACAGCACGAGGCTGCGCCAGCGCGCCCGCCAGACGTCACCCGTGCGCGCGCGGTCGTCGACGATCACGAACGGCACGCCGGCCTCGCGCAGCCGGTAGCCCATGCCGAGCCCTGCCTGCCCGCCGCCGACGACGAGCACGTCGACGTGCTCGGGCAGCTGCGCCTGCTGGTTCATGGTCTCCACTCTGCGTGTTCGGCGCCGAGCTCGTCGCCGCCTGCCTGCGTCTCCACAATTCAGGAGTTCGGGATGCTCGCACTCCGCGACACGCCCGGCAGGGCATCCTGAGCCCGCGTCGGAGTGCCCGACTCCTGAATTGTGGAGGGCACGGCTGGGAGGATGGGGGTGTGCCCAGCGCCCTGCCCCTCGCCGACCCGGCTCCCGACGACGGGCTGCTGCCCGCGAGCGTGCTCGAGGGCGCCGAGCAGCGCGACCTCGGGGTGTACCTGCACGTGCCGTTCTGCCGCGTGCGCTGCGGCTATTGCGACTTCAACACCTACACGGCCGACGAAGTGCGCGGGGTCAAGCAGAGCGACTTCGCCGACCAGGCGATCGCCGAGGTCGAACTCGCCGACCGCGTGCTCGAGCAGACCGGCCTGCCGCGCCGGCCCGCGCGCACGGTGTTCTTCGGCGGCGGAACCCCCACGCTGCTGCCGACCGACGACCTCGCGCGCATGCTCGACGCCGTGCGCGAGCAGATCGGCGTTGCCGACGACGCCGAGATCACGACCGAGGCGAACCCCGACTCGATCGACGCCGGCGGGCTCGAGCGCCTGGCCGCGGCCGGCGTGACGCGCGTGAGCGTCGGCATGCAGTCGGCCGTGCCGCACGTGCTCGCGGTGCTCGAGCGCACGCACGACCCCGAGAACGTGCCGCGCGTCGTCGCGGCCGCGAAAGCAGCGGGGCTCGCGGTGAGCCTCGACCTCATCTATGGCACGCCGGGTGAGACCGAGGCCGACTGGCAGCGCAGCCTCGATGCCGCGCTCGCGGCCGAGCCCGACCACCTGAGCGCCTACGCCCTCATCGTCGAGCCGGGCACGAAGCTCGCCCGCCAGGTGCTGCACGGGCAGGTGCCGCCCGTCGACGACGACCTGCACGCGGTGTTCTACGAGGCGCTCGATGCCCGCCTCGCCGACGCTGGCTACGACTGGTACGAGGTCAGCAACTGGGCGCGCACCCCCGACCAGCGCTCGCGCCACAACCGCGCCTACTGGACCGGGCAGGACTGGTGGGGCGTCGGCCCCGGAGCGCACAGCCACATCGGTGGCGTGCGCTGGTGGAACGTCAAGCACCCCGCCGCCTACGCCGAGCGCCTGGCGCACGGGCTGAGCCCGGCGGCGGGTCGCGAGACCCTCGATGCTGAGACGCGGCGCGTCGAGCGCGTGCTGCTCGAGGTGCGCCTGCGCGAGGGGCTGCCGGTGGATGCTCTCACCCCGCTGGGCCGCCGCGCGGTCGCCGGGCTCATCGCCGACGAGCTCGTCGAGCCGGGGCCCGCGCTGCGCGGCACGATCGTGCTCACGCTGCGCGGGCGCCTGCTCGCCGACGGCGTCGTGCGCCGCCTGCTGCCCGACTGAGGGTCGTGACGGAGCCGGCCCCTACTTGATGAAGGGGATCGTGAGCGGGTAGGTGTAGCCCTCGCCGCGGTTGGCCGCGAGCGCGGCGATGATCGAGAAGACGAGGATGAGCACGCTCACCGCGATGAGCACGAAGATGCCGATGATGAGCCACGAGGTGATGGCGCCGATCGCGCCCGCGATGATCATCGTCAGCTGGAAGTTGAGCGCCGTGGCGGTGTGACCGCGCACGAAGGGCCCGCGGTTGCCGAGCACGAGAAACCCGATGAGAGCCGGCACGAAGCCGAAGAAGATGCCGCCGACGTGCACGAGCGTCGCCCACAGCTTCTCGTCGGCGGGGCTCATGGGCTGGGGCGTGGTCGCGTACGGGTTCACGGGAGGCTGATCAGTCATGCGGTCATTAAACACCTGCGGGGCCCGACCGCATCGGTCGGGCCCCGCAGGTCGTGACGATCGCGTCTACTTGATGAGACGGATCGAGACGGGGTAGCGGTAGTTGATGCCGTCCTTCGCCTTGACGAAGCCGAGGATCGAGAAGATCACCGCGGCGATCCAGACGAGCGGCACGAGGAAGGTGATGAGTCCGCCGAGGCCGAACGTGACCGCGCCGATGATGACGCCGAGAATGTTGAGCGCGATGTACGCGATCGTCACGGTGATCTGGAAGTTCAACGCTTCTTTCGCCTCGGTGTTCGTGAACGAACCGCGGTCCTTGAACACCAGCCAAATGATGAGCGACGGCAGGAAGCCGAGCACGCCGCCGAGGTGGGCGAACGACGCCCACTGGCGGTCCTCCGCCTCCGTGAGCGGGGCGGCCGGCTGCGGAGCGGCGGAGGGAGGGGTCTGGTCGGTCATGGGTACTGCCTTTCGATGATCCTGCGGCGAACATTGGTCCCGGGGTGGAGCACGAGGTAAACCTAGCGCCCGTGCAACCGCCAGGCAATGAGTATCGATGCGCAACGCGGGGTAGAATTGGCAGTCCGCGGGATCGAGTGCCAGCACGCCGGTTGCCGCAGAAGCCGTCGAACGGGGAGGAGCGCCATGGTCTCGGAACGCGCCCTGCACGTGCTGCGCGCGATCGTGCACGATTATGTGGCGTCGCGCGAGCCCGTCGGCTCGAAGGCGATCGTCGACCGCCACCAGTTCGGCGTCTCGGCGGCGACCATCCGCAACGACATGGCGCTGCTGGAGGAGGAGGAGCTCATTACGGCTCCGCACACCTCCTCGGGGCGCGTGCCGACCGACAAGGGCTACCGCGTCTTCGTCGACCAGTTCGCCGACCTGCGGCCTCTGAGCGCCGCGCAGCGCCAGGCGATCGCGGCCTTCCTCGACCAATCGGTCGACCTCGACGACGTCTTCGCGCGCACCGTGCGCCTGCTCTCGCACCTCACCAACCAGGTCGCGCTCGTGCAGTACCCGGCGCTCGGCAACGCGCGCGTGCGGCACATCGAGCTCGTGCCGATGAGCGCGACGCGCCTCATGACGGTGTTCATCACCGACGGCGGGCGCGTCGACCAGCGCATCATCGAGCTGCCGCTCGAGGCCGATGAGGCCTTCATCGGCGAGCTGCGCGCGAAGCTCAACGCTGCGCTCGCCGGTCAGGTGCTGAGCGAGGTGCCGCAGGTCGCCGCCTCGCTCGCCGAGCGCTTCGCCCCCGATCGCCGCGAAGCGGTGGGCGTCGTCTCGGAGGCGCTGCTGGGGCACGTGGATGCGCACCGCACCGACCGGCTCGTCATGGCGGGCGCGGCCAACCTCGTGCGCACCGAGGGCGACTTCGCGGGCAGCGTCTACCCCGTGCTCGAGGCCCTCGAGGAGCAGGTCACGCTGCTCAAGCTCTTCAGCGAGATGCAGGTCGACGAGAACGGCGTCACCGCACGCATCGGCCGTGAGAACGATGAAGCGCTCAAAGAGACCGCGGTCGTGACGAGCGCCTACCGCGTCGGCACCGACAGCACGGCCAAGCTCGGGGTGCTCGGCCCCACCCGCATGGACTATTCGAACAACATGGCAGCAGTGCGCGCCGTAGCCCGCTACGTCTCGCGCCTGCTCGGTGAGGAATAAGTGGCAGACCACTACGAGGTGCTCGGTCTCGACCGACAGGCGAGCGCCGACGACATCAAGAAGGCCTACCGCCGCCTGGCGCGCGAGCTGCACCCCGACGTGAACCCGAGCGCCGACGCGGCCGAGCGGTTCAAGCAGGTCACGCACGCCTACGACGTGCTGAGCGACCCGCAGCAGCGCCAGCAGTACGACCTGGGCGGGTCGGGCGGCTTCGGCGGAGCATCCGGTTTCGGCGGTTTCGGCGACATCTTCGAGACCTTCTTCGGTGGCGGGCAGCAGCAGCGCGGCCCGCGTAGCCGGCGCGAGCGCGGGCAAGACGCCCTGCTGCGCGTCGAGGTCGAACTCGACGAGATCGTGTTCGGCACGACCCGTCAGCTCGAAGTCGACACCGCGATTCTCTGCTCGACGTGCGAGGGCAGCTGCTGCTCGCCCGGCACGAGCCCGCAGACGTGCGACATCTGCCGCGGGTCGGGGCAGATCCAGCGCACCGTGCGCAGCCTGCTCGGCAACGTGCTCACCTCGAGCCCCTGCGGCACCTGCCGCGGCTACGGCACCGTGATCCCGAGCCCGTGCCCGACCTGCGCCGGCCAGGGGCGCGTGCGCGCGCGCCGCGCCATCCCCGTCGACATCCCGGCCGGCGTCGACACGGGTGTGCGCATCCAGCTGCCCGGCCAGGGCGAGGTCGGGCCCGCCGGCGGCCCCAATGGCGACCTCTACCTCGAGATCAAGGTCAAGACGCACGAGACGTTCAGCCGCAACGGCGACGACCTGCTCGCCACGGTCGAGGTGCAGATGACCGATGCGATCCTCGGCACGACCGTCACCCTGCCCGGCCTCGACGGCGACGTCGCGGTCGAGATCAAGCCCGGCACGCAGAGCGCCGAGATCATCACGGTGAAAGAGCGCGGCATCACGCGCCTGCGCGGCTCGGGTCGCGGCGATCTGAAGCTCGGCGTGCAGGTCGTCACCCCCGTGCGGCTCAACAGCAAAGAGACCGAGCTGATCCGTCAGTTCGCCTCGAGCCGTCGGCCGGTGCCGCCGCAGTTCGCGACCTTCCAGCAGGGCATCTTCGCCAAGCTGCGCGACCGCTTCCTCAACCTGTAGCCGACCGACCCGCCCGTGGCTCACTTCTACCTCGACGAGACGCTCAGCGCCCAGCTCGCCGACGCCGAGAGCGGAACGGGCGATTCGGTCGTCCACCTGCGCGGGGCCGACGCGCGGCACGCCGCGACCGTCTCGCGCGTGCGCGTCGGCGAGCAGCTGCGGCTGGGCGACGGCGCGGGGCTCGTCGTGCACGGCGTGGTGAGCGCAGTCGAGCCGGGCGACGTCGCCCTCACCGTCGACCGGGTCGAGCGCTACGAGCGGCTGCGGCCGAGCATCCACCTCGTGCAGGCCCTCGCCAAGGGCGACCGCGACGAGCTCGCCCTGCAGGCTGCGACCGAGCTCGGCGTCGACGGGGTGATCCCGTGGCAGGCGGCGCGCAGCGTCTCGCGCTGGGATGCCGCCAAGGCGATCAAGAACCGCGAGCGCTGGCAGACGATTGCGCGCGAGGCGACGAAGCAGGCGATCCGACCGTGGATGCCCGTGGTCGAGCCCCTCGCGACGACGGCGCAGCTCGCGGCCCGCGCGAGCGGGTCGACCGTGCTCGTGCTCGATCCCACGGGTGACCACGCCCTCACGACGCTGACGCCGCACGATCTCGGGCACCGCGACATCCTCATCGTCGTCGGCCCGGAGGGCGGCATCGCCCCGGAGGAGCGGGATGCCCTGGTCGCCGCCGGCGCGCGCTGCGTGCGCCTCGGCGCGAGCGTGCTGCGCACCTCGACCGCGGGGCCCGCGGCGATCGCCGTGCTCTCGGCGGCGCTCGGGCGCTGGTGAGGCACCCGGCGAGACTCCGGCACGTCTCCCGGGGCGCGAGGCGCCCCCGGCGCTGCCTCAGGGCCGCGCTCTAGACTGGGATCATGAGCGGTTCCGACATGTCGATCTTCGAGCGCATCATCGCGCGCGAGATTCCCGCCGACATCGTGCACGAGACCGACACGGTCATCGCGTTCCGCGACATCGCGCCGCAGGCTCCCGTGCACCTGCTCGTCGTGCCCAAGACGCCGCGCTACCGCGATGTCGCGGAGCTTGCCGCGGGTGACCCCGCGCTGCTCGCCGAGGTCGTCGCGACGGCTCACCTCCTTGCCAACGAGCACGCCGACGGGCACTTCCGGCTCGTCTTCAACACCGGCGCGAACGCCGGGCAGACCGTCTTCCACGTGCACGCCCATGTGCTCGCGGGAGGCCTGACCGAGGGATCCCTTGCCCACTGACGATTCCGCGCGCGATGAGCGCGCCCGCGAGCAGCTCGACGTCGACGGCGTCGCCATGGTGCGGCTGCTCGGCCCCCAGGACCGCCTGCTGTCGACGGTCGAGAAGCAGGACCCGCTCGTCGACGGGCACGTGCGCGGCCACCCGCGCACCCTCGAGGGCGACCCCGCCCAGGTGGCGGCAGCGCGTCGACTCGTCGACGAGCTGCTCGTCATGGTGCGCGGTGGCCACGAGCTCGGCGAGGTCGAGGTCGCGAGCTCGGCGCGCATTCTCGAGCAGGGTGCCGGCAGCCCCGCTGACGTGCTCAGCCAGGCCATTCTCACGAGCCGCGGCAAGAGCATCCGCCCCAAGACGCTCGGCCAGAAGGCCTACGTCGACGCGATCGACCACCACACGATCGTGTTCGGCATCGGCCCCGCCGGCACGGGCAAGACCTACCTCGCCATGGCCAAAGCCGTGCAAGCGCTGCAGCGCAAAGAGGTCGACCGCATCATCCTGACGCGGCCCGCCGTCGAAGCGGGGGAGCGGCTGGGCTTCCTGCCGGGCACCCTCACCGACAAGATCGACCCCTACCTGCGGCCGCTGTACGACGCGCTCAACGAGATGATGGACCCGGAGCTCGTGCCCAAGCTGCTCGCGAGCGGCGTCGTCGAGGTCGCCCCGCTCGCCTACATGCGCGGGCGCACGCTCAACAACGCGTTCATCGTGCTCGACGAGGCGCAGAACACGTCACCCGAGCAGATGAAGATGTTCCTCACCCGCCTCGGCTTCGGCTCGAAGATCGTCGTCACGGGCGACATCACGCAGATCGACCTGCCGACCGGCGCGAGCGGGCTGCAGCTCGTGACGCGCGTGCTCGACGAGATCGACGACATCTACTTCGCGCGGCTGACGTCGGAGGACGTCGTGCGGCACTCGCTCGTCGGCCGCATCGTGGATGCGTACACGAAGTACGACGCCGAGAAGCAGGCGCGGCAGTACGCGCGCGAGAACGGCCTGCCCGACCCCGTCGAGGGTGCCAACCGCGAGGAGCGCCGCCGCGGGCTGCCGCGCGACCGCGCGACCCGCCGCCCGCGGCCCGGAGCGGGAGGCCGCTGAGCATGGCCGTCGAGATCAACAACGAGTCGGGCATCCCCGTCGACGAAGCCAGCCTGCAGCGCCTCGCTCTGCACGCCTTCGAGCATCTCAACGTGCACCGCGACGCCGAGCTCGCGATCGTGCTCGTCGACGAGGCCGCGATCGAGCAGCTGCACGTGCAGTGGATGGACGAGCCCGGCCCTACCGACGTGCTGAGCTTCCCCATGGACGAACTGCGGCCGGGCAGCGACGATGAGCCGACCCCGCCCGGACTGCTCGGTGACATCGTGCTGTGCCCGCAGGTGGCCATCCAGCAAGCGGAGGCCGCAGGGCACTCGACGCAGGATGAGCTGCTGCTGCTGACCACCCACGGAATCCTGCACCTGCTCGGGTTCGACCACGCCGAGCCGGAGGAGGAGAAGGAGATGTTCGGCATCCAGCGCGACATCCTCGTGAGCTTCACCCTGGCCGAGCGGGGTCGTCGCCGATGACCGCGACCCTGCTCTTCTTCATCGCGGCCGGCCTACTCGTCGCCATCGGCGGACTGCTCGCCTCGATCGACGCGGCGCTCGGCGTCGTCAGCCGCATCGAGCTCGTCGACATCGCCTCCGACCGCGCGCATCCCGCGCGCCTTCATGCCGTCGCGGCCGATGTCGGGGCGCATGTCAACGCCCTCAACTTCCTCCGCATCGTCGCCGAGACGATTGCCGCCGTGCTCGTCACGATCGGTTTCGCCACACTCATCGACGAGTGGTGGTGGGTGCTGCTCATCAGCGCCGGCATCATGATCGGCGTCTCGTTCATCCTCGTCGGGTCGAGCCCGCGCTCGGTCGGCCGTGCGCACCCGCGCGCGATGCTCGGCACCTTCGACTGGCTCATCCGCGGAGTGCGCCTGCTCACCGGCCCGCTTGCCGACGCCCTCGTCGTGCTCGGCAACCGCGTGACGCCCGGGCGGCCGTCGAGCGCGAGCTTCTCGAGCGAGGAGCAGCTGCTCAACATGGTCGACGAGGCCACCGAGCTCGACGTGCTCGAGGAGGAGGACCGCGAGCTCATCCACTCGATCTTCGAATTCAACGACACCATCGTGCGCGAGGTCATGGTGCCCCGCACCGACATGATCGTGCTCGAGCAGGGGGCCACCGTCGCCGACGCGATGAGCCTCTTCCTCAGCCGCGGCGTCTCGCGTGTACCGGTCGTCGGCGAGAGCGCCGATGAGGTGCTGGGCGTGGTCTACCTGCGCGACGCATCCCGCCTCACGTTCGAGAAGCCGAAGAAGGCCGCCACCGCGCTCGTTGACGAGCTCGTGAAGCCCGCGCTCTTCCTGCCCGAGTCGAAGAAGGCCGACGACGCCCTGCGGCAGCTGCAGCTCGAGTCGAACCATCTCGCCCTCGTCGTCGACGAGTACGGCGGAATCGCGGGTCTCGTGACGATGGAAGACCTCATCGAAGAGCTCGTGGGCGAGATCGTCGACGAGTACGACCGCGAGACCGCCGACAGCGAGCGACTGGGCGAGAACCGGTTCCGCGTGAGCGCCCGCATGCCCATCGACGAGCTCGGCGACCTCTTCGGCATCGAGCTCGACGACGACGAGGTCGACTCGGTCGGCGGCCTGCTCGCGAAGCACCTGGGGCGTCTTCCCGTTGCGGGGTCGACCGTCACGGTCGACGGCCTGCACCTCACCGCCGAGCGCACCGAAGGCCGCCGCAAGCGCGTCGTCACGGTGCTCGTCGAGGCCGATCAGGCGCTGCTGGATGCCCGCATCGCCTTCGCGGGCGACCGCGAGCGCGACGAGGCCGAGTGAGCGGCCGCAAGCCCCGCGGGGGCACGGCCGCGTCGCCCGAGCCGACGTTCCGGGCCGGATTCGTCACCTTCGTCGGCCGACCCAACGTCGGCAAGTCGACCCTCACCAACGCGCTCGTCGGAGAGAAGGTCGCCATCACGAGTTCGAAGCCGCAGACCACGCGCCGCGCGATCCGCGGCATCGTGCACCGGGCATCCGGCCAATTGATCGTCGTCGATACGCCCGGCATGCACCGTCCGCGCACGCTGCTCGGCGAACGCCTCAACGCGGTCGTGCAGGACACCCTGGGCGACGTCGACGTGATCGGGTTCTGCGTGCCGGCCAACGAGCCCATCGGGCCCGGTGACCGGTTCATCAACGAGCAGCTTGACAGTTTTCCGCGCACGCGCAAGATCGCGATCGTGACCAAGACCGATGCCGCGGGCTCGGCCAAGGTCGCCGAGCAGCTGCTCGCCGTCTCCGAGCTTCGGGAGTGGGATCTCGTGATCCCGCTCTCGGCCGTCACCGGCGAGCAGGTCGACCTGCTCGCCGAGCAGGTCATCGCGCTCATGCCCGAGTCGCCCGCGCTCTACGACGACGACGCCGTGACCGACGAGTCGACTGACGACCGGGTCGCCGAGCTCATCCGCGAGGCCGCGCTCGAAGGCGTCAGCGACGAGCTGCCGCACTCGCTCGCCGTCACGGTCGACGAGATGACCGAGCGGTCGCCCGGCGGCGTGCTCGACATCTTCGCCAACGTCTGGGTCGAGCGCGACAGCCAGAAGGGCATCATCATCGGGCACCGCGGGTCGCGCCTGACCGAGGTCGGCACGCGCGCGCGCCTCGAGATCGAGAAGCTCATGGGCCGGCGCGTCTTCCTCAAGCTGCACGTGAAGGTCGCCAAAGAGTGGCAGCGCGACCCCAAGCAGCTCGGCAAGCTGGGGTTCTAGGGCTGCCCGGCCGCTTCGCGCGCGGGTGCGTTCGCTTATTCGGGCGCGCGCTGTGGAACGGCGGCGTGTCGGGCGCGCGGGTCGGCGTGTTGCGCGGCTGATCCGCACGAGCGAGCGTTGGACACCGAGAGGCGAGGCCTTCCGCGCGATCAGCGGCGCGGCAGCAGCCCGTGATCGTGGGCGTAGAGCACCACCTGCACGCGGTCGCGCAGGCCGAGCTTGGCGAGAATCCTGCCGACGTGCGACTTCACGGTCGCCTCGGCCACGAACTCGCGCGCGGCGATCTCGGCATTGCTGAGGCCCTCGGCGACGGCGGTGAAGATCTCGCGCTCGCGCTTGCTGAGGGAGGGCAGCGCCGCGTCGCGCGCCGCGGAGAGGTCGGCGGGTGAGTGCGCGCGGCGAGCATCCGGAGCGGCACCGACGTGCGCGAGCAGGTCGCTGATCGCGCCCGGCGCGACGACCGCGTGCCCGCCGTGGACGGCGCGGATGGCGGCGAGCAGGAACTCGGGCTCGGCATCCTTGAGCAGGAAGCCGCTCGCACCCGCGCGGATCGCGCGCAGGGCCGCGTCATCCAGGTCGAAGGTCGTGAGCACGATGACGCGCGGCGGCGTGCGCCCCGCCTCGGTGGCCGATCGCAGGATGCCCGCCGTGCCCGCGATGCCGTCGGCGTGCGGCATCCGGATGTCCATGAGCACCACGTCGGGCAGCGCCTCGTCGGCGACGACCACGGCCTCGCCGCCGTCGCCGGCCTCGCCGACCACGGTCAGATCGGGTTGCGAGTCGATGAGCATGCGCACGCCCCGCCGGAACAGCGGCTGATCGTCGACGAGCAGCACGCGGATCGCGCTCATCGCGCCTCCCACGGCAGGGCGGCCGGGTCGAGCGGCCGGCGCGGCACCGTGACGAGGCTCACGAGCACGACCAGCGGCGGGGGAGCGGCGGGCGTGGTCACTCCGGTGCCCCCGTGGTCACGAGCTCGTCGGCGGGCTCGGCCGGCCCGGCGGTGCGCTCGTCGAGGGGCAACCGCGCTCGCACGCGGAACACCGCGCCCTCGTGCACACTCAACTCACCACCGGCGAGGGATGCCCGCTCGCGCATCCCGTCGATACCGTGCCCGCGCTGACCGTCGGCAGCCGCGCCGCCCGCGTCGTTCGTCACCACCAGGTCGACGGCCTGGCCACCCCACTCGAGTTCGAGGGTCGCGGCCCCGTCGCCGTGGCGCAGCGCGTTCGTGAGCGACTCCTGCACGATGCGGTAGAGCGCGAGCTCGCGCGCTTCGGTCAGGCGCCCGCGGTCTCCGAACTCGCGCAGCTCGAGCGCGAGCCCCGAGTCGCGCATCGCGGCGAGCAGCGCGTCGAGGTCACCCAACCCGGGCTGCGGGCCGGCCTCCTGCGTGTGCCGCAGTTCGGTGAGCAGCACGCGCACGTCGGCAAGGGCATCCCGCGCGGTCTGCGCGATCGTCTCGAAGGCGTCGGCCGCCGCGGGGGAGTCGCCCGCCGTCGCGTACCGCGCCCCATCGGCCTGCGCGATCACGACGGTGAGCGAGTGGGCGACGATGTCGTGCACGTCACGCGCCACCCGCGTGCGCTCGGCCTCGAGGTCGGCGCGCGTGAGGGCCGCATCGCGCTGCGTGCTGACCGTCGCGACGGTCGCGCTGAGCTGACGCCGATTCCGGATGCTGCGCACAAGCTCGCCGAGCACCCACGGCATGAGCGCCAGCACCGGCCAGATCATCTGGGTGAGGGTGTCGAGAATGATCGAACCCAGGCTCAGGCCTACGGGTGTCCCGCCGCCGAACAGGATGGCCACGGTGATGCCCGCCGCGACGACGACTGACACGACGAGGGCGACCGACCGCGCGAGTGCTGTGCCGTACGCGGCCCCGCCGAACACGATAACCACCGCGCCCACCAGGATGAGCGGGGAGGAAGATGCACCGAAGATCCCGCCGGCAATGACGCCGAGTCCGGCTGCGATCAGCCCGTATTGGGCCAGATCGGCGCGCACGCGATGCAGTGCAGTGCCGACGCCCATGGCAAGTGCGATGCCCACGTTGACTACTGCCAACGGAACACCTCCCCACCACTGCTGATTGAGCAGAATGGCGAGCGCGAGCCACGCGCCGAGCGCTACCTCGACGGGAAAGAGGATGCGCGCACGGCGCTCGGGCGTGAACCACGTGATCAGTCGATCGAACATGTCCGCCACGGTACGGGCCGCGCGGCCCGTAGCCGAGTGAAACTCGCGCGGCTCACTCGAGCGGATGACCCTTTTCATCCGAAAGGCTGACGGTAGAGCATCCCGAACCGCATTCGCGTGCTCGCAGAACGCGGGTGTACCCTGAAAGCGTGTTCGGCCAGCTCCTTCTTCGCTGCCGCGACGAGGCTTAGACCCGTAGCCTCCCTCGTCGCGGAGTTCGTCGTCGGCTGACAACCACACCACGACCCAGCAGGAGCACCTCATGCAGAACCGTCAGCAGCCCTCGGGCATGCCGATCCACAAGTACCAGCCGTACCACGAGCAGCTCGCGATCGACCTGCCCGACCGCACCTGGCCCGCGCAGCGCATCACGCAGGCGCCCCGCTGGTGCGCCGTCGACCTGCGCGACGGCAACCAGGCCCTCATCGACCCGATGAGCCCCGAGCGCAAGCGCATCATGTTCGACTTGCTCGTGCGCATGGGGTTCAAGGAGATCGAGGTCGGCTTCCCGTCGGCGAGCCAGACCGACTTCGACTTCGTGCGCACGCTCATCGAGCAGGACCTCATCCCCGACGACGTCACCATCCAGGTGCTGACGCAGGCGCGCGAGCACCTCATCG
>NZ_JBHYEO010000025.1:0-27150 GCF_051860105.1 Microcella sp.
CAATTCCACTGATCCACAGCTCGACCGCACGAGACACGCACACAAGGGGGACACCATGACGGACTCGCTGGGATTCGGCCAGGCGGTCGATGCGCCGCAGCCCGCCGGCGGCCGCCGGGTCTGGTCGGTGAGTGCCGAGGAGGGCGCGGCCGCGGCGGCTGCCGCTGCCCAGGCCGCTGCGATGGCTGTCACGCAGTCGGCACCTCCGGCGTTCCCGCCGACGAGCGTGACTCCGATGCCCGATCTCGCGACCGGCTTGCCGCATCTCGCGCCGCCGCCTCCCGTCGGTCAGCGCCCCTACTCCGCCCCCGCTCCGGCACCGGCACTCGTGCCCGCTCCCGCGCTGGCCGCCGCCGCGCCCGCTGCCTCCGCTCCGCCAGCCGCATCTGCCGCCGTCGGGTACGCGGCGCCGCCTCCGCCCGGAGTCGCCACGATCGCCGCGCCGCCACCGGTGGCGACCGGCGCCGTCCTCGAGGGCATCCACCCCGCTCTGCTCGCCGCGCTCGATGATGTGATCGCCCGCGGAGGCTCCGACCTCCATGTCGCGGGTGACGCCCCGCCAATGGTGCGGGTCGACGGAGAGCTCCGACCGGTCACGGGCGCTCCGCCGTGGAGCCGCGATGACGTGACGTCGATCCTCGAGAGCGTCATGAGCGCGGTGCAGCGGGAGACCTTCGCCCGCGAGTGGGAGCTCGACTTCGCAATCAGCCCGCGCGGCGCTGACCGTTTCCGCGTCAACGTCTACAAAGACCGTGACGCCATGGCGGGCGCATTCCGCCTCATCCCCTCCGAGATCAAGTCGCTCAAGCAGCTCGGAGTGCCCAGCGTCGTGGCGAAGTTCGCCGCGCTGCCGCGCGGACTCGTGCTCGTCACCGGCCCGACGGGCTCGGGCAAGTCGACGACTCTCGCAGCCCTCATCGACCTCGTGAACCGCTCGCGCGCCGATCACATCGTGACGATCGAAGACCCGATCGAGTACGTGCACCACAACCAGCGGTCGCTCGTGAACCAGCGTGAGGTCGGCAGCGACACGCACTCCTTCGCGGACGCGCTCAAGCGGGTGCTCCGCCAAGACCCCGACGTCATCCTCATCGGTGAGCTGCGCGATCTGGAGACGGTCTCGACCGCCTTGACCGCGGCGGAGACCGGTCACCTCGTCTTCGCCACCCTGCATACCCAGTCGGCTGCGCAGACCATCGACCGCATCATCGATGTCTTCCCGCCGCACCAGCAGGGCCAAGTGCGATCTCAGCTCGCGCTGACCCTGCAGGGCGTGGTCTGCCAGACCCTGCTGCCGCGGGCGAGCGGCCAGGGCCGCATCATCGCGACCGAGATCATGATGACGACGAGCGCGATCGCGAACCTGATCCGCGAGGGCAAGACCTACCAGATCCCGTCGGCTCTTCAGGCAGGTCGAGAGGCGGGCATGCACACGATGGACCAGCACCTCGCCGACCTCGTCAACAGCCACATGGTCACCCGCGAGGCGGCGCAGGCCAAGATGCAAGACGCCGAGAGCTTCCATCGGCTCGTGCATCACACCACGACGATGGCTGACGGTGCCGCGCCCGGTGCCGCGTACACCCCGGGACTGGGAGGGACTCTCTGATGGCCGCCACGCTCACCTACGCCTACACCGGTCGCGATTCCAGCGGCAAGGTCGTCAAGGGCCGTGTGGATGCTCCGAGCGAGGCCTCGGTCGTCTCCCGACTGCGCACCATGGGCATCGCACCCATCGCGATCAAGCAGTCCGCCTCCGGTACGGGGTTGAACCGCGACATCACCTTGGGCGGCTTCCTCGAGAAGCGGGTCAGCATCAAGGATCTCGCGGTCGCGTCGCGCCAGATGGCGACGATGATCGGAGCGGGCCTCCCGCTGCTGAAGGCGCTCGCGATCCTCGCCGATCAGTCGGAGAACACCGTGCTCGCCAGCACACTCGACGAGGTTCGCAGCAATGTCGAGGGCGGCGGCACCTTCTCCGATTCGCTCGCCCGGCATCCGAAGGTGTTCCCTCCTCTGTTCGTCAATCTCGTCCGTGCGGGCGAGGTCGGCGGGTTCCTCGAGAGCGCCCTCGAGTCGATCGCCAAGAACTACGAGAAGGAGGTCCAGCTGAGGTCGACGATCAAGTCGGCGCTCACCTACCCGGTCGCCGTGCTGATCATGGCTCTCGTCGCGGTCGTCGGCATGATCATCTTCATCGTTCCGATCTTCGAGCAGATGTTCGCGGGTCTCGGCGGCACTCTGCCCCTGCCGACGCTCATCCTGGTCGGCATCTCCAAGAACATGGTCTGGCTCGGGCCCCTGCTGCTGGTGGTGGGCATCGCCGGCACGATCTGGTGGCGGGCGAACCGGCACACTCCGAAGTTCCGGTCGATCTACGAGCCAGCGTTGCTCAAGATCCCGGTGTTCGGTCCGCTCTTTGCCAAGGTGGCGATCGCGCGCTTCGCGCGCAACTTCTCGACGATGGTCGGTTCGGGCGTTCCGATCCTCCAGGCGCTCTCGATCATCGGCTCGACGTCGGGCAACTGGGAGATCGAGCAGGCGCTGTCGAAGGTGCAAGACTCCGTGCGGCAGGGCCGATCGATCTCTGCGCCGCTGCAGGAGGAGAAGGTCTTCCCCTCCATGGTCACGCAGATGATCGCCGTCGGCGAAGACTCGGGCGCTCTCGAGAGCATGCTCGACAAGATCGCCGACTTCTACGACGCCGAGGTGCAGAGCACGACGGAGGCGCTGACATCGCTCATCGAGCCGATGATGATCGCCTTCCTCGGCGTCGTGCTGGGCGGCATGATCGTGGCGCTCTACCTGCCGATCTTCGACATCTTCAACCAGATCCAGTAGGCGCGCCGGGTGGCCCCCGCACTGGGGATGCCCCTCGCGAGAGCCGACGGTGATACTCATTCATGGGGGGCCGGTTTCATGTTCCGTGGGGGGCCCACCTGTCAACCTTCACTTGATGGGAAAGGAAACGGACACATGTCCATCACTACTGCACTCGAGACCCAGCGTCGCCGCCTGGAGGAGAACGAGAAGGGCTTCACCCTGATCGAGCTCCTCGTGGTCGTCCTGATCATCGGCATCCTCGCCGCGATCGCCATCCCGGTCTTCCTGGGCCAGCAGAACCAGGCCCGCGAGGCCGCGACGAAGTCCGACCTCGCCAACGCCAAGGTCGCGCTGCTCGCCTACGCGACGGCCAACGACGGCGAATACACGACTGACACCGCCGACCTGACGGAGTACGGATTCGTTCAGAGCGGCGACACCGACAGCGTGACGATCGTGACCGCCGCCTCGACCGGCATCTGCATCGAAGCGGTTTCGTCGACCGAGGCCGAGTTCCACATCACCGATCTCGACGGTGCCGAGACCGGCGGCTGCTGACCTCAGCAACCTCGCTGACACGCGGGTGGGGTGGCCGTACCGGCCGCCCCACCCCGCTTCAGTTTCGTGAGGGCTCCGAACACGGGTCGTCACCACTCCACAGCAACACCAGCGATTCGGCCGGGGGGCAGATCATGATCGAGAACACGAGAGGCGTCCGCCGTCTCCGCGTGCTCGCCGACGAGGGCTTCGGCCTCATCGAGATCGTCGTGTCGATGTTCATGCTCGCCCTCCTCGCCATCGCCTTCGCGCCCCTGCTCATCCAGAGCCTCCAGGTCAGTGCCGAGAACTCCACCGTCGCCACGGCGACGCAGCTCGTCAACGACCGCATGCGCATCGCGCAGGCGAACGGGCCCACCTGCTCAGCTGTCGCGAGCCTCGTCGGCACCACCTCGGTGACCGATTCGCGCAACGTGACGATCACCGTCACCACGACCGTCGGAGCCTGCCCGACGGGCGTCGGCACCGTTCGGGTCTCCGCCGTGGCCGTGCGCACCGATACCGACGCCACGGTCGCCCAGGCCGCCACGCTGGTGTTCGTCGAATGAGCGCCGCACCGGCCGCGACCATCCGACTGCGCACCGAGCAGTCGGGGCTCACGCTCATCGAGCTCATGGTGACCACCCTCCTGCTCGGGCTAGTCAGCGCCGTCGTCGTCGGCATCATGGTGAGCCTCCTGACGACGGAGCGCACCGTAGCGACAGTGACGACCGACACGCGGTCGGCGCAACTGGTGGCCGACTCGATCGGCACGCCCATCCGCAACTCCTCGAGCTTCCGGCTGACCACGGTGGGCACGAACGACCAGCTGCTCATCGCGCGGGTCGCCTCGTCGACCGCCACCATCACGTGGCGCTGCACCGCGTGGTACTACCAGGCCAGCACGCAGCAGCTGCGCACGACGACCCGCTCGACCGCGATCTCCGCGCCCAACACCGCGACGCTCGCGACGTGGACCCTCCTTGCCGAGGGCGTGCAGAAGGTCGGCACGACACCCGTCTTCGCCGCCAACGGCCCGCTCCTGACGACGTCGTACCAGGTCGCCACGGGCGACACCTCACCAGTCTTGATCAGATTCACCGCCGCCCGGCTCACGGGCCTGACAGAGAGCACAGCATGTTTCTGACATCGCTCACCCGCCGACTGACCGCCCGTCGCGACGACGACCAGGGCATGGCCATGGTCGCCGTCATCGGCCTCATGGCGGTGGGGGTCATCGTGACGGCCGTCATCGGCTCCACGCTGGCTGGGTCGCTCTCGTTCACATCGGCAACCCGAGCGAGCGTCCAGTCGCAGGCGAGCGCCGAGGCCGGGATCGCTGCCGCCCGTGCGGGACTCATCGCGGGCACCTGCGTCTCGCGCGGCGGCGTCTACGAGAACTCTCCCGGTGCCACGCCGGTCTACATGGCGACCGTCTGGGTCCCGTCCGGGTCGTCTTGGACCCGCGGATGCCCGACCACGCTCACTCAGCAGGTGCGCATCCTCTCCACCGGCGAGTCGAACCAACCGGCCGTCGGAACCGCTGACTTCGGAGACGAGACCAGCCTCGAGGCCCTGCTGTCGTCGGTCGCGGTGAGTTCGGGAACCGTCGCCTCCGGCCCGGCCGTGTACGCCTACAACTCGACGGGCTTCGGGGGCTCTGGCACCCTCGTCTCGTTCGGTGGTTCGGCACCGAGCGTGCTGGTCAAGACGGGGAATGTGACGTGCAGCGGCGCGAGCGCTGGCACGGCCGATTGGGTCGTCGACAATGGCACGCTCTCCATCAGCGGTTCCTGCGCGATCAACGGCAATGTCTGGGCTTCAGGTCGCTTGACGATGTCGGGCAACGTTCCCGTTTCCGGCAACGCTGTCGCGGCGGGCATTAGCGTTTCAGGCAGCAGCCGCATTCTCGGAAACGCGTGGTCAACAGCCGACACCGTGCTGAGCGGCGGCGGCACGTACATCGGGGGCAATGTCACTTCACAGTCGCTCACGATGGACTCGAGTACCGGCATTCGACAGAACGCCTGGATTGCGGGCGCCACCTCGATGACCTGGGGGAGCACGATCGATGGTCGCTTGACCACGCGCTCGCTGACGCGCCCGAATGGGGCCGGATCGATCGGAGCACTCACGGTTGTTCCTTCGGGCCCGGGAGCTAGCCCGTATCTCACCCCGCCACGGCCCTTGGTGCCGAACTGGGTCGACTTCGCCTACCGCGCCAGTGATTGGACAGGGCAGACCATCGTGACCCTGAGCACCTGCTCTGTCGCAACCTACACGAGCGCCCTCGCGACCATCGGCGCCAATCGAGGAGTGATCGACGCCCGAGCATGCTCCAACGGATTCGTCCTGGGCGGCAACGACAAGTTGGCCATGCGCAACGACCTGGCGGTCATCGCCAATAAGTTCGATCTTGGTGGTAGCGGTGGATTCACCTCGACCGCAGCTGCCCAGTTGCGCTTGATCATTCCCGACTCGGTCGACAACGATCTGCCCACCTGCCCGACAGGCGGCGCGTTCGGAATCGGAGGCGGATTCAGCTTCCAGACCACGATCTCCACGATGATCTACACCCCGTGCGCAGCCAACATCGCCTCCGGGCTCTACATCAAGGGCCAACTCTTCGCCGGTCAAGCCTCGCTCGGCGGATCGGCGACGATCGCCTACGTGCCGATCGGCCTGCCGAACGTCAACCTGTCGACGGGCGAGTCCAGTGCGGGCGGCGCCGAGACCGAGGCCGACCGGACGCTCGTGTCGCTCCGCAACGTGCAGGCGAGCAACTAGGTCCGCCCGTGATCCCCCTCGCCGCCGGCGTGGGCGTCTTCGGCGCCCTCATCGGGTCGTTCCTCAACGTCGTCGTGCACCGCGTGCCGCTCGGGCTCTCCGTGGTGAGCCCGGCGAGCCGGTGCCCGTCGTGCTCGACCGCGATCCGACCGGCCGACAACATCCCCGTCGTCTCCTGGCTGCTCCTGCGTGGTCGGTGCCGCACCTGCGACGCGCCGATCTCGGTGCGGTACCCGCTCGTCGAGCTGCTGACCGCTCTGGCATTCGCCGGTGTCGCACTGCTCTTCGGGCCCGCCATCGTCGCGGCGACCGATGCCCCGTCGATCGGTGCCGCGATCGTCGTGCTGATCGCCTTCCTGTATCTCGCGGCTGTCAGCATCGCGCTGGCCGCGATCGATCTCGACACCCACCGACTGCCCAACGCGATCGTCCTGCCGTCGTACCTCGTGGGGGTCGTGCTCTTCGGCGGGGCCGCCCTCCTGGCGGCGGATCCGATCTCGTTCGCGCGCTCCGCGGCCGGCGCGGGCATCCTCTTCGCCCTGTACCTGGCGCTCGCGCTCATCTCCCCGCGCGGCATGGGAATGGGCGATGTCAAGCTCGCAGGCGTGCTCGGGCTGTACCTCGGTTGGGTCGGGTGGAGCGCGCTGGCGGTCGGCGCACTCGCCGCCTTCCTGATCGGCGGCCTGGTCGGCATCGGGCTCATTCTGGCGCGCCGGGCGAGTCGCAGCACGGGAATCCCGTTCGGGCCGTGGATGCTGGCAGGAGCCTGGGTGGGCATCATCATCGGCGAACAACTCGCCAGCGCCTATCTGGCGCTGTTCGGCCTGGACTGAGGGGGAGCATGGGCAAGCCAGTAGTCGGAGTCGACATCGGCAGCTCGACCCTGCGCGCCGTCGAGATTGACGACGCCTCGAAGCCGAATCCCACGATCATCCGGGCGCACGAGGTGCCGTTGCCCGAGGGCTCGGTGAAGCGGGGCGAGATCCTCGAGGTCAATACCGTCGCGTCGGCGTTCAAGCGGCTCTGGGCGAGCGGCGGGTTCCGCAGCAAAGACGTCGCGATGGGGATCGGCGGCCAGAGCGTCATCGTGCGCGACCTCGTCGTGCCGCGCATGCCCCTCGCCCAGATCAGGGAATCGCTTCCCTTCCAGGTGCAAGACCTTCTGCCCGTGCCCGTGGCCGACGCCATCCTCGACTACTACGCGATCTCCGAGGGCACGAACGAGACAGGCCCCGTCGTGAACGGTCTGCTCATCGCGGCCTTCAAGCAGGCCGTCTCCATGAACACGAGCGCCGTCACCATGGCGGGCCTAACGCCGGTCAGCATGGACCTCTTGCCCTTCGCCATGACACGGGTGCACAGCCGATCGCAGCCCACCCAGGGCACCGCCGTGCACATGAACATCGGCGCCAACGCGACGTCGATCGTGATCGTGAAGGGCGGAGCCCCTCTGTTCGTGCGCATCATCCCGGCGGGCGGAGATGACGCGACGCGCGCGATCATGTCTCGCCTCGCGGTGCCGCGCGAGCGCGCCGAGGCGCTCAAGCGCGACCTGGGTCTCACGACCGTGCCGCGCGACGAGGAGCAGCAGCGGGCGGCCGAGGTCATCCACGAGTCGACGAGCGAACTGCTCACCGCGATCCGCAACACGCTCGCCTACTTCGCGGGTGTGCGACCCGGCACCGTGTTCGAGCACCTCTCCGTCGGCGGTGGTGCCACGCGCATGAGCGGGTTCGCCTCGGCGCTCGCCGAGTCGACCCGCATCTCCGTCGTCCCCGTCAATCCGCTCGCGAGCGCGACGCTCGCGCGCGGCCTTCGCGGGAAGGCGGACGACGAGCGCATTCAATCGTGGACGACGGCCATCGGGCTCGCCGTGGGGAGTGGAGCATGAGCCGCGCACAAGACCGTGAACTCGCCCCCCTGACTCTGAGCGGGGTTCCTCGCGCCAGCCTCATGCCCGCCGAGGTCGCCCTCCGCAAGCGCGAGGCTGTTCGGCGGCGCGGGCTCATCTCGATCGTCGTGCTGGCCGTGCTCGTCGTCGCCGGAGCCATCGTCGCGGCGACGCTCTACGCTGCGAACGCCGAAGCGCGACTCGCTGCGGAACGCGCGGTGACCGAGCAGCTTCTCGGCGAGCAGCTCTCGTACCAGGAGGTTCTCGAGGTCCGCGGGCAGCTCGCCGACATCCTCGCCCAACGGCAAGCAGTCACCGAGCGCGAGGTGCTCTGGCGGACGATCGCCGAGCCGTACCTGGCGATCCTCGCCGCCGATGGAACGCTCGAGGCGGCAACGATCACGACGGCCGCGATCGCCGACCCTGTTCTCCTGAGACAGGATCCCTTGCGGGTGCTTCCCACCGCGACGATGGTGCTGACGCTCAACACGGCGGGTCTGCCTGCACCGTACAGCTGGTTGCGGAGCTTCGAGACGTTGCCGGCGTACGGTGACGCGGCCCTCGATTCCATCGTTCTGCAGGCAGACGGAACCTATATGACGACGGTGACCGTGAACCTCAGCTCCGAGGCGCTCTCCGGCCGTCTGACCGACGAGGCGGCCAACGGATGAACTCGACAGCGACCCGAATCTGGACCTTCGCGACCGCCATCGCCGTGATCGTCATCGTCGCCCTGGGCTGGTTCCTCGGGGTGTCGCCGCGACTCGCGGCCGCGAGCCAGGCCGAGGCGGACCGCCAGGCAGTCCTCGCTCAGAACGTGGCGCTCCAGGCAACGACGGATGCCCTCGCCGCCGACTTCGCGGCGATCGACGACCTCCGCGATCAGTTGGAGGAGGTCCGGGGTCAGTTCCCCTCGTACGCCGAGTACGCCGACTTCAGTGAGGTGTTCCTGGCGGCCGTGGTTAGCAGTGGCGTGATCCTCGACTCGGCGCAGGTGTCGGTCGCCCTCCCGTCAAGCGTCGACGTCGTGCCCGACGAGTTCGGCCAGGTGCCCGCAGGCACGCTCCTGCAGGTGCCCGTCGTGATCACGGTCAACGGCGAGTTCCCCCTCGCGCTGCAGTTCATCGAGTCCCTGCAGCTCTCCAACCGATTCACCTTCGTCAACGTCGGGTCATACACCGAAGGAACCACCGATCGACGCAACACGGTTATCTCGGTGTTCTACTACGTCGTGAGCGAAGCGCCCGTGATCGTCGACGGTCAGGCGCCCGCCGAGGGCGAAGACCCGGCGACGCCCGACCCCGAGCCTTCTGACGCGGCGACACCCACCCCGACTCCCACGCCGTAGTCGTCGCGTCGGGATGCTCGCGCCGACCATCCCGACGCCTCGCCTTGGTAGGGTGGCGCGTTCGTATTCCCCGTGAAAGGACGCGCCATGGCCACTCAGTCCGCATCCGAGCCCACCGACGATCAGGCTGCCGCGGCGGTGCCGGAGTCAGGCGCGGCGACGTCCGCCGAGCAGACGCCCGAGGTCGCGGTCGACGCGGGGCAGAGCGCCGAGTCGACCACCGCGCACACCACTGAGCCCACCATCGAGCCGACGGCCGAGCCCGTCACGTCCGTGACCGAGAGCGTGCCTGCGGCCGCTCCGGCCTCGCCGACGGTCGTCTTCGTGCAGGCCCCGCAGCCGCCGAAGAAGCGCGGTGCCCGCGGGGTCGGCGCGCTCGTCGCCCTGCTCGGTGCCGGTCTCTTCGCCGCCGCCTACGCCCTGCTCGTGCTGCTGATCGCCCTGATCGGCTCGCGCTCGGGCCTCGCGCCCGCTCTGCAATTCCTCTCCTCGGTCACCTACTGGGTGCCCGTGCTCGTCTTCTTCCTGGCGTACCTGCTGCTCATCGTGATCGTGAACCGCGCCGGATGGTGGGCGCACGTTCTGGGCGGCTTCATCGTCGCCGTGCTGGTGTGGGTCGGGTTCGTCGGCGCCGCCATCATCGCGGCGGGCGCGTTTGGCGCACCGGCGTCGCAGGTCGGGGCGGTCGTGCTGCAGCAGCTCACCAACCCGCTCGGTTTCGCCGCCGCGATCGCGGCCCGCGAGGTGCCGATCTGGGTCGGCGGTCTCGTGGCCAAGCGCGGGCGCACGGCCCGCGCGCGCAACGCGGCGAACCGCGCGGCCTACGAGCAAGAGCTCGCCGAGCACCGCGCGACGATCGGCGCCAACACCGCCGTTTGACCGCATCCCGCGCGGGGTCTATTCTTGGGCGTGTGTGTGCTTCGGCACGCGTCTGTGCTGTGCCGTGAGAACGGAGCCGCCAGCGCGGGGGAGGCGCACGCAGAGGGTCCCTGGTGATCCGGCTGCTCCGGCAGCCGAGTCCACACCCCCACGGCATATCCGTCATCGGCGAGCGCGCTCGTCGACACCGTCGGATTCGCGTGAGCCCGACCGGAGCGCAGCTCCGGACGGGGACATCCAACCGCAACCGCTGTCACCGTGCAGCATTCACAAGGAGCACTTTTTGCCCACTATTCAGCAGCTGGTCCGCAAGGGCCGCACGCCGAAGGTCTCGAAGACCAAGGCGCCGGCCCTCAAGGCCAACCCGCAGCAGCGCGGCGTGTGCACGCGCGTGTACACGACGACCCCGAAGAAGCCGAACTCGGCCCTGCGCAAGGTCGCTCGCGTCAAGCTCAGCAACGGCACCGAGGTCACCGCCTACATCCCCGGCGAGGGCCACAACCTGCAGGAGCACTCGATGGTGCTCGTCCGCGGCGGTCGTGTGAAAGACCTGCCCGGCGTGCGGTACAAGATCGTGCGCGGCGCGCTCGACACTCAGGCGGTCAAGAACCGGAAGCAAGCGCGGAGCCGCTACGGAGCGAAGATGGACAAGAAGTAATGCCTCGTAAAGGACCGGCGCCGAAGCGCCCCGTCGTCGCAGACCCCGTCTACGGCGCCCCGATCGTCAGCCAGCTCGTCAACAAGATCCTGCTCGACGGCAAGAAGGGCCTCGCCGAGCGCATCGTCTACGGTGCGCTCGAGGGAGTGTCCGCCAAGAACGGCCAGGATGCTGTCGCCACGCTGAAGAAAGCCCTCGACAACGTGCGTCCCACGCTCGAGGTGCGGTCGCGTCGTGTCGGTGGCTCGACCTACCAGGTTCCCGTCGAGGTCAAGCCGCACCGCGCCAACACGCTCGCGCTGCGCTGGCTCACGAGCTACGCCAAGGCGCGTCGCGAGAAGACGATGACCGAGCGCCTCATGAACGAGATCCTCGACGCATCCAACGGCCTCGGTGCCGCGGTGAAGCGTCGCGAAGACACCCACAAGATGGCCGAGTCGAACAAGGCCTTCGCGCACTACCGCTGGTAGCGCGCTATCGCTGAAGGGCCGGAGGCCCCGAAGCGGGGTAGCGCGCCGAGGTTCGCTCAAGGCGGGGGCCATTTCTGGCCCCCGCTGCGAACCTCGGGTGGCGGCCCGTCCCGGGCCGACACGGTTTAGAGCCACCAACACTGAAGAAAAACCAAACGTAAGGACACCGCTGTGGCACTCGACGTGCTCACCGACCTGAACAAGGTCCGCAACATCGGCATCATGGCGCACATCGACGCCGGCAAGACCACCACGACCGAGCGCATCCTGTTCTACACGGGCGTGAACCACAAGATCGGCGAGACCCACGACGGCGCCTCGACGATGGACTGGATGGCGCAGGAGCAGGAGCGCGGCATCACGATCACGTCGGCTGCGACGACCTGCTTCTGGAACAAGCACCAGATCAACATCATCGACACCCCCGGCCACGTCGACTTCACGGTCGAGGTCGAGCGCTCGCTGCGCGTGCTCGACGGCGCCGTCGCCGTCTTCGACGGCAAGGAGGGCGTCGAGCCCCAGTCGGAGACCGTCTGGCGCCAGGCCGACAAGTACGACGTGCCGCGCATCTGCTTCGTCAACAAGATGGACAAGCTGGGCGCCGACTTCTACTTCACGGTCGACACGATCATCAAGCGCCTCGGTGCCAAGCCGCTCGTCATCCAGCTGCCGATCGGCTTCGAGAGCTCCTTCGAGGGCGTCGTCGACCTGGTCGAGATGCGCGCTCTCACGTGGCGCGGCGATGCCAAGGGTGACGTCGAGATGGGTGCCAAGTACGAGATCGAAGAGATTCCCGCCGATCTCGTCGAGAAGGCGAACGAATACCGCACCGCGCTGCTCGAGGTGGTCGCCGAGACCGACGACGCGCTCATGGAGAAGTACTTCGGGGGCGAGGAGCTGACCGTCGCCGAGATCAAGGCGGCGATCCGCAAGCTCACGATCGCCTCGGAGATCTACCCCGTGCTGTGCGGCTCGGCGTTCAAGAACCGCGGCGTGCAGCCGATGCTCGACGCGGTCGTCGACTACCTGCCGAGCCCGCTCGATGTTCCGGCCACGATCGCGCACGACCCGCGCGACGAGGAGAAGGAGATCATCCGCAAGCCCGACGCGAAGGAGCCCTTCGCGGCCCTCGCGTTCAAGGTCGCGGTGCACCCCTTCTTCGGCCGCCTCACCTACGTGCGCGTGTACTCGGGCGCGATCGACTCCGGTGCCCAGATCATCAACTCGACCAAGGGCAAGAAGGAGCGCATCGGGAAGATCTTCCAGATGCACGCCAACAAGGAGAACCCGGTCGACTCGGTCACCGCTGGCCACATCTACGCGGTCATCGGCCTGAAGGACACGACCACGGGCGACACCCTCTGCGACCCGAACAACCCGGTCGTGCTCGAGTCGATGACCTTCCCGGAGCCCGTGATCGAGGTCGCCATCGAGCCGAAGACCAAGGCCGACCAGGAGAAGCTCGGCACGGCCATCCAGAAGCTGGCGGAGGAGGACCCGACGTTCCGCACCGAGCAGAACGTCGAGACCGGCCAGACCGTCATCAAGGGCATGGGCGAGCTGCACCTCGATATCCTCGTCGACCGCATGAAGCGCGAGTTCAATGTCGAGGCGAACGTCGGCAAGCCGCAGGTGGCCTACCGCGAGACGATCAAGAAGACCATCGAGAAGTTCGACTACACCCACAAGAAGCAGACGGGTGGGTCGGGTCAGTTCGCGAAGATCCAGATCAGCCTCGAGCCCCTCGAGGTCACGCCCGAGACGAGCTACGAGTTCGTCAACGCCGTCACCGGTGGTCGCGTTCCGCGCGAGTACATCCCCTCGGTCGACGCGGGCATCCAAGACGCGATGCAGGTCGGCGTCCTCGCCGGCTTCCCCACGGTGGGCGTGAAGGCGACGCTCATCGATGGTGCAGCGCACGACGTCGACTCCTCGGAGATGGCGTTCAAGATCGCCGGCTCGATGGCCTTCAAGGAGGCCGCGCGCAAGGCGAACCCCGTGCTTCTCGAGCCGCTCATGGCGGTCGAGGTGCGCACCCCCGAGGAGTACATGGGCGACGTCATCGGCGACCTGAACTCCCGTCGCGGTCAGATCCAGTCGATGGACGACGCGACGGGTGTGAAGGTCGTTCGGGCGCTCGTGCCGCTGTCGGAGATGTTCGGGTACGTCGGCGACCTGCGGTCGAAGACCTCCGGGCGTGCCGTCTACTCCATGACGTTCGACAGCTACGCGGAGGTCCCGAAGGCCGTCGCCGACGAGATCGTCCAGAAGAACAAGGGCGAGTAATCACCCGACCTGCGAGGGCTCGCCGAGCCTGAGTACGATACATACACACCAAACCGCGCGGCGTTCGCACATCGGATGCTGAGCAAACAAGTCCTGAGGAGGACCCACAGTGGCTAAGGCCAAGTTCGAGCGGAGCAAGCCGCACGTCAACATCGGAACCATCGGTCACGTCGACCACGGCAAGACCACGCTCACCGCCGCCATCTCGAAGGTGCTTGCTGACAAGTACCCCTCGGCGACCAACGTCCAGCGCGACTTCGCCTCGATCGACTCGGCTCCCGAGGAGCGTCAGCGCGGCATCACGATCAACATCTCGCACGTCGAGTACGAGACGCCGAAGCGCCACTACGCGCACGTCGACGCTCCCGGCCACGCCGACTACATCAAGAACATGATCACCGGTGCTGCTCAGATGGACGGCGCGATCCTCGTGGTCGCGGCGACCGACGGCCCGATGGCGCAGACCCGTGAGCACGTGCTGCTCGCCAAGCAGGTCGGCGTGCCGTACCTGCTGGTCGCCCTCAACAAGAGCGACATGGTCGACGACGAGGAGATCCTCGAGCTCGTCGAGATCGAGGTTCGCGAGCTGCTCTCGAGCCAGGGCTTCGACGGCGACAACGCCCCCGTTGTGCGCGTCTCGGGCCTCAAGGCCCTCGAGGGCGACGAGAAGTGGACCCAGTCCATCCTCGACCTCATGGACGCCGTCGACGAGTCGGTTCCGGACCCGGTGCGCGACAAGGACAAGCCGTTCCTCATGCCCATCGAGGACGTCTTCACGATCACCGGCCGTGGCACGGTCGTGACGGGTCGCGCCGAGCGCGGCACCCTCGCGATCAACTCCGAGGTCGAGATCGTCGGCATCCGCCCGACGCAGAAGACCATCGTCACGGGTATCGAGATGTTCCACAAGCAGCTCGACGAGGCCTGGGCCGGCGAGAACTGCGGTCTCCTGCTCCGCGGCACCAAGCGCGAGGACGTCGAGCGCGGTCAGGTCGTCGTGAAGCCGGGTTCGGTCACGCCGCACACGAACTTCGAGGGCACCGCGTACATCCTCTCGAAGGACGAGGGTGGCCGTCACAACCCGTTCTACACGAACTACCGTCCGCAGTTCTACTTCCGCACCACCGACGTCACCGGCGTCATCTCGCTGCCCGAGGGCACCGAGATGGTCATGCCCGGCGACACCACCGACATGGTCGTTGAGCTGATCCAGCCCATCGCCATGGAGGAGGGCCTCGGCTTCGCCATCCGTGAGGGTGGCCGCACTGTGGGCGCCGGCACGGTCACGAAGATCCTCAAGTAGGTTCTCAGCACTGCGTTCTTCGGAACTCGCGAGCGGGGTCGCACCTTCGGGTGCGGCCCCGCTTCGTCGTTCCCGAGAACTGCACGATCTCTCTTCCGTCCGGGGGCCGGGGTGGTCAGAATGGGCGCGACGGGAGACTCCCGGCGCAGGAAGGGGTGACGACGTGGGCATCGACGATTTCGTGGAGAAGGCCAAGGAGGTCGCGGGTGACGCGGCCGAGAAGGCGAAGGAGTTCGCCGGCGACGTGGCGGAGAACGCCAAGGAGTTCGGCGGCGAGGTGAAGGAGTTCGCGGGCGACGTGGCGGAGAAGGCCAAAGAGGTCGTCGGTGACGTGAAGGACAAGCTCGATGGCGAGGACGAGCCGTCGGCTCCCGCGCCTCCGGCGGAGGGCTCGGCACCGCCCCCGGCGTGACCCTCATGCGGATCGCTCGGGAGGCGGTCGTGCTCATCGCGACGACCGTGCTCGTGCTCGCCGTGCTCGTGCTCGTCGTCTATGGGGTGCTGGCCGAGCTCGAGCCCGGCGAGCTGCTGGGCGTCGTGCCCGAGTTCGTGTTCGGGTTCGCGGGCCCTGCGCTCGCCATCTGGGCGGTGCTCGTCGCGCTCGGCGCGACGCTGCTGCGCCACCGCGGGCCCTGGTGGCGCATCGGCGCCCACGCGCTCTCGGCGATCGTCGCGGGAATCGCGAACGTGCCCATCGTGGTGGCCTTCGGCGAGGCGGCGGATGCGCAGGGCGGGTTCGTCGGTGCTCTCGGGCTGCTCGGCTCGGCCCTGTTCGTGCCGCTCGCCCTGCTCGTGACGCCCGTCGTCATGCTGCTGCTCGACCGCGGCCGCGCGTCGGTGACCGCGAGCGGCCCGGCTACGCCCGACCCTGCAGACGCGCGCTGAGCGCGGCGGCGGCCTCGCGCACGGCGGCGGTCAGGGCATCCACCTGCTCAGCGCCCACCGCCTCGGCGCGATAGGTGAGCCCGAGCGCGGCAGCGGGGTAGCCCGTGCGGTCGATCCCGGTGGCGGCGACCGAGGCGTAGCCCGCGGTGATCTCGCCGTTCTCGGTCGCGATGCCCGCCGACCGTGCGAGGGCGAGGATGCGGTCGAGCTCGGGCAGCGTGCGCGGCCCGACCCCGCGGCGCGTGATGAGGGCCTCGCGGTGCGGGAAGAGCGCGCGCACCTGGGCCCCGGGCAGCGCGGCGAGCATGGCACGGCCCGTCGCCGTGAGGTGCGCGGGCAGGCGCACGCCGACGCGCACGACCGTCGTCGGGGCGCGCGGGGCCGCGACCTGGCCGACGTACGACACGTCGCCGCCCGCGAGCACGGCGAGTTGCGCGACGACGGGAACCGGGGCGGCGCGCACGAGCCGGTCGAGCAGCGGCCCGCCGAGGCGGGCGAGCCGACTCGCGCTCAGCACGGAGCCGCCGATCTCGGCGACGAGGGCGCCGAGGCCGTAGGCGCGCGCCTCGGGGTAGTGCACGACGAAGCCCTCGTCTTGCAGCACGCGCAGCAGCTGATAGACGCTCGACCGGGGTAGCTCCAGCTCGCGCGCGAGGGTCGAGGCGGGGACGGGGTCGCTGTGGTGCGCGAGGTGCGTGACGATGCGCAGGGCGGCGCGGGCGGCGGGCACCTCGGGCACGAGCATCCACCCTTCTGTCTGATATCTCAGACAGATTATCGCGCTAGCCCGGTGCGAGCGGCGGGCGCGACGCGTTCACTGGGGTCATGCAGATCACGCTCGGCCGCCGCCCGCTCACGATCGACGAGGTCGTCGCCGTCGCGCGGCACGACGCGACCGTCGTGATCGACGCCGATGCGCTGGCCGCGATGGCTGTCACGCGCGGGATCGTCGAGGGTCTCGCCGACGACGTCGAGCCGCACTACGGCGTCTCGACCGGGTTCGGAGCGCTCGCGACGACACACATCCCGGTCGCGAAGCGCGCCGAGCTGCAGCGCTCCCTCGTGCGCTCGCACGCCGCGAGCAGCGGCCCCGAGGTCGAGCGCGAGGTCGTGCGCGGCACGATGCTGCTACGGCTGCAGACGCTCACGACCGCGCGCACGGGAGCCCGGCCTGTCGTCGCCGAGACCTACGCCGCCGTGCTCAACGCCGGCATCACCCCCGTCGTCGGCGAGTACGGCAGCCTCGGCTGCTCGGGCGACCTTGCCCCGCTCGCGCACTGCGCCTTGGCGGTGATGGGCGAAGGACTCGTGCGTGACGCATCCGGAGCCATCATGCCCGCCGCTCAGGCACTCGACGCCTGCGGCGTCGAGCCCGTCGAGCTGCGCGAGAAGGAGGGCCTCGCCCTCATCAACGGCACCGACGGCATGCTCGGGATGCTCGCCCTGGCCCTGACCGACCTCGACCGCCTCGTGGCGACGGCCGACCTCGCCGCGGCGATGAGCGTCGAAGCACTGCTCGGCACCGATCGCCCCTTCGCCGCGGATCTGCAGCACCTGCGCCCCCACCCCGGCCAGGCGGCCAGCGCCGAGAACATGCGCCGCGTGCTGAGCGGCTCGCCCGTGGTGGCCAGTCATCGCACCGACGATTGCACGCGCGTGCAAGACGCCTACTCGTTGCGATGCGCCCCGCAGGTGCACGGAGCCGTGCGCGACACGATGGCCCACGCGGCGAGCGTCGCGACCCGCGAGCTCGCGAGCGCGATCGACAACCCGGTCGTGACGCTCGACGGCCGGGTCGAGTCGAACGGCAGCTTCCACGGCGCCCCGCTCGGCTATGTGCTCGACTTTCTCGCCATCGCCGTGGCTGATCTGGCGAGCATGAGCGAGCGCCGCACCGACCGCTTCCTCGACGCGAGCCGCAGCCAGGGCCTGCCGCCGTTCCTCGCTCACGACCCCGGCGTCGACTCCGGGCACATGATCGCGCAGTACACCCAGGCCGGCATCGTGAGCGAGCTCAAGCGCCTCGCCGTGCCGGCGAGCGTCGACTCGATCCCCTCGAGCGCGATGCAGGAGGACCACGTGGCGATGGGCTGGTCGGCCGCGCGCAAGCTGCGGCGCTCGATCGACGGGCTCGAGCGCGTTGTCGCGATCGAGCTGCTGACGGCGGCCCGGGCGCTCGACCTGCGGTGCGCCGCGCTCGGAGTGGCGCCCGCCCCCGCGACCGCGGCCGTCGTCACGGCCCTGCGCGAGCACGTGGCCGGCCCCGGCCCCGACCGCTACCTCGCCCCCGAGATCGAGCACGCCGTGCGGCTCACGCACGACGGCACGCTGCTGACCGCCGCCCGCGCGGTCACCGAGATCCGCTGACCCCGCCGACTGGAGACCGTCATGACCCTCACCGAGAGCCCGACCTCGAGCTCAGCATCCGGAGCCCGCCCCGTGCGCGCCCACCGCGGAACCCAGCTGCACACCCTCGGCTGGCAGCAGGAGGGCGCTCTCCGCATGCTGCAGAACAACCTCGACCCCGAGGTCGCCGAGCACCCCGACGAGCTCGTCGTCTACGGCGGCACGGGCAAGGCCGCGCGCGACTGGGCGAGCTTCGACGCGCTGACCCGCACGCTCGCCACGCTCAAGGGCGACGAGACGATGCTCGTGCAGTCGGGCCGCCCCGTCGGCGTCATGCAGACCCATGAGTGGGCGCCGCGCGTGCTCATCGCCAACTCGAACCTCGTGGGCGACTGGGCGAATTGGGACGAGTTCCGGCGGCTCGAAGCCCTCGGTCTCACGATGTACGGCCAGATGACCGCCGGCTCGTGGATCTACATCGGCACGCAGGGCATCCTGCAGGGCACCTTCGAGACCTTCTCGGCCGTTGCCCAACAGAAGTTCGGCGGCACCCTCGCCGGCACCATCACCCTCACGGGCGGCCTCGGCGGCATGGGCGGCGCCCAGCCGCTCGCCGTGACGATGAACGACGGCGTCGCCATCTGCGTCGACGTCGACCCCAGCCGCATCACACGCCGTCTCGAGCACCGCTACCTCGACGTGCAGGCGACCTCGCTCGAGCACGCGCTGTCGCTCGCCATCGAGGCACGGGATGCCCGGCGCGGGCTCTCGATCGGCGTGCTCGGCAACGCGGCCGAGGTCTTCCCGCGCCTGCTCGCCATGGGTGCCCCGATCGACATCGTCACCGACCAGACGAGTGCGCACGATCCGCTCGCCTACTTGCCCGTCGAGCACACCGTCGACGAGTGGCACGCGGCGCGCGAGCGCGACCCCATCGGCTTCGCCGCGGCAGCGCGTGCGTCGATGGCGCGGCAGGTCGAGGCGATGGTCGGGTTCCAGCGGGCGGGCGCCGAGGTGTTCGACTACGGCAACAACATCCGCACCGAGGCTCGCGCGGCGGGGTATGCCGACGCCTTCTCCTTCCCCGGGTTCGTGCCCGCGTACATCCGCCCGCTCTTCGCGCAGGGCAAGGGCCCGTTCCGTTGGGCGGCGCTCAGCGGTGACCCCGCTGACATCGCCGCGACCGACCGCGCGGTGCTCGAGATGTTCCCCGAGAACGAGAGCCTGCAGCGGTGGATCCCGATGGCCCAGCAGCGCGTGCACTACCAGGGGCTTCCGGCGCGCATCTGCTGGCTCGGCTACGGCGAGCGCGACAAGGCCGGCGAGCGCTTCAACGACATGGTCGCGAGCGGCGAGCTCAGCGCCCCCGTCGCGATCGGCCGCGACCACCTCGACTCGGGGTCGGTCGCGAGCCCCTACCGCGAGACTGAGTCGATGAAAGATGGCAGCGATGCGATCGCCGACTGGCCGCTGCTCAACGCGCTCGTCAACACGGCGAGCGGGGCGACCTGGGTGTCGATCCACCACGGTGGGGGAGTCGGCATCGGCCGCTCGATCCACGCCGGGCAGGTCGTCGTCGCCGACGGCACAGCGCTCGCCGGTCAGAAGGTGCAGCGCGTGCTGACGAACGACCCCGGCATGGGCGTTATCCGCCACATCGATGCGGGCTACACCGAAGGCGAGCAGATCGTCGCCGACCTCGGCGTGCGCATTCCGATGCGCGAGCAGGGTTGAGCGTGCTGAGTCACGACCCGCTGTGGCCGCGCGCGGGCGACTGGCCCGCGTGGGCGCCGAGCTCGCGGGCAGACGCCGTGCTGGTGGGCATCCCGACCTGGCGCACCGCGCTCTCGCCGGGGCAGGGGCACACCACGCCCGCGGCGATCCGGGATGCCCTCCGCTCCTACTCCGCCGACGCCCTCGCCCGGCCCGACGGCTCACGCGTCACCGTGCTCGACGCGGGCGATGTGCTCGAGCCCGACGGCCCCGGTGAGGCGGCCGCGACCGCGCGCATCGCCGAGCTCGCCGCAGAGGCATCCCTCGTCATCGTGCTCGGCGGCGACAACGCCGCGACCGTCCCCGCGGCACTCGGCGCGTGGGGCGACCGCGTCGCGACGGCCGGTCTCGTCACGCTGGATGCCCACCACGACCTGCGCGATGGCATCAGCAACGGCTCGCCGGTGCGCCGGCTGCTCGAGGCGGGCCTGGCGGGCGCGCGAGTGAGCCAGCTCGGCATCGAGCCGCTCGCGAATTCGCACGCCTATCGCGTTCGGGCCGAGCAGCACGGCATCACGGTCGTCACCCGCTCCGACCTGCAGACCACCCCGATCGAGGCAGCGATGACCGCCGCGCTCGACCGCGCCGCGGCGGCGGGCGGCCCCGTGCACGTCGACCTCGACCTCGACGTGTGCGACCGCAGCGTCGCTCCGGGCTGCCCCGCGAGCGTGCCCGGTGGCCTCAGCGCGATCGAGCTGCGCGCGGCGGCGCGGCTGGCGGGCGCGCATCCGGCCGTTACGAGCATCGACCTGACCGAGCTCGACGCCGCGCGCGACACCGCCGATCAGCGCACCGTGCGCCTCGCCGCACTGTGCGTGCTCGAAGCGCTCGCCGGCCTCGCGAGCCGAGCCGGGGGAGGCGCCGCATGAGCCTCGTCATCGAGAACATCGGCCAGCTCGTCACGCTCGATCCCGCCGAGCCCGACCGACCGATCCGCACGGGTGCCGCCCTCGTCATCGAGGGAGGGCGCGTCGCGTGGCTGGGCGGCACCGCCGAGGCCCCCGCCGCCGACACCCGCATCGACGCCGAGGGCGCGGCGGTCATCCCTGGATTCGTCGACAGCCACAATCACCTCGTCTTCGCCGGCGACCGGGTCGACGAGTTCGAGGCGCGCATGGCCGGCCGCCCCTACACGGCGGGCGGCATCCGCACGACGGTCGCGGCGACGCGCACCGCCACCGACGACGACCTGCGCGCTCACCTGCACCACCTCGTGGCACAGGCCCGCACGCAGGGCACGACGACGCTCGAGATCAAGAGCGGGTACGGCCTGACCGTCTCCGACGAGGCGCGCGCTCTGCGGCTCGCCCGCGAGGTGACCGACGAGACCACCTTCCTCGGAGCTCACGTCGTGCCGGCCGAGTTCGCGCACGATCGCGAGGCCTACGTCGACCTCGTCTGCGGCGACATGCTCGCCGCGTGCGCGCCGCACGCCCGCTGGATCGACGTCTTCATCGACTCGGGGGCCTTCACGGTCGACGAGGCGCGGCGCATCCTCATTGCGGGGCGGGATGCGGGGCTCGGGCTGCGCGTGCACGCCGGCCAGCTCGAGGCCGACGGCGGAGTCGCCCTCGCCGTCGAGCTCGGCGCCGCGAGCGTCGACCACTGCACGCACCTCGCCGACGCCGAGGTCGAGGCGCTCGCGGCCAGCGCGCGCGACGGTGCGGGCACCGTCGCGACGCTGCTGCCGCTCGTCGAGTTCTCGACGAAGCAGCCGTACCCGGATGCCCGGCGCCTGCTCGACGCGGGCGTCGCCGTGGCGATCGCCACCGACTGCAATCCCGGCTCGAACTACTCGAGCAGCATGCCGCTCGCCATCGCTCTCGCGGTGCGCGAGCTCGGCATGACTCCGCTCGAGGCGCTCGCCGCCGCGACCCGCGGGGGCGCGCGGGCGCTGCGCCGAGGCGATGTCGGGCACCTGGGGGTGGGCGCGCGGGGTGACGCGGTCATCCTGGATGCTCCTGACTACCGCCACCTCGCCTATCGGGCGGGCGTGCCGCTCGTGCGGGCGACGCTCGTGGGCGGCCGAACGGGCACGTTCGACCCCTGGTGACGGTGAGGGCGCCCGACTAGGCTCGCGCCACCCGGAGATCGGTGCATCGCACCGATCCGCCCTATCGAGAGGCTGCTCATGGCCCGCCGTGTCGTGCTCGAGATCGTGCTCATCATCGGCATCACGATCGCTCTCGCTTGGCTGGTGCTCGCGGCGTTCGCGCTCACCGATTCGGCCGACCCGATCGGCACGCTCGTCGACCAGACCCCGCGCGTGCTCTTCGGGCTCCTGGGCGTCGCGCTCGCCCTGTGGACGGTACTTGTCATCATCGGCGCGATCGTGCTGCGGCGTCGGAGCGTCGGGTGGCGCATCGCGACCCATCTCGTTTCGCTCCTCGCCGCGCTCGTCGTCAACATCGGGGTCCTCTCCGTGATCACCGTCGCCACGGGGGGCGGGAGCGCGCAGGACTGGGGGATGCTCGTCGTCGCCATCGCCATCGCCGTCGCCGCGGGCGGCGTGCTGCTCGTGGCCGGCACGATCGCCGTGCTGCTCGTCGAACTGCTGATTCTGCGGCCGAGAACGCCGATCGACCCCGTTCCGGGAGCCGGATCCGCGCCGGCGTAGGCGAGTTTCGGTCTTCTCCGGCGTGTCGCGGCCCACGCGACACGCCCGGGTTGCAGGGCCGTGTGGCGTGTGGCAGACTCTTCTAGTTCCACACGCCGTGCTTTCGCGCGGCTCACTGCCAGGCAGTGCATAGGACGAGCCCCGCATCAGCACTCGACAGAGCGTTCGGCAGCGGGTCGTGATGAGCCTAGGCCGCAGGCAGAAGAACACAGCTTAAACCGACCGCCATCCGGCCCGGGGATACCCCTGTGCCTGCCCGAGCGCGTCGCCTCTCGCAGGCGACACGCCCGAGCGCGGGGGTCGGTGGTCTGCGTCTGACAGACAACAAAGTCGTTTGACAGAAGAACAGTGGTGCGACAGCGATTGCGCTCCGCGTGAGGTGCGCCCTGACGGGTGCATCACGTCCAAGAAGGAAGAGAGTTGAGCATGGCGGGACAGAAGATCCGCATCCGACTTAAGTCGTACGACCACGCAGGTCTCGACGCATCGGCGCGCAAGATCGTCGACACGGTCACCCGCGCTGGCGCGACGGTCGTGGGCCCCGTGCCGCTGCCGACGGAGAAGAACGTGATCGCCGTCATCCGGTCGCCCCACAAGTACAAGGACAGCCGCGAGCACTTCGAGAAGCGCACGCACAAGCGTCTCATCGACATCATCGACCCGACGCCGAAGGCGGTCGACTCGCTCATGCGCCTCGACCTGCCCGCCGACGTCAACATCGAGATCAAGCTCTAAGGAGCCGAGGAAACATGTCTGCAACCAAGACGACCAAGGGTCTGCTGGGCACGAAGCTCGGCATGACCCAGGTGTGGGACGCGAACAACAAGCTCGTGCCCGTCACCGTGGTGGAGATCGCCCCCAACGTGGTGACGCAGGTGCGCACCCCGGAGAAGGACGGCTATGCGGCCGTCCAGATCGCTTACGGCGCCATCGACCCGCGCAAGGTCACGAAGCCGCTCAGCGGCCACTTCGAGAAGGCCGGCAGCACGCCGCGTCGCCACCTCACCGAGGTGCGCACGGCGGACGCGGGCGAGTACACGCCCGGCCAGCTGCTCGCGGTCGACATCTTCGAGGCCGGTCAGCTGGTCGACGTCGTCGGCACGAGCAAGGGCAAGGGCTTCGCCGGTGTGATGAAGCGCCACAACTTCAAGGGCGTCTCGGCCTCGCACGGTTCGCACCGCAACCACCGCAAGCCCGGATCGATCGGCGCGTCCTCGACCCCCAGCCGTGTCTTCAAGGGCATGCGCATGGCGGGCCGCATGGGCGGCGACCGCGTCACCGTCATGAACCTCACGGTTCACTCCGTCGACCTCGAGAAGGGTCTGCTGCTCGTCAAGGGCGCGGTTCCCGGCGCTCGCGGCCGTCTCGTTTTCGTCCGCAACGCCGTGAAGGGAGCGTAATCGCGATGGCAACCTCGCTCGACGTGATCGACGCCGCCGGCAAGAAGACCGGTTCGGTCGACCTGCCCGCCGCCGTCTTCGACGTGTCCACCAATGTCCCGCTGCTGCACCAGGTCGTCGTGGCCCAGCTCGCGGCCGCCCGCCAGGGCACTCACTCGACCAAGGGTCGTGGCGAGGTCTCGGGCTCGGGTGTCAAGCCGTTCAAGCAGAAGGGCACCGGCCGCAGCCGCCAGGGTTCCGTGCGTGCTCCCGAGCACCGCGGTGGTGGCATCGTGCACGGCCCGACGCCGCGCAACTACGCGCAGCGCACCCCCAAGAAGATGATCGCCGCCGCCCTCCTGGGCGCGCTCAGCGACCGCGCCCGGGGCGAGCGCCTGCACGTCGTCGAGTCGTTCGGCTCTGACGTGCCCTCGACCAAGGCCGCCGCCGCCGTTCTCGCTCAGCTCACCACGGGCCGCAACGTGCTCGTCGTGATCGAGCGCGACGACGAGGTGAACCTCAAGAGCGTGCGCAACCTCAAGAACCTGCACGTGATCAGCCCCGACCAGCTCAACGCGTACGACGTGCTGGTCAGCGACGACATCGTGTTCACGAAGGCCGCCTACGAGGCCTTCGTCGCTGCGAAGACGAACAAGGAAGAGGTCGGCGCATGAGCATCCACGCTGTCGCCCAGAACAAAGACCCGCGCGACATCATCATCGCGCCGGTCGTCAGCGAGAAGAGCTACGCGCTCATCGACGACGGCAAGTACACCTTCCTCGTCGACCCGCGCGCGAACAAGACCGAGATCAAGCTCGCCATCGAGAAGATCTTCAACGTCAAGGTCGCCTCGATCAACACGCTGAACCGCACGGGCAAGACCCGCCGCACCCGCTTCGGCACCGGCAAGCGCAAAGACACCAAGCGCGCCATCGTGACCCTGAAGTCGGGCTCCATCGACATCTTCACGGCCGTCGGCTAGGCGCGAAAAGGACAACGACAATGGCTATTCGCAAGTACAAGCCCACGACTCCGGGTCGTCGCGGCTCGTCGGTCTCCGATTTCACGGAGATCACGCGCTCGACCCCCGAGAAGTCGCTGCTCAAGCCGCTGCCCAAGACCGGTGGCCGCAACAACTCGGGTCGCATCACCACCCGCCACATCGGCGGTGGGCACAAGCGCCAGTACCGCGTCATCGACTTCCGTCGCAATGACAAAGACGGCGTCAACGCCAAGGTCGCGCACATCGAGTACGACCCGAACCGCACGGCGCGCATCGCGCTGCTGCACTTCGTGGACGGCACCAAGCGCTACATCCTGGCGCCCAACAAGCTGGCGCAGGGCGACATCGTCGAGTCGGGTCCCTCGGCCGACATCAAGCCCGGCAACAACCTGCCGCTGCGCAACATCCCCGTCGGCACGGTCATCCACGCGATCGAGCTCCGCCCCGGTGGCGGCGCGAAGATGGCGCGCTCGGCTGGCGCCTCCGTTCGCCTCGTGGCGAAGGACGGCCCCTACGCCCAGCTGCGTCTGCCCTCGGGCGAGATCCGCAACGTCGACGCGCGCTGCCGCGCGACCGTCGGCGAGGTCGGCAACGCCGAGCAGTCGAACATCAACTGGGGCAAGGCCGGCCGCATGCGCTGGAAGGGCGTCCGCCCGACCGTGCGTGGTGTCGCGATGAACCCGATCGACCACCCGCACGGTGGTGGTGAGGGCAAGACCAGCGGTGGTCGTCACCCGGTGAGCCCCTGGGGCCAGTCGGAAGGCCGCACGCGTCGCCCCAAGAAGGAGAGCGACAAGCTCATCGTCCGTCGCCGCACCGTTGGCAAGAAGCGCTAGTAGGAGTCGAGAACAATGCCTCGCAGTCTTAAGAAGGGTCCGTTCGTCGACGACCACCTGCTCCGCAAGGTGTTCGCGCAGAACGAGGCCAGCACCAAGAACGTCATCAAGACCTGGTCGCGCCGGTCGATGATCGTCCCCGCCATGCTGGGACACACCATCGCCGTGCACGACGGCCGCAAGCACATCCCCGTGTTCGTGACCGAGACCATGGTCGGGCACAAGCTCGGCGAGTTCGCGCCGACCCGCACCTTCCGCGGCCACGAGAAGGACGACAAGAAGGGTCGTCGCCGGTAACCCGGCGGCGTGAAGAGGAGTACAGACATGGTGGAGTCGATCGCCCGCGTGCGACACATCCGCGTGACGCCTCAGAAGGCTCGTCGCGTCGTCGACCTGATCCGCGGCAAGCAGGCCCTCGAGGCCCTGGCCATCCTGAAGTTCGCGCCCCAGGGTGCGAGCGAGCCCGTCTACAAGCTCGTCGCGGCGGCCATCGCCAACGCGCGCGTGAAGGCGGATGCTGCGAACACCTTCCTCGACGAGCAGGACCTCTACGTGTCCCGCGCGTTCGTCGATGAGGGAACGACCCTCAAGCGGTTCCAGCCGCGTGCGCAGGGTCGCGCGTTCCGCATCAACAAGCGCACCAGCCACATCACCGTCGTGCTCGCCACGCCGGACGAGCTGGTCGCTGCGGGCTCGAGCACCGGCAAGAAGAAGGCGAGCAAGTAGTCATGGGTCAGAAAGTCAACCCCTACGGTTTCCGTCTCGGGATCACCACCGACCACGTGTCGCGCTGGTTCTCAGACAGCACCAAGCCCGGTCAGCGCTACGCCGACTACGTGGCTGAGGACGTCAAGATCCGTCGGATGCTCACCACGAGCCTCGACCGCGCCGGCGTGGCGCGCATCGAGATCGAGCGCACGCGCGACCGCGTTCGCGTCGACATCCACACGGCGCGTCCTGGCATCGTCATCGGCCGCCGCGGCGCCGAGGCCGAGCGCATCCGCGCCGACCTCGAGAAGCTCACGGGCAAGCAGATCCAGCTGAACATCCTCGAGGTCAAGAACCCCGAGGCCGACGCTCAGCTCGTCGCGCAGGGCATCGCCGAGCAGCTCTCCGCTCGTGTGGCGTTCCGCCGCGCGATGCGCAAGGGCCTGCAGGGCGCTCAGCGCGCCGGCGCCAAGGGCGTCCGCATCCAGGTCTCCGGCCGCCTCGGCGGCGCCGAGATGAGCCGTTCGGAGTTCTACCGCGAGGGCCGTGTGCCGCTGCACACGCTCCGCGCGAACATCGACTACGGCTTCTACGAGGCCAAGACCACCTTCGGCCGCATCG
>NZ_JBHYEO010000026.1:0-26470 GCF_051860105.1 Microcella sp.
GAAGACGCGCGGCAACGCGGCCGCCGCGGGCACGATGAGCCCGCGCACTGGCGAGCTCGCGGCGGCGAGCAGCCCGGCCGTCAGCACGCGGAAGTCGCGCGTCGACCGCGCCCACGCCCGCTCGTAGCCGCGCAGGTCGTCGCGCGCGAGGCAGTCGGCGAGCACCTCGGCCTGGGCGAGCCCGACGCGCAGTCCTTCCCCGGTCAGGGCATCCACATACCCCGAGGCGTCACCGACGAGCGCGACGCGGCCGGCGGTGCGGGCGCGGGTGCGCTGCCGCAGCGCACCGGCTCCGCGCAGCGTGCTCGCCTCCGCGGCACCGGCGAGCCGCTCGCGCACGGCAGGAGCCTGGTCGAGCGCGGCGTCGAGGTCGAGCGGCCGCGGCGCGAGCACCGCGACCCCGACCGTTCCGTCGTCGACGGGGGTGATGTAGAGCTCGGCCTCGGGCAGGTAGGTGACTTCGACGAGGTCGCTCCACGGCGCGATGGCGAAGTGCTGCCGCAGCCCGTACCGGCGTCGGTCGCGCGTCGAGGCGCGCGCGGGCCGATCGAGCCCGGCCGCCGACCGCACGGTCGAGTGCAGCCCGTCGGCGCCGATGAGCCAGCGGGCGCGCATCCCGTCGACGGTCACGTGGTCGTCGTGCTGCTCGATGCTCTCGACGCGCTCGTGCCGTGTCTCGACACCGACCGCGGTCGCCCGCGCCCGCAGGGCGTCGTGCAGCACCGTGCGGCGCACTCCGCGTCCGGCCGCCGAGCGGTAGCGGTGCGTGACCGCGCGGTGCGCATCCTGATACCGGATGCCCCGCAGCGGGTGCCCCGCCGGGTCGACTCCGAGCCGGCCGAGGGCGGCGAGCGCCCCGGGCATGAGCCCTTCGCCGCAGGCCTTGTCGATCGTTCCCTCGCGCGGCTCGAGCACGACCGCGGTCAGGCCGCGCGCGTGCAGCTCGAGCGCCGTCGCGAGGCCGATCGGGCCGCCGCCGGCGATGAGCACGTCGGCGTCGAAAGCCCTCATGTCGAGCGCAGCGCGGCGAGCGCGCGGTTCTCGGTCGGGATGCGGAAGGCGAGCAGCAGCACGGCGTTGAGCACCGTGAACACGAGGGCGGTGATCCACGCCGAGTGCACGAGCGGCAGGGCGATGCCCTCGATCGCGACGATCCAGTAGTTGGGGTGCCGCAACCACGGCCAACGGTACGGGCCGCGGGTCACCCGCGTCGCGCCCGGAACGACGATGACGCGCGTGTTCCACTGGCGACCGAGCGAGGCGATCACCCAGTAGCGGCCCGCCTGGCAGAGCAGCGCGATGACGAGCATGGGCCAGCCGAGCGCCCCGATGAACGGCCGGTCGAGCAGCACGACCTCGGCGATGCAGGCGAGCAGAAGCCCCGTGTGCAGTACGACCATGAACGGGAAGTGGCCCTTGCCGTGCTCGACCCCGCCCTGCGCGAAGGCGTGCGCCGCGTTGCGCTTCGAGATGACGAGCTCGATGAGGCGCTCGACGCCCGTGGCGAGCACGAGGGCGATGTACAGCACGACGCTCATGACCACTCCAATGCGACGATCTCGGCGGTGACCCCCGGCCCGAGCGCGAAGAGAACGCTCCGCGTGCCGGCCGCGCGCGCTCCGCCCTCGGCGAGCACGTGCAGCACGGCCGCCGACGACATGTTGCCGGCTCGGGCGAGCACGGCCCAGCTGGTCGCGAGGGCGGCCGGGGCGAGGTCGAGCGCGGCGCTGAACGACTCGAGCACGCGGGGCCCGCCCGGATGCGCGATCCAGTCGTCGACGTCGGCGCGACCCCAGCCGACCTCGGCGAGCAGCTCGTCGACGGCTCCCGCGAAGTGGCCGTCGATGAGCGCGGGCACGCCCGCGGCGAGCATCAACCGGAACCCGCTCTCGCCCACGCGCCAGCCGATCATCTCGCTGCTCTCGGGGTAGAGGGCGCTGCGGCTCGCCACGACGCGGGCGCGCGGCCCGGCTGCCGCGTGCGCCACCGGGTGGGCATCCCCCACCATGACGACGGCGGCCGCGCCGTCGCCGAAGATGCCGGTGCCGACGACGTTGGCCATCGACGGGTCGTCCCATTGCAGAGTGAGCGAGCACAGCTCGACGGCGACGAGCAGGGCGACGCCCGTCGGATGCCCGGCCAGGTAGTCGGCGACGCGCGCGAGCCCGGCGGCCCCGGCGACGCAGCCGAGACCGAAGCTCGGCACGCGCCGCAGGTCGGGTCTGAACCCCATGCTCGTCGCGAGCTGGGCGTCGAGCGAGGGCGCACCCACGCCCGTGACGGTCGTGAAGAACAGGTGGTCGACCTCGTCGACGCGCAGCCCCGCCTCGGCGAGCGCCGCCGACACCGCGCGCTCGGCGAGGGGCAGGGCCAGTTCGGCGAACAGGGCGTTCGTGGCGGTGAAGCCCTCGATGGCGCGGTAGTCGGTGAGCGGCAGCGCGAGATGCCGCGTCTCGATGCCGCTCGCGGCATGGATGCGCTGCATGACCGCCCGGCCGGCGGCGTCATCCGTCATGCCCTCCGCGAGCTCGGCCGTGATCTCGGCCTGCGTGGCCGCATGCTCGGGCAGTACCGGTGCCACCGCCAGAATCCGAGCCATGCGCGAATGATGGCACACGGCCCTGCGCTTCCGCGCAGGGTTGACACGGCCCCTCGGCGGCTACAGTCGAAGGGTCGGATCGTTCGTCGTCGAACCGCTCCTGGAGGAACCGCGTGCCTGCCATCACCGCCGAGCTCGAGCCCTCGTTGCGCGCCCTGCATGCCGGGGCCGAGCGCTGGGTGCGCATGACGATCGCCGAGCGTCGGGCCGTGCTGCGGGCCGTGCGGGCCGCCACGCTCGAGGCCGCGCCCGCCTGGGTCGAGGCGGCCTGCGAGATCAAGGGCATCGACCCGCGCAGCCCGGCGGCGGGCGAGGAGTGGTCGAGCGGACCGTATGCGGTCATCACGGCGACGAGCGCGCTCGAGAAGACGCTCCGGATGCTCGAGAAGGGCCGCTCGCCCCTCGACGCCGTCGAGCTCGGCACCGCGCCCGGCGGCCGCACGACCCTCAAGGTCTTCCCGTACCTGCCGAAAGACCTCGTGCTGCAGGGCTACGAAGCGCACCTGTGGCTGCGGCCCGGCGTCGCCCTCGATCAGGCGCGACGCGGCATCGCCCGAGCGTTGCGCGACCCGAATCGCGCTCCGCGCGTGACGCTCGTGCTCGGCGCCGGCAACATCACCGGAATCCCGGCGCTCGACGTGCTGACCGCGCTCTACCAGGAGGCCTCAGCGGTCGTCGTCAAGCTCAACCCCGTCAACGCGGGGGTCGGCGCCGCGATGAAGCGGGCCTTCGCCCCCTTCATCGACCTCGGTGTGCTGCTCATCACCGAGGGCGGGCAAGAGGTGGGGGCCGCGCTCATCCACCACGAGGCCGTCGACGCCGTGCACATCACGGGCAGCCGCCACACGCACGACGCGATCGTCTGGGGCTCCGACGTCGATGCCGAGAAGCGCCGCGCGGCCGGAACTCCCCTGCTGACGAAGCCCATCACGAGCGAGCTCGGCGGCGTCGGCCCGGCGATCATCGTGCCGGAGGACGGCTGGTCGAGCGAGAACGTCGACGACGTCGCGCGCGACGTCGTAACGCAGCGCCTGCACAACAGCGGGTTCAACTGCGTCGCGACGCAGATCGTGATCATCCCCGAGGCCTGGCAGCGGGCCGACGAGTTCGTCGCCGCGGTGCGCCGGCACTACGCCGCCGCGCCCGAGCGCCCCGCGTACTACCCGGGCGCATCCAGCCGCCAGCTCGCCGTCGTCACGATGCACCCCGATGCGGCGGTGCTGGGCGGCGACCCCACCGTGCCGCGAACGCTCGTCGACCAGCTCGACCCGGAGAAGGCCGACGAGCACCTCTTCACGGTCGAGGCCTTCGGCCCCGTGCTCGGCATCGTGCGGCTGCCGGGCTCGCGCGAGCCGGCAGCCTTCCTCGATGCCGCGGTGGCGTTTGCCAACGAGCGCCTCTACGGTCACCTGAGCGCCGGCATCCACATCCACCCGCGCACGCGCGAGGCGCTGGGCGGCCAGTTCGATCGGTCCGTCGCCGACCTGCGGTACGGCACGATCGGCATCAATGCGTGGACAGGGACGATCTTCGGGATGCCCGGCGGCAGCTGGGGCGCCTACCCCGGCAACACGCTCGCCGACATCGGCAGCGGCATCGGGGTCGTGCACAACGCTCTGCTGCTCGACCCCGCGCACGTCGAGCGCACGGTCGGCACCGGCACCTGGAAGCCGTCGCCGACTCCGCTCTGGTACGTGGACAATCGCACGGCGCACGTCACCGCGCGCCGCCTGACCCGTTTCGCGGGCATTGACTCGTGGGCCATCGCGGCGCCGATCGGCGCCGCCGCGATCGACAGCTACCGGAAGGGCTGAGCATGAGCGAGACGACGCACACCGACGTGCTAGTCATCGGCTCGGGCTTCGGCGGCTCCGTCGCCGCCCTGCGCCTCATCGAGAAGGGCTACTCGGTCACCGTGCTCGAAGCCGGGCGCCGCTTCGCCGACGACGAGTTCGCGACAACCTCGTGGAGCCTGAAGAAGTTCTTCTGGGCGCCCGCGCTCGGGCTGCTCGGCATCCAGCGCATCCACCTGCTCGACGACGTCATGATCCTCGCCGGGGCGGGCGTCGGCGGCGGCTCGCTCGTCTACGCCAACACGCTCTACCGGCCAGCGAGCGACGCCTTCTTCACCGACCGGCAGTGGGCGCACATCACCGACTGGAAGGCCGAGCTCGACGCCTACTACGACCAGGCCTCGCGCATGCTCGGCGTCGCGCTCAACCCGTCGATCACACCCGCCGACGAGATCATGCAGAAGGTCGCCGCCGATCTCGGGGTCTCCGACAGCTTCCACCTGACCCCGGTCGGCGTGTACTTCGGCGAGGGTGCGGGCGTCGAGGCGCCCGATCCCTACTTCGGCGGCGCGGGGCCCGCGCGCCGAGGGTGCATCGAGTGCGGCGAGTGCATGACGGGCTGCCGGCACAACGCCAAGAACACGCTCGTCAAGAACTACCTGCACCTCGCCGAGTCGGCGGGTGCGGTCGTGCACCCGCTCACGACGGTCACACGGGTCGCCCCACGGCCGGGCGGCGGCTACACGGTCACCACCCGTACGACCGGCAAGGGTCGCCGCACCGAGCGCACGTGGAGCGCCGACCAGGTCGTCATCGCCGCGGGCGCGTGGGGCACGCAGCAGCTGCTGCACCGCATGAAGGCCGAGGGGCATCTGCCGGGCATCTCCGATCGGCTGGGCGAGCTGACCCGCACGAACTCCGAGGCCCTCGGCGGAGCATCCACCGCCCTGCGGCACTCCCGCGGCGTCGACATGACGCGCGGCGTCGCGATCACCTCGTCGATCCATCCCGACGAGCACACGCACGTCGAGCCCTGCCGCTACGGCCACGGCTCGAACGCCCTCGCGCTGCTGGCGACGGTCGCTGTGCCGGGCGGCGGCCGCACCCCGCGCTGGCTGCGCTGGATCGGCCAGCTGCTGCGCCACCCCGGACGCGTGTTCTCGATGATCTTCGGCATCGGCAGCTGGAGCCGCCGGTCGATCGTGGGCCTCGTCATGCAGAACCGCGACAACTCGCTCACGGTGCGCGCGGGTCGCGGGCCGTTCGGCGGCTTCCGGTTGCGGTCGAGCCAGGGCCACGGCGAGCCGAACCCCACCTACATTCCGCAGGCGAACGAGGCGTACGAACTCATGGCGACGCACATGAACGGCTACGCACAGACGGGCATCAGCGAGGTCTTCGACGTGCCGATGACCGCGCACTTCCTCGGCGGGTGCCCCATCGGCGACTCGCCCGAGACGGGTGTCGTCGATGCCTACCACCGCGTGTTCGGGCACGAGGGACTGCACGTCGTCGACGGCGCGGCCATCTCGGCGAACCTCGGCGTGAACCCCTCGCTCACGATCACCGCGCAGGCGGAGCGCGCGTTCGCGCTGTGGCCGAATCGCGGCGAGGCGGATGCCCGCCCTGCGCTCGGCACCGTCTACGTGCCCGTGCCGCCCGTCACCCCGGCGTCGCCCGTGGTGCCGGCCGGCGCGGCCGGCGAGCTGCGCCTGCCGGTGCCGCTGGGCCTGCCCCGCGTGCGCGCTCGCGCGGCGCACTAGCGCCGCCACCCCTGTCGAGATGACCGCTCACGCCCTGACGCCGCAGGAGCTCGCCGCGCTGCTGTGCGCCGAGCTCGACCCGCTCATGACCCGGCACGGCTTCCAGGCTGGGCAAGCGGGCATCGGAGACGACGTCGGCATCGTCTACTGCATGCCACACGCGGAGTTCCGCGCGCGATTCCCTCGGCTTGCGCCGTCGATCGACCCCGACAACATCGGCGGGTGCACCGACCTCAACATCTCCGCGGGAGTCGGGCCGGGGTCTCGCCTCCATGACGTCCATCTCGACGGCGTCACCGTCGCCGACCTTCTCGCGGTCGAGGGCGCAGAGTTCGAGGGCGACGCCGCGACGATCGCCCGGCTCCCGTCACCGCAGGGCGTGGTCGCGCTGCGCACCGTGCTCGAACGGCTGTTCGCCAGGCACATCGTCGAGTGACGCTGCACCCACCGTGGTCTAGCGGGCCTGGGGCGTGAACCCGCGCAGCCGCAGCGAGTTCGTGACGACGAACACGCTCGAGAACGCCATCGCGAGGCCCGCGAGCAGCGGGTTGAGCAGCCCGGCCATCGCGATCGGGATCGCCGCGACGTTGTAGCCGAACGCCCAGAACAGGTTGCCGATGATGGTGCGCAGCGTGCGGCGCGCGAGTCGGATGGCGTCGACGACCACGAGCAGGTCGCCGCTCACGACGGTGAGGTCGGAGGCCGCCATGGCCGCGTCGGTGCCGCCGCCCATCGCGATGCCGAGGTCGGCCGCGGCGAGCGCTGCGGCGTCGTTGACGCCGTCGCCGACCATCGCCACGACGTGGCCGTCGGCCTGCAGCTGCCGGATGACCTCGAGCTTGCCCGCGGGCGTGACGCCCGCGTGCACGTCGTCGATGCCGAGCTGCGCCGCGACCGATTCGGCAGCGCCCTCGTTGTCGCCCGTGAGCAGCACGGGCTCGAGCCCGAGCGCGCGGAAGCGCTCGATCGCGAGCGCCGAGGTGGGCTTGAGCGTGTCGGCGAGCACGATGACGCCGGCGACGACGCCGTCGACCGCGACGACGATCGGGGTCGCGCCCGCGGCCTCGTGCTCGGCGATGAGCGACGCGTCGACCTCGATCGCCCATTCCGACCGCAGCCACGCGGCGCGGCCGATCGCGAGCGCGTGCCCGTCGACGACGGCGGTGACGCCCGCGCCCGCGTGCGACTCGAAGCTCTCGGCTGCGACGAGGCCGAGGCCCTGAGAACGTGCGTGGTCGACGACCGCCCGGGCGAGCGGATGCTCCGACCCGTCTTCGGCGGAGGCGGCGAGATCGAGCATCCGGTCGCCATCGATGCCGGGCGCGGCGATCACGGCGGTGACGGACATGTGACCGGTGGTGACCGTGCCGGTCTTGTCGAGCACGATCGTGTCGATGCGGCGCGTGCGCTCGAGCACCTGCGGCCCGCGGATGAGGATTCCGAGCTGCGAGCCGCGCCCCGTGCCGACCAGCAGCGCCGTGGGGGTCGCGAGCCCGAGCGCGCAGGGGCACGCGATGATGAGCGTCGCGACGGCGGCGGTGAAGGCGATCTCGACCGAGCCGTCGAGCAGCAGCCAGCCCAGCAGGGTCAGCAGCGCCAGGCCGAAGACGACGGGCACGAACACGCCGGAAACGCGGTCGGCGAGGCGCTGCACCTCGGCCTTGCCGGTCTGCGCCTCCTCGACGAGCCGCCCCATTCGGGCGAGCTCGGTGTCGGCGCCGATGCGCGAGGCCTCGACGACGAGGCGCCCGCCGACGTTGATGGTGCCGCCGACGACGCGGCTGTCGAGTTCGACGTCGACGGGCAGCGGTTCGCCCGTCAGCAGCGAGGCGTCGACGCTCGACACGCCCTCGACGACGACGCCGTCGGTCGCGATGGTCTCGCCGGGGCGCACGACGAAGCGGTCGTTGACCTGCAGCTGGCCGACGGGCACCCGCACCTCGACGCCGTCGCGCAGCACGGCCGCGTCGCGCGCGGCGAGATCGAGCAGGGCGTCGAGCGCCTCGCGCGACGAGCGCTTGGCCCGCGCTTCGAGGTAGCGGCCGAGCAGGATGAAGACGGTGACCGCCGCGGCAACCTCGAGGTAGATCTCGTGCGCGCCCTCCTCGGGGCGCCCGAGCAGCTGCAGGGTCATCGTCATGCCGGGCATGCCGGCCTCGCCGAAGAAGAGCGCGTAGAGGCTCCACAGGTAGGCGGCGCTGACGCCGACCGAGATCAGAGTGTCCATGCTCGCGATCAGCCGGCGCGCGTTGTGCAGCGCGACGCGGTGGAACGGCCAGGCACCCCACACGGCGACGGGCGAGGCGAGCGTGAGGGCGAGCCACTGCCAGTTCATGAACTGCAGCGCGGGGATCATCGACATCAGCAGCACCGGCAGCGTCAGCACGGCCGAGATGATCAACCGTTGCCGCAGCGGTGCGAGCTCGTCGACCGGTGTCACCACGGGGGCGGTGGATGCTGCGCTCACGTCGCGCGGAACGACCACCGTCGCTCCGTACCCGGCCTTCTCGACCGCCGCGATGAGCGCCTCGGTGTCCAGTTGCCCGCCCTCGGCCGCGCGCACCGACGCCTTCTCGGTCGCGTAGTTGACCGTGGCCTCGATGCCCGGGAGCTTGTTGAGGCCGCGTTCGATGCGGGTGGCGCACGACGAGCAGGTCATGCCCGTGAGCTCGAGCTGGATGTCGGAGTCGGATGCGGTGAGGGACGTCACTCCAGCAGTGTAGCAATACCCCTGAGGGGTATCTAGTGTCGATGGTGGAGTGGCGCTCGAGCCAGGCCATACAGTAGTGACGTCAGTTCACCCCTACGTTCGAGGTCATCCATGCGCCGGTCGTCCCTCATCCTGTCCACCGCTGCCCTGACGGGCGCCCTCGCGCTCGTCGCAGCGCCCGCACTCGCGAACGGCTCCGGCCAGACCGTCGACATGCCGCCGTGGGAGTGGTACATCGCCGCGGGCGACGGTGAGTGGGGAGTCGACGAGGGCAACTTCGACGACGGGATCACCTCCGAGTATGGCGCCTGGAACGGCTCGGACATGGTCTTCCTCGGCCCCGACTACCTCGGGATCAGCAGCGCGAGCGAGGCGCTCGAGCCCGCCACTCCCGCCGGCTACGTGCCGTTCGAGTGCGGAACGAGCACGCTCAGCGACTCGGGGGCCGACAGGGTCGTCGCGTGCAACGAGACCGTGACGACCCCGTGGGGCTTCTCGATCACCTCCGACGTGCGCGTCCTCGCTCCGGGTGACCTCGCACGCATCACCTTCCTCGTCACGAACACCACGAGCGCGCCCGTCACGCTCGGGTATGAGTACTCGTGGAGCTACGGCGAGAGCGCGGGTCACGTGCGCAGCTCGATGCCTGACGTGGTGCAGGACACGAACGACGATGACGGCTTCCTCGCGAACCCCGACGTCTGGTCGTACAACATCTCGAACATCAACGCCGGCGTCGCCTGGGGAATCCTCGGTCAGCCGCTGCTCGGCACCTCGTCGAACCACAGCGGGTCCGACGAGGGCTCGGTGCAGTTGCTGCCGAGTGCTGGACGCACGGTCGCCGCAGGCGACACCGTTGCCCTCGCCTTCTTCCACAAGATGCAGGAGCCGGAGCCTCAGATCGAGGTGAGCGCGCCGGCCGTGGACGAGACCGCCGACCCCACCGCCGCCGAGTCGGGCGAAGCCGACGCGAGCGAGCCCGCCGCCATGCCCGTGCCGCAGCCGGCATCCAGCCACATCGCCGAGACCCCGGCCTCGGTCATGGCCGAGTTCGCAAGCTTCTCTGGTCGTCTGACGCGCGGCCTGCCGGCCGACGTCACCGTCGGCAACTGGCAGCCCGCCGCAGCGCCCGAGCTCGCCGACACCGGCGCCGGCATCGACGAGACCCTGCTCATGGGCGGCCTTGCCGCGGCACTGCTCGGAGCGGGCGCCGCGCTCCTCATCGGGCGTCGCGTCGCCGGAGCCGCTCGCCGCTAGGCGGTCCACACGATGAAGGGGCGAGGCCATCCGGCCTCGCCCCTTCGTCGTCCGTGTGATCAGGCGAGTTGGTACCCGGCTTCTTCGACGGCGGCGCGCACAGCATCCACGTCGACCGGGCCAGACGCCGTCACGGTGACGCGCGAGGCGCCGCCCTTCTTGAGCACGACCTCCACGGCGTCGACGCCGGCGATCGCGCCGACCTCCTCCTTCACGCTCGACACGCAGTGGCCGCAGGTCATTCCGGTCACGAGGAACTCGGTGCCGGCCGCTGCGGCGGGCGCGTCGTCACGCTCGTGAGCCGTCGGCACGTCGACGAGCCCACGGCTGCCCGACAGGTCGAAGGCCGGGGCCGCGGCGGCACCGCCGCCGCACATGCACGAGCCTCCGCCGCAGCATCCGCCCGCGTCGGCGGCCGTGTCGGCGACGGAAGCGCCGGTGAGCAGGGTGAGTCGGCTGGTCTGCGAAGTCTCCATGGCGCGATGGTAGCAAACCCCCCTGGGGTACTCCAGGGTCAGAGGTCCTGACGCTCCCCCGCGCTAGCGTCGACGCTGCGGGCGGCCCCGGTCGGGTGCGATCTCGATGAGCTTTCCGCTGATGCGCGTGCTCTGCAGCTTCTGCAGCACGGCGGGCGAGAGGTCGGCGGGCAGCTCGACGATCGAGAAGTCGGGCTGGATGGTGATGGCCCCGAAGTCTTCGCGGCTCAAGCCCCCCTCGTTCGCGAGCGCGCCCACGATCTGACGCGGCTCGACCTTGTGGCGTCGGCCGACCTCGATGCGGTACGGCGCGAGGGTGCCCGAGGCGGGGCGGGCGCGGCGCTCGGGGCGCGCGCCGTCGCGGTCGTCACGGTCGCCGCGCGCAGAGCGGTCATCCCGCGGCGGTCGGCCGTCGGCGGCGAAACGCTGCGCGCGCTCCTCTTCTGCCGAGAGCAGCAGGGGCGTGTCGCCCTGGGCCACGAGCGCGAGCGCGGCCGCGACATCGAGCTCGGCGACGTCGTGGTGCTCGACATAGTGGCTGACGATGTCGCGGAACTCGGCGATGCGGTCGCTCTGGCCGAGCGCCGCCGTGATGGCGTCGTCGAAGCGGGCGAGGCGCGTGACATTCACGTCGTCGACGCTCGGCAGGCGCATCTCGGTGAGCGGCTGGCGCGTGGCCTTCTCGATCGCCGTGAGCAGACGGCGCTCGCGCGGCGTCACGAAACTGATGGCCGAGCCCGAGCGGCCGGCGCGGCCGGTGCGGCCAATGCGGTGCACGTACGACTCGGTGTCGACGGGGATGTCGAAGTTGACGACGTGGCTAATGCGGTCGACGTCGAGGCCGCGCGCGGCCACATCGGTCGCGACGAGGATGTCGAGCTTGCCCGACTTCAGCTGGTTGACGGTGCGCTCGCGCTGCACCTGCGCGACGTCGCCGCTGATCGCGGCGGCCGAGTAGCCGCGAGCCCGCAGCTTCTCGGCAAGGGTCTCGGTCTCGTTCTTGGTGCGGACGAAGACGATCATGCCCTCGAAGTTCTCGACCTCGAGAATGCGGGTGAGGGCGTCGACCTTCTGCGGGTAGCCCACGATGAGGTAGCGCTGCGTCGTGTTCGCCGACGTCGTCGTGGTCGACTTCACCGTGATCTCGTCCGGGTCGGTCAGATACTGCTGCGAGAGCCGGCGGATCGTCGCGGGCATCGTCGCGGAGAACAGCGCGACCTGCTTCTCCTTCGGCGTCTCGGCGAGGATCGTCTCGACGTCTTCCGCGAAGCCCATCTTGAGCATCTCATCGGCCTCATCGAGCACGAGGTACTTCAGCTCGCTCAGGTCGAGAGTGCCCTTCGCGAGGTGGTCCATGATGCGGCCCGGCGTGCCGACGACGACGTGCACGCCGCGGCGCAGCGCCGAGAGCTGCACGCCGTAGGCCTGGCCGCCGTAGACGGGCAGCACGTGCACACCGCGCAGGTGCGCCGCGTACTTCTCGAAGGCCTCGCACACCTGCAGGGCGAGCTCGCGGGTGGGCGCCAGCACGAGCGCCTGCGGGTTCTTCTGCGAGACGTCGAGCCGGGAGAGGATCGGCAGGGCGAACGCCGCCGTCTTGCCCGTGCCGGTCTGGGCGAGACCGACGACGTCGCGACCGGCAAGCAGGGTCGGAATCGTCGCGGCCTGGATGGCCGAGGGGGTCTCGTAGCCGACGTCGCGCAGGGCCTTGAGCACCGCGTCGCTCAGCCCGAGGTCGGCGAAGGTGGTCGTGGTCTCGGCGGCCGCCGACGTGTCTGCTTCAGCGGTCGTCATGCCTTCACGGTACCGCGTCACCCGACACGCCGACCGTGAGCGAGTCACCAGCGTTCCCCCACCTCGTGTGGGGCTGACCTCCAGACTGCCCACCTAGCGTCGTGCTCGCGCGCCGATCTGTGCGCTCACCCCTTTCCGCCGTGGAGTCGCCGATGCCCGCGCTGCCGCCCGAGACCGACGTCGTCGACCTCGTCATTCTGGGCGCCGGATGCGCGGGGCTCTCGCTCGCGGCCCGTCTCGCGAGCGGCGACGGCGACCTGCGTGTCGTTCTGGTCGACCCGCGCACCGAGTTCGCCGACGACCGCAGCTGGAGTTTCTGGCAGCACGACCAGCACCCGCTGCGCGACATCGTCGCCCACGAGTGGGGCGGCTGGAGGTACGCCGACCTCGCCGGCCGCTCGGCCACACACCGGGTTCCGGGCATGACCTACCAGTACATCCGCGGCGTCGACTTCTACCGCTGGGCCCTCGCCGAGATCGCCGGCGACGACCGCATCGCGCTGCGCCTCGGCGTCGCCGCCCAGGAATTGTCGTCGATCACGCTGCCCGACGGCACCCCGGGCGTGCGCGTCACGACCGACGACGGCGCGCTGCTCGCCCGCCGCGTCGTCGACACCCGCCCGCGCCGCACCGCCGCGCTGCTGTACCAGTGCTTCAGCGGGGTCGAGGTGGAGCATGGCGGCGCCCTGCCCACCGAGCCCGATGCCGTCGGACTGATGACCCGCATGCGCGGCACGAAGACCGAGGGCCTCGGCTTCGTCTACGTTCTGCCCCTCAGCCCCACGCGTGCGCTTGTCGAGTGGACGCGCTTCACCCCCGTGCCGCTCGCCGAGAGCGTCGTCGTGGCCGAGCGCGATGCCGAGATCGCGGCCCTGGGCCTCGCCGGGGCGACGGTCGTGCGCGAGGAGGGCGGCATCCTGCCGATGGGTCGCATGCCGATCGACGAGCAGCCGATGCCCGGCGTCGTGCTCGCCGGCAACGCGGGCGGAGCGCTGCGGGATGCCTCGGGGTACGCGTTCCTGCGCATCCAGCAGTGGGCACGGCGCTGCGCCGACGCGCTCGCGCGCGGGGAGGAACCGGCGCCGCATCCGGCCGAGCCGTGGGTGCGGCGGCAGATGGACCGCATCTTCCTGCAGGCTCTGCGCGCGCATCCGGAGCGCACGGCCGACTACTTCATGGCGATGGCACAGGGCGTCGCCCCGCACCGCCTGCTGCGGTTCCTCACCGACCGCGCGACGGCGGGCGACCTCGCGAGCATCATCGTGAGCCTGCCGCTGCTGCCCTTCCTCGCCCAGCTGCCCGACCGCCGCGCGCGGCTCGTCGCCGCGGCGAGCGCCGCCCGGGCCGACCGGGTCGCGCGGTGACGGCGACGGGACCCGACACGGTCACGACCACGCCTGCTCGGTCGAGCGACGCCACACTCCCGAGGCGCACGACGGCTTCCGCCGTCGTGCCGTTCGAGACCCGCCTCTTCCTCTCCCTCGCCCTGCTGACCGCCCTGGCCTTCCTCCTGGCCAATCCCGAGCCTCCGCTCGTCGTGCAGATCGCGGCGATCGCGATCCTCGCCGCCGTGCTCGGCATGCCGCACGGCGCGCTCGACCCGCTCATCGCGCGCCGCCTCGGCTACTGGCGCACCCCGCTGACCTTCGCGGTCTTCAACCTCGTCTACACCGGGGTCGCCGCGGCCGTCGTCGCCCTCTGGCTGCTCGCCCCCGTGCCGAGTCTCGTCGCGTTCTTGCTCATCTCGGCCGCCCACTTCGGCAGCGACTGGAACCGCGAGCGCCCGCTCGCCCTCCGCTTCATCACGGGCGCGGCCCTGCTCAGCCTCCCCTCGCTGCGCGACGTGGATGCGGTGGCCGACCTGTACGCGACCCTCGCCGGCGAGGGCGCTCGCGTGGTCGCCCAGGCCCAGGCCGCGATCGGCCCCGTGCTGCTCGTCGCTCTGGCGGCGGCTGCCGTCATGGCCGCCCGCCGAGCACCCCACGAGGGGATCGAGCTGCTCACCGCCGCCGCCCTCGCCCTGCTCGCCCCGCCGCTCATGTTCTTCATCGTCTACTTCTGCGCGCTGCACAGCGCCCGGCACCTGCGCGAGGGCTTCCGTGAGGAGCACGGGCACGGCCGGCGCCTGACGGTGCTCATCGTCGCGACCTACACGCTCGCGCCTCTGCTGATGGCCGGGGTGTTCCTGTGGGCGACCGCGGGCACGGCGTCCCTCGACGACCAGCTGCTGCGCGTCGTGTTCATCGGCCTCGCCGCCCTGACGGTGCCGCACATGGCGCTCGTCACCCTCGGCGATCGCGCTCTGCGTGCAGGCTCAGATGAGCGGGTGGTCGTGCACGACTGAGCTCAGCGTCACGCCGTTGAGGTCGAGGTACAGCTGCCGCTCGGTCACCGAGACGGTGATGGTGTTGCGCCGCTCGAGCACGGCGACCGCGGCGTCGATGAAGCCGGGGTCGAAGCTGTGCAGCACGATGCGATCCGCCTCGTGGATCTTCTTGCCCGACCAGAGGGCGAGCACCTTCGCGGGGTCGCGGTGCGTGTAGATGACGGTGCGGTCGGCCTTCTTGCTGCCGAAGTGCAGGCGCTCCGCATCCGGGGCTCCGACCTCGATCCATGCGGTGAGCCGCCCGGTGCGGTCGCGCACGATGACGGCCGGTTCGTCCGTCGACGAGACGCCTTCGCTGAACGCGATGCCCTCCTCGAACTCGAGGCAGTAGGCCAGCACGCGGGTCATCATGTACGCGTCGGTCTCGCTCGGGTGCCGTGCGACGCGCAGGCTCAGCTCGTCGTAGACGCCGCGATCGACATCGGCGAGAGACCCCGTGAACGTGTAGACCACTGCGCCGGCTGCCATGAGGCCCGAGCCTAGCCCGGCGCCGAGACGCGGCGCGCCGAAGCGAATCACACCAAGAAGTCATCCCTGGTGCGCGAGGGGGGACTTGAACCCCCACGCCCTTACGGGCACTGGCACCTGAAGCCAGCGCGTCTGCCATTCCGCCACTCGCGCGCGACGGGGCAGGCCCCGTCAACTCAGCGAGATTATCACAGCGGGCCCGCGACCCTGTGCGGCACCGGCAAGCCCGGCCGACTACCATCAGAGGGTCATCGGCCGAGGGAGGACGCAGGTGGGGCTTCTCGACAGCTTCGAGCGCGGACTCGAACGCGCCGTGGGCGGGGCCTTCGCCAAGACCTTCAAGAGCGGCGTGCAGCCCCTCGAGATCTCCGCCGCCCTCCGCCGCGAGCTCGACACCAAAGCCGCCGTCGTCTCGCGCGAGCGCATCCTCGTGCCGAACGAGCTGCGGGTGCGACTGGCCCCGGCCGATTTCGCCCGCATGGATGCCCTGGGCGAGTCGCTCATCGACGAACTGACCCAGCTGCTGCAGCAGCACGCCACCGCTCAGCGCTACACCTTCCCCGGCGGCATCCGGCTGGCGCTTGTCAGCGACGCGGCCCTCGCCGAGGGCGTCGTGACCGTGGAATCGGAGACAGTGAAGGGCTCCGTCGTGTGGAGCCCCGTGCTCGACATCGACGGCGTGCGCCACCCGATCACGCGCTCGCGCACCATCATCGGTCGCGGCAGCGAGGCCGACATCACGCTCGACGACACGGGTACGAGCCGCAAGCACATCGAGATCCTGTGGGACGGCGAGCGCGCGCAGCTCACCGACCTCGGCAGCACGAACGGCTCGCTGCTCAACGGTGAGCCGGTCACCCGCGCGGTGCTGCCGCCCGATAGCGTGATCGAGATCGGGCGCACGCGCATCCTGTTCCGCGTGCTCGCCCAGCGCGGCGAGGTGGCCGACCCGAGATCCCCCCGGAACCCGACACGAGGAGGCGGCCGATGAGCGAGCTCACCCTGCTGCTGCTGCGCATCGGGTTCCTCATCCTCATGTGGGCCTTCGTCTTCGCGATCGTCTACGCCCTGCGCTCCGACCTGTTCGGCACGAAGGTGCGCCGCATGCCGGCGCCGGCGAATGCAGTGAGCGCGGCATCCCCCGCCTTCGCGACCCCCGCTGCCGCGCCGGTCGTGACACCCGCGAGCCCCGCCGCCCCGGCCGCTCCCGGTGAGACCGCGCGTCGGCTCGTGATCACCTCGGGCGCGAAGGAGGGGCTCGAGCTGCCCCTCGAGGGCGAGCAGCTGACCATCGGGCGGTCGGCCGACTCGGGGCTGGTCATCCGCGACGACTACACCTCGACCCACCACGCACGGCTCATGCTGTGGGACGGCACGTGGATGCTGCAAGACCTCGACTCGACGAACGGCACCTTCCTCAAGGGCAAGAAGGTCGGGGCGCCGACCGCGGTGCCGCTCAACACCCCGGTGAGCATCGGCACGACGACCTTCGAGCTGCGACGGTAGGCGCATGACCTCGCTCTCGGCCGCCGGCTCGCACGTCGGAAAGGTGCGCTCGAACAATCAAGACTCGGGCTACGCCGGCGAGCACCTGTTCGTGGTCGCCGACGGCATGGGCGGGCATGCGGGCGGCGACGTCGCGAGCGCGCTCGCCATCCAGTCGATCGCGCACGTCGACCGCGACTACACGTCGGCCGCCGACGCGGTCGAGGCCCTGCGCAGCGCCCTGCTCGAGGCGAACCAAGAGCTCGCCGAGACGGTCTACGAGCATCCCGAGCTCGCGGGAATGGGCACGACCGTCAGCGGATTCGTGCGCATCGGCGACCGCCTCGCACTCGCCCACATCGGTGACAGCCGCATCTACCGCTGGCGCAACGGCGTGATCACGCAGGTCACGAAAGACCACACCTTCGTGCAGCGGCTCGTCGACAGCGGCCGCATCACGGCCGAGGAGGCAGCGGTGCACCCGCGGCGCTCGGTTCTCATGCGCGTGCTCGGCGACGTCGATCTGACGCCCGAGATCGACGTGGAGGTGCTCGACACCCGGCCCGGCGACCGATGGGTGCTGTGCAGCGACGGGCTGAGCGGCTACGTCACCGAGCAGCGGGTCGGCGAGCTGCTCGATGAGAATCCCGATGCCGCGGCCGCCGTCGAGGCCCTCATCGAGGAGAGCCTCGACCACGGCGCACCCGACAACGTGACGGTCGTCATCGTCGGCATCGACGAGTCACCCACGAGCTCGGTCGGAACACCCGTCATGGTCGGCTCGGCGGCCAAGCCGCTCACCTACTCGGCGAGTTCCGCCAAGCGCGGCATGGCGCGTCTGCCGTCGCTGCTGCTGCATCCGCTCAGCGCCACGACGGCGCCGGCCGACGAGCACTTCGAGCCCGAGTCAGAGGAGTTCCTCCGCGAGCTCATCGCCGAAGACGCCCGGCGCAAGGTGCGCCGGCGCATCACCTGGTCGGTCGGTGTGCTCCTCGTGGCGGGCCTCGTCGTCACCGCGCTCGCCGCCGGCTACCAGTGGACCCAGTCGCGGTACTTCATCGGGGTCTCCGACGGCAACGTCGCGATCTTCCAGGGCGTGCAGCAGGGCATCGGGCCGTTCTCGCTCTCGAGCGTCTACTTCGAGAGCGACATCGCGGTCGACGAGCTCTCTCCGTTCAGCCGCGAGCGCGTCGAGTCGACGATCAACGCCAGCGACCTGCCCGACGCCCTCTCCATCATCGATCGGCTGCAGAGTGAACTCGACTGAACCGGGCCGCGCAGGCCCCGTCGTCGACCTCGGTGCCGGCGGGGCGCTCGACGCACCCCGGCCGTCGATGACGGAGGCGATCACCATCCGGCTGCGCACCCCGGCGAAGCTGCGCAATCTCGAGCTGCTGCTGCTCGTCATCGCCATCGGCATCACGGGCGCCGCCGTGGCGCTCGTGCAGCTCGGGGTCGTCGGCGAGCTCGACCTGACCATCCTCGGCTACGGGGCAGGCCTCGGGATGCTCGCTCTCGGCACGCACGTCGTGCTGCGTCTGACCGCCCCTGACGCCGACCCGTTCATCCTGCCGATTGCCGTGACCCTCAACGGTCTCGGCGTCGCGATGATCTACCGGCTCGACCTCGCCGAGGGGCTCGAGGGCTGGGAGAGCGCCGGGATCCGTCAGATGGTGTGGACGGCGATCGCGATGGCGATCGCTCTCGCGGTGCTGCTCGTGGTGCGCAACCACCGCGTTCTGGCTCGCTACCGCTACGTCGCGATGCTCGTCGGCATCACCCTGCTGCTGCTGCCGATGCTGCCCGGCATCGGCCAGACGATCAACGGGGCGCGGCTGTGGATCCAGCTCGGGCCGTTCTCCTTCCAGCCCGGTGAGATCGGCAAGATCGCGCTCGCGGTGTTCTTCGCCGGCTACCTCGTAACCGCGCGCGAGTCGCTCTCGATCGTGGGCCGCTCGGTGCTCGGCATGCGGTTCCCGCGCGGGAAAGACCTGGGGCCCATCCTCATCGTCTGGCTCGCGGCGATGGCGGTGCTCGTGTTCCAGCGCGACCTGGGCACGTCGCTGCTCTACTTCGGTCTGTTCCTGGTGATGATCTACGTCGCGACGGGCCGGCTCAGCTGGGTCGTGCTGGGTCTGAGCCTGTTCCTCGGCGGAGCCCTCCTCGCGAGCCAGGCGCTCTCCTACGTCAACGGCCGCTTCGCGGCGTGGCTCGGCGCCTTCGATCCCGAGAACTACGAGGCGATCGGCGGCAGCTATCAGCTGGTGCAGGGGATGTTCGGTCTCGCGAACGGCGGCCTCATCGGTACCGGGCTCGGGCAGGGGCGCCCCGACATCGTGCCCCTCGCCGAGAGCGACTTCATCATCGCCAGTCTCGGTGAGGAGCTCGGGCTCGTGGGCCTGTTCGCCATCCTCGGCCTGTACCTGCTGCTCGTCGCCCGGGGCTTCCGCATCGGGTTCAACGGCACCGACGACTTCGGGCGCCTGCTGGCGGTGGGGCTCGCGTTCGTGATCGCGCTGCAGGTGTTCGTGGTCATCGGTGGTGTCACGCGCGTCATCCCCCTCACCGGCCTGACCACTCCGTTCCTGGCCGCGGGCGGCTCCTCGCTCGTCGCCAACTGGATCATCGTCGCCCTGCTCCTGCGCCTGAGCGACACGGTGCGGCACCAGCCGCGCCTGGTGGTGGAGGACTCGTGAACAAAGAGCTGCGCCGCATCAGCGTCGCGACCCTCGCCATGTTCCTGGCGCTGTTCGTCTCGACGAGCGTCATCCAGGTGTTCGCGGTCGATGATCTTCGCGCCGACCCCCGCAATGTGCGCACGCTCTACGCGAGCTACTCGGCCGAGCGCGGGCCGATCCTCCTGGCCGATCGGCCCATCGCCGAGTCGGTCGCCGTCGACTCGCCCTTCGCCTTCCTGCGCGGCTATCCCGAGCCGACCCTCTACGCGCCGGTCACCGGCTACTTCACGCTCAATCAGGGCAACACGGGCATCGAAGGCGCCTACAACGACTTCCTCACGGGCACGGCCAACGAGCAGTTCCTCGATCAGCTCAACGCTCTCGTCACGGGGCAGCGACCCCGCGGGGCAGCGGTGCAGCTGACCATCGACCCGGTCGTGCAGCAGGCGGCGTTCGAGGCGATGGGAGAGCTGAAGGGGGCGGTCGTCGCGATCGAGCCCGCGACGGGGCGCATCCTCGCGATGGTCTCGACACCGAGCTTCGACCCGAACCGCCTCGCGGCGCATAACACGCAGAGCGTGCTCGAGGCCTACGACCAGTTGCTCGCCGACCCCGATGATCCGCTCATCAATCGCACGATCAACGGCGACCTGTACTTCCCCGGCTCGACCTTCAAGGTGCTCGTCGCGGCCGCCGCCATCGACTCGGGGCAGTTCACTCCCGAGGATGTCTTCCCGAACCCCGCGCGCCTGACCCTGCCGCTCAGCACCGACAGCATCACCAACTCGAACGGCGGCACGTGCGGACCGGGCGAGACCGTGACGATCGCCACGGCGCTGCGCCTCAGCTGCAACATCCCGTTCGCCGAGCTCGGCCTCGCCCTCGGCGAAGACACGCTCGCGCAGTACACCGAGGCCTTCGGTTTCGGAACCGCGTTCGAGGTGCCGATGGAGGCGACGCCGTCGACCTTCCCGACCGGACTCGACGACGCGCAGCTCATGCTGTCGTCGTTCGGCCAGTACGACGTGCGGGTCACGCCGCTGCAGATGGCGCTCGTGAGCGCCGCGATCGCCAATGGGGGGAATCTCATGCAGCCGACGCTGCTCGACCGCATCATCGCGCCCGATCTCTCGATCGTGCAGCAACCCGAACCGACGCTCTCGAGCCAGCCGATCAGCCGCATCACGGCCGAGACGATGACCCGGTTGATGGTCGACGGGGTGTCGAACGGCGCGGCGAGCAATGCCAGAATAGAAGGCGTCTCGGTGGCCGGGAAGACGGGTACGGCCGAGAACGGCGACGAGGCTCCGTACACCCTGTGGTTCACGGGATTCGCGCCGGCGGAGAACCCCCAGGTGGCCATCGCCGTCGTCGTGGAAGACGGCGGAGGGCGCGGCCAGACGGGGTCGGGCAACCAGCTCGCGGCCCCGATCGCGAAGCGAGTACTTGAGGCGGTGCTGAGCAGATGAGACCCACGAGCGGGCTGACCTTCGGGGGCCGGTACCAACTGCTGTCGCGCGTCGCCATCGGCGGCATGGGCGAGGTGTGGCAGGCCACCGACCTCGTCATCGGCCGCACCGTCGCCATCAAGATCCTCAAGGATGAGTACCTCGGCGACCCGGGGTTCCTCGAGAGGTTCCGTGCCGAGGCGCGGCACGCCGCGCTCGTGAACCACGAGGGCATCGCCAACGTCTACGACTACGGCGAGGAGGAGGGCAGCGCCTACCTCGTCATGGAGCTCGTGCCCGGCGAAGCGCTCTCGACCATCCTCGAGCGCGAGCGCGTGCTACCGGCCGACCAGGTGCTCGACTTCGTCGCGCAGACCGCGTCGGCCCTGCACGCCGCCCATCAGGCGGGGCTCGTGCACCGCGACATCAAGCCCGGCAACCTGCTCATCACGCCCGACGGCCGCGTCAAGATCACCGACTTCGGCATCGCCCGCATCGCCGACCAGGTACCCCTGACCGCGACCGGCCAGGTGATGGGCACGGTGCAGTACCTGTCTCCTGAGCAGGCGAGCGGGCATCCCGCATCGCCGTCGACCGACGTGTACTCGCTCGGCATCGTCGCCTACGAGGCGCTCGCCGGCCGACGACCGTTCACGGGCGAGTCGCAGGTGGCGATCGCCATGGCGCAGATCAACGAGGCGCCACCGGAGCTTCCGGTGACCGTGGCCGAGCCCGTGCGCAACCTCGTGTTCGCGGCGATCGCGAAGAAGCCGGCCGATCGGCCGGCGAGCGCGCAGCTGTTCGCGCGGGCCGCTCAAGCCTTGCGGCGCGGCGACGTGGGCGGCGCGGCCGCCATCGTTCCCGCCATCGCCTCGGGTGCCGCGGCGACGGCAGGAACCCGTGTGCTGCCCGCGACCAGCGACGAGAGCACGCGCGTGCTGCCGAGCATGGGCCCCGTGCCGACCCCGGCGATGCCGACCGAGGCACGGCGCAGCCCCTGGACGTGGCCCCTCGTCGCGCTCATCGGAATCCTCGTCGTGCTGCTCGTCGGCGCGCTCATCGCCATCTTCGCGCAGCCGAGCGCACCCGAGCCCGAGCCGAGCGACACCCCCTCGAGCTCGCCGACACCGAGCGACACCCCCTCGCCGACCCCGACCGTCGAGACGGTGACGATCGTCGAGAGCGAGTGGCTGGGGCGGACCCGCACGGCGATAGATGCCAAGATCGCCGAGCTCGGGTTGCGGCTCGACCCCGTCGAGGGCAACATCGCTCCGACCGCGGCCGAGCAGGGCCTGTCGTACCAGATCAACCCGCGCAGCGGCGTCGTGCAACCGGGCACCGTGATCACGGTGTTCTTCTACGCGCCGATCCCGACCCCGCCGCAGCCGTCGAACCTCGCGATCGACCCGGGCACGGGGCCGTACCCGGGTGCGAGTGAAGTCGTTCTGAGCTGGCCGGCCTACACCGAGTGCCCCGCGGGCTTCCCGCTCACGGGCTACAACTTCACGATCGTGGGCGGGTCTCCCGGGGCGACGCTGCCGCTGTCCTCCTCCGCGAGCGAGCTGCCGGTCACGCTCGCCGGCAGCGGGCAGATGCGCGTGACCTATGTAGCCATCTGCTCGACGCTGCAGTCGCAGCGCTCGAACGAGCTCGCGATCCCGATCGGCTGATGCTTCGAGTCGAGGGCCGCTCAGCGGCCTAGACTGGCGGTCACAGCCGCACAGCATCGCACGCATCCCCCGAAGGAACCGAGGCACCGATGGACGAGGTCGCACAGGGCGCCCGACTGCTCGCCGCTCGCTACGAGCTCGGGCCGTTGATCGGGCGCGGAGGCATGTCCGACGTCTACCTCGCGACCGATGCCAAGCTCGGTCGTCGCGTCGCCGTCAAGCTGCTGAAGTCGAGCCTGGCCTCCGACCCGGTGTTCCGCAGCCGGTTCCGCCACGAGGCCCAGGCCGCGGCGCGGATGGCGCATCCCACGATCGTGCGCGTGTTCGATGCCGGCGAGGAGATCGTGCGCGAGTCCGGCGGTGCCGAGACGATCGTTCCCTACATCGTGATGGAGCATGTCGAGGGGCGGATGCTGAAAGACATCATCGCCGACGGCCCGCTCCCGCTCGCCGAGGCGGCACGCATCGGCGAGGGCATCCTGACCGCGCTCGAGTACTCGCACCGGGCCGGCGTCGTGCACCGCGACATCAAGCCCGGCAACGTCATGGTCACCTCGTCGGGCCAGGTCAAGGTGATGGACTTCGGCATCGCCCGGGCCATCTCCGACTCGGCGGCGACGGTCGCCCAGACCAGCTCGATCCTCGGCACCGCGCAGTACTTCTCCCCCGAGCAGGCCCGGGGCGAGACGGTGGATGCCCGCACCGACCTGTACGCCAGCGGCGTCGTGCTCTTCGAGATGCTCACCGGACGACCGCCCTTCCAGGGCGAGTCGGCTGTCGCGGTCGCCTACCAGCACGTCAGCGAAGCGCCGGTCGCCCCGAGCACGCTCAACCCCCAGGTGCCGGCCGCGATGGATGCGGTCGTGCTGCACGCGCTCGCCAAAGACCGCTTCGAACGGTTCCAGACGGCGAGCGACTTCCGCGCCGACCTCAGCGCCGCGGCGAACGGCCTCGTGCCGCCGAAGCGCGTCGACGCTCCCGCCGACTTCACCTCGACCCTGTTCGGGGTCAACCCGCAGGCCACGACCGACACCGAAGCGGCCATGCGCCAGTTGAGCGTCGACGATGACGAACGCCGCGCGCGCACGCAGTCGCGCCCCCCGGTCGCGTGGATCTGGGCGGGCATCGCCGTCATCGCCGTGGTGATCGCGGCCGTGCTCTTCTGGGCGCTCAACCTCGAGCGCACACCCCTCAACGAGGCGATCGCGATCGCGGTTCCCGACGTCGTGGGCCTCGAGTACGAGGAGGGCGGGCAGATCCTGATCGACGCCGAGCTGCGCCCCGAGCCGGTGAGCGAGGTCAGCGAGACGGTGCCCGAGGGCCAGATCATCAGCACCGACCCGCCCGCGGGCATCACGGTCGCCCCGGGCCAGATCATCGAGGTGATCGTCTCGGCGGGCCCCGAGCTCATCGAGGTGCCGAGCCTCTCGCTGCTCACGCTCGCCGAGGCCCAAGCGCTCCTGATCGAGCGAGGGCTCACGCTCGGAACCGTGACCGCCGAGAACTCGTCGTCGATCGGCAAAGACATCGTGCTGCGCAGCGACCCCGAGGCCGGCACCGAGATGCGCGAGGGCGACCCCGTCAACATCGTCGTGTCGACGGGGCTCGTGCTCGTGCCCGATGTGCGCACCCTGCAGATCGGCGAAGCCTCCTCCCAGTTGACCGCGATCGGGCTTCAGGTCACGGTCGAGGGCGATGCGGGATGCTCGGGTCAAGCGGTCACCGCCCAGTCGCTGCCGCCCGGCGATCAGCCCCAGGGCTCGCCGATCACGCTGCGCTACTGCAGCGGCGAGTGAGCGGGCGCGCCGAGGCGATTCGCGCAGGAACAGCGGCGGCGCTCAGGCGCGGCTGCTGAGACTGACGAGCGGGCTGAGCCCGACGGCGGTCGCGCGAGCACCCGGCAGGCCCGCCTCCGCGAGCCAGTTGCCGAGCATCCGGTAACCGCCCTCGGTGAGCACCGACTCGGGGTGGAACTGCACGCCGTGCACGGGCGCCGTGCGGTGCCGGACACCCATGATGACGCCACCCTCGGTGCGAGCCGTGACCTCGAGCTCGTCGGGCACGGTGCCGTCGACGATGGCGAGGCTGTGATAGCGGGTGGCCCGGAACGGCTGGGGCACCCCGTCGAAGAAGTCGCTGCCGTCGTGCGCGATCTGCGACGTCTTGCCGTGCATGAGCTCATCGGCGTGCGTGACGGTGGCTCCGAGCGCCTCGGCGATCGCCTGATGGCCGAGGCACACCCCGAGCAGCGGCTGCCGCGCGGCGAGCGCGGCGTGCACGACAGCGATCGAGATGCCCGCCGACGCCGGGTTGCCCGGCCCCGGCGAGATCAGCACCGCATCGTAGGGCGCGATGAGCGCCGCGGCGCCGTCGGGCTCGACGATGTCGTTGCGCACGACGGTCGTCTCCGCGCCGAGCTGCTGCAGGTAGCCGTCGAGCGTGTAGACGAAGCTGTCGTAGTTGTCGATGACGAGAACGCGCACGCGGTCAGCCTCCCACGGTCGATTCCTGCGGCAGCAGCGTCTCCGCAGCCCAGGGGAACACCCACTCGACGAGAGCCGCGACGGCGAGCACCAGCAGCACGAGCAGGATGAGGACGCGCAGCCACACCGGTCCGGGGAGCACGCGCCAGAGCGCCGCGTACATCAGACCACCTCGTCGATCGCGCGCATCAGCCTCGGGCCTCCACGACGCCGGAGATCTCGGCGGGCGGGCCGTCGGCCCGCGGGTACCAGGTCTCGAACACGGCGTAGGCGATGATGCGCTCCGCCGTCGAGAATCGCGGGTTGCAGGTGGTCATGGTGAGGATGCGGTCGGTCGGCTCGACGTCGGGTGCCGCCGGAACCGGGGCGAGAACGTCGACCCCCGTCGGCCAGACGTATTCGAGGCCGCGGAACGAGTACTCGTACCAGCCGTCGACCGTCTCGACGTAGATGCGGTCGCCGAGGCGCAGCTCGTCGACCTTGCTGAAGGCGCCGCCCCAGGTGTTGCGGTGAGCGGCGATGGCGAAGTTGCCGATCTCACCGGGCATCTGCGTCTCGCTGTAGTGGCCGATGCCGATCCGGCGGCTGTTGAGCACAGTCTCGACGTCGACACCGGTCGCGATCGCGCGCACGTAATCGGCTCCGAAGCGGGGCACGATGAGCGCGCCGAACACCTCCCCGGCGGGCGGCGCCGTCGAGATCACGGGCTCGCCGACCTCCGAGGCCGGGCGCTCGGGGCTGACGTCGCCGCGCTCCCAGCGGTCTTGCAGCTCCTGCTGCACGACCTCAGCCGCATCCTGCTGCTCGCCGCCCGAGACGATGTCGTTGAGCCAGATGTACCAGCCGAGGAAGAGCATGACGATCACGCCCGCCGTGATGAGCAGCTCGCCGAGCACCCCCGTGACGCTCGCACGCGAGCGCGCAGGCAGCGCGTCACGACGGGAGGTCGTCTCGGGAGACGTCACCACCGGTGTCGCAGCAGGGTCGGGCTCGGGCACGCGACGATTCTAGGCGCACGTGCTGTGCAGGCACTCGGGCTAGACTTCCCGCATGGCACGGACTACTGCGCGCAACGCCGAGAACCCCGAGACCCCGCGCGGCGCTGACGCCCCGAACCCGGTCTGGTTCAAGCCCGTCATGTTCGGCTTCATGCTGATCGGGCTCATCTGGATCCTGGTCTACTACGTGAGCCAGGCCTCGTGGCCCGTGCCGAGCCTCGGCCCGTGGAACATCATGGTGGGCTTCGGCATCATGTTCATCGGCTTCCTGATGACCACGCGCTGGCGCTGACCGGGAGTTCTGTAGAACTACATCGGTGTGATTATCCCCACTGTGGAATCACGTGTGGATAACTTTCCATCACCTTTCGCGAACCCGATTCACGAACCGGGATCACTGGTCTAGATGTAGTGCCCAGGGACGTTGTTTGATCTGGACGTCCTGACATGGCGAGAACCTCC
>NZ_JBHYEO010000027.1:0-23626 GCF_051860105.1 Microcella sp.
CGGCGGGCGCTATCGGCGTCGCGGTCGCCGGCGTGCTCGGCGACCGCTACCCGCGCGCGCTCCTGCCCGTGCTGCCCGTCGGCGTCGTGCTCGCGGTGGCCGGGCTGGCGTCGGCGGCGGGCGAGCCGCTCGCGGTCATCGTGCTCCTCGCGCTGTGGAGCGCGTTCTTGGGCGGAGTGCCGGTGATCTTCCAGGCGCGCCTGCTGCAGACGGCATCCCTGGCCCTGCGCGACATCGCAGCGGCCTGGTTGACGGTCGCGTTCAATGTCGGCATCGGCGGCGGCGCGCTGCTCGGCGGGGTGATGATCGGCATCTGGTCAGTGGCTGTGCTGCCGCTCGCGACCGTCGCGCTGGTGCTCGCGGCGCTCGGCATCGTCGTCGCCTCGAGGCCCCGCGTGCACGCGCTACCGTAGAGGCGGATGCCCGCCTCGGGATCCCCGTGATCGTCAGCGGCGCTGCGCTGACCGCGAAAGCTCTTCTTCTCTCATGTCTTCTGCTGATCGCCCGTTCCCCTGGGTCGGGCTCATTACCCTCGCCGCCGCCATCTTCGTGCTCGTCACGAGCGAGTTCCTGCCGACCGGACTGCTGCCCGCGATGGCGAACGACCTCGAGGTCAGCGAGTCGCAGATCGGCCTGCTCATCACGATCTTCGCCGGAACGGTCGTGCTCACGGCGGCTCCGCTCGCCGCGCTCACCCGGCACTACTCGCGCAAGAGCCTGCTGCTCGTCGTGCTCGCCGTCTTCGCTCTCGCCAACGTGCTCGCGGCCCTCGCGCCGAACTACGAGATGCTCGTCGGCGCGCGCGTGCTGGGCGGGCTCGCGCACGGTCTGTTCTGGGCCATCGCCGGCGCCTACGCGGGCCACCTCGTGCCGCGCCACCAGCTCGCGCGCGCCGTCGCCGTCACGAGCGCAGGCGGCACGACCGCCTTCGTGCTCGGAGTGCCGCTCGGCACGGCTCTCGGGCTCGCGCTCGGCTGGCGGGCGGCCTTCGGGGTGATCGCCGCGATCGTCGTCGTGCTCGTCGTGCTCGTCATCCGCTTCCTGCCGGCGGTCGATCACCGCGTCTCGCTCGCGACGGGCGAGATCAAGGTGCCCGTGCGGCGCGACCCGACGATGCCCTCGGTGCTCTTCGTCTGCCTGCTGGTCGTCATCATCGTGACGGGCCACAACGTCTTCTACACCTACATCGCGCCGTTCGTGCTCGACACCGCGGGCTTCGAGCCCGAGGCGCTCAGCATCCTGCTCTTCCTCTACGGCGGCGCGGGTGCCATCGGCCTCGTGCTCGCGGGCGTGGTCGGCGGGCGGTACCCGCGGGGCGGGCTGTACGGGATGCTCGTAGGGGTCATCCTGGCCGTCAGCGTTCTGGCGCTCTTCGCCGGGGTTCCCGTGGCCGTCGTCATCGCGTTCGTCGTGTGGGGCGCGGCCTTCGGCGGCCTGCCGACCCTGCTGCAGACGCGCCTGCTGCACGTCGCTTCGCCCAACGTGCGCGACGTCGGCGCGGCGCTGCTGACGACGTCGTTCAACATCGGCATCGGCGGCGGGGCCGCGATCGGCGCCGTGCTGTTCTCCTTCTCGGGCACGACCTGGCTGCCGTGGATCGAAGCCGGGGCACTCGCGCTCGCGATCGTCGCGCTCATCATCATGGAGGCGCGACGGCGTGCGCGCGGCGTGCCGCTCGTGACCCGCCCGATCGCGATCGTCGAGGCCGAGTCGCCCTAGGCCTCGCTACCCGCGCGACTTGCCGCCGCGGCGCATGCGCAGTGCGGTGTCGAGCGCGGCCGTGGTGACGAGCAGCGCCGTGGCGCTCAGCGACACGAGCACGGGCGACGCGACGAGGGCGAGGGGAGCCAGGGCGAGCATCCCGAGGCCGGCGACCACCGCGACGAGCACGCCCGGCGCGCCCACGATGCGGCGGAAGATCGCGCAGCCCAGCAGGTACAGCGCCGGCCCGCCGACGATGCTGACGATCGCGATCGTCGACCAGGTGTCGGGCTTTCCGACGACGAGCTTGTCGGCGACGCCGGTCAGCACGATGCCGCCGATGATGACGACGTGAGCGTAGGCGTAGGCGGAACGCGCGATCGCGCCCGTCTTGGCGCCCTTCTTCAGGCGGCGCTCGCCCCACCACTCGCCCTGGTCGAAGTAGAACCACCACATGGCCGCGGCCGAGAGGAACGCACTCACGAGGGCGAGCGAGCGCTCGACGGTCAGCTCTTCGGCGACGAAGGCGAAGCCCGTGACGAGGAAGGTCTCGCCGAGCGCGATGATGACGAAGAGGGATGCCCGCTCGGCGATGTGCGCCGCCGAGAGCTCCCACCGCTCCATGTCGCCGCGGCCCAGCACGGGTGTGCGGTACGACACGGCCGCGCCGAGGTAGTCGATCACGACGGCGACCACCCACAGCACGACGAGGGCAGTGCCGCCGAGAAGTGCGCCCGCGATCCAGGCGACGCCGCTCAGCGCGAACCACGCGGCCATGCGCCGGAAGTCGGCGTTCGCGGCCCGATCGTGGTGTGCGGTCGCCGCGATCATCGCGAGCGTGCGCCCCACCTGCAGGCCGACGTAGGCGAGGGCGAAGACGAGCGCGCGCTCGCCCGAGGCCTCCTGCAGCGAGAGCGACACGACGAGGCCGACGAAGGCGAGCACGATGAGCATCGCCCGCACCTCGAGCCGCTGCGGGTCGAGCCAGTTCGTCGTCCAGGTGGTCTGCATCCAGAGCCACCACATCGCCAGCAGCAGTACGACTGCGACAACCCCTGAGGGCACCGAGTCGACGTGCGCGACGACGTCGCTCAACTGCGTGAGGGCGAAGACGAAGACGAGGTCGAAGAACAGCTCGACGAAGCTCACCCGGTCGGCGCGCTCCGAGCCCGACCCGCTCGACGGTCGCAGCAGATTGACGCGCAGGCCCGACTTCGCTCGATTGGACATGCGCGCATCATCGCAGAGCAAAACTCGGTGAAGCCGGGGCCGGCCGGAGTGATCCGCGGCAGGAAGGCTCTCGACGGCTATCGGCAACGAGGCTAGTTCGAGACCAAGAACCTCCCGAGCACCGTGCGCCCGTCAGAGGAGTAGACCGGAATCTCCCACCCGTCTGGGTATCGCTCGTCTCGCTCACGCTGCCACTCGAGGGCCTCTTCCGGGCTAGAGGGTTGCCCCGGCCAGTCGGGCCCGAATGCGTCGAGGTCGGTTGCTCGCGCGTATCCGACGAACGACGACCCGTCAGGCGCGATGCCGTCGACCGCGACGAGGTCCGGCTCCAAGCCGGTCCACGCCACTCCATAAGTTTCCCCTGACGCATTGCGTCCGAGCGCGGTCGGAACGTAGTTGACGTACTGAACAACGAGGAGTGCGCGACCTTGGGGGCCCGTTTGGGCGAAGATCCGCTGAGTTCCTGTGTCGAGGGGGAAGTCCATCGACGCACTCCCGGAACCAGAAGTCACATCCTCAGCGCCACAGTAGATCGAGGGGTTGTTGCCCGTCGGGTCGATGCCCCAGTTGAACGACCCGACGGTGAGGCACGAGATGGTGGCGCGCACGTGAGTCGCGCCGTCTGGTGGAGCTGACAGGTCGACGGTTGCCTCGCCGGTGATCTCGTAACTCTCCGTCTCGCCGAGCAGCGAAATGATCGGCACGCCAGGAAGTACTCCCGGAGGCGCTTCGATCGCGATGTTTGTCGGTCCTACGAGCGAAACAACACCTTGCAGGCCCGTGACGGCGGCGGCCGATACGGCGCCGCCAGTAACGAGCCCGACAATCAGCAAGGATGCGCCCGTGATCCAGCCGGGCACGCGACGCACGGAGTCGGGGGTGTGCACAGAAACAGCGTGCTCGAGGCCAGCGCGAATTGCGTCGCTTCGTGTTTGCGAGAACTCGGGGTTCATGTCGCCTCCGCTATTGAGAACTGGTGGTGTGAGTCGCGTAGCCGCCGCCGAGTGCGAGACAAGCGGGTCTTCGCGGCGCCATACGTGACACCGACGGCATCTGCCGCTTCGCTGAGCGTGAAGCCCTCTATTGCAGTCAAGGTGATCAGTGCGTGATCGATTGCTGGCAGTCGAGCGAGTGCGACACTCAGGGCATCGTTGGCTGATTTGGTGTCAAGGAGTTCGTCGACGGCCGTCGAGAAGTCCGGTTCTACTTCGGGTGCAGGTAGTGCTGAAAGAAAACGCTCGTACCGGCGCCGACTTCGGCTCGCATTTCGCGCGACGTTTCCTGCCGTGACAAGAAGCCACGGCAGCAGCGAACGGTTAACAAAGCGCGCCGACTGGCGATGACGCCAAAGTTCAAGGAAGACGACTGCGGTGAGGTCCTCGGCATCTGCGGCTATTGGACTCGCGCGCAACAGCACGCGGAAAACGCGATCTCGATGCTCATCGAACAGCATGCCAAAAGCGCGCTGGTCGCCCTTGAGAACGCGGTCCCAAAGTGCTCGATCGTCAAGCTCCACAACTAGATAGTGTCCGCTCGACGTCGTGGGTTACATGGCGACCTCCGACATCGGCGAAAGCAATTGCAAAGCGGGTGTGCTGCCGAATCACCCGCCGCGATTGCCGACGTAACTCGCTGCCGTTTACTCGGCGTGGTCGGTCGCCGTGAGCGGCAACTGGAGACTGAGGTTCGAGATTCGAGACGGGGCCGCGCGAGCCACCGACTTCGCCTGTGATTGACTGGCCAGGTGAGCGAGAATATCTCGGCTGAGGATGACGCGCAGCTTTCTCGCTGGGCCTTCGGTCGTGCGTCCTCTCCCGCCGAGCAGGCGCGAGCTGACCTCGCAGCCGCCGAGCTTCACCGACGCGCGGTTGTCGAGCGGGAACGGAGCGGCCTTGCAGCTGAGCGCGATGCCGTTGCGGCTCGAACTCTGGCTGCCGAGCGCGATGAGCGCGACGAAGCCCTCAACAGTGACGCTGAATCATCGTGGACGGACGAAGAACTGGGCCGCCGTCGGCGGATGCGCGTGACGGGCATCGTGGGGGTGGTCTCGGCGGTCATCGCTCTTGGCGCGATTGTCGAGGTGCAGCGCCAGCCTGACTCCGACCCGCTGGCGATCTTTGACCGCCCTGCGACACAGCTCGATCAAGAGTGGGCTGATCGACTTTCGCAAGACCCTGCCCTGGTCGTGACCGCCGGACCTCGTGTCATCGAGGTCAGAGGCAATCTCGACGTAATCGCTGCACGAATATCCACCGTGCCGGACGGCCGCAGCACCCCCTACGACGCGTACTGTCTCTACCTTGGCCTTGTGCTTGAGGGGGGCGGATGGTCTCTCTCCGCCGACTGCACCTATCCCGATCGCTTTGAAGAGGCCGGGTTATCGAGCACGATCAGCGCATCGGTCGAAGGTGACGGCTTCGACAATGTTGTGTGGGGACCCATCGGGGCGCCACGTGTCGAGAGAAACGTTCCCAACGAGGTGGCCGATGACAACCGGAACCTCGTGGAATGGATGATGCAGCCGAACTACATCGCGCAGGCTCGGGCGAATCCGCTGGAAAATGTCGATGAACCAGAACGGTTGCTTGCGGGTCCGAAACTGGCGAACGACGTCAAGGTGGTTGCAGGCGAGGATCTCACGGTGGAGGTCTTCCTTCTTGCTGGTGCGGGCGAACGCCGCGAACCAGACCTTTGTATTCATGTCCAGCACCCCGCGGCCGAACCCGCGACCTCGTGCAGAGATTTGTCAACCGCCGAACGCAATGGCCTGGGGCTGATCATGCAGATCGCTGGTGAACCGTGGATCGTAAGCATTTCAGACAATGGAAGTGTCCTTGCTGATCGATCGAACGCCTCGGTCACAGGAGAGGGGCTATAGGCGAGATTGGTCCGCACTCCGCCCAGTAACGAGTCCGGCCCTTGCATTTGGCCACGATGGAACTATCACGCCAACGCGATGGGATCGGGCCCAAGCTTGGCTTTGGAGATGCCGTTCGCGTGCCGACGTTTCTCCGGAGGTCGCGTGCTCGACCCTCGAGACAGGGCGCGTGCGGACGTTGGAACTCGCCCCTTCCTGAGCGGGCGGTGAGCATCCACTGCGCGCACGTCGCCCCGCGCGCCACTCGTGACCGCGGGTTAGACTGAGGCGTCGCGACTGGCGTTCGGATGGGTCACCATCAGGGAGCGACCGACACGGTGCGGGGCCGTACGCCTGGGCCCCCAGCAGAATCCCGCCGGCTGCGCCCGGCAGACCCTCGAAGGAGACCTCCCGTGTCTGACAAACTGCCCAGCTCGTTCAACGACGCCCTCACCGAGGTCGACCCCGAGATCGCCGCGGTGCTCGAGCAAGAGCTCGGCCGCCAGCGCGGCACGCTCGAGATGATCGCGAGCGAGAACTTCGTCTCGCGCGCCATCCTCGAGGCGCAGGGCTCGGTGCTCACCAACAAGTACGCCGAGGGCTACCCCGGCAAGCGCTACTACGGCGGCTGCGAGTTCGTCGACATCGCCGAGAACCTCGCCATCGAGCGCGCCAAGGCGCTGTTCGGCGCCGAGTTCGCCAACGTGCAGCCCCACTCGGGCGCGCAGGCGAGCGCGGCCGTGCTGCACGCCCTCGCGATGCCCGGCGACACGATCCTCGGCCTCGAGCTCGCCCACGGCGGCCACCTCACGCACGGCATGAAGCTCAACTTCTCGGGCAAGGTCTACAACGCCACGAGCTACGGCGTCGACCCCGAGACGATGCTCGTCGACATGGATGTCGTGCGCGCGAAGGCCCTCGAGGTCAAGCCGACCGTCATCATCGCCGGCTGGTCGGCCTATTCGCGTCAGCTCGACTTCGCCGCCTTCCGCGCCATCGCCGACGAGGTCGGCGCCAAGCTCTGGGTCGACATGGCGCACTTCGCCGGCCTCGTCGCCGCCGGGCTCCACCCCTCCCCGCTGCCGCACGCGCACGTCGTGAGCTCGACGGTGCACAAGACCCTCGGCGGCCCGCGGTCGGGCATCATCCTCAGCAACGACGAGTCGCTGTTCAAGAAGCTCAACTCGGCGGTCTTCCCGGGCCAGCAGGGCGGACCGCTCATGCACGTCATCGCCGCGAAGGCCGTGGCGTTCAAGCTCGCCGCGACGCCGGAGTTCGTCGAGCGGCAGGAGCGCACGATCCGCGGCGCCCAGATCCTCGCCGCGCGCCTGACGCAGGACGACGCGATCGCCGGCGGCGTGAACGTGCTGACGGGGGGCACGGATGTTCACCTCGCGCTCGTCGATCTGCGCGAGTCGCCGCTCAACGGCCTCGAAGCCGAAGACCTTCTGCACCACGTCGGCATCACCGTCAACCGCAATGGTGTGCCGTTCGACCCGCGCCCGCCGATGGTCACGAGCGGTGTGCGCATCGGAACCCCGGCGCTCGCCACGCGCGGCTTCGCCGACGCCGAGTTCACCGAGGTGGCCGACATCATCGCCCACACCCTCATGCCGAACCCCGACGTCGCGGCGCTGCAGTCGCGCGTCGCGGCGCTGACCGACGCGTTCCCGCTCTACCCGGGGCTGTAGTCGTGGGTGCTTCGACCGCGCAGCGGCTCGATGGCACGGCGACCGCGGCGGCCATCAAGGCCGAGCTCACCGAGCGCGTGACGGCGCTGCGCGAGCGCGGCATCGTCCCCGGTCTCGCGACCGTGCTGGTCGGCGACGACCCCGGCTCGCAGTGGTACGTCGCGGGCAAGCACCGCGACTGCGCCGAGGTGGGCATCGCGTCGATCCGGCGCGATCTGCCCGACACGACGACGCAGGCCGAGCTCGAATCCGTCATCGACGAACTGAACGCCGACCCCGCGGTGACGGGGTTCATCGTGCAGTTGCCGCTGCCGAAACACCTCGACACCGACGCGATTCTGGAGCGCGTGCATCCCGATAAAGATGCCGACGGGTTGCACCCCACCAACCTGGGGCGCCTCGTGCTGCGCGTCGACCGCCCGATCGACACGCCCTTGCCGTGCACGCCGCGCGGTGTCATCGAGCTCGTCGAACGGCACGGGCTGTCGTGGGCGGGCAAGGACGTCGTCGTCATTGGGCGCGGTGTCACGGTGGGCCGCGCGATCGGTTCGCTGCTCACGCGCCGCGAATACAACGCCACGGTCACGCTCACCCATACGGGCACGCGCGACCTTGCGTCGCACTTGCGCCGGGCCGACATCATCGTGGCCGCGGCGGGTGTGCCGGGCATCGTGACGGCTGCCGACGTGAAGCCCGGCGCGATCGTGCTCGACGTGGGTGTCTCGCGGCTCGTCGACCCCGACACGGGCGTCTCGCGCATCGCGGGCGACGTGGCCGACGACGTCGCGACCGTCGCGTCGTGGATCTCGCCCAACCCCGGCGGGGTCGGCCCCATGACGCGCGCGCTGCTGCTCGCGAACGTCGTCGAGACCGCGGAGCGCCAGGCCCGCTGAGCCTGCGCCTCCGCGCAGTCCTCGACCTTCCGCCGGACGACACGACCAAATGACGGAGTTTCCGCCGTTGAGTGGCCCGAGGTGGGTGGTGCTGAGGCCAATCTCCGTCATTTGTGACATGACGCGCACGGGGTGCGGCCAGTAGCCTGGTGACATGGAGCTGTGACGCAGTCGATCGTCCCGCGCCCGAGGCTGAGCCCGGCGGGAATCCTGCGAACCCGGCGGTACCTCGTGTCTACCACCCTGTCTTCCGGCGACCGCGCACCCCTCATCGCGCGCGGCGTCACCCGAATCCTCGACGGCCGCGCCGTGCTGCGCGACGTCGACCTCGTCGTTCCTTCGGGCGCGCGCGTCGGTGTGATCGGCGAGAACGGCGCGGGCAAGTCGACCCTGCTGCGCCTGCTCGCGGGCGTCGACGAGCCTGACGCGGGCGAGATCGTGCGCCCCGCGCGGCTCGGCTGGCTGCCGCAAGAGGTGCCGTTCGATTCCGGGATGCCCGTCTCGAGCATCCTCGACGCCGCTGACGCGCCCCTGCTGGCCCTCGAGCGCACGATCGAGGCGACCGCGGCGCTGCTCGGCACCGACCCGGGGGTGGACGCTGCCTACAGCGCCGCCCTCGATAAGGCCGAACGGGTCGAGCTGTGGAGCCGGCACGCGCGCCGCGATGCTCTGCTCGACGCGTTCGGCGTGGCGGGCATCCCGCTGGCGACTGTGCTCGGTGAGATCTCGGGCGGGCAGCGCAGTCGGCTCGCCCTCGCGGCGCTGCTCATGAGCCGCCCCGAGGCGCTCGTGCTCGACGAGCCGAGCAACCACCTCGACGACCGCGCGGTCGACGCGCTGCGCGAGCAGCTGCTCGGCTGGCGGGGGCCTGTCGTGCTCGCGAGCCACGACCGCGCCCTGCTCGACGAGGTCGCGACCGAGCTCGTCGACCTCGACCCGAGCCGTCGCGCGGCAACGGGCGAGAACGGAGGAGGCCAGGCTGTGCGGTACGGCGGCGGCTTCAGCGACTACCTCGCCGAGCGGGCGCGCGAGCATGAGCGCTGGGTGCACAGCTACGAGCTCGAGCAGCGAGAGCTCGCGCAGGTGCGCCAGACCGTGCAGGTCACCGCGCGCGAGCTCGGCAACCCCAACCGCCGCGTGCGCGACAACGACAAGGTCATCAAGAACTTCAAGCAGGCGTCGGTCGAGGTCGCCATCAGCCGGCGGGTGCGCGACGCCGAGCGGCGGCTCGCCGAGCTCGAAGCCGCTCAGGTCGCGCCGCCCCCCGAGCCGCTGCGTTTCGCGGGCCTCCCGCCGGGCATTGCCGCGCTCGAGGGCGACGACCCGCTCCTGGCGCTCGAGGCGGTCTCGGTCGGCGGTCGGCTCGCGCCCGTGACGCTCGCGCTGCGGCCCGGCGATCGGATGCTCGTCACGGGCCCGAACGGATCGGGCAAGTCGACGCTGCTCGGGGTGCTCGCGGCGAGCATCCCGCCCGATGCCGGCCAGCGCGACGCCCGGCCGCGCCTGCGCGTCGGAGTGCTCGCGCAAGACACCCGCATCCTCGAGCCGCACCGCACCCCGCGCGAGCTCTACGAACGGGCGCTCGGTGCCGGCCGGGCTGCGGCGGTACCCCTGGCGAGCCTGGGGCTGCTCGGCCCGCGCGACCTCGACAGCCCGATCGGGGTGCTCTCGGTGGGGCAGCGGCGACGGCTGGAGCTCGCTCTCGTGCTCGGCCGGCCGCCGCACGTGCTGCTGCTCGACGAGCCCACCAACCATCTCTCGTTGCGGCTGGCGACCGAACTGGAAGATTCGCTCGACAGTCACCCCGGCGCGGTCGTCGTCGCGAGCCACGACCGCTGGTTGCGCCGCCGCTGGTCGGGCACCGTGCTCGCGCTGGGTGGTTAGCGCCGCCCGGCGACGAGGCGCAGGCGCACGGGCTGGCCCGGTCGCAACTGGGCGAGCCGATCGAGCGCCGCGTCGACGACGACCGCGATGACGGGATACCCGCCCGTCACCGGGTGGTCGGGCCCCAGCACGGTCGGCGCGCCATCGGGGGAGACCTGGATGCTCCCGCGCAGCATCCCCTCACTGGCGAGCTCGACCCCGACGCGGTCGGGAACCCGCACGAGCGCGGGGCCCTCGAGGCGCACTCCCGTGCGGTCGCTGCGGGCCGAGGTGGTCCACTCGCTCTTCAGCAGCAGGCGCCAGGCCTCCGACCCGAACCAGTCGTGGCGGGGCCCGGGGCGCACCCCGAGCTCGACGATCCCGTCGGTCGGCGGATCCACCGGCACGAGGTCGGCGGCGGGCACGGGCGACGCCGGTTCGGAGCCGAGCGCCAGCACGTCGCCCACGCGCAGCGGTTCGGGGCCGAGCGCGGCGAGGGTGTCGCGGGCGCGCGAGCCGAGCACCAGCGGCACGCCGAGCCCGCCGCGCAGCGCGACCGTCGCGCGCACGCCGTGCGTCATCGCGCCGAGGTGCAGCTCGGCATCGGCATTCGTTCGCATCGCCGTATGCGTCTCGACGACGCGACGCACCCCGTCGCTCACGAGCGCGGTGTCGCCCCACGCGCCCGTCACGGCGAACCAGGTGCCGGCCGGCAGGGCCAGGCGCAGTCCACCGAGAAGGCACTCGAGAGTGGCGGTCGTCTCGGGGTTGCCGACGAGACGGTTCGCCAGCCGGTGCGCTGCACGGTCGAACGCGCCCGAGGCGCTCACGCCGAGGGCCGCGAAGCCGGGCCGCCCGAGATCCTGCACGAGCGTGAGGGCGCCCGGCTCGACGACGCGCACGGTGCTCACGCGCTGACCGCCGTGAAGCGCACCCGTGTGCCCGGGGTGACGAGAGCGGGAGAGGCCCGGTCGGCATCCCACAGCACGGCGTCGGTGCGTCCGATGAGCTGCCAGCCGCCGGGGGAGGCCCTCGGATAGACGCCGCAGTACTCGGCGGCGAGCGCGACAGCGCCTCCCGGCACCGAGGGGCGTGCGGTGGCGCGCCGCGGCACGGGCGGCAGCGGCGCCTCGACCGGCACGAGGTAGGGGAAGCCGGGGGCGAAACCGATGAAGGCGCACACCCACTCGGTAGCAGCGTGGCGGCGGACCACGTCGGACGGCGAGCAGCCCCAGGCGTCGGCGACGACAGCGAGGTCGTCACCGTCGTACACGATGGGCAGGGTCACGAGCCCTGCGGTCGGCGCGACGACCGCGGTGGTGGGCTCATGCGACCGCAGCCACTGCTCGGCGGCACCGAGCCCGAGCATCGAGGGGTCGACGCGCACGAGAACCGTGCGCCCGCCCGGCACGAGCTCGACGACGCCGAGGGGTGCCGAAGCGCTCCAGAGCGCGTGGGCGGCGAGGGCACCCTCGAGCGCGTCGAACTCGGCGAGCAGCGCTCGATCGCCGCACGGCAGCAGCCTCATGCGAAGGCCGCGACCTCGACCCCGGCGGCGTCGAGCGCGGCCCGCACCGCCTGGGTGATCGCGACCGAACCGGGCGTGTCGCCGTGCACGCACAGCGATGCGGGCCGCACGGCCAGCTCGGTGCCGTCGACCGCGACGATCATGCCGTCGACGACCATGCGCACGGCACGCGCCGCCACTTCGTGCGGATCGGTGATGAGGGCACCGGCGAGGCCGCGGGGTGCGAGGGTGCCGTCGGCGAGGTAGCCGCGGTCGGCGAAGGCCTCGACGACGAAGGCGATCTGCGCCTGTCGGCAGGCGGTCTCGATCGCCGAACCGGGCAGGCCCAGCACGGGAAGTGCGAGCGAGCGGGCGACGTCGGCCACGATCTCGGCAACCTCGAGGTCGACGGCGATGCGGTTGTAGAGAGCGCCGTGCGGCTTGAGGTACCGCACCGCTGCGCCCGCGTGCGCGGCGATGCCCGCGAGCGCCGACACCTGGTACAGCAGGTCGGCGTGCAGGTCGTCGGCCGCTACCTCCATGTCGCGGCGCCCGAATCCGGCGAGGTCGCGGTACGAGGGATGCGCGCCGATCGCGACGCCGTGCTCCGTCGCCGCACGGCACGCCGCGAGCATGATCGCCGGGTCGCCAGCGTGGAAGCCGCACGCGAGGTTGGCGCTCGTGACGAGCGGGTACATCGCCGCGTCGTCGCCCATGCGCCACACGCCGAACGACTCGCCGAGGTCGCTATTGAGGTCGACGGAGGCCATGCCCCGAGCCTACGACCCGGTGCCCGGAATGCGTTCCCCCGCCGAGGGCTGGCCGCCGTCGCCCGCCTCGGCCATAATGCGAGGGAGGCTCCATGCGCTCGCATGGAGCTGAGGAAGGGGAGCATCGTGCCGTTGGGCCTGCCCCCGCACCTCGCGGCGCGCACCACGAGCACCGCCATCGCGCGGGCGGGTCACGCCGCGGCAGCCGTCTGCCTCACCGCGGTGGGCGTCGTGGTGATCTCGATCCAGGCCTATCTGCCGCAGGTGATCCTCTGGCCGGCGCTCGTCGTGCTGATCCCCATGGCGGTGCTCCTCGTGCTGCTCGAGCGCAGCCCGTCGGCGTTCATCGCCGTGAGCTACCTCGTCATCGGCGGGCTCTGCGTCGTGTGGTACTCGCTGATCGCGTCGACGCAGCTCGACACCCCGGTCGCGAACGACGACTTCACGATCGTGCTGCTCAAGCTCGCCCTCATCCTCGTCATCGGGGTCGGGCCCAGCCTCGGTCTCTCGATGGTGTGGACGACGATCGCCTATCTCGTCGGCGAGCTCGCCTCGGCGGCCGCCATCATCATGCTGGGGTCGCCGTGGCAGTTCGATACGGTCCCGTTCGCGGTGTGGTTCATCGTCGTCGGGCTGCTGGCGGTGCTGCGTGTCGACCGGCTCACGGGGCGCGACTCGCAGTCGGAGATCTATCGCGCCGCGCGCGATGAGATGCTGGCGGATGTCCGCCGCGTGTTCGAGCAGCGTGCCACCGCCCTGCTGCACGACACCGTGCTCAACCAGCTCGCGGTCATCACATCGACTCCGGGTGAGCTCTCGCCCGCGGTGCGCGCCGCCATCCGCTCCGACCTCGAGACGATCGTCGGGCACGAGTGGTTCGACGTCGAGCAGTCCGGCGCCGACGGAGCGGAGAGTCCGACTCGGTCCGATGTGCGCGCCCAGCGGTTGCGGGCGATCATCGTTGATGCCGCTGCGGGCGACGTCCGCGTCGACGTGGCAGGTGACGCCTCGGTGCTCGAGAGTCTCGACTCGGAGGCCTTCGACGAGTTCGCCCGCGCGATCGGGCAGTGCGTCGCCAACGTGCGTCGTCACGCGGGCGTGACCACGGCCGACGTCATCCTCGGTGCCGCGGCCGACGAGGTGTCGGCGATGGTGATCGACGGCGGTCGCGGCTTCCCGCTCGATGCCCGCACTGACGGCCGCCTCGGCGTCGGCACGAGCATCGTGGGTCGTCTCGAGACGATCGGCGGCTCGGCCACGGTCTGGTCGCAGCCCGGCAAAGGCACGTCGGTGCTGTTGCGCGTGCCGACCGGTCAGCCGTCGACAGCACGGCCGGTGGGCTCGTGAACCTCGACCCGCCCATCCCCTCCTCTGAGGTCACGCTCGAGCGCCTCGACCCGCTCTCTGCGGCCGCCGCTCGACCTGTGACGACGGGGGCCGCGCTGCTCGCCCTCACGCTGCCCATGCTGACGCTCGTCACCCGGACAGACGAGGTGACGCAACCGTTCTGGCTCATCGTCGCCTATGCCGCCCTCGCGGGCGCGGTCTGGATTCTGCTCGACCGGTCGCGGCCCACCCGGACCCTCTGGCAGCCGGCCTCGGCCCAGGTGTTCCAGCTGCTGCTGATGGTGATGCTCGTGACCGCGGCGGCGTCGACCGCGGGAGCGAACGCGCAGGTGCGCGACGACTGGGCTCCGCTCGTCGTCGGGGTGCTGCTCGTCGCGAGCACCCCCTACCGGCCCGCCCGTGAGATCGCGTTCTGGACGATCGTGCACACCCTGGTGTGCGCCGCGCTCGGGGTGGTGCAGTCGCCGTCTGCGGTCGCCGATGTGCCCACCCTGATCTTCGCAGTGACCGGATCGTTCAGCGTCGCTGTCATGGGTTTCGCCGCGGCGGCCTATGCGCGGTCGCTCACGAGCTCGACGCAGCTGTGGCACGACCGTGCCTGGCAATCCGCCGCCGCTGCCGCTCTCGAGCATCGCAGCGGGGTCGCGCGCTCGGTGCAGCAGCAGAGGGTCTCGCTGCTCAACCAGGAGGTCGTTCCCTACCTGCAGCGCGTCGTGGCCGCCGAGAGCATCGCCGACGCCGACCGTGACGAAGCCCGCCGGTTGGCGCGCAGCATCCGCGCCTTGCTCGTCGCCGACGTTGAGAAGACGTGGGCGCAGCTCATGCTCGACGATCTCGTCGCCCGCCATCCGCGCCTCAACATCACGGCCGTCGCTGACGATCCCGACGATCTCGGCCGGCGAGCCGTGCTCGAGCGCCGCACCCTGCTGCGTGCGCTCGCCGCCCTGAGTCTCGAGCGCCTCTCCGCGACGCAGCTCGAGCTCCGGCTGAGCGCCCCCGAGGGCCGTCTCCGGGTGCGCTGGGAGGTCGCCACGCCGCGTCCGCTCCGGGATGCCCGCCACGAGCTGCGCTCGATGCTCGAGCTCATCCGCGGTCTCACCCTGAGCTCCTCGGTTCACGAGCTGGCGGGCCGACTGGTCATAGAGTTTGAATATGGATACTGACGCGCGCCTCGGATCCCGGGTGCGCTTGGCGATCCTCGATGATCACGAGCTGCTGCTCGACAGCCTCTCGTCGTGGATCGCGACGCACGCTCTCGATTTCGACCTCGTGCTCACCGCCCCGACGTGGTTCGAGCTCGTGCAGAGCGACCAGTTCCCCACGGATCTCGTGCTGCTCGACTTCCAGCTGCAAGAGCCCGTGTCGATCGAGGCCCGCGTGCGCACATGCCGCGCGGCGGGGGCCAAGGTGATCGTGCTGACGAGCCTCGACACCGTCGAAGCCCGCGATCGCGCGTTCGACGCGGGGGCCTCGGCCTTCCTCTCCAAAGCCATGCCCCTCGGCGAGGTTATGGAGACCGCCCGCCGGGTCATGGGCATGGAGTCGACCGGTGAGCCCGTTCGCGACTGGCGGCCCCTGCCCAAGGGGGCGCAGCATCCCGCCCGCCCGAAGCTCTCGACGAGCGAGCGGGAGGCGCTCGCTCTGTATGCGAGCGGTTACAGCATGGCCGAAGTGGCGAGCCAGATGAACGTGCAGTACGAGACCGCGAAGACCTACCTGCGGCGCGTGCGCGAGAAGTACTCCCGGGCAGGGCGCCCGGCGAGCACCAAGGCCGACCTCATCCGACGAGCGGCAGAAGACGGACACCTGCAGTAATGGCGAAGCTCTACTTCCGATACGGCGCGATGAACAGCGGCAAGAGCACGTCGCTGCTGCAGGCGGCCTACAACTACGAGGAGCGCGGGCAGCTCGTCGTGCTCGCAAAGCCCCGCATCGACACCAAGGGCGACCAGACGATCGTGTCGCGGCTCGGCGTGACCCGGCCCGTCGACTTCACGATCGATGCGAGCGACGACGTCTACGCTCGTTTCCAGGCTCATCGAGCGGCCCTCATCCGCGAGACCGGCCGCGATGTCTCGTGTCTGCTCGTCGACGAGGCCCAGTTCTTGTCGATGCAGCAGGTCGACGATCTGCTGCGCATCGCCGTGCGGGAGGACGTGCCCGTGCTGGCCTACGGCATCCGCACCGACTTCCAGACCGTCGCCTTCCCCGGCAGTCGGCGCCTGCTCGAGATCGCGCACTCGCTGGAGGAGCTGAAGACCATCTGCCGGTGCGGGCGCAAGGCCATCTTCAACGGCCGTGCGATCGACGGCGTGTTCGTGTTCGACGGCGACCAGGTGGCGATCGATGGGGTGGATGTGACGTACGAGTCTCTGTGCGCCGCCTGCTATCTCGACGAATCGGGCGACAATCTCGCCTCCGGATGGCGCGCCCCGGTTCCCCTCGACGCGGTCGATCCGCTCGGAGCGGGCGCGCTCGGCCCCCACGCCGACTTCAGCTGACAGCGGTTCGTCGGTCGCGGCGCGCACGTTGTCGGAGCGCTCGCGCTTCGACAACAAGAAGGCACCAACGAGAAATAGGACCGCCTCTGGCGGTCCTATTTCACGTGTCGGGGTAACAGGATTTGAACCTGCGGCCTCGTCGTCCCGAACGACGCGCGCTACCAAGCTGCGCCATACCCCGGTGCCGCCCCGGCGAACCAGGGCAACCCGTCAAGAATAGCCGATGTCGTCGCCCACGAGTGTCACGAGCACGGCTTCGGGCGGGCAGGCGAAGCGCACGGGAGCGTAGATCGACGTGCCGAGGCCTGCCGAGACGTTGAGGTATGAGGCCTGGTGGGCGTGATGCCAGACCGAGAGCCCGCGCGCGCGATCGCGCGGCAGATCGCAATTGGTGATGAGCGCGCCGACGCCCGGCACGCAGACCTGACCCCCGTGCGTATGGCCCGCGAAGATGAGGTCGGCGCTCTGCGTCGTGAAGGCGTTGAGCACCCGCTGGTACGGAGCGTGCGTGACCCCGATCATGACGGCGGGGTCGTCGGTGTCATCCTCGTCGAGCTCGCGCAGGGCATCCACGAGACCGGGAAGGGCGTCGAGGCGGTCCCAGCCCCGGTGGGCGTCGTTCGTGCCCATGAACTCGAGGATCGAGCCGTTGATCGTGAGTTGCGTGACGGCGTTGTTGAGCGGCACCCACCCCAGCCGATCGCGCAGCAGGGCCTCGAGGCCCTCCGTGTCGAGTGGCGTCGACGTCTCGGTCTCACCGCGCGACGGCCCGAGCAGGTACCGCAACGGGTTCTTCGGGGTCGGCGCGAAGTAGTCGTTCGACCCGTGCACGAACACTCCCGGCACGCCGTCGAACGGCATGAGGGCCTCGGCGAGCGCGGGCAGGGCATCCGCGTGCCCCAGATTGTCGCCCGTGTCGATGATGAGGTCGGGCTTCAGCGCGGCGAGCGAGCGCACCCAGGCGATCTTGTCGTGCTGCCACGGCGCGAGATGCAGGTCGCTGAGGTGCAGCACCCGGATGGGGTCGGCGCCGGGCGCGAGCACGGGCACCACCTCGTGCCGCACGCGGTAGGCGCGGCGTTCGATGACGACGGCGTACACGGCCGCGGCCGCCGCGATCCCGAGGGATGCGGCGGCCGCGGTTCGTAGAGCTGAGTTCATCAGCAGTTGGTCTTCGACACCGTCAACGTGATCGGCGTCTCATACCTGATTGCTGTGCCCGCCGCCGGCGTCTGAGCCGTCACGCGCTCGGGCTGGGGGCCCGGCCCCGGTCCGGGGCTCGGCGAGGGACTCGGCGCGGGCGGGTACTCGACGCACGCTTGGGTGATGCTCGTGAAGCCGGCATCCTGCAGCGTCGCCCGTGCGGTGGCGAAGTCGGTTCCGGGTGACACCACATCGGGGATCCGCACGAGGTTCCCGAGGCTCGTCGTTACGGTCACGGTCGTGCCCTTGGCGAGCAGGGTGCCCACCGCAGGAGACGCCGATACGACACGACCGGCCTCCAGGTCGGAGTCGACGGCCTCGCCCTGGGCGAACTTGAACCCGAGACCCTCGAGGAGGGCCTTCGCCTGCTCGAGCGTCTGACCGGCGACGTCGGGCAGGATCACGCCCGAGCCGGTCAGCAGTCGATCGGGCGGACTGCCGAAGGCTTCGCCGCCGTACTGCGCGTTGATCGCTCCCTGCGCGATACGGAAGATCTGGTGGCGGAGCTGACCACCGCTGGGGTAGCTGCGGATCGGCACCTTGCCCACCACGTTGCCGACCCATACGGCGGTCGCGACCCGCGACGTCGAGCCGACCATCCACGTCTGGTTCGAGCTGTCGGTCGTGCCCGTCTTGGCGATGGTGGGAATGCCGTCGCCCGTGCGCGACGCGGTGGCTGTTCCCGAGGTGTACACCGCCTGCATGGGGGCGGCGGCCGCGGCAGCTACCTCGGCGGTGATAGCCCGGTTGCACTCGGACTGCTGGCCGGGCAGCTCGTTTCCGTCACGGTCGACGAAGCGGTCGACGATGATCGGCTTGCAGTAGATACCACCGCTGGCGATCGTCGCGAAGGCGTTCGCCATCGTGAGCGGAGCGATCTCGTTCGTGCCGAGAACGGCGGAGGGGTTCGTCTGCAAGGTGCCGCCGTCAGCGCGGTGCACCCCCAGCGACTCGGCTGCACCGCGGATGGCGCACTGGTCGAGCTGCTCGGCGACGGAGGCGAACGCCGTGTTGACCGACTGCACGGTGGCATTGAAGACACTCATCGCGGCGGGAGCACCGGCATCGTTCTTGGGGTTCCACGTGCCGCCCCACGGGCCGCCGCCATCTTCGCAGGTGTCGGTGAACGCGGCGAGATTCCGCTGCCGAATGGTCGCGTCAACGACCTCGTTCAGGCCGCGCCCCTCTTTCAACCACTCGACGAGCGCAAACACCTTGTAGGTCGATCCGACCTGGAACCCGCTCGAGCCGCCGTACGGGCGGTCGGTCGCGTAGTTGACGGCGGTCGTGCCCGGCTGGCCACCCCCGAACTCCGGGCTGCGGTCGTCGAAGATCTTGTTCTGGGCCATCGTGATGACGCGTCCCGTGTTGGTCTCGATCGAGGTCGCGACGCTGCCGATGTCGAGGCGCGAGTCGCTCGACGGGACCATCTCCGAGAGCCGGTCCTGCGTGACCTGCTGCAACGAGATGTTGAGCGTCGTGTACACGTCGTAGCCGCCGAGCTTCCAGGCGGCCTCGCGCTCTTCCACGGTGTCGCCGAGCGTCTCGAAATCGCCGACGCTCTTGAGCACGTAGTCGCAGAAGAACTTCGCGTACGTGTAGGCGGCGTAGCACCCGCTCTGCGGCGGATTGATCGAGACGAAGTTCTCATCGACGGGGGTGTTGATGGCCTCGTCGTGCTCGGCCTCGGTGATGAAGCCCTCGGCGAGCATCGAGTCGAGGATCACATCGCGGCGGCCCTCGTTCGCCTCGTAGTTCTCGGGGGTGCCGAGCGAGCGGGCTCCCGGCTGCTGCACGATCGCGATGAGGCTCGCGGCCTGGGCGATCGTGACGTCGGCGGCGGAGACGCCGAAGTACTGCTGGGCGGCGGCCTGGATGCCGTAGGTGTTGCCGCCGAAGCCCGCGATGTTGAGGTACGCGAGCAGGATCTCGTCCTTCGTGTACTCCTTCTCGAGGCCGATGGCGAGCTTCGCCTCCTTGAGCTTGCGCTCGAGGCTCTGCTCCTGGGCCTGCGCGATGAGTTCGTCGCGCCTCTCGATCGTGTCCGCCTTGAGCGCTTCGGTGATGAAGATGTTCTTCACGAGCTGCATCGTGAGCGTCGAGGCGCCCGACTCGATGCCGCCGGAGGTCAGGTTGCCGAGACCGGCGCGAATGATCGACTGCACGTCGACACCGTTGTGGTCGTAGAACCGGCGGTCTTCACCGGCGAGCGTCGCGTCCTTGATGTACTGCGACACGTCGTCCCACGCGACCTCTTCGCGGTTCTCCGCATAGACGGTGGCGATCGCGGTGTAGCCATCGGCCGGGTTCGCGGTGTTCTGGGCGTAGAGAACGTTGCGCTGCGACTGCTCGTTGATCTTGATGTACTCGGGCAGACCCTCGAAGATGCCGATGGTGTTGCTCGCGGCCATGCCGGTCACAGCGAGGGCCGGCGTGACCATGACGGTCACGAGCACGCCGGCGAGAGCGCTGAGGCCGAGCATCCCGCCGATGGCGCCGATGACTCCGGAAGCCTTCTGGTTTTGGGCAGACATATGCTTAAGGGTACGCCACCTGGCTTATGACGACGCTGAATGGACACGTTGATGACGCAATGGGAGTACCTCACGACTCCGCTCATGATCCACACGACGCAGGCGATCCTCAACAACTGGGGCTCGGAGGGCTGGGAGCTCGTGCAGGTCGTGACCGGTCCCGAAGGCGGTCTGGTCGCCTACCTGAAGCGTCCGATCGCGGGAGCCGGGGCATGAGCGCGATCGACGCGCGTCTCGCCGAGCTCGGCATCAGCATCCCCGCCGTGACGAAGCCCGTGGCCGCCTATGTTCCGGCCGTCGTGAGCGGCAACCTGGTGATGACGGCCGGGCAGCTTCCCTTCGTCGACGGCGTGCTGCCGGCCACCGGCAAGGTCGGAGCCGAGGTCGCGGCCGACGACGCCGCAGGGTACGCCCGCACGGCCGTGCTCAATGCCCTCGCCGCGGCGCAGAGCGTGATCGGCTCGCTCGACCGCGTCACGCGCGTCGTGAAGGTCGTCGTCTTCGTCGCCTCCGCGACCGACTTCACCGGCCAGCCGGGGGTCGCCAACGGAGCGTCGACCGTGCTCGGCGAGATCTTCGGCGAGGCGGGCTCGCACGCGCGCAGCGCCGTCGGCGTGGCGGTGCTGCCTCTGGATGCTCCCGTCGAGGTCGAGCTGATCCTCGAGTTCGCGTAGCCCCGGTCAGCGGGTGGGCGGCTCGCGCCGCCCACCCGGCCGTGGTCGCTCAGCGCACGTCGCCGCGGATCGACTGCACCACGTTCACGTCGGTCAGCGTCGTGGTGTCGCCGATCTCGCGCCCCTCCGCGACATCCTGCAGCAGCCGGCGCATGATCTTGCCCGAGCGCGTCTTGGGCAGCTCGGCGACCACGAAAATCTCGCGCGGTCGGGCGATCGCGCCGATCTGCTCGGTGACGTGCGCGCGCAGCATGACGCTCGCCTCGGTCGCCGTGACCGAGGCGGCCTTCTTGGCGCGCAGGATCACGAAGGCGACGACCGCCTGGCCCGTCGTGTCGTCGCTCGCGCCGACGACGGCGGCCTCGGCCACGATCGGGTGCGAGACGAGCGCCGACTCGATCTCCATCGTCGACAGGCGGTGGCCCGAGACGTTCATCACGTCATCGACCCGCCCGAGCAGTTGCACGTCGCCGTCGGCATCGAGGTGCGCCCCGTCGCCGGCGAAGTAAAGCGGGCCGTTCGGGGCGTCCGGGAACTTCGACCAGTAGGTGTCGCGGAACCGCTCGGGGTCACCCCAGATGCCGCGCAGCATGCTCGGCCACGGCTCGGTGATGACGAGCAGACCGCCCGCCTCCTTGCCGACGTGCACGCCGGCCTCGTCGAGCACGTCGACGCTGATGCCGGGGATCGGCACCTGCGCCGAGCCGGGCTTGGCCACCGTGATGCCGGGCAGGGCGCTGATCATGATGGCGCCGGTCTCGGTCTGCCACCAGGTGTCGACAATGGGCGTGCGGCCGCCGCCGATGATCTCGCGGTACCAGACCCAGGCCTCGGGGTTGATGGGCTCGCCCACCGATCCGAGCACGCGCAGGCTCGACAGGTCGTGCGCGAGCGGGATCTCGCGGCCGAGCTTCATGAACGAGCGGATGGCCGTGGGCGCCGTGTAGAAGATGCTCACCCTGTACTTCTCGATGATCTCCCACCACCGGCCCGGGTGCGGGGTGTCGGGGGTTCCCTCGTAGAGCACCTGCGTCGCACCGTTGGCGAGCGGGCCGTAGACGACGTAGCTGTGCCCGGTGATCCAGCCGACGTCGGCCGTGCACCAGTAGACATCGGTCTCGGGCTTCAGGTCGAAGACGTTCTTGTGCGTGAACGCGGCCTGCGTGAGGTACCCGCCGCTGGTGTGCAGGATTCCCTTGGGCTTGCCGGTGGTGCCGCTCGTGTAAAGGATGAAGAGCGGGTTCTCGGCCTCGAAGCCCTCGGCCTCGTGCTCATCGGACACCCCCTCGAGCTGCTCATGCCACCACAGGTCGCGCCCCTCGGTCCACTCCACCTCATTGTCACCGCGGCGAACGACGAGAACGCGCTCGACGTTCGATTCGGCCGCCGCGAGGGCGGAGTCGACGGCCCGCTTGAGCGGGAAGACCTTGCCCTTGCGCCAGCCGCCGTCGGCGGTGATGACGAGCGTTGCATCGGCATCCTCGACACGGGCCCGGATGCTCTCGGCGCTGAAGCCGCCGAAGATGACGGAGTGGATCGCTCCCAGGCGCGCCACCGCGAGCATCGCGATGACGGCCTCGGGAATGACCGGCAGGTAGATCACGACGCGGTCGCCCCGCGTCACGCCGAGGTCGGCGAGCATGTTCGCCGCGCGCTTGACCTCGCGCGTCAGCTCGGCGTAGGTGAGGGTTCGCGTGTCGCCCGGCTCGCCCTCCCAGTGCAGGGCGACGCGGTCGCCGTTGCCGGCGAGCACGTGCCGGTCGAGACAGTTGTAGGCCACGTTGAGCTCGCCGTCGGCAAACCAGCGCGCGAAGGGCGGCGTCGACCAGTCGAGGGTCTCGGTGAAGGGGCGGTGCCAATGCAGCTCACGGGCGCGGTCGGCCCAGAAGCCGAGGCGGTCGGCGCGCGCCTCGTCGTAGAGTTCGGGCTTCGCGACGGCGGCCGCGGCGAAATCGGGGCTCGGCGGGAAGCGGCGGTCTTCGTGCAGGAGGCTGTCGATCGAGGTCTCTGACATCGTCATCCTTGGTCGATGTGAAGCGGACGGGCCTGGTCTGCCGACTTCGGAACGGGGAACAGGGGCCATCCTAGAGCGGCGCCCCGCCGTGCGGGGGTCCGCTCGTCACGGTGCGTCGCCTGCCGAGAAGGGCAGAATCTGTACCCTGTCGGGTGACATTTTGCTGAGTCCTCCCTATGGAGGACAAAACGGGGGGCGAATTCGCTTGACGTGCCCATTCTGGCGCATACACTTGAGGAGTCAGCAGCAAGCCTGACTTAGGCAACGCGAACGATTCCCCCCAATCCCGTGTTGCTGTGGCGGCGCCCGATTCCCCCCAATGCGGGCGCCGCCCCTGACTTTCCGATGCATCGCCGGGTCGCAGTGCCTGGTCGCGTCGCCGCTCTCCTGCTCCACAGCATCCCGTCGGCCCCTCCTCACGAGGGGCCGTCGGCGTTGTTGCCCCAGGATGCCCCTCCGACGCCGTGCCGCGACGGACGGCGCGGCACCCTGGGCCGGTGCAGCCCTTCGTGCCTCGAGACCCGCGAGCCCCCGAGCCGCTCCTCCGTGGTCAGGGGCCCGCACTCGCCCGCGACGCCCTCGAGCTCGCCGTCGAGACGCCCCTGGTGCGCGAGCGGCGGATGCCCTCCGCGGCCCGCGCTGCGCTCGGCCCGCTCGCCGCGGTCGCCGCCGACCCCTCCGCCACCGACGTCTTCGTCACCGCCGACGGCGCCGTGTGGGTCGACCGCGGCCCCGGCGCCGAGCGCGTGCCCGGCCTCCGCCTCGAGCCCGCCGCGGCGCGATCGCTCGCGATCGGGCTCATCGCCGCGGGCGGTCGTCATGTCGATGAAGCCACGCCGGG
>NZ_JBHYEO010000028.1:0-23176 GCF_051860105.1 Microcella sp.
AGGTGTAGAACGTGGCGTGGCCGAGCGTGACGAGCACGACCGTGACGCACAGCAGCACGACCGGAGCGAGGGTCGCGTCGCGCACGGCGGCGGGGCGGGCGGAGGCGGGCCCGGCCGCATCCATCACCCGGTGCTCGACCGGGGGCAGCACCGCGACGATGAGCGCCCCGATGACGACCACGAGCCCGGCGATGACGCCGAACGACGCTCGCCACCCGACGGCGGCGCCGAGCAGGGTGCCGAGCGGCACGCCCGCGACGGTCGCGACCGTCGCGCCCGAGGTCGCCACGGCGACCGCGCTCGCGAGGCGCTCCGGGGGCACGAGCCGCGCGGCGTACGGCGACACGACCGCCCAGAACACTCCGTGGGCGGCGCCGCCGATCACGCGGGCGACCACGAGCACCGCGTAGGTAGGGGCGAGTGCGGCGACGAGGTTGGCGACGGCGAAGACGGCCAGCAGAACGACGAGCAGACGCTTGCGCGGCACCTGCCGCGTCAGGTGCGTGAGCGGAGCCGTCGCGACGACGACCGTGCCCGCGAACACCGTGATGAGCAGCCCCACCTGGGCCTCCGTGATGCCGAGCTCGGCCCGCAGCTGCGGCAGCAGGCCGATGGGCAGGAACTCGCTCGTGACGGCCACGAAGATGCCGGCCGAGAGCAGCAGCAGCGATGACCAGGGCAGGCGCATGGGGTCAGCGTATCCGCGCGGTCGCACCGCGGGGCACGAATAGGCTGGGCGGGTGAGCGAGACCCCCCACCACTGGATCGTGACGCTCGTCTGCGACGACCGGCCCGGCATCGTGCACGCCGTCACCGGTGCCATCGTCGACGCCGAGGGCAACATCACCGAGCTGCAGCAGTTCTCGAGCCTCGGCTCGGGTCGATTCTTCCTGCGCCTCCAGACCGAGACGCTCGCCGACCGCGACCAGCTGCTCGCCGCGCTGCAGCCCGTCATCGACCACTACGGCATGCAGTGCCGCATCGACGCCGTCGGCCGCCCGCTGCGCACGCTCGTGCTCGTGTCGAAGGCGGCGCACTGCCTCAACGATCTGCTCTTCCGGCAGCGCAGCGGCCACCTGCCCATCGAGATCCCCCTCGTGCTCGGCAACCACCCCGACCTCGCCGAGCTCGCCGCGTTCTACGACGTGCCGTTCGAGTCGCGAAGCGTGACGAGCCCCGACGAGAAGGCGGCCATGGAGGCGCGCATTCTCGAGGTCGTCGAGCAGCACGACATCGAGCTCGTCGTACTGGCGCGCTACATGCAGATCTTCTCGCCTGAGCTGTGCGCCGCTCTCGCGGGCCGGGCGATCAACATCCACCACTCGTTCCTGCCCGGGTTCAAGGGCGCGAACCCCTACGCCCGTGCGCACGCCCGCGGTGTCAAGCTCATCGGGGCGACGGCGCACTTCGTCACGAGCGACCTCGATGAGGGCCCGATCATCGAGCAGAACGTGACGCGCGTCGACCATTCGCGGTCGCCCGACGAGCTCGTCGTCATCGGGCGCGACATCGAGAGCCGCACCCTCAGCCAGGCGGTGCGCTGGTTCGCGGAAGACCGCGTGCTGCTCGACGGCCAGCGCACGATCATCTTCACCTAGGAGGGCTGCCGTGCCGACGCTGCTGACGAACGCGAGCCTGCTCGACGCCGACGGTCGGCGCGAGGGCTGGGTGCTGACCGACGGCGACCGCATCGCGGCGACCGGGCTGACGGAGGTGGATGCTCCGCCTCCCGCCACGACCGTCATCGACCTGCGCGGCCGCACGGTCACGCCCGGCTTCATCGACCTGCACGGACACGGCGGCGGGGGCGCCGCGTTCGACAACGGTGCGGAGGAGATCGCCACGGCGCTCGCGGTGCACCGCGCGCACGGCACGACCCGCTCGGTCATCTCGCTCGTCGCCAACCCGCTCGTCGACGTGCGCGAGTCGCTCGCGCTCGTCGCGCGCCTCACCGATCACGACCCGACGATCGTCGGCTCGCACCTCGAGGGGCCGTTCCTCGCCATCGGCCGCCGCGGCGCGCACGCCCCCGAGTTCTTGCGGGAGCCCGACCCGCAGACCATCCAGGGCCTCATCGATGCCGGGCGCGGCACGATCCGGCAGGTCACCATCGCCCCCGAGCTTCCGGGTGCCCTCGACGCCGTGCGGCAGTTCGCCGATGCCGGCATCGTCGTCGCGATCGGGCACACCGAGGCCGACGAGCACATCGCGCGGGCGGCCTTCGACGCGGGGGCGACGCTCGTGACGCACGTGTTCAACGCGATGCCGGGCATCCACCACCGCGACCCGGGGCCGATCGCGGCCGCCTTCGACGACGACCGGGTGTCGCTCGAACTCGTCGCCGACGGGGTGCACGTGCACCCCTCGATCGTGCAGATGGTCTTTCGGGCGGCACCGCATCGCGTCGTTCTCGTCACCGACGCCATGGCCGCGGCCGGCGGAGCCGACGGGCACTACCGGCTCGGCTCGCTCAACGTCGACGTGCGCGGCGGTATCGCGCACCTCGCGGGCACCTCGACGATCGCCGGCTCGACGTTGACCCAGGATGCCGCGTTGCAGCACGCCGTCATGGTCGCGGGGGTGCACGAGAGCGCCGCCGTCGAAGCGCTCACCCGCACGCCCGCGTGCGTGCTCGGCCGCGACAAGGAATGGGGCTCGCTCGCCGCGGGTTATGCCGCCGACCTCGTGGTTCTCGACGCCGACTGGCGGGTCGAGCGGGTCTGGGCCGCAGGAGCGGAGATCGGAGCCATCGGGTGAGCACGAGCGAGCACGCTGTCGACAACGGACGGTTCGCGCAGGGCACGTGGACGCGCGACCCGGTGTCGAGCGACATCGACAGCGCGGGCGCCCTCGTCGTCGAGGCCGCCGAGGGCAGCGACTGGTGGCGCGACACCGCCTACGGCTTCCGGCATGAGAACGGGCACGCGCTGCTTGCGCCCTGGCAGCCGAACACGGCGGTCGAGGTCACCTTCGAGCTCGAGGGCTTCACGGGCCAGTTCGACCAGGCCGGCCTCGCCGTGATCGTCGACGACGCCCACTGGATCAAGGCGGGTGTCGAGCACAGCGACGGGCACCAGCAGCTCGGCGCCGTCGTGACCGTCGGAGCGAGCGACTGGTCGACCGGGCGCGTCGACGACTGGGTGGGCACGGCGGTCACCGTGCGGGCATCCCGCATCGCCGATGCCGTCGTCATCCGCGCGCGATCGTCGGCCGACGTGGAGTGGCGGCTCGTGCGCGTCGCCCGCTTCCCCCACGAGTCGGCGCTCATCGGGCCCATGCTGTGCGCTCCGACCCGCGCGGGCCTGCGGGTTCGCTTCCTCGACTGGCGGGTGACGGCGGCCGACACCGAGCTGCACGCCGAGCCTCCCGCCTAGACCGGGCGCCGCGTCACAGCTCCTGCCAGGCGGGCTTGTGCGCCCAGGCGTGCCGGTAGTAGTCGGCGAAGCGCAGCGCCGACGCCGCGGCCTCGTCGACGACGACCGTCACGCGCCCGTGCAATTGGATGGCCGAGCCGGGCAGCGACGAGGTGACCGGCCCTTCGACCGCGGCCGCGAGCGCCTCGGCCTTCGCCGCCCCGAAGGCGAGCAGCACGAGGTGCCGCGCCGCGAGGATCGTGCCGAGGCCCTGCGTGATGCAGTGCAGCGGCACCTCGTCGGGCGCGGCGAAGAAGCGCGCATTGTCGCGCCGAGTCTGCTCGGTGAGGGTCTTGACCCGCGTGCGCGAGGCGAACGACGACCCCGGTTCGTTGAACCCGATGTGGCCGGTGGCCCCGATGCCGAGCAGCTGGAGGTCGACGCCGCCTGCCGCCGCGAGGTCGCGCTCGTAGCGATCTCCCGCCTCGGCGAGAGAGGTCTCGCGTCGCGCGCCCCCGGCGAGGTCGTCGCCCGGCACGCGCACGCGCGCGGGGTCGAGGCCGAGCGGGGCGATCACCTCGCGCTCGATGACGGCGCGATACGACTGAGGATGCCCCGCCGGCAGCCCCACGTACTCGTCGAGCGCGAATCCGCGCAGGTCGCGCAGCAGGGCCGCGTGCGGGCGCAGGGCCTCGTACACGGGCAGTGGGCTGGATCCGGTGGCGAGCCCGAGGACGGCATCCGGGTGCCGCTGCACGAGAGCGACGATCGCGTCGGCGACGAGCGCCCCGCCTGCCGCGGGGCTCGGAACGACGACGACCTCGGTCATACGGCGACCGCCGGCACGCTCGGCTCGCCCACGAGAGCGGCCCCCACCGCGCCCACGGGGCTGGCCGGCGGCACGAGCAGCACGCGGTCGGCGAGTGCGAGCGAGGCGAGGAAAGGCGAGGTGCGCGCATCGGCGTCGAGCCGCGCGCGCACCTGCCCGAGCAGTCGATCGCCGAGAGAGCTCAGGCCTCCCCCGATGACGACCGCGTCGACGTCGACCGTGAGCACCAGGATGCGCACCGCCGCCGCCACGTTGCCGACGAGCCGCTCGGCGACCGCTGTCGCCTGCTCGTCGCCGTCGTCGGCCGCCGCGAACAGCGCGCTGGCCGGGGCGCCGGCGCCCTGCGGCCAGAGCCGCGCGAGCGCCGACCCCGAGGCGAGGGTCTCGAGGCAGCCGCGCTGGCCGCACCGGCACAGCTCACCCTGCGGGTCGACGGGAATGTGCCCGATCTCGCCGGCCACACCGCGCGATCCGCGCCAGACCCGACCGTCGAGCACGAGACCCGCCGCCAGCCCGGTGCCGAGATTGAGGTAGGCCATCGAGCGCAGGCGCGGATCGCCGAGCAGGTGGAACGCGCCGAGTGCCGCGGCGTTGACGTCGTTCTCGACCACGACCGCGCGGCCGAGTTGGGCGCCGAGCACCGCACCGAGGTCGAGCGAGTCGAGCCCCAGGTTGACCGCGTGCGCGACGTGCCCCGTCGCGGGGTCGACGCGACCGGGCACGCCGACGCCGATCGAGCCGAGTGCGCTCGGGGCGACCCCGAGCTCGTCGGTGAGCGCGATGACGACTGCGTGAGCGCTCGCGACGACGGCCTCCGCGCCAAAGCCCGTGGGCAGCCGCGTCTCGGCGAGCACCGCCCCGGCCGCATCGAGCACGACCGCGTGCACCTTGGTGCCGCCGATGTCGACGCCGAGTCGCAGGGCGCCCGCGCTCACGAGCCGCTCCGTTCGAGCCAATCGAGCAGGGCGGCGCCCATGGCCCGCGAGGCACCCCACGTCACGACGTCGGCGTGCTCGCGCGCCTCGTCGGGCCAGCCCATGTCGACGACGATCGTGTCGGGATGCGCGGCGCGGGTCTGCGCGATGAGCGCGCGGACCCAGGGGTGGCGGTGCACGCCGAGCCCTACGAGCACCGGCTGCACGCCCGGTTCGAGCTCGATCGACTCGCCCTCGCCGATCTCGACGACGTCGGCCCCCGCGGCGCTCGGGCCCCACGGCGCCACGCCGACCGCGATGTTGGCAACGGTGCGCAGGGCGATGAGCTGACGCCGTGCCTGCACCACGTCCCCCGGTCGCGACTCGATCGCGCCGGCCAGCACCGTGAGCTCGACCGGCGGCGCGTCGTCGGCCGTGATGCCGGCGGGCACGGGGGTCTCGGCGGCGATGCGGTGCGACTCCGCAGCGAGTGCGGCCACGCGCGCCGCGGCATCCTGCACCCGGGCGGGCGGCAGCTCGCCGCGCCCGATCGACTGCTCGACCGCGGCCACGATGTCGTCGAGCTGCGCGTCCGAGTTGTCGGTGCCGATGCAGAGCAGGTCGCAGCCCGCGGCGAGCGCGCGGGCGGCGGCGGTCGGGATGCCGAGCTCGCCGCTCGCGCCCGCCATGTCGAGGGCATCCGACACGATGACGCCGTCGAAGCCGAGCTCGTCACGCAGCAGCGACTGCAGGATGCGCGGCGAGAAGGTCGCGGGCCCGCTGTCGTCGACGTCGGGCAGCAGGATGTGCGAGGTCATGATCGTGCGGGCGCCCGCCGCGATCGCGGCGACGAAGGGCACGAGCTCGCGCTGCCGCAGCTCGGCGAGATCGCCGCGCACGATCGGCATCGCCAGGTGCGAGTCGAGCTCGGTGTCGCCGTGACCGGGGAAGTGCTTGACGCTCGCCGCGACGCCCGTCGACTGCAGACCCTGCACCCAGGCCGCCGTGTGCCGGGCGACGAGGTGCGGGTCGGCGCCGAACGAGCGCGTGCCGATGACGGGGTTGAGCGGGTTGGAGTTGACGTCCGCGTCGGGCGCGAGGTCGAGGTCGATGCCCGCGAGCCGCAGCTGCCAGCCGACCGTGCGCCCGACGTGCTCGGTGAGCGCGAGGTCGTCGAGGCGCCCGAGCACGGCATTGCCCGGGTAGGGCGAACCGACGTCGTAGAACAGGCGCGTGACGTCGCCGCCCTCCTCGTCGATCGCGACGACGGCAAGCGGATTGGCCGCCCGGATCTCGGCGACGAGGGCGACGAGCTGCGCGCGCGAGCGGATGTTGCCGCCGAAGAGGCACACGCCCCCGAGCCCCGCGCGCAGGCGGTCGGCCAGCCAGTCGGGCAGGGCATGCCCCGCGAAGCCGGGCATGAGGGTGCCGAGCACGGCGATCATCCCTTCACCGCCCCGGCGACGAGCCCGCTCGTCATGCGCCCCTGCACGACGAGGAAGAAGATGATGACGGGGATCGCCATGAGGGTCGAGCCCGCCATGATCGCCGCCCAGTTCGTCGTCTGCGTCGCCTGCTGGAAGGTGCGCAGCCACACCGGCAGCGTCATCATCTCGGGTCGGCTCATGACGACGAGGGCGAGCAGGAACTCGTTCCAGGCCTGGATGAACGCGAAGACGCCCGTCGCGACCAGCCCCGGCGCGAGCAGCGGGAAAGTCACACGCCAGAAGGCCTGCGTGCGCGTGCAGCCGTCGATCATGGCCGCCTCTTCGAGCTCGATCGGCACGCCGTTGACGAAGCCGCGCAGGGTCCACATGGTGAACGGCAGCACCGTCGCGACGTAGACGAGCGTGAGGCCGACGATCGTGTTGAGCAGCTGCCAGCCGTCGAGCACGCGGAAGGTCGAGACGATCATCGCCTCGCCCGGGATCATCTGGATGACGAGGATCGTCAGGATGAACGCCTTGCGTCCGCGGAACCGGAACCGCGTCACGGCGAGCGCCGCGAGGAACGCGAACAGCAGCGCGACCATGACCGTCAGCAGCGTGACCATGAGCGAGTTGCCGAGCGCGGGCAGGAAGGGCGCGCGGCCCTCGCCGCTCAGCACGAGCTCGTAGTTGCGCAGGGTGAACTCGTCGGGCCAGAAGTGCGGCACCGGGCCGCGGATGAGGTTGTTGGGCAGCAGGCTCGTGTTGAGCATCCAGTAGACCGGGAACACGCTCACGAGGAAGACGACCACGGCGATCGCGCTGAGCGCGACCTGCGTCGCCTGCCGCTTGACGAGGGCCGGGCTCACAGCGTCTCCTCCTGGATCGACTTCTTCACGTAGTAGATCGAGATGGTCATCATGATGATGACGAGGATGACCGCGATCGCCCCACCGGCCCCGAAGTCGCCCGTGCCGAGCGAGGTCTGAAAGATGTAGACCCCGATCGTGCTGGTCTGCTCGCGGATGCCGCCGATGCCTTGCAGGGCGTAGATCTGCGTGAACACCCGCAGATCCCAGATCACCTGCAGGATCGTCACGACGAGGAAGATCGACTTGAGGTACGGGAAGACGATGAGGCGGAACCGCGCCACGGAGCCGGCGCCATCGAGCTGCGCGGCCTCGAGCACCTCGTCGGGCACCTGCGTGAGACCCGCGTAGACGGTGAACGCCACGAAGGGCACGCTCTGCCACGTGATGATGATGGTCGCGACCGCGAAGAAGCTCAGCGGCTCGATGAGCCACGAGTGGCCGATGAGGTCGACGCCCGGCAGCTGGCTGAGCACGTAGTTGATGACGCCGTACTGGGTGTCGAACATCCACCCCCAGACGACGACGGCCGTGAGGGCGGGCATCGCCCAGGCGAGCAGCAGGCCGACCGAGACCAGCAGCCGGAAGAAGCGAGTGAGGCGCGTCATGAGCAGCGCCACGAGGGTGCCGAGAACCATGGTGAGGGCGACGTTCGCGGCGGCGAACAGGATGCTGCGCCCGAGCACGTTCCAGAAGACCGGGTCGCTCAGCACGGCGACATAGTTGTCGAGGCCGACCCAGGGGGCGGGGGCGCCGAAGATCTGGGCCCGACCGAACTCTTGGAACGAGATGATGACGAGCTGCAGCAGCGGCCAGCCGATGATCGCCAGCAGCACGACGCCGGTGGGCACCAGCAGCAGGGCCGGGGTCAGCGTGCGGGGCCGGCGGCGCCGGGGCGCCGGGGCGGCGCGACCCGCCGGGGGCGGCAGCTCGGCGTGCGGCGGCGGCGATGCCGGCCGGGTGCCGATGGGTGCCAGAGCCATGGGTGCTCCTTGTAGATTGACACGGTGCCGTCACCTTCCTAGGGCGATGGTCACCGTCCGGTGGTGGCCAGGGGCAACTGGCCACCACCGGTGGGGATGAGTCGTGCGGGGCTTCTAGTTGAGAATCTCGGCCATGCGCGCGTCGACCTCGGCCGCGAGGGCCTCGACGTCACCGCCCTGCGCGATCTTCACGAAGAAGTCCTGCAGCACGCCGGCCGCTTCGACCTCGGCCCACGCGGGTGAGGCGGGGGTCAGCTTGGCGTTGCTCGCCGCCGCCGAGATCGCCTGCGCGGTCGCGTCGGTGCCGATCGTGTCGCCGAGCGAGACGAGCGCGGGAACCAGGCCGGCGCCGCCGAGGATCGACTGGTAGCCCTCGCTCAGCATGATCGCGAGCGCGCTCTTGGCGAGCTCGGGGTGCTGCGAGTTGGCCGACACGGCGATGTTCGAGCCGCCCGCGAAGACCTGCGCGGGGCCGCCGTCGATGCCCGGCAGGGCGAACACGCCGAGCGTGGCCTCCTTGTCGGGGCAGCCGGGCGCCTCGGCGTCGGCGGGGGCAAGGATGCTCCACTTGAACCAGCTCGGAGCACTCAGGTGCCCGATCTCGCCGGCGCAGAACGGCACCTGCGCTTCGGCCTCGTTGCCGTCCTTCGGCGCGACGGACGCCTCGGTCATGACCTGCTGCACCTGCTCGAGACCGGCGATGGCCTCGGGGCTCGAGAAGCCGGGCACCCACTCGCCGCCCTCGAATGTGGCGATCTCGCCGCCGTTCTCCCAGATGTAGGGCAAGGCGTTGTACCAGTCCTGGCCCGGGAAGTAGATGCCCGAGACACCGGGGTTGGCCTCGGCGATCGCGATGCCGTTGGCGACATACTCGTCGAGGGTCGTCGGAACCTCGAGGCCGAGTGCCTCGTACATGGCGGTGTCGTAGAACACGACGCGCGCACCGGAGTAGTACGGAGCCGCCGAGAACACGCCGTCGTAGGTGCCGGCTTCGACGAACCCGGGCAAGAGGTCGTCACCCCCGAGCGCCTCGTAGTCGGCGGTGAGGTCGAGGAACGCGCCGGCGCTCGTGAACGCTGCCGCCTGGGTGTTGCCGACCTCCACGACGTCGGGGCTGTCGCTGCCCGACAGGCTCGTCGTGAGCTTGTCGACGAGTCCGCCCCAGGCCTGCTCCTCGATGACCAGGGTGTTGCCGGGGTTCTCCGCCTCGAAGGTCTCGACGAGATAGTCGCGCGCCTCCTGCGGGGTGTCGGTGCCGACGAGCCAGACGCGGATCTCGGCGCCGGTAGTGGCCTCGGGGGCTGCCGTGGCGCAGCCCGCAAGAGCGAGGGCTGCCGCCGCGCCGAGCGCGACGATGCTGAGCTTTCTCATGGTGCGTACCTTTCCTAGGGCGATGGTCGTGCCGACCTGACGGCCGGCACCCGTGGTGCTGGGGCCTCTCACGAGACCCCGAGTCGCGCGGAGAGCACCATGACGGCAGCGCCGCGCATCACGATGTCGCCTCCGAGCGAGGTCAACCGCACCGTCAGATCACCGTGGAACTGCTCCATGGTGCGCTGGCGGAGGGTGTCGACGGTCGCCTCGGCGAGGGTCCCGTCCAGCAGCTCGATGGGGCCCGAGAGCACCACCTCGCTGAGATTGAGGGCCCCGACGATCGGGGCCAGAGCGATGCCGAGGCGCTCTCCGGCCTGGCGCAGCACCGCCTCGCGCGGCTCACCGGCCGCGATGCGCGCCTGCAGTCGCGGCACAGCGAGCCAAGTCTCGAGGCATCCCTGCTTGCCGCAGGCGCAGGCCTCACCGCCGTCGGTGCCGACGACGACGTGCCCGATCTCGCCCGCGGCGAAGCGCGAGCCGAAGAGCGGCGTGCCGTCGAGCAGCAGACCGGCACCGACGCCGTAGCCGACCATGACGAGCATGAGATCGGCCGAGGCCCCGCCGAAGCCGTACTCGGCGAGCGCCGCGGCGTTCGCATCGTTGGCGACGATGACGGGCAGGCCCAGCTCGGCCTGCAGGCGCGCCTGCAGCGGCAGGTCGTTCCAGCCCCGGTTGGGCGCCGTCAACACGCGACCGGCGAGGTCGACGATGCCGGGCGATCCGATGCCGATGCCGAGCACGGGCCGGTCGGCGATGGCCGTCAGCTCGCGGGTGAGCGCGAGGGCGGCGGCCGCGGCATCCTCGCCCACGAGACCTCGGGCGTCGATCTCGCGGCGCTCGAGGATGGTGCCGTCGAGGTCGATGAGCGCGCCGCGGAAGACCTCGGTGTCGCCGAGGTCGATGCCGACGATGCGGTGGCCGTCGCGGTGCAGGTCGAGCAGCGTCGCGGGCTTGCCCGGGCGGCTCGCGTCGACGCGGGTGCCGAGCTCGAGGGCGAGCTGCTCATCGATGAGCTCGGCGACGAGGTCGCCCACCGTCACGCGCGTGAGCGCGGTCTCGCGGGCCAGGTCAGCACGACTGAGCGGGCCCGAGCGGTAGAGGGTCTGCAGCACGAGGGAGCGGTTGTGCGCCCGCGCCTGCTCGGGCAGCACCTTGGCGCTCGGCCGCAGCACGCGACGCGGTCCGAAGCTGTCGACCTCCGTTGTCATGTTTGTTAGTACACCTTACGAACAAACTTTCCGCAAGGGGCGAATTCTCGGCGCACGCTTACGACCGGGCCGCAGGCTGGAGTCGAGCTGTGACGTGAGAGGAGCACCCGTGAGCCGGACGGCGGCGAGGACGACCCCCCGCAGGAGCATCCGACCCGTGCTGCCGCTGGGCGCCGCCCTGCTCGGCACGCTCACCGGCTGCGCGACGGCGGCCGAGGTGGGCACCGCACCGGAGGCCACCGGCGAGGCGCAGCAGACGGAGACGGCGGTCGACGCCCGCTACCGCGACGGCAGCTATCGGGCCGACGGCCCCTATCAATCGCCCGCCGGCGGCGAGAGCATCATCGTCGTTCTGCAGCTCGAGAACGACATCGTCACCGACGTCGAGATCGGTCTCTACCCCACAAGCGCCACCAGCTCGACCTACCAGGCGGAGTTCGCCGGCGGCATCGGCGATCTCGTCATCGGGCACGACATCGATTCGCTCGACGTCACCGTCGTGGCGGGGTCATCGTTGACCTCCACCGGGTTCCGCGCGGCGCTGGCGACGATCAAAGCGGAGGCCGTCGAGAGCTGAGTCCGTCGAGAGCCGAGACCGCGACATGCGGCAAACCCTTGAGGCCAGTACAGCGAATACCCACCGAGACCCGACAGGCTGGTGACCGTCGGCTGAGCGCCGCCTGAACCCCGCGACGACCCGGAGAACTGATGACCCGCATGATGACCGGCAGCGCCCGCATGACGGCCGCCCGTATCGCCGCGCCGATCGGCGCCACGGCCGCGCTGCTCGGCACCCTCACGGGGTGCTCGACCGCCGCCGAGGCCGAGGTGCCCGTCGACGCGAGCTACCGCGACGGCACCTACCAGGCCAACGGCACGTACCAGTCGCCTAATGGCAGCGAGAACATCATCGTCGTCATCGAGCTCGAGAACGACCTCGTCGCCGACGTCGAGATCACCATCAACCCCAACAACCCGACCACGGCGAACTACCAGGGCCAGTTCGCCGACGGCATCGGCGACATCGTGATCGGCGAAGACATCGACACGCTCGACGTCACCGTCGTGGCTGGATCGTCGCTCACGAGCAACGGATTCCGCGAGGCCCTCACCGCCATCAAGGCGGATGCCCTCGAGAGCTGAGGTCGTGGCGCAGCCCACGCAGTTCGAGGCGATCGGAGCCCCCTGGCGCATCGGCGTCGGTGGAGCCAGCACCCCGGTCTCCTCGCTCGGCGAGCCGCTCGCCGATGACGACCTCGGCGCGGTGCTCGAGCGCATCGAGCGGTTCGACCGCGACTGGTCGCGGTTCCGTGACGACTCGCTCGTCAGCCGCATCGCCCGAGAGCCGGGGTCGTGGCGCCTGCCCGCCGACGCCGAACCGCTGCTCGAGCTCTACGAGCAGCTGCACGCCCTCACGGATGCGCGGCTCAGCCCCCTCGTCGGCACCTCGCTCGAGCGCCTCGGCTACGACGCCTCCTACCGCTTGACTCCGAGCGGCGACCCGCTGCCCGCCCCGAGCTGGGCGGACGCGATCGCCCTGCGCCGCTCGGCCGAGGGCCTCGAGCTCGACGCGATCTCCCCCGTGCTGCTCGACGTCGGCGCCGCCGGAAAGGGCTACCTCGTCGACCTCGTCGGCGACCTGCTCGCGACCCGCGGTGTGACTGAGACGCTCGTCGATGCGAGCGGCGACGTGCGCGTGCGGGGCGGGCGCAGCATCCGGATCGCCCTCGAGAACCCGGCCGACCCGACGAAGGCGGTCGGCGTCGCGGAGCTGCACGACGCCGCCCTGTGCGCCTCGGCGCTCACCCGCCGCGCCTGGGGAACGGGCCTGCACCACATCGTCGACGCCGTCACCGGGCGACCGATCGCCGACGGCGTCATCGCCACCTGGGTCGTCGCCGATTCGGCTCTGGTCGCCGACGGCCTCGCCACGGCGATGTTTCTCACCGATCCGGCGCGTCTATCCGAAGCGTTCTCGTTCGAGTGGGTTCGACTGGGCATCGACGGTCGCCTCGAGGCGAGCGCAGGGTTTCGAGGGGAGCTGTTCGCATGAGAGCACGGGTGGATGCCCTGACCGGCCGGGTGAGCATGTACCGGTTGGCGATCATCACGCTCGCGATCGTGCTCGCGCAAGCGGTGCTGTTCGGGTTCCTCGATGTGATCGGCCCCGACGGGTACGCGATCCTCGGCACGCTCGGCGTCGTGATGGTCGCGACGCTCGGCGCGAACGAGATCGCCGCACGGCTCGCGCGCGTCGTGCCGCACCGCGAGTCGAGCGTCATCACCGCCCTCATCGTCACCTGCATCGTGCAGCCGAGCCTCACCACCACGGGTCTCATCGCGGCCGCGGGTGCGGGCGTGCTCGCGGGGCTCTCGAAGTACCTCATCGTGTGGCGCGGGCGGCACCTGCTCAACCCGGCGGCCACCGGCGTGCTCATCGCGGGCATCATCGGCTACTACGCCGGTCAGGGCGTCGGCTTCTGGTGGGTCGCGACGCCCGCCCTCCTGCCGGCTGTCGCCGTCGGCGCGCTGCTGCTGCTCGACCGCACACGCCGCCTCGATGTCGGGCTCATCTTCATCGGGCTGACGATCGTGCTCATCGGCATCCGCCTCGTCGCGACGGGCACCGCACCCCTCGGCGCGGTCACGACGGTGCTGCAGCTGTTCCCGGTCGTCTTCCTCGCGGGGTTCATGCTCAGCGAGCCCCTGACCCTGCCGCCGCGGCGCTGGCAGCAGTGGCTGACCGCGGCCGTCGTCGCCGTGGCCTTCTCGGTTCCGTTCGGGTTCGGACCGATCTACACCTCGCCCGAGCTCGCCCTCGTGCTCGGCAACATCGTGGCCTTCGCCGTGTCGCGTCGCGAGGGCTTCTCGGTGCGACTGGTCGACCGCGCGGCGCTGTCGCCGTTCGCGACCGAGTACCGCTTCGAGCCGTCGCGCCCCCTGCGCTTCGAGGCGGGGCAGTACCTCGAGCTGCATCTGCCGCACTCCGCCGACATCCGGGGCATGCGCCGCACCTTCTCGATCGCCTCGGCTCCCGAGCGCGCGGTGGCCGACGAGCCGCGCCTCACGATCGGCATCCGCACTCCCGAGGGCGGCAGCTCGTTCAAGGCGGCCCTCGGCACTCTCGAGCCGGGAACGCGCATCGCGGCGACCCAGACGGCCGGCGACTTCCTGCTGCCGCGCGATGCGGGCATCCCGCTCGTCATGGTCGCCGGCGGCATCGGCATCACCCCGTTCGCGAGCCAGCTCGCGAGCCTCGCCGAGCGTGGCGAGCAGCGTGACATCGTGCTCGTCGTGATCTCGTCGAACCCGGGAGAGGTGATCTACCGCGACGTGATCGACGCGTCCGGAGCGCGCCTCGTCGAGCTCGCCCCCGACCAGCTGACGGCGGATGCCCTCCGCGACCTGATCCCCGACCTCGCCGCGCGGCGCGGGTACGTCTCGGGCGCGCCCTCGATCGTCGCGGCGGCCCGCACCGCTCTGCGCCGGGCGGGATGCCGCCGCGTGCGCACGGACTACTTCGCCGGGTACTGAGCTGGCTCGGGCCCCGCGATGGTCGTCGCGCCCCGGCGCGTGCGCGGAGCATCCAGCCCCGGCACGGGCGCTGCGCCGGCCCGCACCGCGCGTAGGGCGCCGAGAATGGCGATGAGGTCGACGACCTCCTGCAGGGCGGCCCCCGCGATCGCCGGCAGCAGGCCGACGGCCGCGACGAGCATGAGCCCGATCGAGATGGCGATGCCGAGCCAGATGCTCTGCAGGGCGATGCGCACCGTGCGCTGCCCGATGGCGACGGCGCGGGCGACGCGCGAGATGTCGTCGAGAAGGATCACCACGTCGGCCGACTCGCTCGCCGCCGTCGAGCCCCTCGCCCCCATGGCGATGCCGACGTCGCTCACCGCGAGCACGGGCGCGTCGTTGACGCCGTCGCCGACCATCACGACCGGGCGCGGCTGCGCCTCACGGATGATGCGCACCTTGTCGTCGGGGAGGCACTCGGCGTGCACCTCGCTGATGCCGAGGCCCGCCGCGATCGGTTCCGCGGTCGCCGCGACGTCGCCCGTGACCATGAGCGTGCGCGTGACCCCGAGGGCGCGGAGGGCAGTGAGCGTGGCGACGGCGTCGTCGCGCACAGCATCCCGCAGCACCACGACGCCCGCGAACCGCCCGTCGATCGCCGCATAGATCACGGCCTCGCCGCTCTCACCGGTGCGGGGCACCACATCGGGTGCATGCTCGCCGACGAACGCGGGTTTGCCGACGACCACCTCGCGGCCGCCGATCATCGCGATCACGCCGTGGGCGGCGACCTCGCGAGCATCAGCCGCGTCGAGCAGCGTGAGCTCGCGGTCGACCGCCGCCTGCTGCAGCGAGTCGGCGAGCACGTGCGAGGAGTAGCGCTCGGCCGACGCCACGAGCTGCACGAGCTCGTCGTGCTCGAAGCCCGGCTCGGCATGCGCCCCGACGACGACCGGCCGGCCCATGGTGAGAGTGCCCGTTTTGTCGAAGGCGACGGTGCGCGCCCGCGCGAGTTTCTCGAGCGAGCCGGCGTTCTTCATGACGATGCCGCGCTTGGCCGCGCTGCTCATGCCGCCCATGAAGGCCACGGGTGCGGCGATCAGCAGCGGGCACGGAGTGGCCACGACGAGCACCTCGGCGAAACGCACGGGGTCGCCGCTGAGCGCCCAGGCGACGCCCGCGATGCCGAGCGAGACGGCCGTGAACGGCAGGGCGTAGCGGTCGGCCAGCCGCACGAGAGGGGCCTTGCTGCTCGCGGCGTCGCGCACCAGCTCGACGATGCGCTGGTACTGCGAGTCGGCGGCCAGGGCCGTCGCCACGACCTCGACGGCGATCGGACCGTTGACCGAGCCGCTCATCACATCGTCTCCGGCCACCTTGTCCACCGGCAGGCTCTCGCCCGTGAGCGACGACTCGTCGAAACCGCCGAGAGGGCTCGCGAGCTCGGCGTCGACCGGCACGATCTCGGCGGGCCGCACGAGCAGACGATCGCCCGTGCGCACCTGGTCGGCGGCAACATCGACGATCGCACCGTCCGGCTCGATGCGGTGGGCGAGCTGAGGCACCCGGTCGAGAAGCGCGCGCAGCTCGCGCTGGGCGCGGCCCGCGGCGGCGACCTCGAGGGCCTCTCCGCCGGTGAGCATGAGCACGATGACGAGACTCGCCCAGTACTCCCCCACGACGATCGTGCTCACGATCGCCGTGACGGCGAGAATGTCGAGGCCGAACTGCTTCGACAGCAGCCCGCGGATCATGCGGACAGCCTCGAGCGCGGCGATCGCGAGCGCGTAGAGCGAGATGAGCCAGCGCGCGGCCGGCTCGAGACCCGAGGCGACGAGCACGCCGGCCACGAGCCCGATCGCGAGCGTCACGGCGACGAGGGGGAAGCGGCGCACGAGGGCGGCGATGCGGGTCATGAGACTGGTCTAGTGCGATTCAGGAGCCTGCACCAGGGCCAGAGGGCACGATGTGCGCCTGCGCCCGGCGGTCAGGCGGGCCGTCAGAGGTGCGTGAGGGCCTCCCGGCCACCCCGCACGTAGGCCGTCCACGAGGAATCTCGGTGCATGAGGTGGCTCCACTGCGATCCCCACGAATCACTGTCGGGCAGCGCGGCTCCGGAGCGTGATGCACGGAGGGCATCGCCGAGGGCCGCGACGGCGCCTTCGTGGTACTTGGCGGCCGGCAGACGCTCGCGCGCGAGCGTGCACAGCGAATCGTCGCCGGCAGCACTGGTCAACGCATCGAGTGCCGCGGCGCGAGCGGCCGCGATGCGCGCGACGCGCTCCATGGCGGGCCTAGCCGCAGGTGCAGCGCTCAGCGACGGGCACGCCGTCGAGCGCCTGCTCGATGTGCTGGCCGCAGCCCGACCAGGTGACCTTGCCGCACGCGGGGCAGCGGGTGGGAGAGCACAAGGGGATTCCTTCCGATGAACGAGGGGCGCCGAACGCGCTCATTCAGGATACCCCCGGGGGTATATTTTCGCAACAGCCCGGCGGTCGGACCGCAGACGCCGGATGCCCGGGGCACATGGCCCCGGGCATCCATTCGATCTCGGCGTCGCCGCTACGCGAGCCGCGCCTTCAGGTTCTCGTCGAGCGCGGCGAGGAAGTCCTCCGTCGTCAGGTACGGCTGCTCGGGGCTGATGAGAATCGCGAGGTCCTTCGTCATCTTGCCGCTCTCGACCGTCGTGATCACGACATCCTCGAGCGTCTCGGCGAAGGTGATCAGCGCCTGGTTGCCGTCGAGCTTGCCGCGGTGCATGAGCCCGCGGGTCCACGCGAAGATCGAGGCGATGGGGTTCGTCGACGTCGGCTTGCCCTGCTGGTGCATGCGGTAGTGGCGCGTCACCGTGCCGTGCGCGGCCTCGGCCTCGACGACCTTGCCGTCGGGGCTCGTGAGCACGCTCGTCATGAGGCCGAGCGAGCCGAAGCCTTGCGCGACGGTGTCGCTCTGCACGTCGCCGTCGTAGTTCTTGCAGGCCCAGACATAGCCGCCCTCCCACTTCATGGCCGAGGCGACCATGTCGTCGATGAGGCGGTGCTCGTAGGTGATGCCCGCGGCCTCGAACTGGCTCTTGAACTCGGCCTCGAAGACCTCCTCGAAGAGATCCTTGAAACGGCCGTCGTAGGCCTTGAGGATGGTGTTCTTGGTCGAGAGGTAGACGGGGTAGTTGCGCGCGAGGCCGTAGTTGAGCGAGGCGCGGGCGAAGTCGCGGATCGACTCATCGAGGTTGTACTGCACCTGCGCGACACCGCTGCCGGGCGACTGGTAGACCTCGAACTTGAGCGGCTCCGAGCCGTCCTCCGGGGTGAACTCGACGGTGAGCGTTCCCTTGCCCTCGAAGCGGAAGTCGGTGGCGCGGTACTGGTCGCCGAAGGCGTGCCGGCCGATGATGATCGGCTTGTTCCAGCCGGGCACGAGGCGCGGGATGTTCGAGATCACGATGGGCTCGCGGAAGATGACGCCGCCGATGATGTTGCGGATGGTGCCGTTCGGGCTCTTCCACATCTTCTTGAGGCCGAACTCCTCGACGCGGGCCTCGTCGGGCGTGATCGTGGCGCACTTGACGCCGACGCCGTGCGTGATGATCGCGTGCGCCGCGTCGATCGTCACCTGGTCGTCGGTCGCGTCGCGGTGCTCGATGCCGAGGTCGTAGTACTCGAGCGTCAGGTCGAGGTAGGGGTGAATCAAACGGTCCTTGATGAACTGCCAGATGATGCGGGTCATCTCGTCGCCGTCGAGCTCGACGACCGTTCCTTCGACCTTGATCTTCTCCACGAGGGGGTGCCTTTCCGTCAGTGATGTACCGCCCGCCAGCCTACCGGCTCCGCGACGTTGTCTCGATGTCGAGATACATCGGCACCCCCGCCGGCCAGAGGCACCGTCTACCCTGGGGGCATGGGGAGCTTGAGACTCGAAGAACTGTCGGCGAAGACGATCGTGGCGGCGAACGGCCTGACCCTCAGACCGGGGCAGGAGCAGTTCGTCACACCCGTGTCGTACTCGGCCGCCGACGCCTACGTGAACCCCACGACCACCTGGGCCCGCGTCGTGCTCGACGGCGACGACGTCGTCGGCTTCATCCGCGGCAACTTCGACGCCGACAACCCGCGGCCCGAGTTCCGCAGCTGCATCTGGCGCATCAACGTGGATGCCACGTCGCAGGGCCGCGGCATCGGAAAGTTCGCCGTGCACGAGCTGGCGGAGGAGGCGCGTCAGCGCGGCTTCCACACCGTCACCGTCATCTGGGAGACCGGCGACGACGGCCCCGGCGAGTTCTTCCGCCGCATCGGCTTCGTCGAGACCGGCGAGACCGAATACGGCGAGAAGATCGGTGCGCTCACCATCTGAGAGCGTCGCCATGCCTGATCGCGGGATGCCCGACTCGAGCCCGCCGCCCCTCGACTTCGGCGGTGCCGTGCTGATGGTGGTCGACGGCATCCCGCCCGGCCGCGTCATGACCTACGGCGACGTGGCCGCCGAGCTCGGCTCGCGCGGAGCCCGCGCCGTCGGCCGGGTCATGGCCACCGAGGGCTCGAGCGTGCCGTGGTGGCGCGTCGTGCGCGCCGACGGGCGCCCGCCCGCGGGGCACGAGGTCGAGGCTCTCGCCCACTACCGCGCCGAGCGCACGCCGCTGCGCCGGGGAGACGAGCGCGGTGTCGACGACGGGGGCGCCGCCGGGCTCGACGACCGGCACGGCCCGCACGCCTACCGCCTCGACCTCGGCGCGGCGCGCTGGTCGCCCTCATAGACCCGGGGCGCTCGCGGCGATACTGTGCCCGAGTGCGGCGTGCGCCGCGCATCCCGACCCTCCGGAGGTTCTCGTGACCGACTCCCCCGCGCCCCGCACCCGCAAGCCGAAGGCGACGACCGCGACCCCCGCAGCCGCGGCTCCCGATTCGCCCGCCGCCGAGCCCACCGTCAGCCCGACGGCTCCGGCCCTCGCCGATCAGCTGCTCGCGCTCGACGTGAGCGCCGTGCCCGGGTTCTTTCGCGCGCTCGTCGACTTCCGGTTCACGACCTTCATCACGCGGCGCATCGCCGGCTTCATCTACGCCATCCTGCTCGTGAGCATCCTGCTCGCCGGCCTCGTCGCCTTCTTCAGCATCGTCGTCACGGGCGTCGGGCTCATGACCGGCGGGCAGCCCGTCTCGGGCGTGCTGACCGTGATCGGCGCCCTCGTGCTCGTGCCGATCGCGACGCTCGTGGCCGTCGTGCTCGCGCGCATGATCGTCGAGGTCAACGTGGCCCTCGTGGCCATCGCCGAGAACACCGCGGGGCTGCGCCGGCCGTAGGCGCGGGTGATCCGGCCTAGAAGACCGAGAGCAGCATGCCGCCGCCCGCGCCGACGATGACGACCGCCCACGCGGGCAGGCGCATGACGACGAGCAGCACGGTGCAGAGCACGGCGAGGGCGACGGTCGGCACGTCGACGAGCGCGCTCGTCATGACGGGGTCGTAGAGCGCGGCCGCGAGCACGCCCACGACCGCCGCGTTGGCGCCGCGCACGAGGGCGGGCACGGCGGGTCGGCCCTGCAGCGCGCCCCAGAACGGCAGCACGCCGATGATGAGCAGCAGCCCCGGCAAGAAGATCGCGATGAGCGCGACGCCGGCGAGCAGCACCCCCTCGACCCCCGGCGCGATCGAGGCGCCGAGAAAGGCCGCGACCGTGAACAGCGGCCCCGGCACGGCCTGCGCCGCCCCGTAGCCGGCGAGGAACTGCGACGGCGTCACCCAGCCCGGGTCGACGACCGCGGTCTCGAGCAGCGGCAGCACGACGTGCCCCCCGCCGAACACGAGGGCTCCGGCGCGGAAGAACCCGTCGGCGACCGCGAGCGGCTGGCTCGGCACGAGCGCGGCGAGCAGGGGAAGACCGAGCAGTAGCGCGCCGAACACGACGAGGCAGGCGGCGCCCACGTGACGCGAGATCGGGATGCTCAGCCCGCCCCCGACCGCCTGCCCACCCGCCCGGCACAGCAACAGGCCCGCGAGCGCGCCGAGCACGATCGCCGCGAGCGTCGCCCAGCCCGTGCCGACGAGCAGCACGAGCAGACCCGCGACCACGGCGATGCTCGCGCGGCGCAGGTCAGGCGTCAGCGAGCGCGCCATGCCCCACACCGCGTGGGCGACGACTGCAACGGCGACGACCTTCAGCCCCGCGATGAGCCCCTCGGCGACCCGGCCGTCGAGCAGCGGCGCGCTGAGAGCCGCGAGCACGAGCAGCACGGCGCTCGGCAGCGTGAACGCCGCGAACGCCGCGAGGCCGCCGAGCAATCCCGCCCGATGCACCCCGAGCGCGAACCCGACCTGGCTCGAGGCGGGCCCGGGCAAGAACTGCGCAAGAGCGACGAGCTCGGCATAGCCCTGCTCGCTGATCCACCGCCGACGCACCACGAGCTGCTCGCGGAAGTAGCCGAGGTGTGCGACGGGTCCGCCGAACGACGTCAGGCCGAGCACGGTGAACTGGCCGAGTACCTCGAGCGCCGCGCCACGCCGCGCCGGCCCGTCGCCGGCCGGCAGAGCGACCGCACCGGGTGCGCGCTCGGTCTCGGGCGCGTCGTCGGGCTCGAGCGGAGCATCCACGGGCCGATCGGTCACACCGCGAACCCTACCCAGCCGCGGTGAACCGCGGGCGCGTCCGCGCGCCCCGATGGCACCTACACGAGCGACTCGCGCCAGGCCGCGTGCAGCTGGGCGAACTTGCCCGTGCCCGCGATGAGCTCGGCCGGAGTGCCGTCTTCGATCACGCGGCCGTGCTCCATGACGAGCACGCGGTCGGCGATCGCCACCGTCGAGAGCCGGTGCGCGATGATCACCGCGGTGCGGTCGGCGAGCAGCGTCTGCAGCGCCTCCTGCACGAGCCGCTCGCTCGGGATGTCGAGCGAGGCCGTCGCTTCGTCGAGGATCAGCACGGTCGGGTCGGCGAGGAACGCGCGCGCGAACGAGATGAGCTGCCGCTGCCCCGCCGAGACGCGACCGCCACGCTTGTTCACGTCGGTGTCGTAGCCGTTCGGCAGCGACTCGATGAAGTCGTGAGCCCCGACGGCCTTCGCCGCCGCGACGATCTGCTCGCGCGTCGCCTCGGGGTTTCCGAGCGCGATGTTGTCGGCGACCGTGCCCGAGAACAGGTAGGCCTCCTGCGTCACCATCACGATCGCGCGCCGCAGGTCTTTCGGGTGCAGCTTGCGCAGGTCGACGCCATCGAGCGTCACAGCGCCCCCGGTCGGGTCGTAGAAGCGCGCGATGAGCTTCGCGAGCGTCGACTTGCCCGCGCCCGTCGTGCCGACGAGGGCGATCGTCTGCCCGGCGGGGATGGTGAGCTCGAGGTCGGGCAGCACCACCGTGTCATCGGTGTACGAGAAGCGCACCCGGTCGAAGTGCACGGTGCCGCGCGCCTTCCACAGGTCGATCGGCGTCGTCGGGTCGGGCACGCTCGGCGTCTCCTCCAGCACGCCCGAGATCTTCTCGAGCGCCGCCGCGGCCGACTGGTACGAGTTGTAGAACATGGCCATCTCTTCGGCCGGGTCGAAGAACCGGCGGGTGTAGAGCACCACGGCGAGCAGCGCGCCGATCGCGAGCGCGCCATCCACCACCCGGAACGCGCCGACGACGAGCACGGCCGCGACCGTGACGTTGCCGATGAGCACGAGCCCCGGGTCGAAGATGCCGAACAGCTGGATGACGCGCGCATTGGCATGCCGGTAGTCCTCGACGTGCCCGGCGAACTGCCGCGCATTGCGCGGCTCTTTGCGGAAGGCCTTGACCGCGCGGATGCCCGTCATGGTCTCGACGAAGTGCACGATCAGACGGGCCGAGGCCACGCGGGTCTGCCGGAACAACGTCTGCGAGCGCACCTGGAACCACCGCGTGAGCAGCAGCAGCGGGATGAGCGAGACGGCGAGCACGATTCCGGAGGTCGGGTCGATCAGCACGAGCGCCGCCGCCGTGAAGCCCATGTAGATGAGCCCCGAGACGAGCTGGTTGAGCCCCGAGTCGAGCAGTTCGCGGATCGAGTCGAGGTCGCTCGTCTGCCGCGCGATGATGCGGCCCGAGGTGTACGACTCGTGGAACTCGAGCGACAGGCGCTGCGTGTGCAGGAAGACACGCTTGCGCAGATCGATCAGGATGGCCTGGCTCAGCCGTGCGCTCATCACCTGGTACACGGCGATGAGCGCGGCGCCCGCGATGCCGGTGAACAGGTATGCGGCGACGATCAGCGAGACGGGCATCCAGTCGTTCTGATCGAGCAGCGCCGGAAGGCCGCGGTCGATGCCGACGGCGATGAGCGCGGGGCCCGCCACCTGCAGCGCGATCGAGATGATGATGACGACCATCGTCAGTGCGATGCGTGCACGCACCGGCCGCACGAGCGAGCCCAGCAGGCGCAGCGAGCGCGCGCGCATGCTCTTCGATTCGGCGCGCGAGAAGTCGTCGCGCTCTTCGCCTTCGACCCCGGTCACGCTCATCGGGTCACCTCGCCCTCGTTGTCGATCACGCGCTTCTCCCGGTCGATGGCATCGCGACGCCGGCCCTCCTGCTCGGCGAGCTTGAGCTCGCGGTCAGCGCGCTCCTCGGCCGCGAGCTGCTCGTCCTCGAGCGAGGAGATGACGTAGCGGTAGTGCTCGTTGCGCTTGAGCAGTTCGCTGTGCTTGCCGACGTCGGTGATGCGCCCCTCCTGCAGCAGGGCGACGCGGTCGGCCATCT
>NZ_JBHYEO010000029.1:0-22930 GCF_051860105.1 Microcella sp.
CCCCCCCCCCCCCCCCCCCCACCCCTTTGACGCCACGGCCGCCCCCCGACCACACCACCGCGCGCCTCTGGCCCTACACTCCGCTCTTCGGATCGCCTGTCCGGCAGCCAGCTCTGGCCGGCCGAGCCCCAGGAGCGCTTGCGGATCGCCTTGGCCGCGGCCCGGTCGTGCGGGTGGGCGAGGCGGTCGACGTAGAGCACCCCGTCGAGGTGGTCGTACTCGTGCTGGAAGATGCGCGCGAGCCACCCCGTCGCGTCAATCTCGTACGGCTCGCCGTCGAGATCGATGGCGCGCAGAAGGGCTCGCTCCGAGCGCAGCAGGGGGAACCGCTCGCCGGGCACCGAGAGGCACCCCTCCGAGTCGGTCTCCTCGTCGGCCTCCCCGACGGGGCCCGGACTCACCAGAAGCTCGGGATTGATGGCGACTCCGCGCCAGCGCACGGCGTCATCGTCGGTCCAGTCGAACACGAAGAGTCGCGCATCCACGCCGACCTGCGGTGCCGCGAGGCCGACGCCGGGGGCGGCCTCCATGGTCTCGAACATCTCGGCGACCAGTGCTCGCAGAGCATCGTCGATCACCTCGACCTCAGCGGCCACGGTGTGGAGCACGGGTTCGCCGGTGATGCAGATCGGAAGCGCGGCCATTCGTCCAGAATATCCGTGGCCTGCGGGGTAGATTGACCGGGTGCCGCCCGAGCTGAGTGACCTGACCGAGCAGATCACCCTCACCCCCTACCAGTCGATCGGCATCCCCATCGCCCTGATCGGCGCGGTGTTCCTCTCGCTCGGCGCGCAGTTCCAGCATCGCGGTGTCACCCGCGTCGAGGAGAGCCACGGCGACGGTGAGAAGGCCGGCCTCAGCATCCGGCAACTCCTGCATCTGCTCGCCCGGCCCTCCTGGGTCGTCGGCACGCTCATGCTGGGTCTCGCCATCCTCTTCCAGCTCACGAGCCTCGGGTTCGCACCGCTCATCGTCGTGCAGCCGCTCGGCGTCGTCGCGCTCGTCATGACGGCCGTGCTGAATGCGCGCATCTCGAAGATCAAGCTCGATCGCGCGGCCATCCGGGCCATCGCCATGTGCGTGAGCGGAGTCGGCATCTTCGTCGCCATCGCCGCCGTCTACGCGATCGAGCAGGAGATCACCGAGGTGCAGCTGCTCATCGTGCTCGGAATCCTCGGCGTCGTCCTCGCGGCTTTCGGCTTCGCCTTCGCCTTCGCCCGTCGCAGCGTCGGCGCGATGTTCTACATCATCGGTGCGGGCGTGCTGTTCGGTTTCGTCGCCACCCTCGCCAAGGTCGTCATCAACCGCATCCTCAACAACAACTTCGAAGGGCTCACGGTCGTTGCCATCGTCGCGCTGCTCGCCTCCGCCGCGCTCGGCAGCTACTTCGTGCAGACCGCCTACTCGGTGGGCTCGCCCGACCTCGTGATCGCGGGGCTCACCGTCGTCGACCCTTTGGTCGCCGTGCTGATCGGTGTCGTCGTGCTCGGCGAGGCATCGCTCATCCCGCCCGCCTTCGCGATCGTGGCGGTTGTGGCCGGTGCTGTCGCCATCCTCGGCGTGCTGCAACTGGCGAAGCACCACCCGCAGACGCACCGCTGAGACGGATGCGGTCCCGCGCGAGCGGGGCGCCCTGCGGTAGCGTAGGACGACGGTTCTCCTCTTGTCCCCGGCGCTCGCCCGCGTTCGCGTTCGAGCGGCGCCCACCACCGAGAAGCAAGGATCACCACCACTGTGCCTGACGCTCCGCATGACGGCGGCTCTGCGAACCGCCCCCTCCGCGTTCTGATCGGCGGCGACACCTTCGGCCCCGATGTGAACGGTGCCGCCAAGTTCGCGGAGCGCCTCGCCGCCGGGCTCGTCGAGCGCGGCCACGAGGTGCACATCGTCGCCCCCGGCGCTGAGGGCGGCCCCAACGTGACGCGCACCGAGGTGCACGAAGATCAGCCCATGACGGTGCACCGGCTGCGCTCGTGGCGCTGGTACCCCCACCCCTGGCTGCGGTACGCGCTGCCGTGGCGCATCGAGCAGAACGCCGCGCGCATCCTCGACACCGTCAAGCCCGACGTCGTGCACTTCCAGTCACACATCGTCGTCGGGCGCGGGCTGGCGCGCCAGGCGGTCAAACGAGGCATCCGAGTGATCGGCACGAATCACTTCATGCCCGAGAACGGCCTGCAGTTCACCCCGTTCGTCGGCGCCTTCCGCGAGCCGGCCGTGCGGGCAGCCTGGAAGGCCGCCGGCCGCACCTTCGGTCTCGCTGAAGCCGTGACCACCCCGACGCGCAAGGCGGCCGACTACCTCGAGAAGTACACCGATCTCGACGAGGTGCACCCCATCAGCTGCGGGCTGCACATCGACCACTACACGCCCAACCTCGAGCCGCGCACCGAGAACGTCGTGCTGTTCGTCGGGCGGGTCGAGGCCGAGAAGCACATCGAAGAGCTGCTGCGCGCCGCGGCGAAGCTCGATCCCGCGCTCGACGTGAAGGTCGAGATCGTCGGCGACGGAGAGCAGCGTCCGGCGCTCGAGAAGCTCGCAGCCCAGCTCGGCATCTCGCACCGCGTGCACTTCGCCGGCCACGCGCCCGAGTCGTACCTCAAGCAGCAGCTGACCCGGGCATCCGTCTTCGCGATGCCCTCGCGCGCCGAGCTGCAGTCGATCGCGACGATGGAGGCGATGGCCTCGGGGCTGCCTGTCATCGGCGCGAACGCCATGGCTCTGCCGCACCTCATCCACGATGGCGAGAACGGCTACCTCTACGAACCGGGCGACGTCGACCAGTTCGCCGCACTGCTGACGAAGGTCTTCACGATGCCGCACGATGAGCTGCTCGAGCTCAAGCGCGAGAGCCTGCGCATCGTGCAAGGTCACGACATCAACCGCACGCTCGACACGTTCGAGGCGCTCTACCGCGGCGAGGCCGTCGTCGACCCGGTGGCCGACGACGTCGACACCGTGGCGCCCTGAGCGCGGGCATCCGCACTCGGTAGAGTGGCCCTGCACCGCCCGCGCGGTGCGCGGGGCGGTAGCTCAGCTGGTCAGAGCAGTGGACTCATAATCCATCGGTCACGGGTTCAAGTCCCGTCCGCCCTACCGTTCGGCGTCGTGGCACGCGTTCGTGGGGCATCGCGGCGACAGGCGAGTGGATAGCCTGTGATGATCGCTCACTCTCGCATCAGGAGACTCATGCCCCTCGTTCGTCGTCGCGCGTCACTCGTTGCCGCGAGCGTGATTGCGCTCGTCCTATCGGGATGCGCTCCGTCTGTGGAGTTGGAGCCGTGGGCGTTCGGAGAGCCGCCCGCTGCCGAGTCGACTGAGCCGACTGCTGACCAGGATGCTGTCGATCCCACGACGCTCGAGGCCGGCGACACCATCGACGAAGAACTCGCGCGTGAGCTCAACCGTGACATCACCGACGGTCTTCGTGGCTACGAGTTGCCCGACGGTACCTTCATGGTGGTCAGGCCGAACGAGCCGCTTCCACCTGCGGTGAGGGCGGATGCTGAGGCGAAGGCTGCGGCGCTTCCGGTCGTGACTGGTACAAGCGTTGAGGAGCAAACCGCTTCCGCCAGTAACGGTCTCAACCTGGCGAGCACACTCTCGTTCCTTACGGGGAAGCGCATCGTGGCGGTCGTGTACGGCACGGTCGCGTTCACCGACTTCACCATCCGCCCGGCATGGAGGGCGGCTGAGTCGCCTCTCAACGAGCAGGGTCTGTACCCGATCGGAGACGACCGGGACGCCGTCGTCGCCGAAGCTCAGGCTCTCGTCGCCCAGCAGTCCAACCCCGCCGAGTGGGAGATCATTGTTCAACCGCGATGATTCTCGGTCGCTCTGGTTGAAGGGAGCCCTATGACGCCCACCTCCGTCGCCACCCCTGCCCGCGCTCGCACGATCGAGCTGCTAGCGGCCGCCGCGCACCTCGTCGTCGCCATCGCGCTCGCGACACTCTCGCTCGGCGGTGCCTCGATCGTGCTGCCCGTCGCGCTCTCCCTGCCCGCGGGCGGACCGGGAGCCTTCGCGGGCGTCGACCTCGCGGCGGCGGTCGCCGCCGTGCTGCTCGTCTCGGCCGCGGCGCGCGCAACCGTCGCCGTGCGCCCCGAGCGGGGCCGCGCCGTGCGCGCCCTCGAGCTCTCGCAGATCTCCGGCATCACTCTCTTCCTCGTCGCGCAGCTCAACGGCGTTGCCGAGGCCGGCGCCCTCATCCTCTGCTACGCGGTCGCGGCGGCGGCGATCGGCGTGCTGTGGCTGCAGGGCCGCGCCCCCCTCGAGCGTCGCCGCTCGGCCTGGCCGTACAGCCTCGGTGCCGCGATCGCGATCGTGCCCTGGGGCGTCGTGGCGCTGTACCAGGTCGTCGGGCTCGCCCTCGGGGCCGCGCCCGCGCCGCTCGTGCGCGTGCTCACGATCGTCGTGCTCGTGCTCGCTGCCGCCCTCTGGCTCGTCGAGCGCCGGTGGCAACTCGGGCTGCTCACCGACGCGCACGCCGAGCTGGTGCGCACCGCCCTCACCCTTGGCACGGGCATCGCCCTGCTCGGGCTGGCCGTCGGGCTCGCGCGCCCTTCAGCGCTGCTGTAGCGGCTCGCCGAGCGCGAGGCCGGGCATCCCGCTCGGGGAATCGCCGCGCCCGCGACCGGGTTGCACCGACCAGACCGACAGGATGGACACCATGACCGACACCGCCCCCGCCGTCCCTGCAACGCCCGCCGAGCGCTACGCAGTCTTCCGTGAGCGCCGCGCCCTCGCCGCCGTGCAGCCGCAGGGTCCGCTCGCGCTCACCAACACCCAGTGGGTGGCAGAGGAGCAGACGATCTGGGGAGTGCCCGGCCGCTGGGCTCCCGCGCCCTCCGGACAGGGCGGCCTCGTCGTGACGGCGGACGCTGCGGCGGGCATCCATGTCGATGGTGTTCTCGTCGACGGCACCGTGCTCGTGCGCGGCAAAGACGACCCGAACCCGAGCGCGATCGTGTTCGACGACCACACGACGGGCTTCGTCATCGCGGGCGACGACGGCCTGTACGCCCTGCGGGTGTGGGATGCGCAGAGCGAGGGGATTCAGAACTTCGGCGGCATCGATGCGTTCGACTACGCGCCCGAGTGGGTCGTGACCGGAACCTTCCGCGAGATCGAGGGTGGCACGGTCGTCGGCTTTGAGCACCTGAAGGACGACGGCAAGACCCGCGGCGAGGTCGTCCCCGGCGAGATCCGGTTCACCCACGATGGCGTCGAGTACGACATCGCCGCCTTCAAGTCGGGGCGCGCGCTGCAGCTCGTGTTCGCTGACGCCACGAACGGCGACGACACCTACAGCGTCGGCCGCTTCCTCTTTCTCGCCCCGAACCCCGATGGCACGATCACGCTCGACTTCAACACGGCCATCCTGCCTCCCTGCGCGTTCAGCTACGCCTTCAACTGCCCGCTGCCGCCGAAGCAGAACCGCTTCCCCTTCCGCGTCGAGGCGGGCGAGAAGAACGTGCTCGCCGCCGACGGCTCGCTGCTGCACGGCTGACGCCCCAGCCCCACGCGCCCACGCGCCCACGTCCGGCCGTCAACTCCACAATTCAGGAGATGTGCCGAGTGGGCGGCTCGATCAGCGCCCGCACCGGCGTGTCGGGCGACGCGTCGCGTCGCGTCTCCTGAGTTGTGGAGACAGGGGCGGGTGGCCGGGCCACGGCCGGGCGAACCCGCTGATGCGGCCGCTGTCGCCGGGCACCGGCAGACTGAAGGCATGCACATCGTCGTCGACCGGCGGCCCGACGGGGTCGGGCTCATCGACGATGAGGGCCGCGTCACGCTCGTGCCCGAGGCGGGGCTGGCCGCTGCGGTCGCCGAGCGGGAGGCGGAGCATCCGCGCTGGGTGTGGACCGACACGGCGCAGTGGTACCCGCCTCTGCTCGCCGCGGGCGTGCGCATCGAGCGATGCCACGACCTGGCGCTCGTCGACGCGATCCTCGCGGGCATCGCCGGGCGGCCTCCGCGTCGCGACTGGGGGCGCGCGCCTGCCGCGGCCCGCGCCGACACCCTCTTCGACCTCGATGGGGCGACGGATGCGGTGCCCGCGATCTCCGCGTGCCTCGCCTTCGCCGAGCAGCGCGCTGCGATCGCGGCCCACGCCGATCCGGTGCGACTGACCGTGCTCGCCGCCGCCGAGTCGGCGGGCGCCCTGGCCGCGGCCGAGATGCGCCACACGGGCTTGCCGTGGAGGGCGGCCGACCACGACGCGCTGCTCGTCGAGGCTCTCGGCCCGCGACCGGGGCCCGGGCGGCGTCCCGCCCGGCTCGACCAGCTCGCCACCGAGGTCGAAACCCTGCTCGGTGTCGGGCCGGTGCCGATCGACTCGCCACCCGAGCTCGTCAAGGCGCTGCGGCGGGCGGGGCTCGAGGTCGCGACGACGCGCTCGGCCGAGCTGAAGCGGCTCGACCACCCGGCGATCGCCCCGTTGCTGCACTACAAGACCCTCAGCCGCCTGCACACGGCGAACGGGTGGAACTGGCTCGACGAGTGGGTGCATGATGGCCGATTCCGGCCCACCTTCGTTCCCGGAGGCGTGGTGACAGGCCGTTGGGCCTCCGACGGTGGGGGAGCGCTGCAGCTGCCGAAACAGGTGCGCCCCGCGGTCGTCGCCGACCCCGGCTGGGCGCTCGTGGTGGCCGACGCGGCGCAGCTCGAGCCGCGCATTCTCGCCGCCCTCTCGGGTGATGCCGCGATGGCGCGTGCCGGCGCCGGTGTCGACCTCTACGCGGGCATCGTCGCGAGCGGCGCGGTGGCGTCGCGCGAGCACGCGAAGGTCGGCATGCTCGGGGCCATGTACGGCGGCACGACGGGCGTGAGCGCGCAGGTGCTGCCTCGCCTCGCCCGATCGTTTCCGCAGGCGATCGGCTACGTCGAGGCCGCGGCGCGGGCGGGGGAGCGCGGCGAGCGCGTGGCGACGCGGCTCGGCCGCACCTCGCCGGCGCCGTCGGCCTCCTGGCGCGAGCACCAGGGCGCCGCGAGCGCGGAGGGCGCCGACGAGTCGGTGGGGCGGGCGGCCCGGTCGGCCGCGCGATCGTGGGGTCGTTTCACGCGCAACTTCGTCGTGCAGGGCACGGCCGCAGAATGGGCGCTCGCTTGGATGGCGGGCGTACGTCGACGGCTCTGGACCCCGGAGGCCGGCGCGCTCGCGGCCCAGCCGCACCTGGTGTTCTTCGTGCACGACGAGCTCATCGTGCACAGCCCGCGCGACCGCGTCGCCGAGGTCGAGGAGGCTCTGAGGAGCGCCGCGGCTGACGCGGGTCGCATCGTCTTCGGCGAGACGGCCGTGTCGTTCCCGGTCTCGATCGCGGCCGTGCACCGGTACAGCGACGCCAAGTAGCGTCGGGCCCGTTACGCCGCCTCGGGGCGATCAGGCGGGTGGATGCACCGCCTCCGCCGCACGGCGCCCGCGCCGCCGGCGATCGGTGCGCAGGGCCCACGGCTCGACCTCGGGCAGCGAGTCGAGCCAGGCGAGCGCCGAGGCCTGCAGCAGGCGCGCGGCATGCTGGGCGGCCGCCTGCGCGGCGCCCCCGGTCGGGTCGGTCACCTCGTCGCTGGCCCCGCGCCGCGGTGCCCAGAGTCGCCGGTAGTTGCGCACGAGCACGTCGACGTGGTCGCCCGGCAGCGAGAGGGCGAGCAGCACGCGCTCGACCATCTCGTGCCAATCGGCCAGGTCGGGCTCGGTGAGGTGCATGCGCGCCTCGATCGCCCCCGCATCCGTCAGCGCATAGAGCGGCAGGTTGTCGGGGGTGCTTCCCGCGTCTTCGATGAGCCCGTCGCGCCGGAGGCGGTCGAGGGTCGAGTAGACCTGCCCGACATTGAGCGGGGCATCGCGCCGGGTGCGCTCGACCACCTCGGCGTGCAACTGGTAGCCGTATGCCGGGCCGAGGGTGAGGACCGCGAGGAGCGAGTGCCGCAACGTCATGGTCCAACACTATTCGGCGTATGCATGCCGAGTGACTATCTGCCCACAGTTCACGTGATCGTCATCTCGCGAATCACAGTCGTGTGATTCCAGCCTTGTCATTCCGTCGTGTTCTGCGTCATACTGCTGTCAGGCGGGAGACCGCCACAATTGAAGACACCACGCACTCCGTGCACCAGGTCGATGGGGAAGTCGCACCTGAACGGAACGGAGTCGACTGTGGAAACCAAGACCGTGGCGGTCGCGCGCGGAGTGCTTTTCGTGCACTCCGCTCCTCGTGCTCTTTGCCCGCACGTCGAGTGGGCGGCCGGGCGCGCGATCGATCGTGCCGTGAACTTCGACTGGATCGACCAGCCGGTGCTCAAGGGAACCCAGCGCACCGAGTTCGTCTGGGAGGGCGAGCGCGGCACGGGCGCCAAGATCGCGAGCGCCCTGCGCGGCTGGGAGCACCTGCGCTTCGAGGTCACGGAAGACGCCGGTCTCGGCGCCGACGGCGGTCGCTGGATGCACACGCCAGACCTCGGCATCTACTACGCGCAGACCGACACGGCAGGCAACACGGTCATTCCCGAGGATCGCATCCGTTACGCCATCGAGGTCGCCGGTTCGAACACGCTCGAGCTGCATCGAGAACTTCGTCTCGCTCTCGGCCAGGCGTGGGATGACGAGCTCGAGCCGTTCCGCCACGCCGGCGACGGCGCGCGGGTCGTGTGGCTGCACCGCGCGGGCTGAGCCCCGCATCCACCTCGCACCCCCCGCTCGTCTCCACAATTCAGGAGCCAGCGGCGCCACCCGGCACGAAACAGCCCCACAACGGCGTGTCGCGGGGCTGTTCGCGTCGGAACTCCTGAGTTGTGGAGGCCGCGCTAGTCGACGGTGCGGAAGGCGACGACCGAGTTGTGGCCGCCGAAGCCGAACGAGTTCGAGATCGCGAGCAGCGGCCCGTCGCCGAGCGCGCGCGGCGACGTGACGACGTCGAGCGGGATCGCTTCGTCTTGGTTGTCGAGGTTGATCGTCGGCGGTGCGGTGCGCTCGTGCAGCGCGAGGATCGTGAAGACGGCCTCGAGCGCGCCCGTGCCACCGAGCAGGTGCCCCGTCGACGCCTTCGTGGCCGACACCGGGATGCTCTTCACACGCTCGCCGAACACGCGGTGAAGCGCGTTGTACTCGGCGATGTCGCCGACCGGGGTCGACGTCGCGTGCGCGTTGATGTGCGACACCTCGTCGGGCGTCGCACCGGCCTGCACGAGGGCGGCGAGCACGGCGCGCGCCGCGCCGGAGCCCTCAGGGTCGGGCGCCGTGATGTGGTACGAGTCGCTCGTGACCGAGCCGCCGGCAAGCTCGGCGTAGATGCGCGCGCCGCGCGCGAGCGCGTGCTCCTTCGTCTCGAGCACGATCGCAGCGGCACCCTCGCCGAGCACGAAGCCGTCGCGGTCGACGTCGTAGGGCCGAGAGGCGGCAGCGGGGTCGTCGTTTCGCTTCGAGAGCGCCTGCATCGAGGCGAAGGCGGCGATGGGCAGAGGATGCACGACCGCTTCGGTGCCGCCGGCGACGACGATGTCGGCCAGCCCCAGCTGCAGGTGCTCGTACGCGTTGGCGATGGCTTCGGTGCCCGAAGCGCAGGCGGAGACGACCGTGCGGGCACCTGCGCGCGCGCCGAGGCCCATGCTGATGGCGGCCGCTGCGGCGTTGGGCATGAGCATGGGGATCGTCATGGGCAGAACCCGGCGCGGGCCCTTCTCCTTCAGCACGTCCCACGCGTCGAGGAGGGTCCAGAGGCCCCCGATTCCGGTGGCGTAGTCGACGAGGATGCGCTCGGGGGCGATGTCGGGAGCGCCGGCGTCGGCCCAGGCTTCGCGGGCCGCGATGAGCGCGAACTGCGCGGAGGGGTCGAGGCGCTTGACTTCCTGCCGCTCGAGCACGTCCTCCGGACGCACCTTCGCCTCGGCGGCGAAGGTGACGGGCAGCTCGTACTGGGCGACCCAGTCGTGGGTGAGCGAGCGCGTGCCCGACTCGCCCCGCAGCAGAGCGTCCCAGCTCTCGCGGGCGGTTCCGCCGAGGGGGGAGGTGGCACCGATTCCGGTGACGACGATGGTGGTCATAACGTCAACTCTCTGCAGGGGTGATGGTTCGACCGCTCAGCGCCGGGACCGATCGGATGACCGGTCCCGGTCGCTGTGCGGCATCGTGCGGCGGCTCTAGGCCGCGGCGTTCACGATGAAGGTGACGGCGTCGCCGACGGTGGTGAGGTTCTTCACCTCGTCGTCGGGGATCTTCACGTCGAACTTCTCCTCGGCGTTGACGACGATCGTCATCATCGAGATGGAGTCGATGTCGAGGTCGTCGGTGAACGACTTGTCGAGCGCGACCGAGTCGGTGGCGATGCCCGTCTCGTCGTTGATGAGCTCGGCGAGGCCGGCGAGAACTTCTTCGGTGGACAGTGCCATGTTTATCTCCTTGTGGGTGTCGTATGACCGTCCCCAATCCTAGGGCGGCGGTGCGCCGGGCGGGGGAGGCCACGAGGGAACGGGCGGACTAGGGCAGCCGCACCACCTGGGCGCCGAACACGAGGCCCGCGCCGAAGCCGATCTGGAGGGCGAGGCCGCCGCTCAGCTCGGGGTGCTCCTCGAGCAGTCGGTGGGTGGCGAGGGGGATCGATGCCGCCGAGGTGTTGCCGGTGGTCGCGATGTCACGGGCGATGATGACGCTCTCCGGCAGCTTCAACTGCTTGGCGAACTCGTCGATGATGCGCATGTTCGCCTGGTGGGGGATGAACGCCGCGAGCTGGTCGGAGGTCACGCCCGCGGCGTCCAAAGCCTTCTGGGCGACCTTCGCCATCTCCCACACCGCCCAGCGGAAGACGGTCTGGCCGTCCTGCCGCAGGGTGGGGAACCCGCCCTCGGGGTCGTCGAAGGCCTCCTTGAGCGGGCGGTCCATGCCCACCGCGTCCCATTTCGAGCCGTCTGAGCCCCACACGGTGGCGGCGATACCGGGGGTGTCGCTCGGGCCGACGATCGCCGCACCGGCGCCGTCACCGAGCAGGAACGAGATGGTTCGGTCGGTGGGTTTCGTGAAGTCGCTGAGCTTCTCCGCACCGACGACGAGCACGTACTCCGCGAGACCGGCGCGCACGAAGGCGTCGGCCTGCGCGATGCCGTACGTGTAGCCCGCGCAGGCGGCCGAGACGTCGTAGGCGGGTGCGGGCGTCGCGCCGATGCGGTCGGCGAGCAGGGCGGCGAGCGAGGGTGTCTGAACGCTGTTGCTGATCGTCGAGACGATCACGACGCCGATCTGATCGGGCCGGATGCCCGCCTTCTCGATGGCCTCGCGCGAGGCGGCCTCGGCGAGGTCGATCGCATGCACCTCGCTGGAGGCGCGCTTCCGGGTGATGACCCCCGTGCGCTGGCGGATCCACTCGTCGCTCGAGTCGATCGGTCCGGCGAGGTCGTCGTTCGTGACGGTGAGGTCGCCGCGCGCGGCCCCGACCGCGTAGATGCGCGTGTACGGAACGCCGACGGACTGGTGCAGAGTGGGCTCGGTCATGCGTTCTCCAGAAGGTCGATGGCGGCCGCGAGGTCGTCGGGGGTCTTGACGGCCACGGTCGGCACGCCCTTCAGTGCTCGCTTGGCGAGTCCGACGAGGGCGCCGGCCGGCAGCAGTTCGATCACGCCCGTCACGCCATCGGCGGCGAACGACTGCATGCACAGATCCCAGCGCACGGGCGACGAGACCTGGCCGACGAGCAGGTCGAGAGCCGTGGTTCCTGACGTCACGACAGTGCCATTGCGGTTCGTGTAGAGCCGGATGCTCGGATCACGTGGATCGACGCCCGCCACCGCGCTGCGCAGCCGGTCGACCGCCGAGCTCATGTAGTGCGTGTGGAACGCGCCCGCGACCTGGAGCGGAATGACCCGGGATCCGGCCACGGGCTCGGCCGCGAGCGCGGCGAGCGCGGGCAGCTCGCCGGCGACGACGGTCTGCCCTCCGCCGTTCATGTTGGCGGGGGAGAGTCCGAGCTCGGCGAGGCGAGCGGCGAGGGAATCCTCGTCTCCGCCGAGGACGGCGCTCATGCCGGTGGGCACGGCGGCGGCGGCCTCGGCCATCGCCAGCCCGCGCTCGCGCACGAGGCGCAGGGCGTCGTCGTCCGTGAGCACTCCCGCGATCGCCGCCGCGGCGAACTCGCCGACCGAGTGCCCGGCGACAGCACCCACGCGCTCGCGGCGCCCGTCGAGCAGAGCGGCGGCACTCAGCAGCGAGGCGGCCACGATGAGGGGCTGCGCGACGGCGGTGTCGCGGATCGTGTCGGCATCCGACACGGTGCCGTGTGCGACCAGATCGAGGCCGACCGCCTCGGAGTACTGCTCGAGGCGCTCGCGGTGGGCCGGTTCGTCGAGCCACGGCTCGAGGAAGCCGGGGGCCTGCGAGCCCTGGCCGGGGGCGACGACGACGATCATGATGTTCATCCTCCCAAGGGGCGGTTCGGGGTGGCGGTGGGGATGCCGTGCACAAACCTACAGCGACGTTGTCGCAGGTCGACAGTCAGCGGCGCACGCTGCCCTCGGGCTCGGCGATCGAGCCGACGATCAGGGCGCACTGCAGGATGAGTGCCTCGCGCGCTCCCGTGGCGTCCCAGCCGATGACCTCGCTGATGCGCTTGAGCCGGTAGCGCACCGTGTTGGGGTGCACGAAAAGCTCGCGCGCGGTGGCCTCGAGGCTGCGCCCGTTGTCGAGGTAGGCCCACAGGGTGATGAGCAGCTCGGGATTGTGGGCCTTGAGGGGGCGGTAGATGCGGTTGATGAGCGTGCCGCGCGCGATGGGGTCGCCGGCGAGCGATCGCTCGGGCAGCAGGTCGTCGGCGAGGGTCGGGCGCGGTGCGTTGCGCCATGACCGGGCGACGGCGAAACCGGCGAGAGCGGCCTTCGCGCTCTTGCCGGCTTCGACGACGTCGGGCACCTCGGGGCCGAGCACCAGGTTGCCGGTGCCGAAGCTCGGCTCGAGGGCCTCGGCGATCTGGGCGAACGAGTACGTGGGCTCCGGCTGCGGCGTCTCGTCGTCCGTGCGCGGCGTCGACCGCCCGATCACGACGACCAGGCGGTTGCCCTGCACACCGATCAGCACATCGGCCTCGACGTGGCGCGCGGTGCGGCGGATCTGGTCGACGTCGACGATGCGCGGTGTCGTGCCGACGAGCACGCACACCTCGCCGTGCCCGTTCCAGCCGAGGGCGGCGATGCGGCTGGGCAGCTCGTTGTCGTACTCGCCGCTGAGGATCGAGTCGACGACGAGGGCCTCCAGCCGCGCATCCCACAGCCCGCGGGCTTCGGCGGCGCGCGCGTAGACGTCGGCCGCGGCGAAGGCGATCTCGCGGCTGTAGAGCAGGATTCCGTGGCGGAGGTTCTCGTCGCGGTCTTTCACCCGGTCCTCGACGACCTCGACCACGACGCGGATGAGCTGCAGCGTCTGCTGCAGGCTCACCGAGCGCAGCAGCTCGCGGGGCGCCGCGCCGAACACATCGGCCGCGATCCAGGGCTGCGAGGTGGGGTCGTCGTACCAGCTGATGAACGAGGTGATTCCCGCCTGGGCGACGAGGCCGACGGCCGAGCGGCGGCTCGGGGGCATCGTGCCATACCAGGGGAGCGTGTCGTCGAGTCGCTTGAGGGTCGCCGTCGCCAGTTCACCGGAGATGTTGCGCAGCCACTGCAACGTCTGCGCCTTCGTCAACTCTGCCACCGTGCTCCTTCAGGGAAGCGAGGGGGCTCGAGCCGGTCGGCGCGCGCCCCCTCGTCCGGTGCTAGGACTCGCCGCCCGCCGAGCCGGTCGTGCCGGCCGTCACGTCGTAGAGGCGGTACTTCTCGATCGCGGCCGGAACCGCGCTGGGGTCGACCGCGCCGCGGCGCGCGAGCTGCTGCAGCGTGCGCACGACGATCGAGGGGCCGTCGATCGTGAAGAAGCGCCGAGCAGCGGGTCGCGTGTCGCTGAAGCCGAAGCCGTCGGCGCCGAGCGTCGCGTAGTCGCCGGGCACGAACGGGCGGATCTGGTCGGGCACAGCGTGCATGAAGTCGGTCACGCCGATGAACGGACCCTCGGCGCCCTGCAGCTTGCGGGTCACGTAGGCGACCTTCGGCTCCTCCGTGGGGCGCAGGAAGTTGTGCTCGTCGACGGCGAGGCCGTCGCGGCGCAGTTCGTTCCACGACGTGACGCTCCACACGTCGGCCGAGACGTTCCAGTCGTCCGCGAGCAGCTGCTGCGCCTCGAGGGCCCACGGAACAGCGACGCCCGAGGAGAGGATCTGCGCCTTCGGACCGAGTGCCGTGCTCGGCTTGAGCAGGTAGATGCCCCGCAGTAGGCCGTCGACATCGAGGTTCTCCGGCTCGGCCGGCTGCACGTGCGGCTCGTTGTAGACCGTCAGGTAGTACATGACGTTGGGGTCGGGATGCGCCCCGCCGTACATCCGCTCGAGCCCGGCGCGCATGATGTGCCCGATCTCATAGCCGAACGCCGGGTCGTAGGTCACGACCGCGGGGTTCGTGCTCGCGAGCAGCGGCGAGTGCCCGTCGGCGTGCTGCAGGCCTTCGCCCGTGAGCGTCGTGCGGCCCGCGGTGGCGCCGATGATGAACCCCCGGGTCATCTGGTCGCCGGCGGCCCAGAACGCGTCTCCCGTGCGCTGGAAGCCGAACATCGAGTAGAAGACGTAGACCGGGATGAGCGGTTCGCCGTGCGTCGCGTAGCTCGTGCCGACCGCGGTGAACGCCGCGACGGCGCCGGCCTCGTTGATGCCGGTGTGGATGATCTGACCCTGGGGGCTCTCCTTGTAAGCGAGCAGCAGCTCCCGGTCGACGCTCGTGTAGTGCTGACCGTTGGGGTTGTAGATCTTCGACGTGGGGAAGTAGGCGTCCATGCCGAACGTGCGCGCCTCATCCGGGATGATCGGCACGATGCGGTGCCCGAAGTCCTTCGAGCGCAGCAGGTCTTTCAACAGGCGCGCGAAGGCCATCGTCGTGGCGACCTCCTGCTTGCCCGAACCCTTCTTCGCGATGTCGTAGGTCGCGGCGTCGGGCAGAGAGACCTGGGTGTACTTCGACCGGCGCTCGGGAACGTAGCCGCCGAGCTCGCGACGACGCTCCTGCAGGTACTGGATCGCCGGGTCGCTCTCGCCCGGGTGGTAGTAGGGCGGCTGGTACGGGTCGGCCTCGAGCTGAGCATCCGTGATCGGGATACGCATCTCGTCGCGGAACTGCTTCAGGTTGTCGAGCGTGAGCTTCTTCATCTGGTGGGTCGCGTTGCGGCCCTCGAAGCTCGGGCCCAGGCCGTAGCCCTTGACGGTCTTCGCGAGGATCACGGTCGGCTGCCCGGTGTGCTCGCTCGCCGCCTTGAAGGCCGCGTAGACCTTCCGGTAGTCGTGGCCGCCGCGCTTGAGGTTCCAGATCTGGTCGTCGCTGTAATTCTCGACCATAGCGGCCGTGCGCGGGTCGCGCCCGAAGAAGTGCTCGCGGATAAACGCGCCCGACTCGGCCTTGTAGGTCTGGTAGTCGCCATCGGGGGTGCGGTTCATGAGGTCGCGCAGCGCGCCCTCGTGGTCCTGCTCGAGCAGGGCATCCCACTCGCGACCCCAGATGACCTTGATGACGTTCCAGCCGGCGCCGCGGAAGAAGCTCTCGAGCTCCTGGATGATCTTGCCGTTGCCGCGCACCGGGCCGTCGAGCCGCTGCAGGTTGCAGTTGATGACGAAGTTGAGGTTGTCGAGCCCGTCGTTGGCGGCGAGCTGCAGCGCGCCGCGGCTCTCGACCTCGTCCATCTCGCCGTCGCCGAGGAACGCCCAGACCTGGGTGTCATCGGCCTGCGCGATGCCGCGGTTACTCACGTACTTGTTGAGCTGCGCCTGGTAGATCGCATTGATCGGCCCCAAGCCCATCGACACGGTGGGGAACTGCCAGAAGTCCGGCATGAGCCGCGGGTGCGGGTAGCTCGAGAGGCCTCCGCCGGCGCCGGCGTGCGACTTCTCCTGCCGGAAGCCGTCAAGCTGTTGGGCGCTCAGCCGGCCCTCGAGGAAGGCGCGGGCGTACATGCCGGGGGAGGCGTGGCCCTGGTAGAACACCTGGTCGCCACCGGTCGGGTGTTCGGCGCCGCGGAAGAAGTGGTTGTGGCCGACCTCGTAGAGCGCGGCGCTCGAGGCGTAGGTCGAGATGTGGCCTCCGACCGCGATGCCGGGGCGCTGCGCACGGTGCACGGTGATGGCCGCGTTCCACCGGATCCACGCGCGGTACCGGCGCTCGATCTCCTCATCGCCGGGGAACGCGGGCTCGTTCTCGGGCGCGATCGTGTTGAGGTAGTCCGTGGTCGGCACCATGGGCACGCCGAGGTGCAGCTCCTTCGAGCGCTTCAGCAAGCTGAGCATGATGTCGCGACCCCGTTCGGCACCGCGCTCGTGGACGACCGCGGTGAGCGACTCGTTCCATTCGGCGGTCTCCTCCGGATCGGAGTCGACGTGGCTGACCGAGTACGGATCCTGGTCGTTGACCGTCACCCTTGACCTCTTCCTGGTGGTAGACAGAGTGTGTCGGCACGAAAGCCCGCTCCGGGTCACGGCGCGGTGCATCGCACGAGCGATGTCGAGTCTAGTCACCCGCTCCGCACCGCTCGGTGCGAGCCCGATGAGCACCAGGAGCCACCCGTGCCGCAACCCGATCTCCCCGTCGTCGGCAGCACGGCCCCCGACTTCTCCCTGCGCGACCAGTTCGGGCAGACGGTGACCCTGAGCGGCTACCGCGGGGCATCCGCCGTCGCGATCGTCTTCTTCCCCCTGGCGTTCACCGGCACGTGCACGGGCGAGCTGTGCGAGCTGCGCGACAACGTGGCGATGTTCCGGGCGGCCGGCGTGCAGCTGCTCGGAATCTCGGTCGACTCCACCGCGACCCTCCGCGAGTTCGCCGAGCGTGAGGGCTACGACTTCCCGCTGCTGGCCGACTTCTGGCCGCACGGCGAGGTCGCCCGCACGTACGGGGCCTTCCTGGATGACAAGGGGTACGCGACGCGCGCGACCGTGCTGGTGGATGCGGACGGCGTCGTGCGGGCATCCTTCGCCGCCAGCCCCAGCGAGGCGCGTCCGCTCGCCGCGTACCGAGAGGCCATCGCCGCCCTCTGAGCCGATCGCGCCGGTACGCTGGTGACCGACGGGCTCTTAGCTCAGCTGGTAGAGCGCCTCGTTTACACCGAGGATGCCGGGGGTTCGAGTCCCTCAGGGCCCACTTCGCGGTCGAGGGCCGCCCGGCCGCTCGCGGTGTCGGCGGTCGTCCTTAGCGTGGGTCTCGTGCCGTGGAGTGTCGAGCAGTGGTGGCAGCGCCGCCAGCGCATCACGGGCCTCTCTGTGCCGAGCCCGATCGGTCGGTACCTCGACGCGTGGGCCCCGTTCACGGCGCTCGTCGAGCAGTACCGTCCTGAGCGCAACCACGAGCTCGTGCTCTCGCAGATCCCCCCTGCCGCCGACGTCTACCTCGTGTGGGTGTGCGCGGTCGGCCACGAGTTCGTCGCGACGCCGGCCGAGCAGCGTGCCCGACCGGGCCGCACACGCTCCTCGCGCTCGTGGTGCCCCGTCTGCGCGACTCCGTCGCTGCTGCCGTCCACGCCGCGATGGCCGCGTCTCCACAATTCAGGAGACGCAACGGTCGAGACCGGCATGCGGATGCCCGCGCGGCGTGTCGTCGCCCGACACAGCCCCCCGGCTCCTGAATTACGGAGGTCGGCGGCGGAGGTGCGCCCGGGGGAGGCCTTCTGCAGCGACCGTGCCCCGCGGGCGACCTCCGCGGCCGAGGGGCGGCTGCGCGCGCTCATCGCCGAGCGGCTCGAGCTCGACCTGCGCCCGACCGCCGTGCGCGTGCGCACGCCGTTCTTCGGCCGCCTCGAGGTGTGGCCCGACATCGTCATGCCCGAGCTGGCGATCGCCGTCGAACTCGACACCGTCGGGCGCAACGGCGATGAGCATGTCGGGCGTCGCGAGCGTGCTGATCGCCGGAAGGATCAGCTGCTCGCCGAGGTCGGCTGGCAGGTCGTCCGTCTCCGTTGCCGCCCGCTGCGGGCGCTCGGTCCCGACGATCTGGTCGTCGCCGGCGTCTCGCACTCCGCGGTCGACGCCCTCATCGAGCGCCTCAGCGAGGTGCGCGGGCACCTGCTCGTGCAGGCGTACGCGCGACCTGCTCCGTTCGGGCGTGTCGGGGGTCGCCCTAGCGTCGGAGGTCGCCTCTAGCGTCGGGGGTGGAGAAGCCCGATCCGCCGAGAAGGGAGCCGCTCATGACGACGCTCGCAGCAGCAGCAGCAGCAGCAGCCGCCGCCGCCGCGCATCCTGCGTGCGTGCCGGTGCCCCTCGACCTCGAGTACACGAGCGACGGTCTCGCAGGCGGCTACGGGGCCGTGCGCTCCTGGTCACAGCTCGCCGCGCTCGCCGGTCGGGTCGAGGCGGGCCACGGGCGCTGGGTGATCGTGCAGCGTCGCGACGATCCGGGCCGTCGATTCGCCCAGTTCCTGCGCACGACGGAGGCGATCATCGTCGAGGTCGGGGCGCTCGATGCCACGACCGGTCGTCACACGGTCTGGCGCTTGCGCGCCGACGATCCGCACGAGTCGCCATTCGATGCCGATCGGTTCCACGGCATCGCGCGCGACTGGCTGTCGATCGGCGTGGTTCCCGGCTATTCGGCGGCGACGATTCTGCTCGACGGTGACGACGAGCCGTTCTGAGCCGCTGACGAAGCAGCGCGAGGCGACGCGCCTACAGGTACAGCGCCCAGAGCAGGGCGGCGAAGGTCGCGACGAAGATCGCGGGCCCGACGAACCGCACCACGTCGACACCGCGCGCGCTGGCGATGATGCGGCGCCCGATCGCCGAGACGCCGGGCACGGCCTTCAGCTCCTCGATGACGGCGAGGCCCTCCTGTGCGGCGGCGAACTGCGCCGCCGCCCCCAGCACGCCCGATGCGAGCAAGATTCCCGTGGCGGCGAGGCGCACGGGCAGCGGGGTCTCGGCGAGCCCATCGATGAGCATCCACACCGTCACCGCCAGCAGGAAGGTGGGGGCCAGTTGCGACACAATGATGTGCCAGCGTGCGCGCGTCCAGTGGGCGATCAACTCGTTCTCGGTCATGCGCACCACTGTACGTCGCTCATCCCTGTCGTCGAGAGGCCCCCGAACGCCCCATGAACGCCGCCATCTGGGCCCTCGTGGTCTCGTGCGTGCTGTGGGGCACCACCGGCACCGCCGCGTCGTTCTTCCCCGACGCCGTGAGCCCACTCGCGATCGGCGCGAGCACCATGACCCTGGGGGGAGCCCTGCTCTTCGTCGTGAGCCGCCGAGCGGCGCTCGGTGTCATCCGCGATCGACGCGTGCGCGGCTGGCTCGTGGCGGCGGCCCTCGGCATGGTCGCCTATCCGCTCGCGTTCTACGCCTCGATGGACCTCGCCGGCGTTGCGATCGGCAACGTCGTCTCGCTCGGCTCGGGGCCGCTCTTCGCGGCCGTGCTCGAGTGGCGAGTGCATCGGCGACGGTTGACGGCGCGGTGGATGCTGAGCGCGGGCATCGCGATCACCGGCATGGCCCTGCTCGTCGCCGGCGGGCACGGCGACGGCTCGCCTGTCGATGCGGCGGGCATCCCCCTCGGGGTCGCTCTGGGGCTCGTCGCGGGTGCTGGATACGCGCTCTTCACCTTCGCCTCCGGGATCGTCATCCGCGCCGGGCACTCGGGTCGCGGCACGATGGGGGCGGCATTCGGGCTCGCAGCACTGCCGCTCGCCGTCGTGCTGCTCGCCATCGGGGGGCCGCTGCTGGCCGCACCCGCGAGCATCGGGATCGCCCTCTACCTCGCCGTCGGTCCGATGTTCCTGGCCTACCTGTTCTTCGCGGTCGGTGTCCGCGCGCTCGCGTCGAGCACGGTGACGGTCATCACGCTCCTCGAGCCGCTCGTCGCGACGCTGCTCGCCGTTCTCATCGTCGGTGAGCGTCTCGAGATCGCGGGCTGGGTCGGGCTCGCGCTCATCCTCGCGGGGGTCACCGTGCTCTCCTCGGCTCGGCAACCGCGTTCGGAGCGCTGACCGCCCTATCATCGGGGCATGGTCGACGACGCGCTGCCGCCGAACGAGGGTGCTGACCCGGAGACTCCTCCCGGCCCGCGCCGATCGACGTTCACGCCGCCGCCCTCCGGGGCCAGCTACGACCCGTCGGCGACCGATGACGATGCGCTCGCGGGGGCACTGACCCAGGAGTTCGCGCGGTGGGCACCTCCCACCGGACCGATCTCGACTGCGCCCGTCACGACCCCGGAGGCCACGCCGGCGGCGTTTCCGCCCAACGCGCCGGCTCCGCCCGCCCCGCCGGCGGCGTTTCCGCCCACCGCGCCCGCCCCGCCCGCCCCGACGGCAACGTTTGCGGGGGTCGTGCCGCCGCCGCCCGCCCGGCAGTCGCTCACCGACGCGCAGCTGCTCGAGGTCGCCGACCTCGATGCGCCCGATCACGATACGGCGGCCCTGCTCGACCTCGTCGAGCGCGAGCTCGAGCTGCGACAGGTCGAGGCGCGTCGCCTCGCCGAGTGGGAGCAGCAGGTGCGTGCGGCGGACGTTCCGGCGGCCGATGAGATCGTGTCGCAGGTGCGCGCGCAGTTCACCGGCGTCGTTCCGGTGGTGCCGGTGAGCGGCGTCACCCTGTCGGTCGCCGAGCAGCTCGCAGCCGCACCGCCGCCAGAAGCAGCCTCCTCCTCCCCGCTCGCCGAGCCAGCACCGCTGCCCCCGCTGCCCCCGCTGCCCCCGCTGCCCCCGGCGCCGCCGGCCGTTCCGCCGAGTGCCCCCGTGATCGATCTGGCGCTCGCCGACGCTCCGCCGCCCTACGGCATCGTGCCCTCGGCGGTCGTGCCGCCCCCGCTCGAGACCGTGGACGAGGTCTCCGGTTCTCCGGTGCCCGATCTCGTCGAACCGGTCGCTCCTCCCTCGGGCCCGCTCGACGCGGCGGCTCCGAGCGCGGCGGCACTGCTCTTCGACGATCTCCTCCGCGAGCCCGAGCCTGCTCCTGATGCTGAACCCCCATCGGGATCGGCGGCCTCGCCGCCCGCGGCCGCGCCCGGCGACGCCGACGGCATCGCCGCCCTGCTCGGCGGGCTCGGTGCCGACGCGGGCGCCGCACCCACGCCCGGGAGCGCCGTCGCGGCCGACACGGTGGTCGATGAGACTGGGGCCGCATCCACCCCGAGTGATGAGGTGACCGCTTTCGGGACGGCCGGCGCGTCGGCTGCCGAGTCGACCGCGGGGCCGCCCGTCGGACCGCGTGCGGGGCGCATCGAGGTCAGCGCGCTCGAGCCGACGCCGGCCGATCAGCGCGCCGGTCGCTCCATCCGGTTGTTCTGGCTCTGGTTCGCGGTCAACGCCTCCGTCGTGAGCGTCGCCCTCGGTGGCGTGATCGTCGGGCTGGGCGTGAGCCTCCGGCAGGCTGTGCTCGCGACGCTGCTCGGCGTCGCCATCTCCTTCCTCCCGCTGGGCCTCGGCACGCTCGCGGGCAAGTGGAGCGGCCAGCCGACCATGGTCATCTCGCGCGCCACCTTCGGCATCCGGGGGAACCTGCTGCCGGCGTTGCTGGCCGTCGTCACGCGGCTCGCTTGGGCGGCCGCCCTGCTCTGGATGCTCGCCGCGGGTGTTGCCGAAGTGCTCGTCGGGTCGGGCCTGGTCGTGGGGCTCGGCCGTCTCGAGCTCACGATCGGTGGCGCGGCCATCGGCCTCGTTCTCGCCGCGATGCTCGCGGGCTTCGGCTTCGGACTCATCGCCCTCGTCAGTGCGGTGGTCAGCGCGCTCTCCGCTGTGCTCGTGATCGGGCTCATCGTGCTCACCGCCTCCTACCTCGACCTCGACGCGGCGCTCTCGGTGCCCGACGGCGACTGGCAGCTGCTCGTCAGCGGTGCTGTGCTGGTGTTCAGCGTCGTGGGTCTCGCGTGGGCGAACAGCAGCGGCGACCTCGCGCGCTACCAGGCGAAGGGCACCTACGGTTCGTCGGCCGTGCTCTTCACAGCGTTCGGCGCGACGATCCCCGCCTTCACCCTGATCTGCTGGGGTGCGCTCCTGGCCGCCTCGAACCCCGTCCTCGCCGAGGGGCTCCAGTCGAATCCGATCGATCTCGTCTCCCGTCTCCTGCCCTTGTGGTACCCGGTTCCGCTCATCGCCGCGGTCGCCCTCTCGCTTGTCTCGGCCGCCGCTCTCGCGCTCTACTCGGGCGGCTTCGCCCTGCTCGCGAGCGGACTGCGCGCGCCGCGCCACGTCGGCGTCACGATCACCGTCGTGCTGACGGGAGCGCTCGTCGCGCTGCTCGTGCTGCTCGTGCCCGACGTCGCGTCGTTGTTCCGCGACATCGTGACGACACTCGCCGTGCCGGTCGCCGCGTGGGCCGGCATCTTCGGCGCGGAAACGATGATCCGCACCCGCCGCGTGCACTCGCCCTCGCTGCTGCGTACGGGCGGTGTGTATCCCGCGGTGCGGTGGGTCAACCTCCTGATGCTGCTGGTCATCACGGCGGTGGGCTGGGGCTTCAGCACGGCGTCGCTGGGGGGACTTCAGTGGCAGGGATACCTGTTCTCCGTGCTCGGTGTCGATACCGGGTCGGCGCTCGCCGTCGCCGATCCGGGCGTGCTCGTCGCCCTCCTGCTGGGTCTGCTGACGCCGCTCGTCGCGGGAATCCCGGCGCTGCGTCGACTGCAGACCGCTGAGCGCGCGGCCGCCGACGCCGACGCTGATGCCGCCGCCACGCTCGGTCGCGCCGACCGTCTCGAACAGCCCTCGGCAGCGCCGCTCGACGGAGCACCGATCGCATGACGACGGTGGCGGATGCCGCTGCCGCGGTCGAGCGGTTGTGGCCGCTCGCGGGCGCAGAGCAGTGGGATGCTCCGGGCCTGCTGAGCGGTGACCCGAGCGCGACCGTCACCCGCATCCTGCTCGTGGTGGATGCCGTCGCCGCGACCGTCGAGGAGGCGATCG
>NZ_JBHYEO010000030.1:0-19244 GCF_051860105.1 Microcella sp.
GTGCCACGCAGCTCGGGGCGGGTGCGGTCGGCGGGCGGGAGAGTGAAGGGGCTCATACCCCCACGCTAGCCGCGCACCCTGCGCCGGTAGGCTTGACCCTCGTGGCTCTCACTATCGGCATCGTCGGCCTGCCCAACGTCGGCAAGTCCACCCTCTTCAACGCGCTCACTGAGAACGACGTGCTCGCGGCGAACTACCCGTTCGCCACGATCGAGCCCAACGTCGGTGTGGTGGAACTGCCCGACCCGCGCCTGCAGGTGCTCGCGGGCATCTTCGGCAGCGAGCGCATCCTGCCCGCCACGGTCTCGTTCGTCGACATCGCGGGCATCGTCAAGGGCGCGAGCGAGGGCGAGGGCCTGGGCAACCAGTTCCTCGCGAACATCCGTGAGTCCGACGCGATCGCGCAGGTCGTGCGCGCCTTCACCGACAGCGATGTCGTGCACGTCGCCGGAGCCGTCGACCCGGCGAGCGACATGGAGACCATCAACACCGAGCTCATGCTCGCCGACCTGCAGACGCTCGAGAAGGCGATCCCGCGGTACGAGAAAGAGGTCAAGGGCAAGAAGGCCGACCCGTCAGTGCTGGATGCGGCCCTCGCCGCCCAGGCCCTCCTCCAAGCCGGAACGACCCTCTCCTCCGCCGGTTTCGACGCCACCCCGATCCGCGAGCTCGGTCTGCTGAGCGCGAAGCCGTTCATCTACGTGTTCAACGTCGACGAGGGCGTTCTCGGTGACAGTGCCCGCATGGCCGAGCTGGCGGCGCTCGTCGCCCCGGCCAAGGCGGTGTTCTTGGACGCGAAGATCGAGAGCGAACTGATCGGCATGGATGCCGACGACGCCGCCGAGCTCTTGGCCTCGACCGGTCAGAGCGAGAGCGGCCTCGCGCAGCTGGCTCGCATCGGCTTCGACACCCTCGGCCTGCAGACCTACCTGACGGCCGGCCCGAAGGAGTCGCGCGCCTGGACGATCGGCAAGGGCTGGAAGGCCCCCCAGGCCGCCGGCGTGATCCACACCGACTTCGAGAAGGGCTTCATCAAGGCCGAGGTCATCTCGTTCGACGACCTCGTCGAGTGCGGCTCGGTCGCCGAGGCGCGCGCGAAGGGCAAGGCCCGCATCGAGGGCAAGGACTACGTCATGCACGACGGCGACGTGGTCGAGTTCCGCTTCAACGTGTAGCCACGTCTACCAGGAGAGGGTGATCTCGAACTCCCGCTCGTCGCGCTCGATCTCGACCTCGACCTCCATGGTGACCTCGTCAGGAACCTTGACGGTGACCTTCAGGCCGTCACGCTCCATGAGGATGCCGTTGCCCGACGCCAGCTCGTCCGCGATCGCGCGGAGTTGCTGAGCGGCCTCTTCCCTGCTCAGAACCTGCTTCTTCTCAATCTTGACGATGTCCATGGTCTCTATGAAACACCCAGGTCGACCTCGTGAGGCGAACGAAGAGTGAACCGTCTCAGAATCGTGGATGCCCTCGAGCGAGCACGGCCGTGACCTGATCGGCAACCGCCGATCCCGACCGAAGCGGCCAGGCTCAGCCGGCGGGCTCCTCCGCGGGCTCCTCGACCGGCGCCTCCTCGACCGGCGCGACGTCGACCGTCTCGCGGAGTTCACGGATCTCCGCCTCGAGGTCAGACAGGTTCTCGGGCTCGGGCAGGCCGCACTCGCCGAGCTCCTGCTCGACCTGCAGGGTCAGCCCCTCTTTGCCGTCGGCGTGCGCGGCATCCACGGTGCCCTCGTAGATCGCACCGTCCGCCGACACGCGGTTGACCGCCGAGGCGTCGAGGCACAGGTGGTAGACGTCGCCGCTCTGCGTCCACGTGACGTAGTCCTCGCCGGTGAGCTCCTGCACGATCGCGGTGTACTCGGGGATCTGCCCCTCGTTGGCGTACTGTTCGACCGACGGCGGGTTGAACGAGGCACCGAGCAGTGTCGCGACGACGAGCACGACGATGCCGACGGCGCCCGCGATGCCCTTCTGCTTCCCGTCCATGTCTTTGTTCAGGAAGATCAGGATGATGAGCGGCAGGAACGCGATCATCGTGATGATGGCGCCGAGCTGGTTCTGCACGAAGAAGCGGAACGGCTCCGACTTGCGAGCCGGGTCGAGGCGGTTCGCCTTCTTCCACAGCTGCGAGCCCGCGACGGCGAGCAGGCCGATGCCCACGAGCATGCCGAGCAGCAGCCACAGGGCCGTCTCCGAGTTCACGAACCACGGAGCCGACACGGCGGGCTTGAACGGCTCGAGCCAGAGCAGCCAGTAGATCGCGAGACCCTCGCCGATCAGGGCGCCGGCCCAGAACGCCGCAGCGCCCCAGCGCAGTCCGGTGGCCTGCCCCTTCGCCTCGGCGCTCGGCTTCCAGTCGGTCGACGCAGGGGCGTCCGACGACGCGGCCCGCTCCGCGGCCGACTCGTCGACCTCGACTCTCACGACCGTCTTGGTGGTCTTGCGTTCTGCCATGGGGTGGCCTCTCGGTTCGGGATGCTCCAGCGCATGCTCGGCGAGAGCCTAGCCGAGCCGCGCGTCACGACAGAAGCGCTGACATCCGCGGGAATCCCAGCCTGTACGCGGGTTCTCGCGGGGGAGTACTCTCGCGGCCATGTTCCTTCTCGAGCTCAACTGGCTGGCCATCCTCGTCGCCTTCGTCGTCGCGTTCGCCGCGGGCGCGCTCTGGTTCGGGCCGAAGACCTTCTTCCCTGTCTGGTGGAAGGCGATGGGCCGGTCGGAGGACGACGTGCCGGGCGGCGGCAACATGGCGCTGGTGTTCGGGCTCACCGCAGTGGGCGCGCTCGTGCAGGTGATCGCCGTGGCATCCGTCATCTCCTTCGTCGACCTCGCCGCCGGACCGGTCGGTCCGCTCGGCGGCGCCCTCACGGGGCTGCTGCTCGGTATCGGCTTCGCGGCCGCGAGCTCGCTCAGCCACCGCCTGTTCGCCGGTCACGGCCTGACGGTGTGGATCATCGAGGTCGGCAGCGACGTGCTCAACTACACGCTCGTCGGCCTCGTAATCGGACTGTTCGGCTAGAGCAGATTCAGGCCGTTAACTCCTCGCGCAGTCGCGGTTCGACGCGGTGCTCGGGGCGGACCCCCGACTTGTCGGCGTAGAAGGCGCGGATGCGATCCATGTCGGCCGAGACGTCACCGGTCAGCTCGATCGTCGGTCCAAGTCCCGTGGTCATGGTGGTGCGGTCGACGTAGCCGAGCGTGACGGGCAGTCCGGTCTCGCGCGCGATGCGGTAGAAGCCCGACTTCCAGTGGCTGTGGCCCTTGCGGGTGCCGTCGGGTGTCACCACCAGGCCGAACACCTCTCCCGAGCGGATGCGCTCGACGACGTCGGCGACGACCGCGCTGGGTGCCTCCCGATCGACGGGGATACCGCCGAGGCGCCGCATGATCGGTCCGCGCCAGCCGCGGAACAGGCTCTTCTTGCCGAGCCAGCGGAAGTGCATGTCGATCCGCCAGGCGATCGCGAGCATGAACACGAAGTCCCAGTTCGACGTGTGCGGGGCCCCGATGAGCACGGTCGGGCGATCGGGTGCGGGTTCGGAGTCGAGTCGCCACCGGCTGAACGCCCAGAACACCCGGGCGATGACACGTCGCAGGATCATGCGACAAGCGTAAGTTGCCGCGAGACGCGCTCTCGCGTCGATCCGATCCCAGTGGTGCCCGCTCAGCCGCGTCGGGCACGATAAGGGGGTGGATGCCCACCGCGCGCTCGCCGAGGCCCGCGCCGCGCTCGCCGCGGCCGCCGGGCGCCTCGCCACGGCCGGCGCTGCCCCCGAGCAGCTCGCCACGACCGTGCCGGCTCACCGCGCGCTCGGCGTGATCCCGCGCCGCGAGACCTTCCGCCGCACGGGCGAGGGATACGTGCTCGGCGCGCTGCTCGTCACCGCGAGCGGAGACGCCTTCGCGCCGGGGCGCATCGCGCGCGCCAGCCGGCAGGTGCTGCCGGGCCACCAGTCGGAGAGCGCGCGGGCTCGCCGCGAGCTGCGCCAGCGGCTGCTCGACGCGCGCCTGCCCGAGGGCAGCACCGTGGTGATCGACTCGCGACGGCTACCGCTCGACGACCCGGCCGCGATGGCCAGCGAGCGCGGGCCGCTCGTTCTGGGCGAGCGCGGGGTGCTCGTGCGGTGGATCCCCTCTGCCCCCGACGCCGCCCTGCGCCCCCTCGAGGCCTATCTCGCCGAGCGCCTCGACCTGGCGCTGGGCGCCCTGACCGCCGCGCGAGCCGAGAGCGAGCATCCATGACCGCGACAGAACCCGAGACGGCAGGGCTCGACGCCGACGCCTTCGCCTTCTACGCCGAGCTCGAGCGCCACCAGACGAAGGAGTGGTGGCTCGCGAACAAGACGCGCTACGACGAGCGCGTGAAGGCGCCCGTCGAGCGGCTCGTCGACGCGCTCGGCGGCGAGTTCGGCCCGCTGAAGATCTTCCGGCCCTACAAGGATGTTCGGTTCAGCGCCGACAAGCGCCCCTACAAAGACCACCTCGGGCTCGTGACCGCCGATGATTCGGCCGCGACCTACTACCTGCAGCTCTCGCGGCACGGACTCATGCTCGCGGGCGGGCTCTACCAGCCGGCGCGCGAGCAGCTCGCGCGGTTCCGCGAGATCGTCGACGACAACCGTCTCGTCGGCGACCTCGAGGCGACGCTCGAGGAGGTCGCCGAGAGCGGGTTCGCGATCATGACGACGGATGCCCTCGCCACCGCCCCCCGCGGCTTCAGCGTCGACCACCCGAAGATCGCCCTGCTGAGGCTCAAGCGCCTGGCCATCGCCGCCGAGCACACACCCGCCGACTGGATGACCGGGCCCGAGCTCGTCGACCGGGTGCGCGCCGGCTGGCGCACCGTGCGCGTCTGGAACGACTGGATCGCCGAGAACCTGCCCACCGCGGTCGAGGCGACCCGATGACCGAGCTGCGGCCCCTGCCGACGGCCGACCCGATCGTGCGCGGCGTGCGCATCGTCGTCTCGGCGATCACCCGCACGACCGCCTGGCGCTGGGCGGCGCCGCGGGTCATGCCCCCGGTCGAGCGCGCGCTCGCGGCGGCGACGGGCGGCCGCGCCCAGCTCAGCAGCCTGTTCGTGCCCTCGCTCATCTTGACCACGACGGGCGCCAAGAGCGGCCTGCCGCGCGACACCGTGCTCATGTACACGGCCGACGGCCACGGTCGGGCGATCGTCGCGGGCACGAACTGGGCGGCCGCGACGCACCCCGCCTGGACGTACAACCTGCTCGCCCACCCCGAGGCCGTCATCACCGTGCGGGGGCGGCGCTACGCCGTGCGGGCATCCGTCATCGAGGGGGATGCCCGCGATCGCGTCTGGCGCCACCTCGAGTCGCAGTGGCCCGAGTACCGCGCCTACGAGCGCGACTCGGGGCGCACCGTGCGGCTGTTCCTGCTCACGCTGCTGCGGGTCGAAGGTCCCTAGTCGACCGATCGCCTGCGGAGTACGCTCGGCGCCACCGAGGCCGCAGGGTGCGGCCCCTCGATGCGGAAGGGGGCTGTCATGAGCAGCCCGTACTCGAAGCTCGTCACGAAGAAGTACGACTCGATCTCGGTCGAGGCCGCGCTCGCGCAGCAGCACAACGGCGTGCTGATGGTCGATGTGCGCGATGAGCAGGAGTTCATGGCCGGGCACGCGCGCGGTGCCCACCACATTCCCGTGCACGAGCTGCCCCATCGGTTGCACGAGCTGCCCGCCGACCAGCCGGTGATGCTCATGTCTGACCAGAACGCGCGTGCTCAGGCCGCGGCCGAGCTTCTCGCCGCGACGGGGCTCGTCGCTTCGACGGTCGAGGGCGGGATCCGCGAGTGGCGGGCGAAGGGCCATCCGATCGAGATGTGAGACGCGGCACGCCGGACGGCAGGCTGCCCGAGCATGATGCCCAGCAGCACGAGCCCCATGCCGACGAGTTGCAGCGCCGTGAAGGCCTCGCCGGCGATGAGCGCGCCGAGCGCCACCCCGGTGACAGGGTTCAGCAGACCCATGAGCCCCACCGCGCCGGCGCTGAGATGGCGCAGCGCCGAGAACCACGCGACGTAGGCGACGGCAGTGGCGACCAGGGTGACGTAGCCGAACCCGAGCAGCTCGGTGCCCGTGAACGCGGGCGGGAGGCCTTCGACCAGCAGGGCGGCGGGCACGATGGCGAGGCCGCCGGCCGTCAGTTGCCACGCGGTGAGCGACAGCAGGGGAACCCCGCCGCCCCAGCGCTTGGTGAGCACGAACCCGAGCGCCGACATCGTCATGGCCGCGAGCGAGGCGACCACGCCCCCGGGGTTCGCCTCGGCGGTGCCCGTGGCAAGCATGAGGGCGACGCCCGAGAAGCCGAGCACGGCGCCGATGAGCGAGAGCACGTGCGGTCTCTCCCTCAGCAGGGGCCAGGCGAGCAGCATCATGACGGCGGGTGAGGTGGCCATGAGCATGGCGGCGAGGCTCGAAGGCAGAAGCTGGGCCGCGAGGTAGATGAGGATGAAGAACGCGCCCACGTTGAGCACGCCCAGCACGGCCGACCGCCACCACCAGGCGCCCCGCGGCAGCCGGCGACCGGTCTCGCGCGCCGGAAGGGCGAGCAACAGCAGCCCTGCGGGCAGGGCGCGCAGCACCGAGCCCCACAGGGGCGAATCGGCGGGCAGCAGTTGTGCTGTCACGACGTAGGTCGAGCCCCAGGCGATCGGGGCGATCGCGGCGACGAGGAGCCATCTCCAATTACTTTCCATGGAAGAGACAATATCTTCCGGGGAAGGTATTATTCCCCTGTGGCCGAGAAAACTCCCGAACCGGATGACCGGGTGGCGAGCATCCAGCGCGAATGGGCGCGCGAGCGCCCGGATGTCGACGTCTCACCGCAGGGCATCATCGGGCGGCTGCACCGCATCTCGGCTCGGCTCACCGATGAGCTCGCCGTCGTCTTCCGCGACTACGGCATCTCGGCCGGAGAGTTCGACGTGCTCGCCGCTCTGCGCCGCGCGGGCGACCCCTTCGAGCGCACCCCCACCGAGCTCGCCGAGCGCACCATGATCACGAGCGGCGGGCTGACCAAGCGCGTCGATCGTCTCGAGGATGCGGGGCTCGTGCAGCGCCGCCCGAGCGAGCTCGACGGCCGCGGCCGGGTGGTCGCCCTCACCGAGCAGGGCCGTGCGCTCATCGACGACGCCTTCACGCGGCACATGCAGAACGAGCACCGGCTCATCGAACTGTTGGACGAGGCCGACCGCCGCACGCTCGAGCGGGTGCTCACGCGCTGGCTCGCCCGGCTGCCCGACGACGACTGACCGCGCACGATCGCTCGAAGAGACGAGCCTCGCCGACCCTAGGCTGTCAGCGTGCTGCTTCTCGACACCGCCTTCATCGTCGCCGGGCTCGTGCTGCTCATCGCAGGCGGTGAGGCGCTCGTGCGGGGCGCCTCGACCCTGGCCGCGCGCGCTGGCATCTCACCCCTCGTCATCGGGCTCGTCGTCGTCTCTGCCGCGACGTCGGCTCCCGAGCTCGCGGTCACGCTCGGCGCTGTCATCGAGGGCGAGCCCGACCTCGCCCTCGGCAACGTCGTCGGCAGCAACATCGTCAACATCCTGTTGATCCTCGGGCTCTCGGCCCTCGTCACGCCGCTCATCATCAAGCGGCAGCTCGTGCGCTTCGACATCCCCATCATGGTGGGCATCTCGGTGCTGCTCGTCGTCGTCAGCCTCGACGGGCGCATCGGCGTTCTCGACGGCGTGCTACTGCTCGCCGGCCTCGCGCTGCACACCGTCGTCAGCATCGTCGTGGGGCGACGGGAGTCGGCCGGCGAGGCGGCGGCCGACACGATGCCGCTCAACGCCAAGCCGGTTCCGCTCTGGCTCGCGGGCATCCTGCTGGTCGTCGGCATCGCCCTGCTCGTGCTCGGAGCCCGCCTGCTCGTCGACGGGGCGGTCAGCATCGCCACGAGCCTCGGGGTCAGCAGCCTCATCGTGGGCCTCACGGTCGTGGCCGTGGGCACCTCGCTGCCCGAGCTCGCGACTTCGATCATCGCGGTGCGCCGCGGTGAGCGCGACATGGCGGTCGGCAACATCGTGGGCAGCAACATCTTCAACATCGGCATGGTGCTGGGTCTGCCCGCCATCATCTTCGGCGACGGCATCCCGGTGCCGCCCGCCGCGATCGCGCTCGACCTGCCCCTCATGCTCGCGACCGCGCTCGCGCTGCTGCCGATCGCGTTCACCGGCTTCGTCATCGCGCGGTGGGAGGGTGGTCTGTTCGTCGCCCTCTACATCGCCTACACGGTCTATCTCGTGCTCGCCTCGACCCAGCACGACGCGCTCGCAGGCTTCACCGACGTCATGCTGTGGTTCGTGCTGCCGCTCCTGGCGATGACCCTCGTCGCGGTGACCGCCTTCGAGGTCGGAGTGTTGCGCGGACGTCGCACGGCGACGACGAGAGCGGACTAGTCGCGCGCGAGGTCGGCGGCGACTTCGATGAGCGCCTCGTTGTGGCGCAGGAAGCCCGGCTTCCACGGCGGGTCGAATCGCGCGTAGTACACGTCGCCCACCGGGTCGAGACCGGCCGCCCGCACGGCCGCGACGAGCTGGGCGCCCTGGTCGGCGAACCTCGATGTCCGCGCCGTGCCGCTGAAGCGGCGCGCTGCGACGAGGCGCGGCCCGACCGCGGCGGTGCGCACGCGTGGGTCGCGCGGGTTCGGGGTGCTCGCCTCGTCCAGGTCGGCGGGCATGACGAAGCTCACGGTCTGCACGCCGGCGCCGCGAGGCTGCTGCAGCACGGGGGCGGTCATCGCGATGCTCCTGCCACCGGCGTTGCCGCCGCTGATGTACTGGAAGAGGGGGCCGAAACCGGCCCCCGCTCCCGTATCGAGCCCGCCCCGAACGTCTACCTGCACGAGCATGTGCGCGGGGTAGCGGCGCACCTCGAACCCGTCGTGCCGCCGCACGACCGTGTAGGGCTGGTGCTCCGTCATGCCGGGCTCCGTCTCGTTAGTTCATGCTCGTGAGCAGGTCTTTCATCTGCTTGTAGATGAGCCCCGCGGCGTTCTTCGGGTTGAGGCGCGAGAGGCGCGACATGATGCGCGCGTCACCGCCGATGAAGATCTCGTAGCTGCCCTTCTCGATCGCTTCGATGATCTGACGGCCGGCTTCGGCGGGCGCGGTGGTCTTGCGCTGCTTGTCGCCCGCGGCGGCCGCCATCTCCTTCGCCTGCTCGGCCGTCATGAGGCCCGAGTTCACCGTGATGTTCGTGCCGATGGCGCCAGGGAACACGCCGGTCACGGCGACGTTCGTCTCCATGAGCTCCGAGTGCAGGGCGCGGCTCAGCTGTGCGACGGCCGCCTTCGTGGCGCCGTAGACCGATTGGCCGGGAACCGGCGCGTAGGCACCCATGCTCGCCACGTTCACGAGCGCCGCCTCGGGTCGCGTCACGAGCTCGGGCAAGAACGCCTTGATCGTGTTGAGCGTGCCGTAGAGGTTGACGTTGATGACGCGCTCGATCTGATCCCACTCGAGCTGCATGACGGGCACGAACTTCTGGATGATGCCCGCGATGTTGAGTAGACCGTCGACCTGACCGTGCTGCTTGACGATCGCCGCGGGCAGCTTCTCGACGGCTGTGCGGTCGGTGATGTTGACGACGTGGGTCGAGATGCGGTCGCCGTTCGGGCCGGCCAGCCGCACGGTCTCGGCGAGGCCCTCCTCGCTGAGGTCGAGGGCCGCGACGCGCGCGCCTTTCGCCGCGAGGCCGAGCACGACCTCGCGCCCGATGCCGTTGCCGCCGCCGGTGACGGCGAAGACTTTGCCACTGATCTGCATGATGCTCCTTGCTCGATGGGATGCGCGTCCTCGCGCCGCCCTCAGGCTAACCCCGCGCCGACCGACCGGTCAGGGTCCAACGTCCCCCCGCTCGACTGCGCGGTGTTACCAAGTCAGACGTGGTGGTGCTCGCCGCGCTTCGGCGGCACGTAGGTGCAGGTGTCGCCGGCGCACAGCGTGGGCCTCTCGCGCGCGAAGCGACGGGCGAGCTCGCAGCCGAGGCAGTACCCGAACGCGGCCTCGACGTACAGCAGGGCGAGGCAGATGCCGCAGATGGTCTGGGCGATGATGGCGGGCAGGCCGAGCCAGCCGAGCGCGAGGCATCCGATCATCGCCATGGCGAAGCCGAGGCCCCAGGCGAACGTCTTCGAGCGCGCTTCGACCCACTCGGGGCGTTGAGCGCGAGTGATGAGTGTGCCGATCACGAGCGTCGGAGTGAACCGGGTGCCCACGAAAAGCCGCGCATACATCTCGACCGCGAAGATGATGCCGAAGACGCGCATCGGCTGCAGGTCGCCGGTGATGACGCCGAACAACCAGGCGCTGAATCCGACGAGGAACAGCAGCCCCGCCGAGGCGCGCACGCCACGTTCGTTGACGACGGGCACCTCGATGCCTCCCACCCATTCCCCGATCACGGGGCGCTCGCTGCGGTCGGGAGGGGGAGTGCTCATGACTCCGATTATACCCCCAGGGGTATAAATCGTATCTGGGAATCCGCAGGTACGCCTGGGATCGTGTGCGCATGACGGTCATGCCGATGTTCCCGCTCGGGTCGGTGCTGTTCCCCGCGATGCCGACGGCGCTGCGGGTGTTCGAGGAGCGCTACATCGTGATGCTCTCGACGATCCTGGGCGACGAGCCCCCCGAGTTCGGCATCGTGCTCATCGAGCGCGGCAGCGAGGTCGGCGGCGGGGAGCACCGCTTCCCGGTCGGCACGGTCGCCCAGATCACTCGCGTCGAGACGAGCGAGGGCTTCATCGGGCTGATCGCGCAGGGCGACCGCCGCATCGAGGTCGTCACCTGGCTCGACGACGATCCGTACCCGCGCGCGGAGGTGCGATCGATCCCCGAGCTGGAGTGGGATGACGAGTACCGCCCCCTGCTCGACCGGGCCGAGCAACTGGTGCGCCGCACCATCGCCCGGGCGAGCGAGTTCGTCGAGCAGCAGTGGCCTGCCGACATCGAGCTGAGCGACGACCCGGTGCAGGCCTGCTGGCAGCTCGCCGGCATCGCTCCCCTCGGAGCGCTCGACCAGGTGCGGCTCCTGCAGTCCACCACCGTCGTCGAGCTGCTGAGCCGGCTCGTCGAGGCGACCGAGGGTGCGGCCGAGATGCTCTCGATGCCGGGCCTCGACGACGACGACTTCTCTGCTCTACTCGACGACGAGTAGCCTGCCGCTATGGTCGAGACGATCGCCTTCCCCCTGCCCGTCGACCCCGCGACCGCCGCGTGGGCGGGCCCCGTGTTCGTCATCATGGCTCTCACCGGCTTGGTGGTTCTCGTCTGGCAGGCCGTGCGGTACTTCCGCGACGAACGCGACGAGCGCGACGAGCGCGACGATCGCTGAGCGCCGCGCCGCCGACGCGCGCCGCGCCGAGCGCGAGTAGAGTGAGCCGAGCACCCACAACTGAACACCGGCCGTTTCCGCGATGCGGGAGAGCCGCAGCCCCCGGGGCCGCGGCACCGAAGGAGCAAGCCTCCCCGCCAATCTCTCAGGTCTATGTACCGCATCTGCCAGGCCACTCTGAAAAGCAGGGCACCCGCACGGGCCGCTCTCGCCCACGGTGAAAGCGTCGCACCGGCTGCCACGAGCAGACCGGGGGCGTGAAACTCTCAGGCACCATGACAGAGGGGGAGTTCCACCGACCGTCAGCGTCAGGAGAACTCCGTGTCCGACACCCCCACCGCCCCGCGGTACTCGCCCCTGCACGACGTGCACGTCGCGCTCGGCGCCGCGTTCACCGACTTCGCAGGGTGGCAGATGCCGGTGCGCTACAGCTCCGACCTCGCCGAGCACCACGCCGTGCGCACCGCCGCTGGCATCTTCGACATCTCGCACATGGCCGAGATCGCGGTCGACGGGCCCGATGCGGCCGCTTTCCTGGATGCCGCTCTCGCCGGTCGGCTCTCGGCCATGGCCCCCGGCAAGGCCAAGTACTCGCTCGTGCTGAACGAACAGGGCGGCATCGTCGACGACCTCATCGTCTACCGCATGAGCGACACCGCTTTTCTCGTCGTGGCGAACGCCTCCAACCGCTTCGCGGTCGTCGAGGCCCTGCAGCAGCGGGCCGGCGGAGTAGCCGGATCGGGCGCATTCGAGGTGACGATCGACGACCGCACCGAGCAGATCTCCCTCATCGCCGTGCAGGGCCCGGCGTCGGCCGGAATCCTCGCCGCAACGGGGGGGCTCATCATCGAGGGGCTCGACGAGCTGAAGTACTACGCCTGGGGCTCGGGATCGTTCGCGGGTCTCGAGCTCATGGTCGCGCGCACGGGCTACACGGGCGAGGACGGCTTCGAGCTGTACGTGCCGGTCGAGCACGCGGCCGCACTGTGGGCCGCGATCACCGCCGCCGGAGAGCCGCTCGGTCTCGTGCCGTGCGGGCTCGCCGCCCGCGACACGCTTCGACTCGAGGCAGGAATGCCGCTCTACGGGCATGAGCTGGGAGTGAGCATCCAGCCGGTGCAGGCGGGCCTCGGGCGCGTCGTCGTCACCGATAAGCCCGCCTTCGTCGGGCGGGAGGCGATTCTCGCCGGCCCTCCTGAGGGAGCCCCCGTGCTCGTCGGGCTGCAGGCCGAGGGCCGCCGCGCGGCGCGCGCCGAGTACCCCGTCTTCCACGGCGACACGCTCGTCGGCGAGGTCACCTCCGGCGCACTCTCGCCGACGCTCGGCCACCCCATCGCCATGGCGTTCGTCTCGCCCGAGGCCTCGGCGCTCGGCACCGTGCTCGACGTCGACGTGCGCGGCACCCGGATTCCGGCCACCGTCGTGGCCTTGCCCTTCTACTTTCCTTCCTGATCCGCCCCTCCACCGTGCTCCATACACCCCGCACCGCCTCACCGAACCGCTGAACGAAAGGCCACCCGCATGAGCGCCGTTCCCGCCGACCTGCAGTACACCGCCGAGCACGAGTGGGTGCGCCTCGAGGGCGACGTCGCCACCGTGGGCATCACCCAGTACGCCGCCGACGCGCTCGGCGACGTCGTCTACGTCGACCTGCCCAAGGTCGGTGCGGCGCTCGCCGCGGGCTCGATCGTCGGCGAGGTCGAATCGACCAAGTCGGTCGGCGAGCTCTACGCGCCCCTCGACGGCGAGGTCGTCGAAGCCAACAGTGCCGTCGTCGACGCGCCCGAGACGATCAACTCCGACCCCTACGGCGAGGGCTGGCTCGTGAAGGTGCGCGTCTCGAGCACCCCGGCGCTGCTCAGCGCCGACGAGTACCGCGCCCTCATCGGCGAGTAGCGCTTCCCTCTTCTCTCTCATCACCCGCCACATGAAAGGCCCCTTGTGAGCATCCCCTTCGTCGACCGCCACATCGGCATCGACGCCGACGCCCGCCAGCTCATGCTCGACGCGCTCGGCTACGCCTCGCTCGATGCGCTGATGGATGCTGCGGTGCCGTCCGCGATCCGCCAGACAGCCCCGCTGCGCAGCCTGCCGGCGCCCGCGACCGAGGCCGAGGCGCTCGCCGAGCTGCGCGCCCTGGCCGCGCACAACCGGGTGCGGCGCAGCATGATCGGGCAGGGGTACTACGGCACGGTGACGCCCGCGGTGATCCAGCGCAACGTGCTCGAGAACCCGAGCTGGTACACGGCCTACACGCCGTACCAGCCCGAGATCTCGCAGGGGCGCCTCGAGGCGCTGCTCAACTTCCAGACGATGGTGAGCGAGCTCGCGGGCCTGCACACGGCGAACGCCTCGATGCTCGACGAGGCCACGGCCGTGGTCGAGGGCATGATGCTCGCGCGCCGCGCCTCCGGCTCCGCCTCGAACGTCTTCCTGGTCGACAGCGACATCTTCGCCCAGACCCGGGCGGTGCTCGACGGGCGGGCCGAAGCCGTCGGCCTCGAGCTGCGCTCCGTGCCGCTCGCCGACACCGACCCGGCCGATCTGCCCGAGGCCTTCGGCGTGTTCGTGCAGTACCCCGCCGCCTCGGGTCGTGTGTGGGACCCGTCGGCGATCATCGCCCGCGTCAAGGAGCAGGGAGGTCTCGCGGTCGTCGCCGCCGACCTGCTCGCCCTCACGCTCCTCACGAGCCCCGGCGAGCTCGGTGCCGACGTCGCCGTCGGCACCACGCAGCGCTTCGGCGTGCCCATGGGCTTCGGCGGTCCGCACGCCGGCTACCTCGCCGTGCGCGAGGGGCTCGAGCGGCAGATGCCCGGCCGCCTCGTCGGGGTCTCGAAAGACGCCGACGGCCGCCCCGCCTACCGCCTCACGCTACAGACCCGCGAGCAGCACATCCGCCGCGACAAGGCGACCAGCAACATCTGCACCGCGCAGGTGCTGCTCGCCGTCATGGCCTCGATGTTCGGCGTCTACCACGGGCCCGACGGGCTGCGCCGCATCGCCGAAGGCGTGCACGCGCAGGCCTCCGGCTTCGCCGCCCGTCTGCACGCCGCGGGCATCGAGGTCTCGCACGCCGAGTTCTTCGACACCCTCGAGGTGCGCGTGCCGGGCCGCGCGGCCGAGATCGTCGAGACCGCGCGAGAGCGCGACCTGCTGCTCTGGCAGGTCGACGCCGACACCGTGCGGTTCAGCTTCGACGAGGTGACCGCGGCGAGCGGCATCGGGTTCTCCCGAGCCACCGACGGCCTGGCCGCCGACCTCGCCGCCGTGTTCGGCCTGAGCGACGGCTTCGGGGTGAGCCTCACGTCGCACCTGCCCGAGGGGATGCGCCGGATATCCGAGTACATGACGCACCCGGTGTTCCACACCCACCGCAGCGAGACCGCGATGATGCGCTACCTCAAGCGCCTCGCCGACCGCGACTATGCGCTCGACCGCGGCATGATTCCGCTGGGCTCGTGCACGATGAAGCTCAACGCCGCCACCGAGATGGCCGCCGTCACGTGGCCCGAGTTCAGCGGGCTGCACCCCTTCGCGCCGCTCGACGACGTGCAGGGCTCGCTCGTCATGATCGGGCATCTCGAGACCTGGCTCGCCGAGCTCACGGGCTACGACGCCGTCTCGCTGCAGCCCAACGCCGGCTCGCAGGGCGAGCTCGCGGGCCTGCTCGCCATCCGCGGCTACCACCGATCGCGCGGCGACGCGCACCGCACGGTCTGCCTCATCCCCTCGAGCGCTCACGGCACCAACGCGGCCTCGGCCGTGCTCGCCGGGATGCGCGTCGTCGTCATCGCCACGACCGACACGGGCGACGTCGACCTCGCCGACCTGCGTGCCAAGATCGCGGAGCACCGCGACGAGCTCGCGGCGCTCATGATCACCTACCCCTCGACGCACGGCGTCTACGAGCATGACGTCATGGAGGTCACAGCCGCCGTGCACGAGGCTGGCGGCCAGGTCTACATCGACGGCGCCAACCTCAACGCCCTGCTCGGCTACGCGCGCTACGGCGACATCGGCGGCGACGTCAGCCATCTCAACCTGCACAAGACCTTCTGCATCCCGCACGGCGGGGGCGGGCCGGGCGTCGGGCCCGTGGCGGCCAAGGCGCACCTCGCCGAGTTCCTGCCCGGGCATCCGCTCGCCCAGATGCACCAGCACCCGCCGTTCGATCACACGACCGGCCACGCCGGAACCGTCGAGCACCGCGGAGCGCCCGTCTCGGCGGCGCCCTACGGCTCGGCCAGCATCCTGCCCATCTCATGGGCCTACGCGCGCATGATGGGGGCTCAGGGCCTGACGGATGCCACGGCCAGCGCCGTGCTCGCCGCCAACTACGTCGCCCTGCGCCTGCGCGACCACTACCCGGTGCTCTACGCGGGCGAGAACGGGCTCGTCGCGCACGAGTGCATCCTCGACCTGCGACCGCTCAAAGAGGCGACGGGCATCGGCAACGACGACGTCGCCAAGCGACTCATGGACTACGGATTCCACGCGCCGACCATGTCGTTCCCCGTCTCGGGCACGCTCATGATCGAGCCGACCGAGTCGGAAGACCTGGCCGAGCTCGAGCGGTTCATCCAGGCCATGATCGCCATTCGCCTGGAGGCCGATCGCGTCGCGGCGGGCGAGTGGCCCCCTGCCGACAACCCGCTCGTGAACGCGCCGCACACGGCCGAGAGCGTCATCGCGGGGGAGTGGGAGCACGCGTACTCGCGCGAGCTGGCCGTCTACCCCTCGTCGGGCGATCGCACGGCGAAGTACTGGCCGCCGGTGCGCCGGGTCGACCAGGCTTTCGGCGACCGCAACCTCGTCTGCGCCTGTCCTCCGATCAGCGAGTTCGCCTAGGGGGTCGATGAGGGCGTCGGCACGTGAATCGGGGCGAGGACGCCCGGGAAGGCAGCGGCCGCCCAGGGGTAGCCGATGAAGATGACGGCGTCGATCACCGTGTGCGCGATGACGAGCGGCAGCAGCCGGCCGTAGCGCGTGTACAGCCAGCCGAACAGCAGGCCCATGGCGAAGTTGCCGACGAACGCGCCGAAGCCCTGATACAGGTGGTACGTGGCGCGTAGTAGCGCGCTCGTGAGGATGATCGTCCACGGGCCCCAGCGCAGGTCGCGCAGCCGGGCGAACAGGTAGCCGACGACGATGACCTCCTCGGTCACGCCAGCCCGCAGCGCCGAGAGCAGCAGCACGGGAACCGTCCACCAGTGCTCGTCGAGAGCGGTCGGCACGACCGTGACCGTCACCCCGAGCGCGCGCCCGGCGACGTACAGCGCGAGCCCCGGGATTCCGATGGCGAGCGCGAGCCCGACGCCGTCGCGCGTGTCGCGCCAGGGGCGGGTTCGATCGATGCCGAGGCGGCCGAGGTGCGGCCGTGTCGCGCTCCACAGCAGGAAGGCGACGAGCGCGACAGGTACGAGGTCGAAGAACACTCCGAGCACCTGATAGATGAGATCGAAGATCTCGCGCTGATCGCGCGGGGGATTCAGCGTGGCGGTCTGGTCGCCGAGCGGCACGTCGCGGGTGAGGCGGTTCGCGATCGCCACGAGCGAGTACACGGCGCTCGCCCCGAGCGACAGGCCGAGCACGATCAGGATCTCGACACGGATGCGCCGATCGCCCGGTCGGGGAGCGGGGCGGCGGCGGCGAGCGGGATCAGCATCGGAAGGCGAGGTCACCGACCCATTCTCGCTGCGCCGACGAGCACATTGTGGAGATCCGTCAAGTTTCGTTCGGGATGCTCGCCAAGCTTTGGCGCATCTCCACAGCCTCCGTCGTCAGGCGCGGAGAGCCGCACGTCGACCTTCGTGCGAAGAAGGTGAATCAGATGCACGGCGGTGAGGAATTCGTGCAAAACATCGACGGTCTGACGCAACATTCGTGCGAAACATCGGGCTTCCGTGCGCGGGCGTTACCGGTGTGTAACGAAACCGCCTACAGTTTGGCGGGGGTATCTCTGGGTCTCTAGGGTCGTACCCAACAGGCGTGACGGCGCGCTCGGAAAACGTGCCGCCACGCGTCCATCTTGCACAGGAGGAAAATTGCGTATCAGCAGATTCGCGGCCGCCACGGCCACGATCGCGGCGAGCGCTCTCGTTCTCTCGGCTTGCGCAGCGCCGCAGTCCGAGGTCGTCGAGGGAAGCTCCATCACGGTCGCGTGGAACCAGCCGTTCTACTCGTACAACAGCAACACGTCGTTCGGTAACGCGACGGCGAACGCCAACATCGTGTACCTGACGAGCGGCGCGTTCAACTACTACGACAACGCCCCGAGCCTTCTCAAGGACGAGTCCTTCGGAACCTACGAGCTCATCTCGGAGGACCCGCTGACCGTGAAGTACACCGTCGCGGATGACGTGCAGTGGTCCGACGGCACCCCCGTCGACGGAGCCGACATGCTGCTCGCGTGGGCGGCCAACTCGGGCGTGCTGAACACCCCCGACTTCGACCCGGGCGAGTTCACCGACCCCGACACCGGTGAGTTCACCGACGACTACCCCACTGACGTCGTCTACTTCGACGGCGCCATCGGCGCGGGTCTGCAGCTCGTCACCGAGACGCCCGAGATCGACGGCAAGTCGATCACGCTCGTCTACGACGAGTTCTTCGTCGACTGGGAGCTCGTCTTCGGTGTGGGCCTGCCGGCGCACGTCGTCGCGCAGCGCGCCCTCGGCATCGAGGACGCCACCGAGGCCAAGAACACGCTGGTCGAGGCGATCCAGAACGCTGACGCCGAGGCCCTCGCCCCGATCTCGAACTCGTGGAACTCCGACTGGAACTTCACCGAGTTCCCGAGCGAGGAAGACGCCAACCTCCTGGTCGTCAACGGCCCGTACCAGATCACCGACTTCGTGGCCGACCAGTCGATCACCCTCTCGGCGAACCCGAACTACCGCGGTGCCAACCTCCCCAACATCGAGGAGATCACGATCCGCTTCATCACCGACCCGCTGGCCGCTGTTCAGGCGCTCGCCAACGGTGAGGTCGACATCATCAGCCCGCAGGCCACGGCCGACGTCGCCGACGCCCTCGCGGCGCTCGACGGTGTCACCGTGCTCTCGGGTGAAGAGGCTGTCTACGAGCACATCGACCTTCAGTTCGCTGAGTCGAAGAACGGCACGTTCGACAACCCGCTCGTGCGCGAGGCCTTCCTCAAGACGATCCCGCGCCAGCAGATCATCGACACGCTCATCAAGCCGCTCAACCCCGAGGCTGAGGTCCGCAACTCGCAGATCTTCATCCCCGGCGCGCCCGGCTACGACGAGACCGTCGCGAACAACGGCATGGACGCCTTCACCGAGGTCGACATCGAGGGTGCCAAGGCGCTCCTCGCTGAGGCTGGCGTGACCGCTCCGAACGTCTGCATCCTCTACGCATCGAACAACCCGCGCCGCGTGAACGAGTTCGCCCTCATCCAGGCTTCGGCCACCGAGGCCGGCTTCGTGATCGAGGACTGCGGCAGCCCCGAGTGGGGTGGCCTGCTCGGCACCCCCGGTGCGTACGACGCGGTGTTCTTCGGCTGGCAGTCGACGAGCCTCGGTGTGACTAACAGCTCGCCGACGTTCCGCACGGGTGGCATCAACAACCTCAACTACTACAGCAACCCTGAGGTTGACGCGCTGCTCGACGAGCTCGACGTCACGCTCGACGTCGACCGCCAGATCGAGATCCAGGTCGAGATCGACAAGCTCCTGATGGACGACTTCTACGGTCTGACCATCTTCCAGTTCCCCGCCGTCACCGCGTTCTCCGACCGCGTGACGAACGTGGAGCCGGGTCCGCTGTCGCCGACCATCTTCTGGAACGCATGGGACTGGGAGCCGACCGAGGCCAACTAGTCGGTAGCCCCGCTACCGGCTGACTCCGGTCAGTC
>NZ_JBHYEO010000031.1:0-19026 GCF_051860105.1 Microcella sp.
CGGAAGCCGCGCATCGATCACGATGCCCTGCCCGTCGCCGATGGTCTGCACCACGATGAGAGCCGAGAGCAGCGCGACGGTCGTGAGCTCGGCGGTGCGCGCGGCCGTGGGCGCCTCGAGCACGCGCGGCGGCACGAGATAGCCCAGGAGCTTCGTCGCCAACACGAGGATCGACGCGAGCAGGATGATCTGCCAGACCGTCATCGCCCCTCCCCTGCGCTCGGCACATCGGTCGCGGGCACGGCCGGGCCGGGACGACGGCCGAACAGGTTGGGCACGCCGACCGCCACCGCCACGAGCGCGGCCACGAGCACGGGCACGCCCTGCGGCAGCGCGGGCAGCAGCACGGCCGCGACCACAGCCGATCCCACCGCGACGGCGACGGGCTGCAGGGCTCGCAGCCGGGGCCACACGAGACCGAGGAAGGCCGCGCCTGCGGCCGCATCCAGCCCAAACTGCCGCACGTCGCCGAGCAGGTCGCCGAGCACGGCGCCCAGGAGCGTCATGAGGTTCCAGCCGACGTAGATGATCGCCCCGGTCGCCCAGAACCCGACCCGCTGACTCGCGAGCGTCGGCTGGGCCGTCGCCACCGCGGTCGACTCGTCGATCGTCAGATGACCGGCGAGCAGCCGCTTCGCCCAGCCGGGGCCGATGATCGGCGACACGCGGATGGCGTAGAGCCCGTTGCGCAGGCCGAGCAGCGTCGCGCCCGCGATGGCCGCGGGCCCCGCCGCCGCGCCGCCGGAGGCGAGCACCCCGATGAGCGCGAATTGCGACCCGCCCGAGAACATGACGAGGCTCAGCACGCACGCCTGCCAGATGTCGAGCCCCGACGCGACCGCCAGAGCGCCGAACGAGATGCCGTACGCCGAGACCGCCAGGCCCACCGCGAGAGACGCGCGCCAGGCGGCTCGGCGTTCAGCCTCGGCGCTCATCGGAACCGGACTCTGATGATGCTGCCGCGCGAACGATCTCGAGCAGCGACTCCGGATCGACGTCTTTGTAAACCACGGCGAACACGCCCGCGCGTGCCGCCTCCGCCACGTGATCGTCGAGGTCGAGAGCGGTGGCCAGCACGATGCGCGGAACCGCCCCGAGCTCGCGCACGATCGCGTCGCGCGTGATGCGCTCACTCGCGGCGAGGCCGTTGACGCGGGGCATGTGGAGGTCCATCAGCACGACATCGGCAGGTTCGCGCCGCACGATCGCGAGCGCGCGAGCGCCGTCGCCCGCCTCGCCGATGACCGTCATGTCGGGCTGCGACTCGAGCACCATGCGCCAGCCGGCCCTCTGCTGCGGGGAGTCGTCAGCGATGAGCACCCTGACGGGCGAGGGCGTCGTGGTCACGACCGGTCCAGCTTCACCCCATGCACCCCATTGTGGAACCGGAGCGCGGGGAACACGACCGAGAGGGAGAACCCCACTCCCGGAACCGTCGACGCCGTGAGGATGCCCCCGTAGAGCTCGGCGCGCGATCGCATCTCGCGGATTCCGCGGCCGCTCGGCTCATCGGTGAGCGCCTTGAGGTCGTCGTCGATCGTGTAGCCGACCGCGCTCGCGTCGTTCGGGTCGAGGCCGTCGCGTCGCGCTGACGCACGGATGCCGTCGTCATCGACCTTGACGTGCAGCCCCTCGACGCCCCACGTGAAGGTCACGCGCGCCACCGTGCCCGGGCCGCCATAGCTGAGAGCGTTCGCGAGCGCCTCCTGCAGGATGCGGTAGATCGCGAGCTCGGCGCCCTGCTGCAGATCGAACGGGTCGCCCGACTCGTCGAACTCGACCTCGAGACCGCTGTCGCGCATGACGGCGAACAGCTCGCGCGTCGACTTGAGGCGCGGCTGCGGCGACGCGCTCGCCTCGCCCTCCCGGGCGAGCCCCATGACCCGACGCAGATCGCCTAAGGTCGTGCGCGCCGACTCAGCGATGACGGCGGCGGCGCGCGCCGCGGCCGAAGGATCAGCGGTCGCCGCGTACCGGGCACCGTCGGCCTGGCTGATGATGACCGAGAGCGCGTGCACCGACACCTCGTGCAGCTCGCGGATGATGCGCAAGCGACCGGTCTGCTCGGCCAGCCCGAGCTCGAGGTCGATGCGCTGACGCTCGGCCGCGGCCCGGTCGAACGCCGTGCGCCGTGCGCGTCCGCGCGCCCGCAGCCACGCGACGAGCAGCACGATGCCGATGACGAGCAGGAGCACTGTGGATGCGCCGAGCACGATCACGAGCATCATCGGGTCGGCGATCGGCCCGGTGGTGGTCATCGCGAGCATCGCGGACCCCTTCCGACGGGAGACGGTGCCGCACCACGTCGGAGGCGTGATGCGCGGATGAGGAGAGTGGCTCCCCGACTTGGACTCGAACCAAGAACCTGCCGGTTAACAGCCGGCTGCTCTGCCAATTGAGCTATCGAGGATCGCTGAAACAGCCCCTCCAACCTAGCAGAATCGCGAGGGCTCGGCGCGCACTCAGTAGCCCGCTGCGGGGTCGACGATGCCGACGAAGCGCCCGTCGCCGAGGAACGCCCGCACGTTGTCGGTGATGCGGCGCGCGAGCAGCGGTGCGGTCATCTCAGGAGTGTCGGCCGAGTGCGAGGTGATGATGCACCGTGGCTCACGCCAGAGGGCATGGTCGTCGTCGAGCGGCTCAGGGCTCGTGACGTCGAGGCCGGCCCCGAGCAGGCGCTTCTCGCGCAGGGCGTCGGCGAGGGCATCCTGATCGATCAGAGCACCACGAGCGATGTTGACGAGCGCCGCCGTCTCCGGCAGGAGGGCGAGCTCGCGAGCACCGATGAGAGCACGGGTCTCGCCCGTCGACGCGGCCGCCAGGATGAGCACGTCGGCGGTCGGCAGCACATCGGCGAGGGCATCCGTCATCACGGTGCGATCAGCGCCCGCGAGCGGCGACGCGGACCGTCGGACGGCCGTAATGCGCACCCGATAAGGCTGCAGGAGTCGGATGATCTCGACCGCGATGCCCCCGGCGCCGACGATGACGACGTGGCGGCCGTAGAGCGAGAGCCCCGTGCGTACGGGGGCCCAGCGCGCCGCGCGCGCCTTGGGCGCCAGCTCGCGCAGCACCGCCTGCGCGAGGGCGACCGCGTGCTCGGCGACCGGCTCGGAGTAGGCGCCCTTCGCGCTCGTGAACAGCGGGCCGGACCCGTCGGCGTAGTGCGCGAGCACCTCGGCGAAGCCGTCGACACCCGCCCACGGCAGCTGCACCCAGCCGATGCCCGGGTGTGCCGCCAGGATCTCGGTCAGCTCCTCCGCACGCTTCTCGCTCAGCCAGACGAGGCCGCGGGTGCGGTCGGAGAGGTCGCCGATGGCGCCGCCGCCCGCCTGCACCGCCTCGGAGAAGAAGGGTGAGGCGAGCGGGAGCACAGCGATCTCACCCGGGTCGGGTCGGTGCTCGGGCACCCTGCCCTGACCCGCGAGCGGATCACGATGCTGATCGGTGAGGAGGAACGCGGCATCCGCCGCGAAGGTGGCGGAGGAGGACATGCGGTCGGGGGCGGTCACAGCGCTCGCTTCTCTCTCGGTCGGTCGGCTGCTCGTCTCACGCTCGCGCGCGCGACAGGTCGGCCAGCCGTTGCACGTAGGGGTGGCCGGGAGCATCGAGCACCTCGTCGATGCCTCCCATGCCCACGATCGTGCCACGGTGGAGCACCGCGAGACGATGCGAGAGCCGTCGCACTTCGCCGATCTCGCTGCTCACGACGAAGGCGGCGAACCCGCGGCGCCGCTGCACCTCGGCGAGATGGCCGAGGATCGTGCCGCGGACGGTGGCGTCGACCCCCGAGGTGGCCTCGTCGGCGACAAGGAGGTCGGGGTCGAGCACGAGCGCGCGGGCGATCGCGACACGCTGCCGCTGGCCCCGGCTGAGCTCGTGCGGGTACTTGGGCATGGTGGCGAGGGTCAGGTGCATCGCGTCGATCGCTTCGGCGACGATGCCGCCCGCGAGCTTCTTCGAGAAGGAGCGATCGCGCTGGAAGAGCGGCATCGCCACGTTCTCACCGACCGTGAGGTGGGGGTCGAGCACGAGTCCGGCATCCTGCGGCACGTAGCCCACCCGGAGGGCGAGCTCATCATCGTCGCGTCGGCCGAGTCGGCGCACATCGACGCCAAGCACCTCGAGAGCGCCCCCGACGATCTCGACGCCGCGCGGAACGCTGCGCGAGGTGTAGCCGGCGATCACGCGCGCGAGCGTGCTCTTGCCGCTGCCGGAGTCGCCGACGACGGCGAGCGTCTCACCCGGCGCGATATCGAGGCTGAGACCGGTGATCGCCTGCACCGCCCGACTGCCGGCCCCGCCCCGGTAGCGCAGGGTGAGGTCGCGGGCGCGCACGGCGGGTTCTGTCACGCGAGCGATCCTAGTCTCCGCGCACGCGGCGACGTTCGGCCTCGAGCTCGACGAGCTCGCGCTGCAGGGAACGATGCCGCTCGGGCTCGGCGGTCGCATCGGTGCGCTGCAGCGCACCGAGCAGCTCGGTCTTGCGCCGCAGCAGATCGCGCTCGATGAGCGACGTCGTCACCCCGCGGCAGTACTCGGCCGCGAAGCCCTCGCGGATCGGCAGCGGCGCGATCGCGAGCTGCGTCACGAGCGGGCTGAAGGCGGGCGGCGACTCCTCAGCCACCCGGCGGGCCCACTCGCTCGAACCGTAGGCGTCGAGCCCCGCGAGCAGCGCGTCGCGCACGGTTGCGAGAGCGGGCTGGCTGAATGCCGTGTGGAGCGCCCGCCGCGCCGTCTCGAGCGGGATCTGATCGGGATGCTGCAGCAGCGCCATGAGCAGCTCGCGCTCGAGGCGCGTGACCGGGTCGTTCGGCAGCTGGGCGATGCCGATGGTCGGCACGACCGCGTCGGCCATCGCGGCGTGAGCGTCGCCGACCGGGATGCGAGGCGCGCCCTCCCCCGCTGCCACGGCGTCGGTGGGCGACGGGCCCGGAGCTGCGGTGCCGGCGGGCACCGTTCGGGGTGCCGCGCTGCGCACCGGTACGCGGCGTGCGGCGCGCACCGCCTGCGCGACCTCCGTCGGTTCCATGCCGATCCACCCGGCGAGCGTGCGGGTGTACCCGATGGAGAGCGATTCGTCACGGATGCCGGCGACGATGGGGGCCGTCGCGCGCAGCGCGGCGACCCGCCCCTCGACGGTCTCGAGGTCGTAGAGGTCGAGCTGACGGCGCACCATGAACTCGTACATGGGCTTGCGGCCCTGGATGAGCAGGCGCACGGCGTCGTCGCCGCGCTGCAGGCGCAGATCGCACGGGTCGAGCCCGTCGGGCGCGACGGCGACATAGGTCTGCGCGGCGAAGCGCTGCTCGTCGGCGAACGCGCGGCTCGCCGCCTTCTGGCCCGCCTCGTCGGGGTCGAAGGTGAACACGACCTCGCCGAGCCCGTGCGAGTCGCGGTTGTCGACATCGCCCATGACCCGCCGGATGATCGTGATGTGGTCGCTGCCGAAGGCCGTGCCGCACGTCGCCACCGCCGTCGTGATGCCCGCGAGGTGGCAGGCCATGACGTCGGTGTAGCCCTCGACCACGACGACCTGCTTGCCGCGCGCGATGTCGCGCTTGGCGAGGTCGAGCCCGTAGAGCACCTTCGACTTGCTGTACACGGGCGTCTCGGGGGTGTTGAGGTACTTCGGCCCGTTGTCGGTCTCGAGCAGCTTGCGCGCACCGAACCCGAGGGTCTGACCCGTGACGTCTTTGATCGGCCAGATCAACCGACCGCGGAACCGGTCGTAGGGCTTGCGATCGCCCTGGCCCTGCAGCCCCGAGGCCAGCAGCTCCTCCGCCGTGAAGCCGAGCCCGCGCAGGTGGTCGCCGAGGGCCTCGTACGAGTGGGGGGCGAAGCCGATCGAGAACCGCTCAGCCGCGATCGCGTCGAAGCCGCGCTCGCCGAGAAATCGCCGCGCGGGCTCGGCCGCGGGCGTGCCCAGCTGGTCGCGGAAGAACTGCTCGGCGGCCGCGTTGGCGGCCAGCAGGCGGCTGCGGTTGCCCTGGTCGGCGGCGGGCCCGCCATCCTCGTAATGGAGCGTGTAGCCGAGACGGCCGGCGAGGCGCTCGACGGCCTCACTGAAGGTGACGTGGTCCATCTTCTGCAGGAAGGTGAAGACGTCGCCGCCTTCGCCGCACCCGAAGCAGTGGTAGAAGCCGACCTGAGGGCGCACGTGGAAGCTGGGGCTGCGCTCGTCGTGGAACGGGCACAGGCCCTTCATCGAGCCGACGCCCGCGCTCTTGAGCGTGACGTAGTCGCCGACGATGTCGGCCAGATTCGTGCGCGACCTGACCTCGTCGATGTCGCTGCGTCGGATCAGGCCTGCCACAGGGCCGATTCTAGGCCCGGGGTGCTGAGCACCGTCGCCGCGGCCGACAGGCTCAGGAGACGAGCCGCTCGTGCCAGGTCATGGCGCTCTGGTCGGTGAGGGAGGCCACCTGGTCGACGATCACGCGCCGACGTGCGTCGTCATCGCCGGCCGCTCGGAAGTCGTCGGCGAAGGCGCGATCGAGCGCATCCGGGCCCGCTGCCCAGAGGGCATCGGCGAGCTCGATCAGCAGCGCCCGCTGGCGGGCGTAGATGGGCTGACGGGCGTTCGTCGACATGACGTTGGCCGCGACGATGCCCTTGAGCACGGCGATCTCGGCCTGCGTCTCGCGCGGGACGACGACGTCGGCCCCGAAGCGGGCGAGCGCGCCCTGAGGATGCGCCTCGCGCGTCGCGTGCACGGCCTCATGCGCGAACCGACCGATCAGCTGGCTCGTGAGGTTCTTCAGCCGGGCCAGGTCGCGGCGCGAGCCGTCCCACGACTCGATCCACGCGTCGAGGTGGTCGAGACGATCGAAGGCGACGATGAGCTCGTCGTGGCTGATCTCGCCGCCGATCCACTCGAACATCGCGTCGACGAGGGCGTCGTGGTCGACGCGGGCGCTCAGCGCCGGCACATCGAGGTAGCCGCTCACGATGGCGTCTTCGAAGTCGTGCACGCTGTAGGCGATGTCATCGCTCAGATCCATGACCTGCGCCTCGATGCAGCGCACGCGGTCGGGCGAGCCGCCGCGCATCCACTCGAAGGCGGCCGCGTCGTCGTCGTAGAAGCCGAACTTGCTGCGACCGCTCGGGTCGGGGATTCCCTGCGACTGAGGCCACGGGTACTTCGTGCTCGCGTCGAGGCTCGCGCGCGTGAGGTTGAGACCGTAGCTGCGCCCGTCGGGGCCGAGCACCTTCGGCTCGATGCGCGTGAGCAGGCGCAGGGTCTGCGCGTTGCCTTCGAAGCCGCCGAAGCCGGCCGCCCAGTCGTTGAGGGCGCGCTCGCCGTTGTGCCCGAAGGGCGGATGCCCGAGGTCGTGGGCGAGGCACGCGGTGTCGACGACATCCGGATCGAGGCCGAGGCTCGTCGCGAGCTCACGGCCGACCTGCGCGACCTCGAGCGAGTGGGTCAGGCGGTTGCGGGCGAAGTCGAGGCCGGCCGTGGGGCTGAGCACCTGGGTCTTCGCGGCCAAGCGGCGCAGAGCGCTCGAGTGCAGCAGGCGCCCGCGGTCGCGCGCGAAGTCGCTGCGTTTGCTCCCGTTGTGCTCTTCCGGCAGCCAGCGCTCGGCATCGGCCGGGCCGTAGCCCGGCGTGAGGTCGTCGTGCATGCTCAGCCGCCCGAGTGGTGCAGCTCGGCGGCGGTGACCTCGGCGCGGCTCGCGCCCGTGAGCTCGCGGCTCTCGAGCCAGCGATCGGGCAGAGCGGGCTTCTTCGGCGTGCCCGCGCGACCGCGCTGACCCTCAGCGGCCTCGCCCGGGTAGGGCGCGTCGCGGTCGAGCTCGCCGAGCAGGTCGTCCATGTGCTGCAGGCTCTCGACCGCGGCGAGGCGGGCGCGCAGCTCGCCGCCGACGGCGTAGCCCTTGAAGTACCAGGCCACGTGCTTGCGGATGTCGCGGCAGGCCTTCGCCTCGTCGTCGAAGAACTCGACGAGCAGTTCGGCGTGGCGGCGGAAGGCGTCGGCGACCTCGCCGAGGCCCGGCATGGCCTTGTGCTCTTCACCTCTGAACGCGGCAGAGAGGTCGCCGAAGAGCCACGGCCGGCCCAGGCAGCCGCGCCCGACCACGATGCCGTCGCAGCCCGACTGCTCGACCATGCGCAGGGCATCCTGCGCCGACCAGATGTCGCCGTTGCCCAGCACGGGGATGCTCGTGATCGACTCTTTGAGCTTTCCGATGGCATCCCAGTCGGCGGTGCCCGAGTAGAAGTCGGCGGCCGTGCGCGCGTGCAGGGCGACGGCCGCGACGCCGGCACCCTCGGCGGCCTTCGCGGCCTCGAGGTAGGTGAGGTGGTCGGCGTCGATGCCCTTGCGCATCTTGACGGTCACGGGGATGTCGCCGGCGGCCTTCACGGTCGCTTCGACGATGTTCCTGAAGTGCGTCAGCTTCCACGGCAGGGCGGCTCCCCCGCCCTTCTTCGTGACCTTGGGAACGGGGCATCCGAAATTCATGTCGATGTGGTCGGCGAGGCCCTCGCCCGCGAGGAACGCCGCCGCCTCCCCCGCCGTCGTCGGGTCGACGCTGTAGAGCTGGATGCTGCGCACCGTCTCGCTCTCGTGGTGCGTGATGAGGCGCAGGCTCTCGGGCGTGCGCTCGACGAGCGCCCGGCTCGTGATCATCTCGCTCACGTAGAGCCCCGCGCCGTACTCGCGACACAGCCGCCGGAACGCCGTGTTCGTGATGCCCGCCATGGGTGCGAGCACGACGGGCACGCTCAGCGGGATCGGGCCGATGCTGAGCGGCGCGGCCTGAGGCGTTGAGGGCAGCGTGGCGGTCGACATGGTACGCCTATTCTCCCAGGTCGCGCCGTGATGCGCTGTCAGCGCCGGCACGCGGGCTCAGCGGGCTGCGAGCGCGTGAGCCTGCTCGATGATGCGCACGGTCTCGAGGGCGTGGCGAGCATCCACCGGCACAGGGGCACCATCGCGGATGCTCGCCGCCACCTGCGCGTAGAAGTCGGGGTAGCCGCCGACCTCGGTGGGCACGGGCACGAGCGGCTGCTCGCCGTTGTCGATGCCGAGCAGGCCCCAGTCGGCCTTCGGCGTCTCGCCATAGCCCTCGCTGCCGGGCCAGCGGCCGACCTTGAGGTCAGGCTCCTGCCCGTCGAGGCCGTAGACGGTGTAGCCGCTCGCATCGCCGAGCACGCGGAACCGCGGTCCGCTCTGCGCCGCGACCCGGCTCATCGTGAGGTGGCTGCGCACGCCGTTCTCGTGCCACAGCGAGATGAAGGCGTCGTCTTCGCTCCCCAGGCCCTCGCGAACGGCCCTCAGCTCGGCAACCTCGAGCGTCGCGGGACCGAACAGCGTGAGCGCCTGGTCGATGAGGTGGCTGCCGAGGTCGAAGAGGATTCCGCCGCCCTGTGCGGGGCTGATCTGCCCCTGCCACTGATCGCGCTTCGGGGCGCCGAAGCGCTCGAACGTCGACTCGAAGCGGTGCACGGTTCCGAGCGCGCCCGTATTCACCAGCGTCGTGACGGTGCGGAAGTCGCCGTCCCACCGCCGGTTCTGGAATACCGTGAGCGGCCGCCCTGCCGCGTCGGCCGCGGCGATGATCGCCTCGGCGTCGGCGACGGTGGGCACGAAGGGCTTGTCGATGACGACCGCCGCCCCGGCCTCGAGCGCCGCGACCGCCTGCTCGCGGTGCACGTGCGGCGGCGACGCGAGCACGACGAGGTCGAGGTCTCCGGCCTGCCCGAGAAGGGCATCCGTCGACAGAATCTCGGCACCCGGATGCGCGGCGCGCGCCTGCGCGGCACGGGCTTCGTCGCTCGTCGCGATCGCCGCGATCGTGAACGCCGGATTCGTGGTGAGGAAGGGGGCGTGGAAGACTCGACCCGCGAGTCCGAAGCCGATGATGCCCGCTCTCAGGGGTGCGCCGTTGCTCATGGGCTCAGCCTAGAACTCGGGAGGCGGGACCTTGACGGAGAGCGGACGCGAGCGGGTAGCGGCCGATGCAGCGGCGCGCGGACTGACGGTCGCATTCATCGAGAGGATGCGGGCCTCGTCGCTCGAAGAGGCCGCATCGCTGCTCGGCATCACCCCAGCCGACATCGTCAAATCGCTCGTCGTGAAGCGCAGCGACGACACGTTCCTCTTCGCGCTCATCCCCGGCGACCGGCAGATCTCGTGGCCGAAGCTCCGGGCGCTCGTCGGGGTTAACAAGCTGCAGCTGCCCTCGCCGGAGCTCGCGCTGTCAGCGACGGGGTACGAGCGCGGAACCATCACGCCGCTCGGCTCGACGACCGCCTGGCCCGTGTATGCCGATGCCGGCATGGTGGGGCGACGTGTGTCGATGGGCGCGGGCGAGCACGCCTACTCGCTCTTCGTCGAGGCCGACGAGCTGCTCACCGCCCTCGGTGCCGTCGTCGCCGACATCAGCGAGCCGCTCGCGCCGCGCTGACCCCTCGCTCGTCTCCACAATTCAGGAGACGGACGCGCGCACTGCCGCGTGAGAGCGCTCGCACGGCGTGTCGCGCGGCTGGGACTGCTGCTACTCCTGAGTTGTGGAGGCGACCGAGCTAACCGAGGGCGCGGGGATCAGGCAGGCGTCGCCCTCACACGCTTCGGCGGCGGGGTCGCCGAGCATCGCGAAGGGCTTCGGTGCAGCATCCATCGTCATGAGGCCTCGATCGGGGCCGACTCACGCTCGGCCGCGGCCTGCTGCAGTGCGGCCAGGAAGGTCGCGGAATCCTGCGCGCCGGAGATGCCGTATTTCGCGTCGATGACGAAGAAGGGCACGCCCTGGATGCCGTACGCGACTGCCTGCGCCATGTCGGCCTTCACGTCGGGCAGGTAGGTGTGCTCGGCGAGCGCGGTTGCTGCGGCATCGCGGTCGAGCCCCACCTCGGCGGCGAACTCGGCCAGATCAGCGGCGCGGCCGATGTGGCCACCCTCGGTGAAGTAGGCGCGCAGCAGGCGCTCCTTGAGCTCGAGCTGCTTGCCGTGCGCCTTCGCGAAGTGCAGCAGCTCGTGCGCGAGCACCGTGTTGGTCTGGTGGATGCGGTCGTAGTGGTACTCGAGCCCGACGGACTCCGCAACTCCGCTGACGCGGTCGACCATCTGCTGGGCCTGTTCAGGGCTGATGCCCTTGCGCTGGCTGAGGTAGTCGACGGGCGAGCCCTCGAAGTCGACCGGGGTGTCGGGTGCGAGCTCGAAGCTGCGGTACGTGACCGTGACGTCGCCCTCGAAATGCTCGACGGCGGCCTCGAACTTGCGCTTGCCGATGTAGCACCAGGGGCACTGCACGTCGGACCAGATCTGCACGTCGATGGGGTTGCTCATGCTGAGGTCAACGCGGCCCGCCCGGGGGTATTCCCACCTCACCCCGCGCGGGCGGGTCTCCACAATTCAGGAGCTTTGGCCGCCACCAGACCCGGCGGAGCGCTCTCACGGCGTGTCGCGGGCCTCCCGACCTGCGCGAGTCCTGAATTGTGGAGATCGACGAGGATGCCGCGCTCGCGCAGCGCGCGCACCAGAGCCGCCTGCACCTCGGGCCAGCGGGTGAAGACGTGCCGGGCGCTCGGCCGCACCGCGTGCAGCCCGACCCGGGTGATGGCCAGGTCGCGCGCACGATCGACCTCGAACCGCTCGCGGTGGTGCTCGTCTCCATCGACCTCGACGGCCACCGCCCCCTCGAGCACCAGGTCGATGCGCTCGGGGCTATCGGTGAACCCGACCTGCGTGCTGACCTGTACGCCCGCGGCGCGCAATCGCGTGCGCGCCAGGCTCTCGGGCAGCGAATCGCAGTTCTCGATGCTCGCCTCGACGAGCCAGCGGAGCGGCCCGAGCCGTTCGCTCAGCTCGGCGAGCTCGATGCGATCGAGCCGGCCCGTGCGGCGAACCCAGTCGAGCACGGCGATGGCCTGCTCGGCGGGCTCGGTGCGGCAGACGAGCTCGATCGCCTCGGCGAGGTCGACGATGCCGGTCGAGGAACCCCGGTCGTGCGCCGGCGCGACCCAGTGGATGACGGCACCGTCAGGGCGAGCATCCGCCCGCCGGATGTCGCGACGCCATTGACTGCGCAGGCGGGCGGCGTTGGTGGGCACCGCCACGTGAAGAAGATGCCGATCCAGCACCCAGCCGCCGAGCGCGGCGACCGCACTGATGCCGGTGAGCCGCCCGCCGACCCTCATCGCCCGAAATCGCGGGTCGCGCTCAGGCCAGGTCGAGTACCAGCCACGACGCGGGCGGTTGAGCGATCCGGCTCTCAGTGCCCGGCGCAGATCGTGATCGGTGGCGCCGAGCTCGTGCAGCCGGCGTCGGTCGAGGGCGCCGCCGTAGCGGGCGACAAGGTGCGCAGCATCCATCGCCGCAGGATGCCCCGGCCGCGCGCGACCCGACCGCCCGTCGCGGCCCTCGGCGGCCCACCGCCCGCGCTCGCTCCGTGTGAGGGACTCCCCGACCCCGGTGCGCCTCCACAATTCAGGAGTCGACGACGTCGGCGGGCGTCGACACACCGACAGAGACCCGTGGATGCCCTGTCCCGCGCCGCGACTCCTGAATTGTGGAGACCGGCGCGGGTCGTCGGGGTGGCGGGCGCGGGGCTACGAGCCGAGCAGCTCGCCGGCCAGGTACGCCTCGAGCTTCTCGAGCGGGATGCGCTCCTGCGCCATGGTGTCGCGCTCGCGCACCGTGACGGCCTGGTCGTCGAGGGTGTCGAAGTCGACCGTGACGCAGAACGGCGTGCCGATCTCGTCTTGGCGGCGGTAGCGGCGGCCGATCGCGCCGGCGTCGTCGAAGTCGACGTTCCAGTGCTGGCGCAGGCGGTCGGCGAGCTCGCGCGCGACGGGCGAGAGCTGCTCGTTGCGCGACAGCGGCAGCACCGCTGCCTTGATGGGCGCGAGGCGTCGGTCGAGGCGCAGCACGGTGCGCTTGTCGACGCCACCCTTCGTGTTGGGCGCCTCGTCCTCGTAGTAGGCGTCGACGAGGAAGGCCATGAGCGAGCGCGTGAGGCCGGCGGCGGGCTCGATGACGTACGGCGTCCAGCGCTCTTCCTTGCTCTGGTCGAAGTACGACAGGTCGACGCCCGAGTGCTCGCTGTGGGTCTTCAGGTCGAAGTCGGTGCGGTTGGCGATGCCTTCGAGCTCGCCGAACTCCGAGCCCGTGAAGCCGAAGCGGTACTCGATGTCGACGGTGCGCTTGGAGTAGTGCGAGAGCTTCTCCTGCGCGTGCTCGTAGAGCCGCAGGTTGTCGGGGTTGATGCCGAGATCGGTGTACCAGGCGAGGCGGGTGTCGATCCAGTACTGGTGCCATTCCTCGTCGGTGCCGGGCTCGACGAAGAACTCCATTTCCATCTGCTCGAACTCGCGCGTGCGGAAGATGAAGTTGCCGGGCGTGATCTCGTTGCGGAACGACTTGCCGATCTGGCCGATGCCGAACGGGGGCTTCATGCGGGCCGCGTTGAGCACGTTGACGAAGTTGACGAAGATGCCTTGCGCGGTCTCGGGGCGCAGGTAGTGCATCCCGGATTCTTCTTCGACCGGGCCGAGGTATGTCTTCAGCAGCCCCGAGAACTCCTTCGGCTCGGTCCACTGCCCGCGCGTGCCGCAGTTCACGCACGCGATGTCTTTCAGCCCGTTCTCGGGGGCACGACCCTTCTTCTCCTCGTACTCCTCCTCGAGGTGATCGGCGCGGTACCGCTTGTGGCAGCTGAGGCACTCGACGAGCGGGTCGCTGAAGACCTCAACGTGGCCGGAGGCCTCCCACACGCGCTTGGGCAGGATGACGCTCGAGTCGAGCCCGACGACGTCGTCGCGGCGGGTCACCATCGAGCGCCACCACTGGCGCTTGATGTTCTCCTTCAGCTCGACACCGAGGGGTCCGTAGTCCCAGGCAGACCGCGAACCGCCGTAGATCTCACCGGCCTGAAAGACGAAGCCGCGCCGCTTGGCGAGCGCGATGACGTTGTCGAGCCGAGAGGGGGCAGCCACGGGGAGGTCTCCAATTCCGGCCGAGCTGGATGCCCGGCGCCGAGTAACGCAATGCCGAGAAGTCTACTGATCACGGGTCGTGCAGCCGCGCGCTCGCGGGCTACGCGGAAGGAGCATCCACCGCCCCGCCGAAGCGGCGGTCGCGGCGCGCGTAGTCCTCGATGGCATCCCACAGGTGCCGCCGCCGAAAGTCGGGCCAGAGCGTGTTGAGAAACACCATCTCGGCGTAGGCGCTCTGCCAGAGCATGAAGTTGCTCGTGCGCTGCTCGCCGCTCGACCGCACGAAGAGGTCGACGTCAGGCTGGTCGGGCTCGTAGAGGTGCTTGGCGATCGAGCGCTCGGTGATGCGCGCGGGATCGACGCGACCGGCCTTGACGTCGGCGGCGAGGGCGCGCACGGCATCCACGAGTTCGACGCGTCCGCCGTAGTTGACGCACATCGTCAGGGTGAGGCCCGTGTTGCTCGCCGTGCGGGCCTGCGCCTCCTCGAGCTCACTGATGACGCTGCGCCACAGGCGCGGGCGGCGCCCGGCCCAGCGGATGCGCACGTTCCAGGCGTCGAGCTGGTCGCGTCGGCGGCGCAGCACCTCGCGGTTGAAGCCCATGAGGAAGCGCACCTCGTCGGGGCTGCGGCTCCAGTTCTCGGTGCTGAAGGCGTAGACGCTCAAGTGCTGCACGCCGATCTGTACGGCGCCCGCGACGACATCGAGCAGGCTCGCCTCGCCGGCGCGGTGGCCCTCGACGCGGGTGAGGCCCTGGCGGTTGGCCCAGCGACCGTTGCCGTCCATGACGATGGCGACGTGGTTCGGCACGAGTTCTCTCCGCAATTCAGGAGGCTGCTCGCCCGTCCAGTCGAGCGGGCGCAGCGGCTCGGCGTGTCGCGGCTCTTTGCTCACGCCGACTCCTGAATTGTGGAGGCCGCCGCGGCGGCGTGGGCCAGGTCGCGGTCGGCCTCGCGCTCCGCCTCGCGCGCGTCGTACCGCGCGTCGTGGCGGTCGACGTGCGGCAGCGACCGCAGCCCGCGCTCGAGGTGGAACTGCGCGTAGGCCGCGACGATGCCGTTGGCCTGGGCCCGCGCGCGCTCGGAGGCCGCCTCGGCCGTCTGCCAGTCGCCCGTGAGCAGGGCGGCGAGCAGCTCGCGCGTCTCGGTACTGACGCGCGGAGCGCCGGGCGGGGCGACCTCGTCGGCCACCATGCCTCCGAGCTGCACCACGAAGGCGCTGTGGGGGCCGGGCGCGCCGGTGACGGCGCAGTCGCCGAAGGTCGGCGCCCATCCGGCGATCGAGAGCGACCGCAGCAGGTAGCTGTCGAGCGTCAGACCGGGCGGATGATCGCCACGGGCCAGCGACCGCAACGCGCCGACCAGCAGCAGGTACTGCTGCACTCCCCCGCCGTCGTCGCCCGTGACGCGGTCGGCCGTCTCGACCATGACGTTGGCGGCCGTGTAGCTGCCGTAGTCGCTCGAGATCTCGGCGCCGTACGAGCCGAGGCTCTCAGCCTGCTGCACGATGTCGAGGCTGCGGCCGGCGTAGAGCTGCACGTCGGCGACCATGAACGGCTCGAGGCGCGCGCCGAACTTGCTCGCCGTGCGCCGCACCCCCTTGGCCACCGCGCGGATCTTGCCGTGATTGCGGCTGAGCATCGTGACGATGCGGTCGGCTTCACCCAGCTTGTGGGTGCGCAGCACGACGATCTCGTCACGGTAGGTCGGCACTGCTCCAGTATCCCGCGCGCGGGTGCGAACGGGCCCGGCGGCGCGGCGGGCATCCACGAATCGGGCACGCGTCTCGCGCGGCGCGTCTCCACCATTCAGGACCTGCCGCGCCGGGCGCATCTCCACAATTCAGGAGATTCGGCGGATGCTCAGCCCAACCCGCGCAAAAAGGCCGCTGATTCGGCGAGCTCACGCGCCGCGGTGTCGAGCGACTCCTGAATTGTGGAGGCCCCCCAGCTGAAGCGGATCGCGGTGCGGGCCGTGTCGGCGTCGTAGCCCATCGCGAGCAGCACGGGCGAGGGCTCGTCGCGGCCGGCGGCGCACGCCGAGCCGCTCGAGGCGAGGATGCCGCGGTCGTCGAGAGCGATGAGCAGCGGCTCGCCGCCGATGCCCGGCACGACGAACGAGGCGTGGCACGGCAGCCGCCGCGCGGGGTGACCAGTCAACCGCGCGCCGGGAACGGTCTCGAGCACGCGCGCGATGAACGCGTCGCGCCGCGCCTCGAGCACGGCGAGCGGATGCGCCTCGCGCTCCGCCTCCGCGAGCTCGAGCGCGACAGCGAGCCCCACGGCCCCGGCCACGTTCTCGGTGCCCGAACGGCGGTCGCGCTCCTGCCCCCCGCCGTGGATGAGCGGCTCGATCGCCGCGCCGGTCGGCAGCAGCAGCGCGCCGACACCCTTCGGGGCGCCGAGCTTGTGGCCCGAGATCGTCACGGCGTCGAGCGCGGCGAGCCCCGCCAGCGGGTACCACCCTGCGTACTGCACGGCATCGGTGTGCACGAGGGCGCCGACGGAGCGCGCGGCCGCGAGCACCGCATCGAGCGGCTGCAGGGTTCCGACCTCATTGTTCGCGGCCTGCACGCTCACGAGCGCCGTGCCGGGTCGGAGGGCGGCGAGCGCAGCATCAGCATCCACCACGCCGTCGGCATCGACCGGGATGCGCGTGACCTCGACGTCGTGCCAGCGCTCGAGATACGCGGCCGACTCGAGCACCGCCTCGTGCTCGATCGCGCTGACCAGGATGTGCCGGTCGCGGCCGCGCGCGATCGCGGCCAGGGTGAGGCCGATGACGGCGAGGTTGTCGCTCTCGGTGCCGCCGCTCGTGAACACGACCTGCGCCGGGCGCACGCCGGCGAGGCGGGCGATGCGCGAGCGGGCATCCGCCAGCGCGTCGGCAGCCCGACGGCCGAGCGCGTGCGTCGACGAGGGGTTGCCATGCTCGCCCGTGAGCCACGGCCACATCGCCTCGAGCACCTCGCGGCGCACGGGGGTCGTGGCCGCCTGATCGAGATCGATGAGGGTCACGGATGCTCGCTAGCGCGCGCCGCCGGCAGCGCCGCCCTGCTCGGTGCCCGAGAGCGCCGCGTCGATCACGATGTCGAGCCCCAGGTCGAGCGCGGGAGCGCTGTGGGTGAGCGCGCCGACCGAGATGACGTCGACCCCGGTCTCGGCGATCGCGCGCACGGTGTCGAGAGTCACGCCCCCGCTCGCCTCGACGGTGGCACGGCCCGCGATGAGGGCGACGCCCGCGCGCAGGTCGTCGAGCGTGAAGTTGTCGAGCATGATCGTGTCGGGCTCGGCCGCGATGACGGCGGGCAGCTGGTCGAGCCGGTCGACCTCGACCTCGAGGTGCATCGTGTGAGGAATGCGGGCGCGCACGGCCCGGATCGCCCCCGTGAGGTCGAGCCCCTGCGACTCCAGCACCGACAGGTGGTTGTCTTTCAGCATCACCGCGTCGCTGAGCGAGAAGCGGTGGTTGTGGCCGCCGCCGGCGCGCACGGCTGCCTTCTCGAGCATCCGCAGGCCGGGGGTCGTCTTGCGCGTGTCGACGAGACGCACGGGGCGGCCGGATGCGGAGGCCGCACCCGCGACCGCGTCGACGTAGCGGCGCGTGAGGGTCGCGACGCCACTCAGCCGCTGGGCGAAGTTGAGGGCGACGCGCTCCCCGCGCAGGATGCCCCGCGCTGCGCCCGTGATCGTGGCGACGACGGCGCCAGGGCTGAGCGGGTCGCCGTCGGCGAGGTGCCGCTCGACGCTCAACGCTGGATCGACGCGCGTGAACGCGAGCTCGAGGGCTCGGCCGCCGGCGAAGACACCGTCGACACGGCTGACGATGCGCGCGGTGGCCGTGGCGCTCGCCGGGATGGCGGCCTCGCTCGTGGCGTCGCCCCAGGGGGCGTCTTCGTCAAGGGCTCGATCGACGATCGCCGTGACACCCGCGAGGGTCGCACCGGTCAGCTCGTCGCTCATGCCGGAACCTCCTCGCGAGCATCCGATCTCCACAATTCAGGAGATTCGGCATCGGGCCGCACGACGACACGCCGCACGCGCTGCGCGGGGTCGGTCTCGGGGAAGTCGTCGCGCCAGTGCGCACCGCGCGATTCCGTGCGGGCGAGCGCGGCCGCGGCGGTCAAGCGCGCGAGCGGCAGCAACGAGCGGGCCTCATCGTCGGCGGGCCGGGCATCCCCGAGTTCTCGTGCGAAATCGGCCATCTCGTCGCCCGTGCGCTCCAGACCGAGCGCCTGCCAGGCACGGTCGCGGATGCGGTCGGCCGTCCACAGGAGCGTCCCGTCGAGCAGGGCGTCGGGCGCGATCGCGCGGGCGACCGGCACGGGGGTGTCGAGCTGCTCGACCGGCAGCGACTCCTGAATTGTGGAGACGCGCGGCGGGGCGGGCGGCGCGGCGGCGCGGGCGGGCAGGGGCGACGCGGCGGCGAGGGCGGGCAGGGGCAGCGCGGGCACCGAGCCCGCGGCGCCGACGGCGTCGCCCGCGCGCCAGCCCACGACGAGGGCCTCGAGAAGCGAGTTGGAGGCGAGCCGGTTGGCCCCGTGCACGCCCGTCGACCCGGTTTCGCCCACAGCGAACAGTCCGGGAATCGTGGTGCGGCCATCCATGTCGGTGAGGGCGCCGCCCATCGCGTAGTGCGCGGCAGGCGTCACCGGCACCGGCGAGACCGACCAGTCCACGCCGGTCGCGCGCACGAGCGCGTCGATGGTCGGGAAGCGCTCGGCCAGCACCGCGGCACCGAGCATCGTCGCGTCGAGCAGCACCGGTCGGCCATCCTGCAGCCGCATCTGGCGGGCGATCGCGCGCGCCACGATGTCGCGGGGGGCGAGCTCGGCCCGCGGGTCGATGTCGAGCATGAAGCGGCGGCCCTCGGCGTCGAGCAGCGTCGCGCCCTCGCCGCGCACGGCCTCGGAGACGAGGCCTCCCCCGGCGAGCACCGTCGGGTGGAACTGCACGAACTCGAGGTCGGCGATCGCCGCTCCGGCCGCGTAGGCGAGAATCACGCCATCGCCCGTCGAGACGGGCGGGTTGGTCGTGTGCCGGTAGAGGCGGCCGTTGCCGCCGGTCGCGAGCACGACGGCGTCGG
>NZ_JBHYEO010000032.1:0-18591 GCF_051860105.1 Microcella sp.
GCCGCGCGCGCCGCGGCCGCCGTGCCGGATGCCGACGTCGTCGCTCTCGAGGCGGGGCCGGATGCGCGCATCCCCGTGACGGCGATCGTCGCCGCGCTGCGGGAACGCGGGGTCGCGGGCATCGCCGCAGAAGGCGGCCCGGCGCTCGCGGCTCAGCTCGTCGAGGCTCGCCTCGTCGACGAACTGTGCCTGACCGTCGTGCCGCGGCTCGGGGGGCCGGGGCCGTCGATGCTCGACGGCGATGCGGTGCCGATCAGTCCCCTGACGGCGCGGCAGCTGCTCGTGGACGACGCGGGCGCGCAGTACGGCCGGTGGGCGCTGACCCGCTGACCGGCCCGAGGCCCTGGTCGCCGAGCCAGACCCGGATCGCGCGCTCCCAACGCTCGGGATCGTGGTTCCAGAGCTTGGTGTGGCGCGCGACGGCGAACCGTTCGAGACGCACGACGTCGGGGCGGGCGTTGGCGAGCGCGATGCTCGCGCCGCTCGGGACGTAGCCGTCGTCGTCGCTGTGCAGCAGCAGCATCGGGATGCTGAGCTCGGCCGCCCGTGCCACGATGTCGAGCCGCTCGAAGTCGATCGGCTCGGCGAGCCCCACCCACGATGATGCCCGGCTCGAGCCGAGCATCGCGAGCGCGGCGTCGCGGACCGCGGGCGGCAATCCCGCAGCCGCCGCCTGGAAGCGCAGAACGGGAAGCCAGTCGACGACGGGCGACTCGAGCACGACGCCGTTCACGTGGGCGGCGAGCGGCGAGCGGGTGATGCACTGCAGCACCGTGGCGCCCCCCATCGACCAGCCCATGAGCACGATCCGGCGCGCGCCCTCGCGCCGCGCGTACTCGAGCGCGGCCTCGACGTCGCGCCACTCCTCGTCACCGAGGGCGTAGCGGGCGTCGTGGCTCGGCGGAGCATCCCCGTCATTCCGGTAGCTGATGAGCAGGCAGTGATAGCCGGCCGCGCGGAACACGCTCACAGCGCGCAACCCCTCCGCGCGGGTGACCCCTCGGCCGTGCACCTGGATCACCCAGGCGTCGCCCTCCTCTTCCGGATCGATGCGCCACGCCGGAGCGACACCGACGGGGGTGCTGATGCCGACCTCGCGGAACGTCAGCCCGAGATCGGCCGGAGTCAGGAACCACCAGCCCGCCCACCTGCCGCGGGAAGCGCGATCGAGGTCGCCCCGCTGCACTCCGTCGAGGCGCCGCAGCACCGAGACCTCGTCCTCCGCGATGATCTGACCCACCCGCGCGTGGCCATGGTCCTGATCGAACCAGAGGCTGTAGCGCCCGGGCACGACGGTATCGGGCGTGCGACTGAGCCGGATGGTGCCGGCCTCGTGATCGACCGCGAGGATCACGACGTCCTCCTTGCGCCGACGAGGAGGGGTGACGACATCGCGCGCGACGCGCAGGGCGACGAGCGCGCCCCCGAGCAGGGCGGCGCCGCCCATGACGAGCACGAGCGCGGCGGCGCGGGCGGCGAAGCGTCCCGCGTCCCTCACCGGTCGCCCCGCAGGCGCCCGGGGTTCAGAACGGCGAGTCTCACGCCCCGAACCTACCAACAGCGCTTAGTCTGCACACGTGTCCTCCGCCCCGGCCGCCCCGCCGACGCCGCAGGTCGTCTTCGACGAGATCGTGGCCTCGGTCGGTCGGGCGACGGTGCGCGACGAGCTGCAGGTGACGGTGATCCCCGCCCCGAGCGGGCTCGCTCCCTACTCCTACGCCTTGGCCGCTGATGTCAACCCGGCCCGGCACTCCGACGATTCCGACCTGGGTACCGGCCGACTCATCATCCTGTACGACCCCGAGTCGCCCGAGGGCTGGGGCGGCGCCGTGCGGGTCATCTGCTATGCGCAGGCACCGCTCGAGACCGAGATCGGTCTCGACCCCTTCGTCGCCGACGTCGCGTGGTCGTGGCTGGTCGACGCGCTCGCCGCCCGCGGCGCCGACTACACCGCAGCGAGCGGCACGGCGACCAAGGTGCTCTCGACGGGCTACGGCGAGCTCGCCGCGCAGGGCAGCGGCGCGCAGATCGAGCTCCGCGCCTCCTGGACCCCGCTCGAGCACGACCTCGCCGCGCACGTCGAAGGGTGGGCAGAGCTGCTCTGCATGGTCGCGGGCTACCCGCCGGCCGCCGAGGGGGTGGCGGTGCTGCAGCCCCGACGGGAGTCGCGTGGCTGATCGACCGCCCATCACCGACCCCTTCGCCGCGCCGCCCCCGCTCCCCCCGCGGCCGCACGCCACGACACCGGTCGAGACCGTCGCACAGGCGGCGGAACCCGATGCCTCTCCCGCTCTGCCGACCGCGCGGCTGGCCCGCGCACCGCAGGTCATCGACTCGCGCACCGAGTACCTCGCCGCCGTCGCACAACTGGGTGCTGCGAGCGGCCCCGTTGCCGTGGATGCCGAGCGGGCGAGCGGTTTCCGGTACTCCCAACGGGCCTACCTCATCCAGGTCTTCCGCCGGGGAGCGGGCACCTTCCTGTTCGACCCGCCAGCGATCGGATCGTTCACCGAGCTGCAGGCGGTGATCGGCGGCGAGGAATGGGTGCTGCACGCCGCGAGCCAAGACCTGCCGTGCCTGCGCGAGGTCGGGCTCGATCCGGCTGCGCTCTTCGACACCGAGCTGGGTGCCCGCCTCGCCGGGATGCCGCGCGTCGGGCTCGGCGCCGTCGTCGAGGAGACTCTCGGCCTGCACCTGGCGAAGGAGCACTCCGCGGCCGACTGGTCGACCCGCCCCTTGCCGGACTCGTGGCTCACCTACGCCGCGCTCGATGTCGAGCTGCTGCTCGACGTGCGCGATCGCATCGCTGAGCGTCTCGACGCGTCAGGCAAGTCCGACCTGGCCGCACAGGAGTTCGCCGCCGTGCTCGCCAAACCCGCCGCCGAGCCGAAGGCCGAACCGTGGCGACGCCTCTCGGGCCTCTCGACCGTGCGCGGGCAACGCGCCCTCGCGGTCGCTCGCGAACTGTGGCGCGCCCGTGACGCCTATGCGCAGGAAGTCGACACCTCGCCGGGGCGCCTGCTGCCCGATGCATCGATCGTGGCGGCGGCGCGGGCACCGCTCACCTCCAAGCGCGAGCTCGCCGGTCTCAAGACGTTCATGGGGCGCGCGAGCCGCACGCAGATCGATCGCTGGTGGGCGGCGATCGAGGCAGGCCTGGCCACGGATGATCTCCCGGCGCATCGCGGTTCGGAGGAGAGCATCCCGCCCCCGCGGTCGTGGCCCGATCGCAGCCCCGAAGCCGACCGTCGGTACCGCGCGGTGCGGCCTCGGCTGCAGGCGATCGCCGACGGCCTCGAGCTTCCCGTCGAGAACCTGCTGACGCCCGAGCACGTGCGTCGTCTCGCGTGGGCCCCGCCGGCGGAGACGACCCGCGCGTCGATCGCCGACGCACTCGCAGCACTCGGAGCTCGCCCGTGGCAGATTGACGCAACCGCACAGGCGATCGGGGAAGCCTTTGTCGAAGCACTCCAAGCCCCGCTCGAGGCCCCCGAGGCGGATTCGTAGGAACACGCAGGGGTTCCCCCGCCGTCCGAACCGCCTCCCTAGGCTGAGCGCCAGACCATCAACCCCTGGGAGGCACCATCGTGGCTGAACGAGCCGACGTCGTATTCGTGGACGGAGTCCGCACCCCGTTCGGGCGCGCAGGCGAGAAGGGCATGTACTGGAACACCCGCGCCGACGACCTCATCGTGAAGGCGATGATCGGGCTTCTCGAGCGCAATCCTTCGCTGCCGAAGGAGCGCGTCGACGAGGTCGCGATCGCGGCAACGACCCAGGTCGGCGACCAGGGATTGACGCTCGGCCGCACGGCCGCGATCCTCGCGGGCCTGCCGCTCAGCGTTCCCGGATACGCGATCGACCGCATGTGCGCGGGAGCCATGACGTCGGTGACGACGACGGCAGGCGGCATCGCGTTCGGCGCCTACGACGTCGCGATCGCGGGCGGCGTCGAGCACATGGGCCGTCACCCGATGGGTTTCGGTGCCGACCCGAACCCCCGGTTCCTCGCCGAGAAGCTCGTCAGCGGCGACGCCCTCAACATGGGACTCACCGCCGAGCGGTTGCACGATCGATTCCCCTCCCTGACGAAGGAGCGCGCCGACCGTTTCGGGATGCGCAGCCAGCAGAAGGTCGCCGCGGCCTATGCGGCCGGCAAGATCCAGCCCGACCTCGTTCCTGTCGCGCTCCGCAGCGAGGCCGGCTACGGGCTCGCGACCACTGACGAGGGCCTCCGCCCCGCGACCACCATGGAGGGGCTCGCGGGCCTCAAGACGCCGTTCCGCCCGCACGGCCGGGTCACCGCCGGCAACGCCTCGCCGCTCACGGATGGAGCGACCGTGAGCCTGCTGGCGAGCGCCGACGCCGCGAAGGAGCTCGGGCTCACGACGAAGATGCGCCTGGTGAGCTTCGCCTACGCGGGTGTGGCCCCCGAGATCATGGGCATCGGCCCGATCCCCTCCACCGAGAAGGCGCTCGCGAAGGCCGGCCTGACGATCGACGACATCGGGCTCTTCGAGCTCAACGAGGCCTTCGCCGTGCAGGTGCTGAGCCTGCTCGACCACTTCGGCATCGACGACGACGACCCGCGGGTCAACCCCTGGGGCGGCGCCATCGCCCTCGGCCACCCCCTCGCGAGCTCGGGCGTGCGGCTCATGATCCAGCTCGCCCGCCAGTTCGAAGAGCGCCCCGACGTGCGCTACGGCCTTACTGCTATGTGCGTCGGCCTCGGACAGGGCGGCAGCGTCATCTGGGAGAACCCGCACTACACCGGAAAGAAGGCTTGATCGTGGCGACCACGAGCGCGACCGCGCAGTACTCCCCCGACCAGTTCGCCGAGCTTCGGGGGCTGAGCGACGACGAGGTCGTCACGCACAGCTATGTGCGCGATGTGCCGCTGCCGAGCGGCGGGGTTCTCGCCCTCGTCACCCTCGACAACGGCCGCGACCACACGCGGCCCAGCACCCTCGGCCCCGAGGGCCTCATGGAGCTCGCCGGAGTGCTCGATGCCCAGAAGGCACGCGCCGCCGCGGGCGAGATCCGCGCGCTCGCGATCACCGGCAAGCCGTTCATCCTCGCGGCGGGGGCCGACCTCTCGAAGGTCGGCGACATCCCCAGCTACGAGGCAGGGCTGCAGATGGCGCAGCTCGGTCACTACGCCCTCGGCAAGCTCGGCGAGCTGGGTGTGCCGTCGTTCTGCTTCATCAACGGGCTCGCGCTCGGCGGCGGTGTCGAGGTGGCCCTCAACTGCGACTACCGCACGCTCGACTCCAGTGCGGCGGCCCTCGCGCTGCCCGAGGTCTTCCTCGGCATCATCCCCGGCTGGGGAGGCGCGTGGCTGCTGCCGAACCTCATCGGCATCGAGAACGCCCTCAAGGTGGTCGTCGAGAACCCGCTCAAGAACAACAGGACGCTCAAGCCGACCGAGGCGTACGAGCTCGGCATGGCCGATGTGCTGCTGTCGCCCGCGAACTTCCTCGAGGACTCGATCACCTGGGCCGACCGCGTGATCACGGGGGCCGTGAAGGTCAAGCGCCCGAACGAGCCCGGCAAGCTCGAGCGCGCCGTTAAGTGGGACGTCGCGATCGGCATCGCCCGGAAGACCCTCGAGAAGCGCCTCGGGAAGGTCGCGAAGTCTCCCTACGCGGCCCTCGAGCTGCTCGCGGCGGCCAAGAACACGACCAAGGCCGAGGGGTTCGCGGCCGAGGACCGGGCGCTGGCCGACCTCGTCGCGGGCGACCAGTTCCGCGCATCCATCTACGCGTTCAATCTCGTCCAGAAGCGCGCCAAGCGCCCCGCGGGCGCTCCCGACAAGGCGCTCGCCAAGAAGGTGACGAAGGTGGGCGTGCTCGGAGCGGGTCTCATGGCCAGCCAGTTCGCGCTGCTCTTCCTGCGGCGTCTCCAGGTGCCGGTCATCATCACCGATCTCGACCAGGCGCGCGTCGACAAGGGGCTCGACTACATCCGTGGCGAGATCGCCGAGCTCGAGCAGAAGGGCCGCATCGACAGCGACGAGGGAAACCGCCTACGCGCACTGCTCTCCGGCACGATCGACAAGGCCGACTTTGCCGACTGCGACTGGGTGATCGAGGCCGTGTTCGAAGAGCTCTCGATCAAGCAAGACGTCTTCGCCGAGATCGAGAAGCACATCTCGGCCGAGGCCGTGCTCGCCACCAACACCTCGTCGTTGTCGGTCGAGCAGATCGGAGCGAAGCTCCAGCACCCCGAGCGCGTCGTCGGCTTCCACTTCTTCAACCCCGTGGCGGTCATGCCGCTGATCGAGGTCGTCAACACCTCGGCGACGGATGATGCGACGCTCGCGACGGCCATGGCCACGGCGCAAGCGCTGCGCAAGAACGCGGTCATCACCGCCGACACCCCCGGGTTCGTCGTCAACCGCATTCTCGCGAAGGTGCTGGGCGAGGCGATGCACGCCGTCGAGATCGGCACCCCGTTCGAGACGGTGGTCGAGGCGCAGCGCCACTTCGGGCTGCCGATGGACCCGTTCGTGCTGCTCGACCTCGTCGGCCTGAAGGTGGGCGCCCACGTGCTCGACACGCACCACGCGGCCTTCCCCGAGCGCTTCTTCGAGTCCCGCGCGCTGCACGAACTCGCGGAGGCGGGCGTGCTGCTCGAGAAGGATGCGAAGGGCCAGTCGAAGGGAATCGACAAGAAGGCTCTCGAGATCGTCGCGAAGCACCGCCTCGAAGGGTCCCAGCCCTACACGGTCGGGCAGCTCACGGCGCGGCTCGAAGACGGCCTCGCCGATGAGATCCACCGCATGCTCGAGGACGGCGTCGTCGAGGCCGCGGAGGATATCGACCTCTGCATGATCCTCGGCGCCGGCTGGCCGTTCCAGATGGGCGGGGTCACGCCCTTCCTCGACCGCGTCGGCGCCTCGGAGCGCGTGTTCGGCGGCACGTTCCACGAGCCGCGCATCCGCGGCATCCGCTAACGCTCCAGCGCTGACGACGACGCCCCGACCGCGAGAACCGGTCGGGGCGTCGTCGTCGGCGACTAGCGGGTGCGCTCGTCCTGGTCGACAGCGGCACCGTGCTCGTCGGGCAGCGGGCGCGCGACGGGGATCCGTGTGCCGAGCACCTGAGCGACGAGGTCGCGCGCGATCGCCTGCGAGGTGAGACCCACACGCTCGAGGATCTCCTCGCGCGTCGCGTGCTCGAGGAACTCGTCCGGGAGCCCGAGCTCGTCGACCGCCGTATCGACGCCGGCTGCCCGGAGATCCTGGCGGATGCGGGTGCCGATGCCACCCACGCGCACGCCATCCTCGATGCTCACCAGGATGCGGTGGTCACGCGCGAGCTCGATGACGCTTTCCGGCACAGGAACGACCCAGCGGGGGTCGACGACCGTCGCCCCGATCCCCTGATCGGCGAGCCGTTCGGCGACCTCGAGGCCGATCTTCGCCATCGGACCGACCGTCACGATGAGCACATCCTTGTGGGGCGCCTCCCGCAGCACATCGACACCATCAGCGGTGCGTCGCACGGCATCGAACTCGGTGCCGACCGAGCCCTTCGAGAACCGAACGACGGTCGGGGCATCGTCGACCGCGACGGCCTCGGCGAGCTCCTCGCGCAGTCGTGTCGCGTCGCGCGGCGCCGCGAGCCGGATGTTCGGCACGACCTGGAGGATCGAGAGATCCCACATCCCGTGGTGGCTCGCACCATCGGGGCCGGTCACGCCCGCGCGATCGAGCACGAAGGTGACACCGGCACGATGCAGAGCCACGTCCATGAGCACCTGGTCGAACGCCCGGTTGATGAAGGTGGCGTAGACCGCGACGACCGGGTGCATGCCGCCGTAGGCCAGGCCCGCGGCAGAGGTGACCGCATGCTGCTCGGCGATACCCACGTCGATGATGCGATCGGGGTGCTTCTCGGCGAGCTTGTGCAGACCGGTCGGCCGGAGCATCGCGGCGGTGATGCCGACGATACGACGATCCTTGTCGGCGAGCCTCACGATCTCGTCGGCGAACACGGAGGTCCACGACGGCTGACTCGCCTGCTCGACCGACTCGCCCGTCTCCGGGTCGATCTGCCCGACGGCATGGAACTGGTCGGCGACATCAGCGAGGGCCGGCTCGTAGCCCTTGCCCTTCTGCGTGATCGCATGCACGATGACCGGCGCGCTGTACTCCTTGGCCTGCCGCAGGGCTCGTTCGACGTCTTTCAGGTCGTGGCCGTCGATCGGGCCGATGTACTTGATGTCGAGGTTGGAGTACAGCGCCTCGTTGTTGGTGAAGCGCGACAAGAACCCGTGCAACCCGCCGCGAACCCCACGGTAGACCGCGCGACCAGGAGCCCCGAAGAAGCCGAACGCCCGCTCCGTCCCGCGACGGAACCGGTAGTACGAGCGGCGCGTCCGCACCGTCGAGAGGAACCGGGCCATGCCGCCGATCGTCGGAGCATAGGAGCGCCCGTTGTCGTTGACGACGATCACGAGGTTGCGGCTGTTGTCATCGCTGATGTTGTTGAGCGCTTCCCAGGTCATGCCTCCCGTGAGGGCGCCGTCGCCCACAACGGCGATGACGTGGCGGTCGTCCTGGCCCGTCATCTCGAAGGCGCGCGAGATGCCGTCGGCCCAGCTGAGCGAGCTCGAGGCGTGCGAGCTCTCGACGATGTCGTGCTCGCTCTCCGAGCGCTGCGGGTAGCCGGCGATGCCGCCCTTCTGCCGCAGCTTCGAGAAGTCCTGGCGCCCGGTCAGCAGCTTGTGCACGTACGACTGGTGCCCGGTGTCCCACACGATCGCGTCGCGGGGCGAGTCGAAGACGCGGTGGATGCCCAGCGTGAGCTCGACGACCCCGAGGTTCGGCCCGAGGTGGCCGCCGGTCTTCGAGACCTCGGTGACGAGGAAGCGGCGGATCTCCTCCGCCAGTTCGACCATCTGCGACTCATCGAGCCGGTCGAGGTCGCGAGGGGTGCGGATCGCGTCGAGCAGTGCCATCCACCGAGTCTACGGGAGCGCGCCGGTGCGGCGGCCCGTCGGCGAACGCCTGTTGCGGGGCGTTCGCCGACGGTTCGCTGAACGACTAGACGAGGCTCCGCAGCACGTACTGCAGAATGCCGCCGTTGCGGTAGTAGTCGGCCTCACCCGGGGTGTCGATGCGCACCACGGCGTCGAACTCGATCGGAGTCTTGCCCGCGGGCGAGTGCGCGCTCGGAGCGGCGGTGACCCGCACCGTGCGCGGGGTCGTGCCCGCGTTGAGCGCGGTGATGCCCGAGATCGACACCTCCTCGGTGCCGTCGAGGCCCAGGCTGTCGGCGGTCTCGCCGGCGGGGAACTGCAGGGGGATCACGCCCATGCCGATCAGGTTCGAACGGTGGATGCGCTCGAAGCTCTCGGCGATGACGGCCTTGACGCCCAGCAGGCTCGTGCCCTTGGCCGCCCAGTCGCGGCTCGAGCCGGAGCCGTACTCCTTGCCGGCGAAGATGACGAGGGGCACCCCCGCCGCCTGGTAGCGCTCGCTCGCGTCGTAGATGAACGCCTGCGGAGCATCCGGCTGCGTGAAATTGCGCGTGAAGCCGCCCTCGACATTGTCGAGGAGCTGATTGCGCAAGCGGATGTTCGCGAAGGTTCCGCGGATCATCACCTCGTGGTTGCCGCGGCGCGATCCGTAGGAGTTGAAGTCCTTGCGGTCGACGCCGTGGGAGGTGAGGTACTGACCCGCGGGCGAATCCGCCTTGATCGAGCCGGCGGGGCTGATGTGGTCGGTCGTGACCGAGTCGCCGAGCTTCGCGAGCACCCGGGCACCCGCGATATCGGTCACCGGCGAGGTCTCGAGCGTCATGCCGTCGAAGTACGGGGGCTTGCGCACGTAGGTCGACTCCGAGTCCCACTCGAAGGTCGCCCCGTCGGGCGTCGGCAGCGAGCGCCAGCGCTCGTCGCCCTCGAACACCGAGGCGTACTGGTGGTCGAACATGGCGGTGTCGATCGACGAGTCGATCGTCGCCTGCACCTCGGCCGCGTCGGGCCAGATGTCGCGCAGGTAGACCTCGTTGCCATCACGATCGGTGCCGAGAGCATCCGTCTCGAAGTCGAAGTTCATCGAGCCGGCGAGCGCGTAGGCGATCACGAGCGGCGGGCTCGCGAGGTAATTCATCTTCACGTCGGGGTTGATGCGGCCCTCGAAGTTGCGGTTGCCCGAGAGCACGGCGGTCACGGCGAGGTCGTGGTCGTTGATCGCCGTCGAGATCTCGTCGGCGAGCGGCCCCGAATTGCCGATGCAGGTCGTGCAGCCGTAGCCGACCGTGTAGAAACCGAGGGCTTCGAGGTCGTCGGTGAGACCGGCCTTCTCGTAGTAGTCAGTGACGACCTTCGACCCGGGCGCGAGCGTCGTCTTGACCCACGGCTTGGCCTTCAGACCGCGCTGCGCGGCGTTGCGGGCGAGCAGGCCCGCCGCGAGCATGACCGAGGGGTTGGAGGTGTTGGTGCACGAGGTGATGGCCGCGATCGTCACGGCACCGTTGTCGAGCGTGAACTGCTCACCGCCGACCGTCACGGGTACGGGGGTCGACGCGTGATCGGTGTAGGCCGGCAGCGCCGCCTCGAAGGCCGACTTGGCGACCGAGAGCTCGATGCGGTCTTGCGGGCGCTTCGGACCGGCGATCGAGGGCACGACGGTCGACAGATCGAGCTCGAGGTACTCGCTGAAGCGGGGCTCGACCGCGGGGTCGTGCCACAGCGACTGCAGCTTGCTGTAGGCCTCGACGAGGGCGACCTGCGCATCGCTGCGGCCAGTGAGGCGCAGGTAGTCGAGGGTCACGTCGTCGATGGGGAACATCGCGGCCGTCGAGCCGAACTCGGGGCTCATGTTGCCGATCGTCGCGCGGTTGGCGAGCGGAACGGCCGCGACGCCGGCCCCGTAGAACTCGACGAACTTGCCGACGACACCGTGCTTGCGCAGCATCTCGGTGATCGTGAGCACGACGTCGGTCGCCGTCACTCCCGTGGGGATGGCGCCGGTGAGCTTGAACCCGACGACCTTCGGGATGAGCATCGAGACGGGCTGGCCGAGCATCGCGGCCTCGGCCTCGATGCCGCCCACGCCCCAGCCGAGCACGCCGAGGCCGTTCACCATCGTCGTGTGCGAGTCGGTGCCGACGCACGTGTCGGGGTAGGCGCGCAGCACCCCACCGACCTCGCGCGTGTAGGTGACCTTCGCGAGGTGCTCGATGTTCACCTGGTGCACGATGCCGGTGCCCGGGGGCACGACCTTGAAGTCGTCGAACGCGGTCTGGCCCCAGCGCAGGAACTGGTAGCGCTCGCCGTTGCGCTCGTACTCGATCTCGACGTTGCGCTCGAGGGCGTCGGCGGTGCCGAAGAGGTCGGCGATGACGGAGTGGTCGATGACGAGCTCGGCGGGGGCGAGCGGGTTGATCTTGTTGGGGTCGCCGCCGAGGGCCGCGACCGCCTCGCGCATGGTCGCGAGGTCGACGATGCAGGGCACGCCCGTGAAGTCCTGCATCACGACGCGCGCGGGCGTGAACTGGATCTCGGTGTCGGGCTCAGCCGACGGATCCCACGAGCCGAGCGCGCGGATCTGGTCGGCGGTGACGTTGGCACCATCCTCGGTGCGCAGCAGGTTCTCGAGCAGCACCTTGAGGCTGAACGGCAGCGTCTCGTAGCCCGGCACGGTGTCGATACGGAAGACCTGGTACTCGGTTCCCGCGACCGACAGGGTGTCGATCGAATCGAAGCTGTTGACTGCAGACACAGTGACTCCTCTTGTGCAACGGGCGGGGCGCATCCGTCGCCCTGCGCCGGACTCGACCAGCCTACCGGCCGGAAACTATCTTGATATCGAGATAAATAATCGTAGCACTCACGAGGCGCGGCGGGCGTAGACCGCGCGGACCATGAGCCAGGTCACCCACAGAACAGCGGCGTACAGCGGCAGACCCATGAGCAGCTTCGTGGCCGCGAGCGCCGCGGCCTGCTCGGCCAGGTAGAGGGGCACCTGCACGCCGAGCCGCAACGTGAACAGTGCGACCCACAGCCAGGTCGTGACGGTCAGAACCGTGCGTTTGGCCGGGTCGGAGCGCCACTCGTGATCGCCCGTCAGCAAGGCGGTGATGACGCCGATGAGCGGACGCCGCACCCCGAGGCTCACGAGCAGCGCGATGAGCCAGACGCCGTTGATCACGAAGCCGAGCAGGAAGTTCTCCTCCGCCCGGCCGGTGACGAGCGCGAGCCCGGCCGAGAGGGCGATGCCGACGAGCCCGATGACCGCCGGCATCATGGGCGATCGCGTGAGAGCGCGGACGAGCACGAACACGACGGCGACACCGACCGGGATCAGCACCGACGGAGCGACCTCGCTCGTGATGGTGAAAACGATGAGGAAGAGGAAACCGGGCAGCAACGACTCGATGAGGCCGCGCACTCCCCCGACGGCGCCCCAGAGCGCGTGAGCCGTCGGGCGCTCGCCCGGCTCGACCCGCGCGAAACCCGACCTGCGTGCGGCGGCGGCGAGCGCGTCGCGCAGTTCGGCCGCACTATCGGGCTGATCGGAGACAGGGCCCTGCCCGGGCTCGACGCCGGCGCTCATGCCGAGGGAGCGCCCGGTGCGGCGGCCGTTCCCGCCGCTGTCGCTCCCTGGGGCACCTGCAACGGGATCAGGTCACGCGGCGGCATCGGCGTCGTGCCCCGCACGACCACGATGCCCCGGAAGACGTCGTCGATCGCCGCCGCGGCCTCGGCCTCGATGGCGCCGCGGCCGGCGATGACGCCGCGGAGGAACCAGCGAGGTCCGTCGACACCGACGAAGCGCGCGATGCGGGTCGCTCCGGCCTCGCCTCCCGTGACGGGGATGCGAGCCACGACCTCGGGGCCGAACACCCCCTCGCGCTCCTGCACCTCGCCGCCCTGCGATCGGACCTGCTCGATGATCTGCGCCCGGATCTCGTGCCAGAGGCCGCTCGTGCGCGGCGCGGCGAAGGGCTGCACCTGCAGCGTCGAGCCCGCGTAGTCGATGCCGACGGCGACGACCCGCTTCGTGCCCTCCTCGATCTCGAGGCGCAGCTGCAGCCCCTCACGGGGAACGAGCTTGACCCCGCCGAGGTCGACGTACGGTCGCACGGCGTTCGCTTCGCTCTCGTCGAGCGGGCCGTTCTCGGCGCGGTCGAGCGGGGCGGACTTGGCGTCGTCGAGCGACGGTGTCTGGCCAGTGACGGGATCGGTCACGCGGAATCTCCTTCGGTCGGCACCCCACGGTAGCCGGTCGACCCGAACCCCCGCTCTCCGCGGTGCGAGCCGGGCAAGGACTCGACGGGGATGAATCGGGCCTGGGCGACGGGCCACACGATCAACTGGGCGATGCGATCGCCCACCTCGACGCGGAAGGCCTCTCGAGCATCCGTATTCAGCAGTGTCACGCGGATCTCTCCCCGGTATCCGGCATCGACCGTGCCGGGGGCGTTCACGATCGTCAGGCCGTGGCGCGCCGCGAGCCCGCTGCGGGGCACCACGAACGCCGCATAGCCCTCCGGCAGGGCGATCGCGGTGCCGGTGCCGACCGTCGCCCGCTCACCAGGTGCCAGCTCGACGGCCTCGGCGGCGCGGAGATCAGCCCCTGCGTCGCCCGGATGGGCGTAGGCGGGCACGGTGGATCCGGTGAGCAGCACATCGACGGTTCGCGGCACGCGTCGAGGCTAATGCATGGTCGAATGGAGGCATGGAGTCGTATCGCGAGCGCCTGTGGCCCGCACCATGGATCGGCCTGATCGCCGCACTCGCCATTCCCGCCAGTCTGCTGACGTTCGCGCCCATCAGCGTGCTCGTGGGCGGGATCGTCGGCACCGCCCTTGCCCTCGGCGTCATCGCGGCGGCCGTAGCCTCTGCACCGATCATCATCGTCGCCGACGGGATGCTCCGCGCGGGCTCGGCGCGCGTGCCGCTCTCGCTCGTGGGAGAGACGACGGTCGCTCGGGGCGACGAGGCCCGGCTGGCCCGCGGCCAGCAGCTCGACGCCCGCGCGCACCTCGTGCTGCGACCGGATGTGGCCCCTGTGCTGCGGATCGATCTGACCGACCCCGATGATCCGGCGCCGTACTGGCTCGTGTCGACCCGACGGCCGGAGGAGCTCGCCGCGGCGATCGCGGCGGCACCGCGCACCTGATCACCGCGAACAGCGCGGCACGCCGTGGTTCCGACCTAGCTCGCGCACTCGCGGCAGACGGACCCGAGCTTCTCCTCGTGGTCGAGCTGCGAGCGGTGCTTCACCAGGAAGCAGCTGATGCACGTGAACTCGTCCGCCTGCGGCGGCAGCACGACGACGTCGAGATCGAGGTCGGCGAGGTCTTGGCCCGCGAGCTCGAAGCCCGGGTTGTCGGCGTCATCGACGTCGACCACGCCGGAGAGCTTGTCGGGAACGCGCTCCTGCAGGGCCTGGATCGAGTCGGTGTCCTCGTCCGTCTTGCGGGGGGCGTCGTAGTCCGTAGCCATGCCAGTCCACTTCTCATTCACACTTGTCGGCCGCGTTCGGCGGCCATAGTTTGCAGGAAGGGAGGAGGAAACGCAAACGCGCCCCGCCGCCCGTGTTCGCCGCTGTCTCCCCCGCTAACTTCCGGCACGCCCGCGCTATTCCCGGCCCTGCTCACGGCGCCGTGGGATGCTGTGGCCACCAACCCCACGACCGGAGGGTGCGAGCCATGGACGAGCTCACCGTGATCGGCGCCGAGAACGGCGCCCTCATCGTCGTCTCCGCCGATGGCTCGCGGTTCCGCGTTCCGATCACCGAGGCGCTGCACACCGCCCTCCGCCAGAACCGGCCCGCCGCGCCGGCTCCGCACCGCGTCGGCCCGCGCGAGGTGCAGTCGTTGATCCGGCAGGGCCTGACCGCGGCCGAAGTCGCGACGCAGACCGGGGAGCCCCTGGAGTACATCCAACGGTTCGAAGGTCCCGTCCTCGCCGAGCGCGAGTACGTCGTGACAGCGGCCCGCACCGTGCCCGTCGCCGTCGCGTCCGACGGCGAGGCCGGCGTCACCGGTACCTTCGGCTCGGCGATCGACCACCGCCTGACGGGCATCGGCGCCCGTGACGTGCGATGGGAGAGCCGGAAGCAGGAATCGCACTGGATCGTCTCCGTGAGCTTCCTCGACGGAGACGTCGCCCGCACCGCCGTATGGACCTTCGACCCCAAGAAGTCGACGCTCGCTCCGGCCAACCATGAGGCGCAATCGCTCTCGCAGCAGGGCGACGGCCCGGCGCCGATCATGCCGCGCCTGCGCGCCGTGCCGGCCGAGGACGCCCCGAGCGGCCGGTTCGACAGCGGCGCCTTCACCCCGACCCCTCACCCCGAGCGACCGGCGGCACCCCTCGAGCGCCCCGAGCGACCCTTCGCCCGCGTCGCCGAGCCCGACACCGCCGATACGCAAGAGGTCGGCAACACCGCCGACCTGCTGGAGGCTCTGCGCCGTCGGCGCGGAGAGCGCGAGGCGGCGCCCAGCGACGACTGGGAGTCGTCGCGAGCGGCGCATCCGTCGACCGGCTCGATCCGCATCGTCGACGTTCCGCTCGACGGCGCGCTCATCGCTGCGGGCGGCGACGAGGAGACCGAGGGCATCGACGACCCCGTGCCCGAGAGTGTCATCGACGACGCGTCGCTCTCGGGTGACACCGCGGAGCAGACTCCGGTGAAGCCGGTGAACCGTCGAGGGCGCGCGGCGATGCCGAGCTGGGACGAGATCGTGTTCGGCGCTCGTCCCGACGACGATCCGGCCTGAACCCGCTCTCGGGCCGAGGCGGATCAGGCCGCGAACGCGCCCCAGCGGGCGAGCGGAACCCTGAGCTCGTCGGGCGAGAATGATCCGTGTTGACCGACCATCGCGAGCGCGCGGTCGGTCGCCGTGCGCCCGTCGTAGTACGCCACCTGCGCCCGCGCCGCCACGATGACATCGCCGATGCGGGCCCGGGCCGCCGCTGACACCTCGCCGAACCAACCCGCCGCGATGGCCTCGTCGCGCGTCACGACCCAGGCGCGGCCGCCCTCGCTCTCGAGCCAGCGGTCGCGCACGACCGATGCCCGCTCCGGATCATCGAGGCCCAGGTGCAGGCACCGGGGTTCACCGGCGACATGGCGGATGCCCTCCCAGAGCGGATCGTCGGCGTCGAGCACGAGCCGCCGGTGCGGGGAGACATCGAGCATGCCGTGATCCGCGGTGAGGAGCAGGCCCGCATCGGCGGGCACTGCACGGTCGAGCGCGCGGAGACCGGCATCGAGCTCCTCGAGCCGCTGCGTCCACAGCGGCGACTCGACGCCCTCCGCATGACCGGCCATGTCGAGCTCGGGCACGTAGATGTACACGAGCCTCGGCGGGCCGGCGGCGATCAGCTCGACACCGCGGGCGACACGGTCGGCGACCGACCGCTGCGCCTCGAAGCGCGCGCCGCGCAGCACGGCCTCGGTGAAGCCCGTGTCGCGGTAGCGCTCGGCCCCCACGACGACCGCCTCGACGCCGTCGGCGCCAGCCCTCTCGAACACGGTGGGATGCGGCTGCCATGCGCGCGGCACCATGCCCGCGTCCCACCCGGTGAGCTGGTTGACGACGCGATCACCCTCCGGATCGATGGCGCTGTAGCTCACGAGCCCGTGCTGGCCTGCGGAGAGCCCCGTCGTTAGCGTCGCGAGCGCAGACGCCGTCGTGGTCGGGAAGCCCGACTCGATGACGCCCCCCTGAGACGGGATGGCGGCCAGCAGCCGACGGGCGTGACCCGCTCGCCGCTGCAGCGCGGACATCCCCAGGCCGTCGACGAGCAGAACCGCGGCGCTGCGCACCGACGGCAGCGCGAGCCGACCTGTCTCGCCCCGCATCGCCGCGAACGCACCGGTCAACACGTCGGCGAGTGACGGGGAGTCGCCACGGGGCGCCGGTAGCATGGCTCCAGCCTATGACTCCCCCTCCTGCCTCCCGATCCCGGGGATCCGACCCCGCCGACACACCCGTCGGCGAACGCATCGACGACGTCGACCTCGCCGACGAGATGCAGGGCTCGTTCCTCGAGTACGCCTACTCCGTCATCTACTCGCGCGCCCTGCCGGACGCGCGCGACGGCCTCAAGCCCGTGCAGCGTCGCATCCTGTACATGATGAGCGAGATGGGCCTGCGGCCCGATCGCGGCCACGTCAAGTCGGCGCGCGTCGTCGGCGAGGTCATGGGCAAGCTGCACCCGCACGGCGACTCGGCGATCTACGACGCCCTCGTGCGCCTCTCGCAGGACTTCACGCTGAGGGTGCCGCTCATCGACGGTCACGGCAACTTCGGCTCGCTCGACGACGGCCCCGCCGCGGCGCGGTACACGGAGGCGCGGTTGCGCGCCGAGGCCATGGCCATGGTCGACGACCTCGATGAAGACGTCGTCGACTTCGTGCCGAACTACGACAACCAGCTCACGCAACCCTCGGTGCTGCCCGCGGCCTTCCCCAACCTGCTCGTCAACGGCGCCAGCGGCATCGCCGTCGGCATGGCCACCAACATGGCGCCGCACAACCTCATCGAGGTCGCCGCCGCCGCACGCCATCTTCTCGACGACCCCGAGGCGACGCTCGACGAGCTCATGGCGTATGTGCCCGGCCCCGACCTGCCGACGGGCGGAACGATCATCGGGCTCGAGGGCATCCGCGAGGCCTATGCGACGGGTCGCGGCAGTTTCAAGACGCGCGCCAAGGTCTCGATCGAGGCGATCACGGCCCGCAAGACCGGCATCGTGATCACCGAGCTGCCCTATCTCGTCGGGCCTGAGAAGGTCATCGAGAAGATCAAAGACGGCGTGCAGTCGAAGAAGCTCGCGGGCATCAGCGACGTCACCGACCTCACCGACCGCCGCAACGGTCTGCGGCTCGTCATCGGCATCAAGACGGGCTTCAGCCCCGAGGCCGTGCTCGAGCAGCTCTACCGATTCACCCCGCTCGAAGACGGCTTCTCGATCAATGCAGTCGCGCTCGTCGATGGCACGCCGCAGACGCTCGGCCTCAAGGAGCTGCTGCAGGTCTACCTCGACCACCGCATCCAGGTCGTCACCCGGCGCAGCCGCTACCGCCTCGACCGGCGACGCGAGCGGCTGCACCTCGTCGAGGGGCTGCTCGTCGCCATCCTCGACATCGACGAGGTCATCCAGGTCATCCGCACCTCCGACGACGCCGAGGCCGCCCGCACGCGTCTCATGGAGGTCTTCGACCTGTCCACGCCGCAGAGCGAGTACATCCTCGAACTGCGACTGCGCCGCCTCACGAAGTTCAGCCGCATCGAGCTCGAGACCGAGCGTGATCAGCTGCGTGCGGAGATCGCCGAGCTCGAGACCTTGCTGGCCGACCCGGCCCGCGTCCGCACCGTCGTCGGCGACGAGCTCGAGGCGACCGCCGACCGCTTCGGCACCCCGCGTCGCACCCTGCTCACCGAGGCGAGCGCCTCGATCGCGGCCCCGCGCAGCCGCGGCGCGGCTCCCGTCTCTCTCGAGATCGCCGATGCGCCGTGCCGCGTGCTCGTCTCGACGACGGGCCGCGCCGTGCGCGTCGAGCTGCCCGAGGGCGCGACGATCGTCACCCCGACGCGCCGCAGCAAGCACGACGCCCTG
>NZ_JBHYEO010000032.1:18601-18901 GCF_051860105.1 Microcella sp.
GGACTCGACGACGCGCGGCGAGCTCGCCGCGATCACGTCGCGCGGCCGCTTCGTGCGGTTCACCCCGGTCGATCTGCCGAGCGTGCCCGCGAACTCGGTGCAGCTCGCGGCGGGCGCGAAGCTGCGCGACTACCTGGGCCTGACCGATGCGAAGGAGCGCGTGCTCGCGATCGTCGACCCCGCCAGCGCCGTGCCGCTCGCGCTCGGAACCCGCGAGGGTGTCGTCAAGCGCGTCTCCCCCGGCGGCTGGCCCGCGCGTCCCGATAGCTAGGTCATCGCCCTCAAGCCCGGCGATGAGGT
>NZ_JBHYEO010000033.1:0-18425 GCF_051860105.1 Microcella sp.
TTCTCGCCATGTCAGGACGTCCAGATCAAACAACGTCCCTGGGCACTACAGCTAGCCGGCCCTCCCTCACACCCGGGCCTCGCCTCCGGCGACTCAACGTCGCCGGGGGTGGGCCCGGGGTCGTGCTGTAGCTCCGTCATCCTGCTCGGCGGGAGGCGACATGGCACGCAAAGACGACCTCGGGCGCTCGGGTGAGCAGCTCGCCGTCGAGCATCTGATCGCGATCGGCTGCACGATCATCGACCGCAACTGGCGGTGCCCGCAGGGCGAGCTCGACATCGTGGCGACCGATGGGCCGACCACGGTGTTCGTCGAGGTCAAGACCCGTTCGAGCCTCGCCTACGGGCACCCCCTCGACGCGATCACTCCGCGCAAGCTCGCCCGGCTGCGCCGCCTCGCGGGCGCCTGGTGCGACGCGCACCCGCTCGAGCCGGGCGCGCGTCGGCCGCGCCGTGTGCGCATCGACGCCATCGGCGTCGTCGCCAGGCGCGATGGCGTCGTTCTCGACCACCTCCGCGAGGTCGGCTGATGCCCGTCGCGCGCACTCTGGCGGTCGCCCTGCACGGTGTCGAGGGCTCGATCGTCGAGATCGAGGCCGACCTCGCCAACGGACTGCCCGCCTTCACGATCATCGGGCTGCCCGACACCTCCCTCGGCGAGGCGAAAGACCGAGTGCGCTCCGCGGCCACCAACTCGGGGTGCGATCTGCCCTCTCGCAAGGTGACGGTGAACCTCTCGCCCGCCTCGCTGCCCAAGCACGGTTCGGGGTTCGACCTGGGCATCGCCGTCGCCGCACTCGCGACGACGGGAGTCATCACCACCGAGGCCATCGCCTCGGTGGTGCACCTCGGCGAACTCTCGCTCGACGGTCGCCTGCGTCCCGTGGCCGGCGTGCTGCCCGCGGTGCTCGCCGCACGCCGGGCCGGAGCGCGGGCCGTCGTGGTGCCGAGCGGCAATGCTGACGAGGCGGCCCTCGTGCCGGGCATCCGCGTGATCGGGGCGGCGTCGCTGCGGGAGGTGCTCATCCGCCACGGCGCAGCGCTCGATCCGGTGCCGGTCGAGGCCCTCGTCGCACCCCACTCGGCTCCTCCCGCTGCGGAGCACGGTGACCTCGCAGACGTGGTCGGGCACCCCGAGGCGGTCGAGGCCCTGCAGGTCGCCGCGGCTGGAGGTCACCACATGCTCATGCTCGGGCCACCTGGGGCGGGCAAGACGCTGCTCGCGTCTCGCCTGCCCGGTCTGCTGCCCGACCTCGAGCCGGACGCCGCCGTCGAGGTCTCATCGATCCGCTCACTCGCCGGGCTGCCGCTCGGCTCGTCGCTCGTCACGCGACCGCCGCTCGAGGCTCCGCATCACAGCGCGACGATGGCGGCGCTCGTCGGCGGCGGCAGCGGTCTCGTGCGCCCCGGAGCCATCTCACGAGCGGCGCACGGCGTGCTCTTCCTCGACGAGGCGCCCGAGTTCGCCGGGGCGGTGCTCGACGCCCTGCGCCAGCCGCTCGAGACCGGCGAGATCACGATCCACCGTGCCCGCACGGTCGCGCGCTTCCCTGCCCGGTTCCAGCTCGTGCTCGCCGCGAACCCCTGCCCGTGCGGGCAGGGAGGCGGTGAGGAGTGCGCGTGCACGCCGATCATGCGCCGTCGCTACCTCGGTCGGTTGTCAGGACCACTGCTCGATCGCATCGACCTGCACCTCACGGTGCGGCGCGTCAGCGTCGCCCAGATGACCGAGGGGGCACCGGGCACGGTCAGCACCGCCGAGGCCCGCGTCCGCGTGATCGAGGCCCGTCGGCGCGGGCGCGAGCGCTGGGGTGGTCAGGGATGGTCGCTCACGGCGCAGGTGCCCGGCCCGGTCTTGCGGTCGCCCCGGTGGCGGCTAGCGGCGTCCGACCGGGCAGCGCTCGACCGGGCGCTCGAGCGTGGTGCCCTGACGATGCGGGGTTACGACCGGGTGCTGCGCGTCGCGTGGACGCTCGCCGACCTCGACGGCGCCGACCGACCCACCGCCGACCACCTCGGTCGCGCGCTCTACCTGCGAAAGGGAATCTGAATGAGCCTCTGGGGGATCGACCCGAATCGAATCGCCGCCGCGCTCGCCGCCGTGCGGCCGGGCGTGCTGGAGGCCTGGCCCGACGACGCCGTGCTCAACGGCGTCGTGCCGAAGGAGGTGCTGCCGGTCGACGCGCCAGTCGACGCGCCGGTCGACCCGCCGCTCGACGACGGGTCGCCTGATGATCACGACGCGGGCGGCGACGAGCCGGACGAGCCGGGCCCGCTCGACGTGCTCTTCGCCCGCGCGATCTGGGCCGTGCTCGTCGAGCCGGGAGACAGTGTTGCGGGCGCCCTGATCGCCGCGGTCGGCCCCGTCGCCGCCGCGCGGATGGTGATCGATCGCGTTGCGCCCGCCACGATCAGCGCTGCGACGCGCGGTGAGATCACGGTCGAGCGCGCCCATGACGGGCTGCTCCGCTGGAGTGAGCGGCTGAGAGCCGCCGACGTGCTCCGTAGTCTCGACAGCGCGGCGCGCTGCGGCGCCCGCATGATCGTGCCCGGTGACCCGTACTGGCCCGAAGGCATCGTGGCGCTGCGCGACAGCCCGCCAGTGCTGCTCTGGGCGCGCGGCGATCTCGAGCTTCTGCGACGCCCCGGTGTCGCCCTCGTCGGAGCCCGAGCGGCGACCGGATACGGCGAGCATGTCGCGATGGAGCTGGCCGCGGGGCTCTGTGCGCGCGACGTGGTCGTCGTCTCAGGGGGCGCGTACGGCATTGACGGCATGGCGCACCGCGCAGCGCTCGCGAGCGGCGGCGCCACGATCGCGGTGCTGGCCGGTGGCATCGATCGGCTCTACCCGAGCGGGCATGAGGCGCTGCTCACGCGAGTGGCCGAGAGCGGGCTGCTGGTCTCCGAAGTGCCGTGCGGCACCGCGCCGACGAAATGGCGGTTCCTCCAACGCAACAGGCTCATCGCGGTGCTCTCGTCGGCGACGGTCGTCGTCGAGGCCGGCCGGCGCTCCGGAGCGCTCAGCACGGCGAATCACGCTCTGGACGCGGGGCTGCCGGTGGGCATCGTGCCCGGCCCGATCACGAGCGCGGCGAGCGCGGGCTGCCACGCCTTCCTCCGCACCACGCCTGCGACCTGCGTCACGAGCGTTGCGGAGATCATGCAGCTCGCGTTCGGCGACGACGGCGTCCTCGCGATCCCTGAGCCCGCAGTGAGCGGAGGTTCTGAGGCATCGGGCGCTAAGCCGCAGCACGACGCGATGCAGGTGCGCGTCACCGACGCGCTCCGACCGCGGCGGGGGCAGTCCGTGAGCGAGATCGCCCGGGCCGTCGGTGAGGGGGTCGGCCGGGTCAGGGCCGCGCTCGGGGTGCTCGATCTCGAGGGACGGGCGGTGCGGGGCGCCGATGATCTCTGGCGGCTCGTGCCGGCGTCGGCACCGCGAGCCGAGTCCGATACCCGCATCGCCACATCCTGACATCGCTTCACCGAGCGCGGGTAGCCTGTCGGCATGACGCAGATGGGACAGTACCCTCCGGCCGGCCATGTGCTCGTGCACATCTCCGACACACACCTGCTCGGCGGCGGGCGTTCGCTGTATGGCAAAGTCCCGGTCGAGGAGCGCCTAGCAGCCGCGCTGCGGCGGCTCGAAGCCGGTCCGGTGCGCCCGGATGCGCTCGTCTTCACCGGCGACCTCGCCGACCTCGGCGAAGCCGACGCGTACCGACGGCTGCGCGCCGCCGTCGAACCGGTCGCGCAGCGCATGGGCGCCGAGATCATCTGGGTGATGGGCAACCATGACGAGCGGGCGCCCTACTCCTCGCTACTGTTCGACGAGCCCGAGACCGACGCGACGCAGGATCGCGTGCACGACATCCGCGGCCTGCGCGTCATCTCCCTCGACACGACCGTCCCCGGCTACCACCACGGCGAGCTCACGGCGGCGCAGCTCGACTGGCTGGCGGGAGTGCTCGCTGAGCCCGCGCCGCACGGCACGATCGTCGCTGTGCACCACCCGCCGGTGCCGACGCCGCTCGAGGTGATGGCCGTGCTCGAGCTGCACGACCAGCCGGCGCTCGCCGACGTGCTGCGAGGCACCGACGTCCGCCTGATCCTGGGCGGGCACCTGCACTACTCGACCCACAGCACCTTCGCGGGCATCCCGGTCTCGGTCGCCGCAGCCACCTGCTACACCCTCGATCTCGGTGCCGACGCGCAGCGCCTGCTCAGCGGGGTCGACGGAGGGCAGTCGTTCGACTACGTGCACGTCTACGACGACCAGGTGGTCACGTCGACGATCCCCGCCACCGACTTCCCCGAAGTGACGGGCTTCTCCGTCGACTACCGGCCCATGATCGACGCGATGCCGCCGGATGTGCGGCTCGAGCAGCTGTCGAGCAAGACCTCGCACCTCAATCTCAACGAGGCCGCGGCGAGCGACGTCTAGCGGTGCGCCGGGCCTAGGGCTGCGGTCGCTCCGACGACCCGCCGGCATCCGGTCGATCCGGCGACCCGTCGGCGTGCGGCCGCGGCGCGGCATCCGCGCGCCACGTCCTCGGCCGCTCCGCGGGTTCGGCGTGCCCGCGATACGCCGAGACGACTCGGTGCAGGTAGCGCGTGATGACGGCCTGCTCATCGTCGTCGAACTCGTGAATGGCTCGGTCGACCTCGGTCACCATGGGGATGATGCGGCCCATGGCGCGACCGATCGAGGCAGGCTCGGGCACGACGAGCGTTCCCCGCCGGTCATCGGGGTTCGGCATGCGGTGCACGTGGCCGAGGGCTTGGAGCCGGTCGACGACCGTGGTGACCGCGGCGGACGAGAGCGCGAGCCGCTCGGCCAAAGCGGTGGGGCTGAGCGGTCCGGCGACGATCAGATGCTGCATCGCGCTGAGATCGGTGGGGTTGACGGAGAGCTCGTCGCCGAGCGCACGCTCGAAGTCGTCGGTGACGTCGAGGAACTCGCGCAGCAGCAGCGTGGCGGCGTGCGTCTCGCCGAAGCTGGGAGTCTGCTGATCCGATTGGCTCACCTCCCCAGGATACCGCTAGGTTCTTCGATGGTCGAATATCTCGATCATCGAGAGACAACTCTCAGCATCCACGCCTCGCCCCAAGGAGTTCCCGTGAACGCGATCACGCGTTTCATCACCGCCGCCCGCACGTCCTGGATCGTTCTCGTCGTCGGCATCGCCGCCACGGCGGCCCTCTTCGTGGCCGCGGGGTACCAGACCGCTGACTCTGCGCCGCCGGTCGGTCTGCCCGATTCCGCTGAGTCGCAACAGGTGGCAGCCCTGCAAGAGCAGTTCGCCGATGAGGGCGCCACGAGTGCCTTCCTGATCTTCGGGCGCGAGAGCGGTGACTTGAGCGCCGACGATATCGCGGCGATCACCGAGCGCACGGTCGATCTCGCCGACCTCTCCCTCGATGGCTTTGTGCCGCCGCCGACCGTGTCGGAGGACGGCACGACCGCACTCGTTGTGCTGCCGCTCGAGGTAGAAGACCGGGTTTCGGCGCAGGCAGAGCGTGCCGACGAGATTCGCGCCATCGCCGCCGATGGGCTGCCCGACGGTGTGCAGGTCTGGTTCACCGGTGCGGAAGGCTTCGCGGTCGACTTCGCTGCCGTTTTTGAGGGAGCTAACTTCCTTCTGCTCGGTATCACGGCCCTCGTCGTTGCCCTTCTGCTGATCATCACCTACCGCAGCCCCGTGCTCTGGGTTGTGCCGCTCGCGGTGGTCGGCGTTGCCGACTTCATCGCCGGAATCGCGGCTCGACTGGTTGCCGACGCGGCGGGAATCACGCTCGACGGCTCGGTGACGGGCATCCTGTCGGTGCTCGTCTTCGGTGCGGGCACCAACTACGCCCTGCTGCTCATCGCGCGCTACCGCGACGAGCTGCGCCTGAACCTCGACCGTCGTGTCGCCATGGCGATCGCTCTCAAGGGGGCCGGCCCCGCGATCATCGCGAGCGGGTCGACTGTCGCCCTCGCGCTCGTGACCCTGTTGTTCGGTGAGCTCTCCGGAAACCGCTCCTTGGGTCTTGCCGGTGCGGTCGGCATCGTCGTCGCGATGGCCTACGCGCTCCTCGTGCTGCCGGCCGCCCTCGTGGTCTTCGGCCGCTGGTTGTTCTGGCCGCTCATCCCGCGTTACGGCTCGCCCGACAAGGTGTCGAGCAGCCTGTGGGGCAAGCTCGGCCGCGCGGTCAGCAAGCGTCCGGTCGCGGTCGCCATCGGAGGGTTCGTCATCCTCGGCGTCATGGCGTCGGGTCTCGCGACGGTGAATGTGGGTCTCTCGCAGAACGATCGCTTCATCGTCAAGCCCGAGGCGGTCATCGGTCAGGAGCGCCTTGCCGATGCGTTCTCGGCCGGTAGCTCGGCCCCGGCGACGATCATCACCACGCCCGGCGACGCCGAGGAGGTCGTCGACGGACTCCTCGCGATCGACGGTGTCGCAGAGGCGACCATCGCGGCGCAGAACGACGACATCGCCAGCATCAGCGTGGTGCTCGACGCCGACCCGGAGAGCGAAGAGGCCTTCGCCCTGATCGGCGAGCTGCGCCTCGCTCTCGACGACCTCGGCGACGGGGAGGCCCTTGTCGGCGGTAACGACGCGGCCGCTCTTGATCAGCGCGACGCGCAGCAGCGCGACCAGAATCTGGTCATCCCGCTCGTGCTCGTGCTCGTGCTGATCGTGCTGATCGTGCTCCTGCGGGCGCTTGTCGCCCCACTACTGCTGCTGCTCGCCGTGGTCGCCAGCTTCTTCAGCGCCGTGGGTATCGGGTCGGTCCTGTTCACGACCGTGTTCGGCTTCCCGGGCATCGACACGACCGTGTTGCTGTTCAGCTTCATCTTCCTCGTGGCTCTCGGTGTCGATTACTCGATCTTCCTCGTCACGCGAGCCAAGGAGGAGGTGCCGACCCTCGGAACCTCGGAAGGCATGGTGCGCGCCCTTGCCGCCACCGGCGGCGTGATCACCAGTGCGGGCATCTTGCTCGCGGCTGTGTTCGCGGTGCTCGGTGTGCTGCCGCTCATCGCCCTGACCCAGGTCGGCGTGATCGTCTGCATCGGTGTTCTCATTGACACCCTGCTCGTGCGCACCGTGATCGTTCCGGCGATGACCTTCATCGCCAAGGACCGCTTCTGGTGGCCTCGCCGCCCCGAGCTCACCGACGCGGAGGCGGCGGCGCGCGGAGCCGATGGCCAGGCCGAGCGGATGCCGGACGAAGCGCCCGCCCCTGAGCGCGAACCGGCGCCCGTCGCCTGAGCCCGGCTCGAGCATCCCGAGCCCGACCCGCGCCCGTCACGGCCTGTCGCCGTGACGGGCGCGCGGGCGAGGGCGCATGCTGAAGGGGTGCACGCACCGACCACCGCGCTGCGCGAGGCGATCGCGCTCTACCTGCGCGCCGTCGAGCTCGAGCGCGGGGCGAGCGCCCACACGGTGCGCGCCTACGGGGGAGACCTCGACAGCTTCGCCGCCTTCGTCGAGCAGCGCGGGGCCGAGCCCGATCCGGCACTCATCGACCTCGAGCTGCTGCGCGAGTGGGTGTGGAGCCAGAGCGACGCCGGGCTCGCCGCGTCGAGCCTGGCCCGGCGGGCCTCGACGATGCGCGGCTTCACGGCGTGGCTCGCGCGCACCGGCCGTGCGCCCGCCGACGCGGCCACCCGGCTGCGTGCTCCGCGGCCCGACCGGCACCTTCCGCGCGTGCTCAGCCGGTCGCAGGTGGATGCTCTGCTCGACGGCCTCACCACCCGCGCGGCGACGCGCGACCCCCTGGCGCTGCGCGACCTCGCGATGATCGAGCTGCTCTACGCGAGCGCGCTGCGCGTGAGCGAGCTTGTCGGCCTCGACCTCGGCGATGTCGATGCCGCGCGCCGCGTGGTGCGCGTGCTCGGCAAGGGCGCGAAGGAGCGCGTGGTGCCGTTCGGGGTGCCGGCCGCTCGGGCGATCGCGGGATACCTCGAGCACGGGCGGCCCGCGCTGCTCGCCGAGCGGTCGGGCTCGGCGCTCTTCCTCGGCGCCCGGGGGGCGCGCGAGTCGACCCGCGCCGTCTACACCCTCGTCGCGGGCCTGCTCGCCGAGCAGCCCGGCAGCGGACCCTCCGGCCCCCACACCTTCCGGCACACGGCGGCGACGCACCTGCTCGACGGCGGTGCCGATCTGCGCGCTGTGCAGGAGATCCTCGGCCACGCGAGCCTCGGCACCACGCAGATCTACACGCACGTGAGCGCCGAGCGACTCGCCGCGGTCTACCGCACCGCCCATCCGCGCGCCTGAGCCCGCTGCCGCGGCTCACCCGAGCGGCAGCAGCACGGCCCGCTGGAGGCCGCCGAGGTAGAGCAGGGGAGACACGTACTCGCCGGCGACCCGCACCCCGAGGTGCACGCAGGGCCTCGCGCAGTGCCCCGGCTCGAGCACGCCGATCACCTGGCCCGCGGTCACGCGCTCACCCGTCGCGACGAGCGGCGTCACGGGTTCAACCGTCGCGAGCACCTGCCCGATGCGCACCGTGATGACCGGCCGGTCGACGACGACGCCCGCGTAGTGCACGGTGCCGCTCGTGACCGCGCGCACCTCGTCGCCCGGGGCCAACGCAGCGAGATCGACCCCCCGGTGCCCGGCCGCGTACGGCGTCGCCGGCTGCACGTACGGGCGCACCACCGCACGCGGACCGTCGACGGGCCACACCCACCCCGGTGCCGCGGGAGCGAGCGCAGCGGGGGCGGCAGCGGCGGGCGCGGCGTGCGCCCGGCCGGAGGGCCCGAGCGCGCCGAGCACGAGCAGGGCGGCGAGGGCGAGCAGGGCGGGGCGCATGCCGACAGCATCGGGGCGATCGCCGCATCCGGATGCTCGGTGACCGCCAGCGGGGGAGAACCCGACGCCCGCGGAGGGCGCGGGGGAGCGGTGATATGCTGGCAGACGCAGTCGCGCCTGTCGCGGCTGACTTCGCGTGTCCGTTTCATGGCGCACATCCCCCTCAGTCCCGCATGTCTCCCGAGCAATCGGCAGGCGAACGGGTGGGGGCCAGCGCCGGGCACCAGGGCCCCTCCCGTCGGGCGGGGCGACAACTGAGAACAGAAGGAGTACGGCCATGGCCGTCGTCACCATTCGCCAGCTGCTCGACAGCGGCGTGCACTTCGGGCACCAGACCCGCCGCTGGAACCCGAAAGTCAAGCGCTTCATCCTGACCGAGCGCAGCGGCATCCACATCATCGACCTGCAGCAGTCGCTCGCCTACATCGACAAGGCCTACGACTTCGTCACGGAGACGGTCGCCCACGGCGGCACCATCCTCTTCGTCGGCACCAAGAAGCAGGCGCAGGAGTCGATCGCCGAGCAGGCTACGCGCGTCGGCCAGCCCTACGTCAACCAGCGCTGGCTCGGTGGTCTGCTGACCAACTTCCAGACCGTGTCAAAGCGCCTCGCGCGCATGAAGGAGCTCGAGGAGCTCGACTTCGACGACACCACCAAGGGCTTCACCAAGAAAGAGCTGCTGATCAAGAAGCGCGAGCTCGACAAGCTGCACAAGTCGCTCGGCGGTATCCGCAACCTCACGAAGACGCCGAGCGCCATGTGGGTCGTCGACCCCAAGCGCGAGCACCTCGCGATCGATGAGGCCAAGAAGCTGGGCATCCCGGTCATCGGCATCCTCGACACGAACGCCGACCCCGATGAGCTGGCGTACCCGATCCCGGGCAACGATGACGCGATCCGCTCGGTGGCGCTGCTGACGCGCATCATCGCGGATGCTGCTGCCGAGGGTCTGATCCGCAAGCACGCGAGCCCCAAGGCCGAGGGCAACGTCTCCGCCGTCGAGCCCCTCGCCGAGTGGGAGCGCGAGCTGCTCGAGCAGGGTGCCGCCGCTGCTGAGGCACCCGCCCCCGAGGCCCCCGCGGCCGAGGTCGTCGAGGCGCCCGCCGCCGACGAGCCTGCTGCCGAGGTCGTCGAGGCGCCCGCCGCCGACGAGCCTGCTGCCGAGGTCGTCGAGGCGCCCGCCGCCGACGAGCCTGCTGCCGAGTTCGTCGAGGCGCCCGCTGTCGAGGCACCCGCTGCCGAGGCGCCCGTCGCCGAGGAGCCCGCTGCTGAGGCGCCCGCCGCCGAGGTCGCTGAGGAGCCCGCCGCCGAGAAGCCGGCCAAGAAGGCCCCCGCCAAGAAGAAGCCCGCCGCCGAGGCTGACGCCGCGGCTGCCGAGACCGAGTAAGGACACCTCTATGGCGAACGTCAGCCTGGAAGACATCAAGACCCTGCGCGAGCGCCTCGGCACCGGCATGGTCGACACGAAGAACGCTCTCGTCGAGGCCGAGGGTGACCTCGAGAAGGCGACCGAGATCCTGCGGCTCAAGGGCGCGAAGGGCAACGCGAAGCGTGCCGACCGCTCGACGAGCGAGGGCCTCATCGCCGCCCACGAGGGCGCCGGTGCGACCACGATGATCGAGCTCGCCTGCGAGACCGACTTCGTCGCCAAGGGCGAGAAGTTCGTCGCCCTCGGTGAGCGCGTGCTCGCCGCGGTCGTCGCCGCCGGTGCGGCCACGGTCGAGGCGGCCCTGGCCGCTCCGGTCGACGGCTCGACCGTCGCCGCGATCATCGACGAGGAGGCCGCGATCATCGGCGAGAAGTTCGAGCTGCGCCGCGTCGCGCGCCTCGAGGGCTCGCAGTTCGCGATCTACCTGCACCGCACCAACAAAGACCTGCCCCCGCAGGTCGGTGTGGTCGTGGCCTACGAGGGTTCTGACGCCGAGACGGCGCGCAGCATCGCGCAGCACATCTCGTTCGCCGACCCGCAGTACCTGACGCGCGACGAGGTTCCGACCGAAGCGGTCGAGACCGAGCGTCGCATCGTCGAGGAGATCTCGCGCAACGAGGGCAAGCCCGAGGCCGCGCTGCCGAAGATCGTCGAGGGCCGCGTCGGCGCGTTCTTCAAGCAGGTCGCCCTGCTCGAGCAGGACTACGCGCGCGACAACAAGCTCACCGTCGCGACCGTGCTGAAGGACGCCGGTCTGACCGTGACGGGCTTCGCCCGCTTCAAGGTCGGCGCCTAGGTCGACGACCGATGAAGGGCCCGAGACGCGTTCGCGACTCGGGCCCTTCTCCATGCCCGGCCCGCGCGACGGCCTCGACCTCCGCGCGGCGCGCACGCCCCGCTACGCTGAACCCGACCCCGACACGAATGGATGCTCCGTCATGACCGAACCCCGTCGCCGCCGTGTAATGCTCAAGCTGTCGGGTGAGGCGTTCGGCGGAGGGTCTCTCGGAGTCAACCCCGACATCGTGAGCGCGATCGCGCGTGAGATCGCCGAGGCCGCGAAAGATGTCGAGGTCGCGATCGTCGTGGGCGGCGGCAACTTCTTCCGCGGCGCCGAGCTCAGCCAGCGCGGCATGGACCGCGGGCGCGCCGACTACATGGGCATGCTCGGCACGGTCATGAACGCGCTCGCCCTGCAAGACTTCCTCGAGCAGGCGGGCGCGCAGGTGCGCGTGCAGTCGGCCATCCAGATGACCCAGGTCGCCGAGCCGTACATCCCGCTGCGGGCCGAGCGCCACCTCGAGAAGGGGCGGGTGGTCATCTTCGGCGCCGGTGCCGGGCTTCCGTACTTCTCGACCGACACCGTCGCGGCGCAGCGCGCGCTCGAGATCGGGGCGGTCGAAGTGCTCGTGGCCAAGAACGGCGTCGACGGCGTCTACAGCGACGACCCGCGCCGCAACCCCGATGCGCGCAAGCTCGACGCCATCACCTACCAGGAGGCGCTCGTGAAGGGCCTCAAGGTCGTCGACTCGACGGCGTTCTCGCTGTGCATGGACAACGGCATGCCGATGGTCGTCTTCGGCATGGAGCCGGGCGGCAACATCGCCCGCGCCATCCGCGGCGAGCAGATCGGCACGCGCGTCTCGAATTGATCGCCGCCCTGCTCATCGCCGGCGCGGCGCTCGCGCACGCCGTCTGGAACATCGCGATGAAGCGCGCCGGAACGAGCGGCACGACCTTCATCGCCGCCACTCTCGTCGTGGGCGTCGTCGCACTCGCCCCGGTCGGCATCACCGCCCTCATCGCTGCGCCGCCCGCGGCGGGTGCCTTCGCGCCGCTCGTGCTCGGCAGCGCGGCGCTGCAGCTGGCCTACTTCCTGCTGCTGCAGCGCGGCTACCGGCTCGCCGATGTCGGGGTCGTCTACCCGCTCGCGCGCGGCACCGGGCCGTTGCTGAGCGTCGTCGGCGCCGTCGTGCTGCTGGGCGAGCGCCCGGGCCCGGTGGTGCTCGCGGGGGCCGCTCTCGTCGTCGCGGGCGTCGTCGTCATCGGCCTCGCCGGCACCCGCGGCGGCGAGCCGTCGCACGATGACGCCGCGCGGCGCTGGCGGGGAATCCGCTACGGGGCGGCGGTCGGCGTCGTCATCGCCGCCTACACGCTGTGGGATGCGGCCGCTGTGACCCGCGCCGACCTCGACCCCGTCGGCTACTACTGGGCGAGCATGGTCGTGCAGCTCGTCGTGCTGCTGGCGCTGTCGGTGCCGCGCGAGCGCGGGGCGCTCATGCGAACTGCTCGCGAGCATCCCGTCGCCGTCGTGCTCGTGGGGCTGCTGTCACCGCTCGCCTACGTCGCCGTGCTGGCCGCCTACACGCTCGCTCCGGTGTCGATCGTGGCGCCCGCGCGCGAGGCGAGCGTCGTGCTCATCGCCCTCGCGGGCTGGCTGCTGCTGCGCGAGCCCCACCCGGTGCCGCGCATCGCGGGTAGCGTCGTCGTGCTCGCGGGCATTGCCCTGCTCGCCCTCGGCTGATGCCCCGCCTGCCGCACTGCGCCCACTAGACTCGGGGGCGACCCACCGAAGGAGCCCGCTGTGATCGCCGACGTTCTGGCCGAAGCCACCGACAAGATGACCAAGGCCGTCGAGGTCGCGAAAGAGGACTTCGCGACCGTGCGCACGGGCCGGGCCAACCCGCAGCTGTTCCAGAAGATCCTCGTCGAGTACTACGGCACGCCCACGCCGCTCGCCCAGCTCGCGAGCCTGCAGAACCCCGAGGCGCGCACCATTCTCATCACGCCCTACGACAAGAGCGCGCTGAAAGAGATCGAGAAGGCGATCGTCAACTTCCCGAACCTCGGCGCGAGCCCCAACAACGACGGCGAGATCATCCGCGTCACGATGCCCGAGCTGACGGAGGACCGTCGCAAGGAGTACGTGAAGATCGTCAAGCAGAAGGCCGAAGACTGCAAGGTCGCCATCCGCAACATCCGCCGCAAGGCGAAAGAAGACCTCGACAAGCTGAAGAGCGAGGTGGGCGACGACGAGGTGGCCCGCGCCGAGAAAGAGCTCGAGGCGATCACGAAGCGCGCGACCGATGCCGCCGAAGACGCGCTCAAGAAGAAGGAAGCCGAGCTGCTCGAGGTCTAGATGCCCGAGACTCCCGAATCCGCGCCGCCCGCTGCGGCCCCCGAGCCGGTGCCCCCGCGCGGGGCGCGCCGCCCGGGTCGCGGCCGTGCCGCTTCGGCGCGTGACGAGGTCGAGGCGGCCATCCACGACATCGAGAACAAGGTGCACGATCTCGAGGCGAAAGCGCGCGAGATGGATGCCCGCATCGAGGCCCGCGCCGGTCGCAGTCTGACCAAGGCCATCTTCTTCGGGCTCGTGCTGGGCTTCGCCCTGCTGTTCAGCCTCATCGTCGTCAAAGAGCTGTTCATGATCTTCGCGGCGACGCTCGTCGCGTTCACGGTCTACGAGCTCGCGAGCGCTCTGCGGTTCGCGGGGCGCGACATCCCGCGCATCCCGCTCGTGATCGCCGCCATCGGTGTCGTGCCGCCCGCCTTCTACCTCGGCGCGCCGGGGCTGTGGTGGGCCTTCCTGGCCGGTGTCGCCTTCGTGAGCCTGTGGCGCATCGTCGAGACGCTGCGGCCCGCCATGCGGCAGCCCGGGGTCTCGCTCCGCACCGACCTCGCGGCCGGCGTGTTCGTGCTCAGCTACGTGCCGCTACTCGCGGGCTTCGCGGTCGTCATGACGGCGCAGCCGCGCGGCGAGTGGTGGGTGCTCGCCTATCTCATCGTCGTCATCGCGATCGACACGGGCGCCTACGCGGCCGGCGTGCTGTTCGGCAAGCACCCCATGGCACCCCGCATCAGCCCGAAGAAGACCTGGGAGGGCTTCGCGGGGTCGGTCGTCGCGGCGACGCTCGCGGGCATCCTGCTCGCCGTGCTCATGATCGGCACCGACTGGTGGGTCGGGCTCATCCTCGCGCTGACGCTCGTCGGCGTCGCGACCCTCGGCGACCTCACCGAGTCGCTCATCAAGCGCGATCTCGGCATCAAAGACATCTCGACCTGGCTCCCGGGTCACGGCGGGTTCCTCGACCGCCTCGACTCGATGCTGCCCTCGACGATCGCCGCCTACGTGATCTTCAGCCTGCTCGGCTGAGTCGCGGGCAGCGACCGCGCCGTCGGGGCGCGGTGGCGCCCGAGGCCCCGCGACTGCGGCAGAATGGTGCGGTGACCTCGACATTCCCCCGTGCCCGCTCGGGCAAGCCCGGCTACGACGTCGCCGAGGTCGACGCGTTCCTCGAGCGCGCGCGGGTGGCGTTCTCCGCCCCGGCAGGCGACGAGGCCTCGTTGTCGAGCGACGAGATCCGGCACACGGCCTTCCGCGTGGTCCGGAAGGACGGCTACTCGGCGCGGCACGTGGATGCCGCACTGGAGCGCCTCGAGGAGGCCTTCGCCGGCCGCGAGCGCGAGCAGGCGATCGCTCGTGACGGCTCCGAGGCCTACTACGCAGACGCCCGTGCGACGGCGCAGGAGATCATCGATCGTCTCGCCCGCCCGGCCGGGGCGAAGTTCCGGCGCGTGAGCCTGCTGACGCGCGGCTACCGCCCGGAGGACGTCGACGCCTTCGCCGCCCGCATCTCGGCGTACTTCGAGAACGGGCAGCAGCTGCCGGTCGAGACGGTGCGCACGATCGCCTTCCGATCCCGCTACCGCGGCTACCACGAGACGCAGGTCGACCTGCTGCTCGACACCGTCATCCGGCTCATGTTGGCCGTGCGCTGACCATTCGCCGTACCCGTCGCTACCCGTCCGGTAGAATCGGGGAACTGTGGGACGCCATGCCGCGACGATGACGCACCCCACTGCGCAGGACGAGCGCTGGGGGAGCGCTGATCGGCGACCCTCCGCACCCGCGGTCGAACGGCACGTCCGCACGCCCTGGTCGCTCCCGCTCTTCGCCTCCGTCGTCTCGCTCGCGTTCGTGCTCGCGGCCATCACCGACCACTCACCCGCGATGGCGCTCGAGGTGACGGCGCCGGCTCCTGAGCGCCCGTCGCAGGTTCTGGTCGCGGCCGAGCAGCCCGTCGGCAGCGTCGAGCTGGCCGAGTGGAAGACCTCACGCGTGGTGACCTACGGCATCGCGCCGGCCGCCGGAACCCCCGACCCCGGCACGGCCAAGGAGATCGCCCTGCAGCTCGTCACCGCCCGGGGGTGGGGCATCGATCAGTACGACTGCCTGGTCGCGCTCTGGAACAAGGAGTCGCGCTGGAACGTCTACGCGCAGAACGCGAGCTCGGGCGCCTATGGCATCCCGCAGGCGCTGCCGGGGTCGAAGATGGCGTCCGCCGGCGCCGACTGGGCGACGAATCCGGTGACGCAGATCACCTGGGGCCTCGGGTACGTCGAGGCGCGATACGGCGACCCGTGCGGAGCCTGGGCGCACAGCCAGCGCGTCGGCTGGTACTAGGCCCCCGCAGCGATGCCCCGCAGCAATCGGCCCCGCGGCCGTCGGCCCGACAACGCCTTTGACGAGCCCCTCGACCTCGACCGCATCACGGCCGGCCTGCGGCGCACGGTCGTGAAGCGCACGGGCACCTGGACGGTGCAGCAGGTCTCGGCCGCCGCAGCGCAGAAGGTGTACCTGTGCCCAGGCTGCCGGCTCGAGGTGCCTGTCGGCCAGGCGCACGTCGTCGCCTGGCGGGCCGACGGGCTCATGGGTGACGCGGCCGCACTCGCCGACCGTCGGCACTGGCACGCGCACTGCTGGAGGATGGAACCATGAGCGAACCGATCCGCAGCACGACGGTGCTCCCTGCCGTGCGCACCGACATCGAGCTGCGCACGCCCGACGGCCTCACGCTCGTCGGCGAGCTGTCGGTGCCCGAGCACCACGCTCCGATCGCGACGCTCGTGTGCCTCCACCCGCTTCCGACGGCGGGCGGCTACATGGATTCGCACATCATCCGCAAGGCGGCCGCGCGGCTGCCGGCGCTCGCGGACATCGCGGTGCTGCGATTCAACTTCCGCGGCGTGAGCTCGCCGCGCGGCACGAGCGAGGGATCGTTCGGTCACGGCGACGACGAGCGCTTCGATCTGGATGCGGCCATGGCCGCGGTCGCCGAGCGCGGCCTGCCGGATCCCTGGTTGCTCGGCTGGTCGTTCGGCACGGAGGTCGCGCTCAAGCACGGCCTCGAGCATCCGATCGTCGGGGCGATCCTGCTCTCGCCCCCGCTGCACCGCACGACCCCCGACGAGGTCGCGGCGTGGGCGGGCAGCGGCAAGCGGCTCGTGGTGGTCGTGCCCGAGCTCGACGACTACCTCCGGCCGCCCGAGGCCCTCGAGCGTTTCGCGAGCGTGCCCGAGAGGGAGTTCGTCGCCGTCGAGGGGGGCAAGCACCTGTGGGTCGGCGAGAACCAGACCGTGCGCGTGCTCACCGAGATCGTGGCGCGCCTGAATCCCGCCGTGCTGCCCCTGCCGACGGAGTGGCCCTGATCGCAGGGCCGCGTCGGGCGGCTCGTTGCTCTATTTCTCCTCGAGCTTCGGCACGACCACCTGATCGATGATGATCAGGATAGAGGCGGCGACGGGGATGGCGATGAGCGCCCCGAGGATGCCCAGCAGCGTGCCGCCGATGAGGGCGGCGATGACGACGACCACGCCGGGCACCTTCACCGCGCGGTTCATGATGTTGGGGCTGAAGACGTAGGCCTCGACCTGCATGTAGATGAGGTAGTAGACGCCCGCGGCGATCACCGTCGCGATCGAGTCGGGGTTGACGAGCAGCTGGGTGCTGACGATCAGGATCGACCCCGAGAGTGTGCCGACGAGCGGCACGAGCGAGAACAGGAAGGCGATGAAGGCGAACAGGGCGGGGTAGGCGGCGCCGATGATGCTGAGGAAGATGAAGCTCAGCACACCGTTGATGAAGGCGAGAGTCACCTGGCCGACCACGTAGCGGCCGACGGCCTGCGCGACCTGCTCGGAGATGCCGATGAACTGCTCGCGGCGCGAGCGCGGCACGAGGCGGTAGAGGGCCTTCTTGATGTTGCCGAGCGACGCGGTGAAGTACAGGGTCAGGATCAGGATGATGAGGGCCCCGAAGATGCCGGTGGCGATCGACACGCTCACGGAGAGCACGCCGCCGCCGATCTGGGCGAGGTTGTCGGGGTCGGTCAGGTAGGTGAGCGCGTCCTCCGCGGCCGCGCGCACATCGAGCACCTCGATGGGGATGACGCTCTGGATCTGCGACAGCAGCTCGTCGAGCGACTCGGGGTTCGTGACGTACTCGGTGATCTGGTTGATGAGCTTCGTCGACTGCTCGATGACGACGGGGATGATCGCGAACACGAGACCGGCGAAGAGCCCCAGCACGCCGAGGAGCACCGTCAGGATCGCCGCCCAGCGCGGCCATTTGCGTGACTCGAGCCACGAGATGAGCGGATCGAGGCCGAGGGCGATGAAGATCGCCGCGCCGATGTAGGTGAGGATCGTGGCCAGTGAGGCGAAAGCGCCCCCGATGAGCAGCGCGATGAGCACGCCCAGGCCCCCGAAGATGCCGAGCCGGAACGCGTTCTGGATCTTCACCGAGGTCCTTCCATCGGGGCGGTGGGCTGACTACTGCTCGTCGCGGGTGGAGAGCGCCTCTGCCTGCGACAGTACCCCGCGGAGGCCCTCGAAGTAGCCCGCCACGGCGTCGCGCTCGACGCGGATACGTGTCATGCGCTCCTCGGCGTCGGCGATGAGCGCGGCGCTGCGCTCCTGCGCGTCGCGTAGCAGCTCGGCGGCGCGGCGCTCGGCGTTCTCGAGCACCGATCGAGCGGTGGCATCGGCGCTCGCGCGCGCGGCCTCGGCCTCATCCGTGGCCGAGCGCTCGAGCGCTTCGGCCTCGGTGCGCACCGTCGCGGCGCGCTCCTGCGCGGCGGCGAGCTGCGCCGTCGCCTCGTCGAGGTAGCGCTGGGTCTGGGCGACGGCGTCCTGCTGCCGCGCCAGGTACTCGCGCTCGGCCTCATCACGTCGGGCGGTGAGCTCGACGTCGAGGTCGACGCGCGCCTGCTCGGCGGCGCGGGCGAGTCGGGCGCGGTGCTCGTCGGCCTCGTGCTGCAGCTGCGCGCGCGTGGTCGCTGCCTCGTCGGCGAGCTGCCGACGCTGACGCTCGGTCTCGCGCTCGAGCGTCTGCTGCTGCTCGGCGGCGGCGGC
>NZ_JBHYEO010000034.1:0-17832 GCF_051860105.1 Microcella sp.
CCCGCGCGGCGCACGGTCTCGGCGCCCACGAGCACGACGTCGGCATGCTGCCGGATGACCCCGAGGATCATGCGGTCGGTGCGCGTCGTGAGCGACTCCGAGGTGCCATCGCCGCCAGCGGCGCGGCCGTCGAGTGTCGACACGAACGTGAGCCGCACGTGCTCGGGGGAGTGCGGCTCGTACCAGTCGAGGAGCGTGCGGCGGGCATCCGGATGATCGACATCGAGCTCTCCGCCCTCGACGGGCACCACGCGCCGCAGCATCACGCGGCCGACTTCTCGCCGACCTGCCTCTTGATGCGCCACAGCATGCCCGACATGCCGTTGAGCCGGAGCGGGCTCACGGCGGCGGTGAGCCCGAGCTGGAGCGGGAAGTCGTCGGGCACCGCGAGCACCTCCGCCGCGTCGAGCCCGCTCAGACCCTGCGCGAGGATGGAGGCGAACCCCCGGGTGGTCGGCGCCTCGGCCGGAGCGGTCGCATGCACGTCGACGCGGCCCTCGGGCGAGACCTCGACGAAGAGGTAGACAGGCGACTGGCACTCCTCGACCCGCTCGAGCAACTCGGGGTGCTCGCGGTAGCGCTCGGGCAGGGCCGGGAGCTCGTTCGAGAACTCGAGCAGCAGCTGCAGGCGGTCCTTCTCGCCGAACGAGAGGAAGTCGTCGCGGATCTCGGCGAGCGGAGCGGGCAGGTCGGTCACGCGCTCAGGCTACCGGCCGGGTGCGGCGCCGGGCTCGGCCCCGACCGCGATCGGCACGCGCACGGCGCTACCCCACTCCGTCCACGATCCGTCGTAGTTGCGCACGTGCGGCACGCCGAGCAGGTGCGCGAGCACGAACCAGGTGTGGCTCGAGCGCTCGCCGATGCGGCAGTAGGTGATGACGTCGTCGGCATCGGCGATGCCGGCCTCGTCGCGATAGATCGCGCTGAGCTCGTCCGCCGAGCGGAAGGTGCCGTCGTCGTTCGCGGCGCGCGACCAGGGCACGCTCGCCGCAGTCGGGATGTGGCCGCCGCGCAGCGCACCCTCCTGCGGGTACGAGGGCATGTGCGTGCGTTCGCCCGTGTACTCCTCGAGCGACCGCACATCGATGAGCGGCTTGCCGAGGTGGGCGAGCACGTCCTCCTTGAAGGCGCGCACGCCCGAGTCGTCGCGCTCGACGACCGGGTAGTCGACGGCAGCGGGGGCGGGCGTCTCCGTCGTCATCGGGCGCCCCTCGGCGACCCAGCGGTCGCGGCCGCCGTCGAGCAGACGCACGTCGGCGTGGCCGAACAGCGTGAACACCCAGAGCGCGTACGACGCCCACCAGTTGCTGCGGTCGCCGTAGATCACGACGGTCGCGTCGCGCGCGATGCCCTTGGCGCTCATGAGCCGCGCGAAGCCCGCTCCGTCGACGTAGTCGCGCACGACGGGGTCGTTGAGCTCGGTGTGCCAGTCGACTTTCACGGCGCCCGGGATGTGCCCCGTCTCGTAGAGCAGCACGTCTTCGTCGCTCTCGACGATCACGAGCCCCGGGGTGTCGAGGTGGGCCTCGAGCCACGCGGTCGAGACGAGGCGTTCAGGGTGCGCGTAGGCCTGGAACTTCTCGGACGGGTCGAATGCGACGGTCATGGGGCCCTCTTTCCACGGCGGTAAACTGGTCATCACCGCCCACCGAGAAATCTACGCACTCCGGCTGGGCGCCGACCTCACGTGACGGAGTGCGACGAGCCCGAGGGCGAACGATGACGGTGGAACCCACGACGACCGCGGCGCGACTGATCGACCGTCAGCCCGGGATGACCGCCGCCGAGCTCGTCGGCCACCTGAGCCCGCCGCCGCAGTTCGCGACCGCGAGCCTCGAGAACTACGTGCCCGACGAGCGCTACCCCTCGCAGGCAGCCGCGGTCGAGGCGATGCGCGCGTTCGTGAACGAGAGCACCGCACCGGCCCGCGGGCTGTTCTCACGGAAGCCGACCGCTCCCGTCGCGAAGCCGGGTGTCTACCTCGACGGCGGCTTCGGCGTCGGCAAGACGCACCTGCTCGCGGCGCTCTGGCACCGCACGCGCGGACGCAAGTACTTCGGCACCTTCATCGAGTACACCGCGATCGTCGGGGCGCTGGGCTACCGCGAGGCGGTCGCCCACTTCCGCGGTGCATCTCTCATCGCCATCGACGAGTTCGAGCTCGACGACCCGGGCGACACGATGGTCATGTCGCGGCTGCTCGGCGAGCTCGTCGCGAGCGGCTCGCGCATCGCCGCCACCTCGAACACGCCGCCGCACGCGCTCGGCGAGGGGCGATTCGCGGCGCAAGACTTCTTGCGCGAGATCCACGCGCTCGCCGACCGGTTCACGACCGTGCGCATCGACGGCGAGGACTACCGCAAGCGCGACATCGAGGGCCACGCCGTCTCGTTGACCCCCGAGCAGTTCGCGGCGCGCATCGCCGCCGAGACGGCCGGCGTCACGGTCGACCCGTTCCGCGACGTGCTGCGCCACCTCGCGACCGTGCACCCGAGCCGGTACGTCGGCCTCATCAGCGGCCTCGACGCGATCGGGCTCACCGACGTCGAGGTGCTGTCGAACCAGACGGATGCGCTGCGCCTCGTCGCCCTCGTCGACCGGCTGTACGACGCGCAGGTGCGCATCCACGCGACGGGGGTGCCGCTCGATCAGGTCTTCCCCGAGGAGATGCTCGCGGGGGGATACCGCAAGAAGTACCTGCGGGCGACCTCGCGCATGATCGCGCTGACCACCGCGTAGACTCGACTGCGGAGCGCCGGGAAGACTGGTCGGCCTCTCGGCGTGCGTCGGGAGCATCCAGATCATCGACCCCCGGAAGGCCGCATGACCGCCGAGAGCACCTCCGTCGACCCGACTCCCTCCGCTCCGGTTCCGCCGGCGGCCCTGAGCGGCCCCGAGCGCCGCTACCGGGAATCGCTCTGGATCGAGCGGATCCTGCGCCGCGAGACCGTCGGCGGGTTCCTGCTCCTCGCGGCGACCGTGCTCGCGCTCATCGTCGCCAACTCCGCGTGGGGCGAGGCGTACTTCGGGCTGCGGGCGACCTACCTGCAGATCACGTTCGGCGATCTGTTCTGGGAGATCTCGGTCGGCAAATTCGCGGCGGATGCCCTGCTCGCGATCTTCTTCTTCCTCGCCGGTCTCGAGCTCAAGCGCGAGTTCGTCGCGGGCGAGCTGCGCGATCCGCGCAAGGCGCTCGTGCCGGTGGTCGCGGCGATCGGCGGTGTCATCGTGCCGGCGATCATCTACACCGCGATCGTCATCGACGACGGGCCGGAGGCGCTGCGCGGCTGGGCGATCCCGGTCGCCACGGATATCGCCTTCGCGCTCGCGGTGCTGGCGGTGGTGGGCACGGCGCTACCCCTCGCGCTGCGCACCTTCCTGCTGACCCTCGCGGTGGTCGACGACCTCATCGCGATCACGATCATCGCCTTCTTCTACACCACCGATCTCGAGCCGCTCTTCCTGCTCGCCTCGTTCGTCGGTCTCGCCGTGTACGGGTTGCTCGCCCAGCGGTATCAGGAGTTCTTCCGGCTCCGGGCCACGGCTGCGTGGTTCATCCTCATGCCGATCGGCATGGTCGTCTGGTTCTTCATGTACGAATCGGGCGTGCACGCGACGGTCGCGGGCGTGCTACTCGCGTTCACCGTTCCCGTGCGCGCGAAGGGCGGCGACGACGACGGTCTCGGGCCCCGCATGGGGCTCGCCGAGATCTTCGAGCACCGCTACCGCCCGCTGAGCGCAGGGGTCGCTGTTCCGGTGTTCGCGTTCTTCTCGGCGGGCGTCGCGGTCGGCGGGTGGGATGGTCTCGTCGCCGCGGTGTCGAGCCCGATCGCCCTCGGCATCATGGCGGGTCTCATCGTCGGCAAGACCGTCGGCATCACGGCCGCCACCTGGCTCATCACGCGTCTGCCCGGCGTCTCGCTGCCCCGGGGTGTGAAGTGGGTCGATCTCATCGGTCTCGCGCTGCTCGCCGGCATGGGCTTCACGGTCTCGCTGCTCATCAGCGAGCTCAGCTTCGGCCAGGGCTCCGCTCTCGACGACATCGGCAAGGTCGGCATCCTGCTGGGCTCGCTCATCGCCGCGGTGCTGGCCGTCATCCTCCTCGGCACGCGCAACCGCCAGTACAAGCGCCAACTGGCTGACGAGCAGGTCGATGCCGACGGCGACGGAATCCCCGACGTCTACGGCGACGACAGGGCGACCTCCTAGCCGGTTCGAGCATCCCCGAAACGCGATGTTTACCTGCGGCGGTGTCGCGTAACGCCCGGGAAACATCGCGACACTCCTGCCGAAACCTCCTCACTCGACACTGTGCATGTGCCCGGACTCGCCGGGGGAGTCTCGTCCCGAACCTGAGTCCTCGAGTCGGGCAGTCCCTTTGCCACGTAAGAGAGGTTTGACATGGATCAGGGCAATACCGCCTTCCTCCTCATCTGCGCAGCGCTCGTGCTGCTCATGACTCCCGGACTCGCGTTCTTCTACGGAGGACTCGTCAAGGCCAAGAGCGTCATCAGCATGATGATGCTGAGCTTCGGTGCCATCGGCCTGATCGGCGTGCTGTGGGTGCTCTACGGCTACGCGATCACCTTCGCCAACAACGTCGGCATCGACGGCCTCATCGGCATCGACACCGGAGCGATCGGCCTCGCCAACCTGCTCGAGGTGCCCGAGGACGCTGCCTTCCCGCCGCTGGCCTTCGCCGCCTTCCAGGCCACCTTCGCGATCATCACCGTCGCGCTCATCTCGGGCGCTATCGCTGACCGCGCGAAGTTCGGTGCCTGGATGGTCTTCGCGGGTGTCTGGGCCACGCTCGTCTACTTCCCGGTCGCCAGCTGGGTGTTCAACTTCACCCTCGCCGAGGACGGCTCGTTCGCTGACGGCGGCTGGATCACCTACGGCCTGCAGGAGACCTTCGGTGCCGGCGCGATCGACTTCGCCGGTGGCACCGCGGTGCACATCAACGCGGGTGCCGCCGCCCTCGCCCTCGCGCTCGTGCTCGGCAAGCGCGTCGGGTTCGCCAAGGGTGCCCACGTTCCTCACAACCCGCCGTTCGTGCTGCTCGGCGCCGGCCTCCTGTGGTTCGGCTGGTTCGGTTTCAACGCCGGGTCGGAGCTCGCTGCCGACGGCGTCGCCGCCCTCGCCTTCATGAACACGATCGCCGCCCCGGCCGCCGCTCTGCTGGCCTGGCTCGTCGTCGAGAAGATCAAGGATGGCAAGCCGACCTCGATCGGTGCCGCGTCGGGTGCCGTCGCCGGTCTCGTCGCGATCACGCCGGCGTGCGCCTCGCTGACCCCGGGCTGGGCCATCCTGCTCGGTGTCCTCGCCGGTGCGCTCTGCGCCCTCGCGGTCGACCTGAAGTTCAAGCTCGGCTTCGACGACTCGCTCGACGTCGTGGGCATCCACCTCGTCGGCGGTCTCATCGGCACGCTGTACCTGGGCTTCTTCGCCAATAACGTCGGCCTCTTCACGGGTGGCGACGCGACCCAGCTGCTCGTGCAGGCGATCGCCGCATTCTCGGTGATGATCTACTCGTTCGTCATGGCCTACATCATCGGCTTCGCGATCGAGAAGACCATGGGCTTCCGCGTCACCGAGGAGGACGAGATCGCGGGCATCGACCCGATCGTGCACGGCGAGGCCGGGTACGTTCTCGACGCCAAGTAAGCACAGCTGCACCACCCCGCTCGCGGGGCACCGGGGCGCTACTCTCGCAAGGGAGTAGCGCCCCTCGGCGGTGCGGGGGAGCGCGCTCGCGGATGCGGATCGGACGAGGACGGTGGGCTGATGGGCGCGAGCGACGCCGTTCTGCAGCTGGTGTGCGCCGCCCTCGTGCTCGCGGTGCCTCTCGGCCTGCTCACGGTCCTCCCGCCGACCCGCGGCCGCCGCACGGCCGCTGCGGTAGCGGGCCTGGTCGGCGGGGCCGCCTCGCTCACGGTGGACGCACTGCTCTCCGCGCCGGTTGACGGGCCGGGGCGCGTGCTCGACGCCGCACTCGCGGCCGCGATCGCGGCGTCGGTCGCGGCGCTCGCCTCGATGCGGCTCGGCAGCCTCGGCGGCGCCGTGTTCGCCGCGATCTGGAGCATCCTCGTCTACCAGCCGGTGTTCGCCGCGGTCGTGGGCTCCGTCCCCTCCCTCGTGCAGACGGTGTTCGGTGCCGTGGACTATGCGGGCGTGCTCGCGACGCACGTGGCGGCCGCGGCATCCCTCATCGTGCTGCACGCGTTGCCCGTGCCGCCCCGCGAGATCTCCGCGAGACCGCAGGCCGTGGGGCTGCGCCGCGCCCTGATCGCGACTGCCCTCGTGACGCTCGGTGCGTCGGCCTGGATGGTCGGTGTCGAGCGCGTCGTCAACGCGGCCAGCGGTCGTATCCTCGGCAATGCCGTCGTCGGGCTCCTGCTCGGCGCGCTCATCTGGACGCTCATCGAACGCATCGCCGGTCGCCCCGGCACCCCCTCCGGGCTCGTCGCGGGCACGGTTCTCGCGTGGGCGGCGGTCGGGCTCGGCGTGGCCTTCCTGTCGCCCATGGCACTCGGCGCCTCGGTCGTCATCGGCGTCGCCGGGGGAGCGGCGATCGTCGTGCGCGCCCGTGCGGGAACCGACATCGGCCGGCGAGGCGCGATCGCCGTCATCGTCGCGACCGCCATCGGCGGAGTCATCCTCGCGCTCCTGGCTGACGGCTTCGGGATGGCCGCCACGGGCTCGACCGCGCTCGTCGCCGGCCAGCTCGGCGCGCTGCTGGCGGTCTGCCTCGGGGCGGCCGGATCAGGGCTGCTCTGCTGGGCGGCGGCGGTCGGCACCATCGTGGTGCACGAGCGGGCGCGGGGCGGCTCAGCGGCGCCCTGAGGGCCCAAGGAGAGGTCGTGGTGGGCGATACCAGACTCGAACTGATGACCTCTTCCGTGTGAAGGAAGCGCGCTACCAACTGCGCCAATCGCCCGTGCGCCCCTATCTTGCCACAAACCGCGAGGCCGTTCGGAACGCAGGGCGAGCGTCTGGCGCACCGCCGCGGGTCGGTTTGGCCCAGACGGAAAAGTTGGGCTAGAGTTTCGATGCACCCCGAGCCTGGGGAGCAAATGCGGATGTGGCGCAGTGGTAGCGCATCACCTTGCCAAGGTGAGGGTCGCGAGTTCGAATCTCGTCATCCGCTCGAGTAATGGCCCTCTGTGAGGCGGGCTATTGCCCACGGTGGCGTGGCCGAGAGGCGAGGCAGCGGCCTGCAAAGCCGTGCACACGGGTTCGAATCCCGTCGCCACCTCACACGGATAGCCCCTCACACAGCAGCACGAGCAGCACCCCATGCGAATGGGCGATTGGCGCAGCGGTAGCGCGCTTCCCTGACACGGAAGAGGTCACTGGTTCGATCCCAGTATCGCCCACCACAGTCTCTCTCGACCCCGTGACCTCGCGGTCGCTGTCGCGACCGCGCTGGTTCGATCCCAGTATCGCCCACCACACTCAGCCCCATCATCGGTCCTCTTGCGAGGATGCTCTGGTGACACCTCGACTCGCCGCCCTCGCTCTGGGTGTCGCCTACACGGCACTCGTGCTCCTGATCACGCTCGGCCCCGTGCCGCAGCGTATCGCCGGTTCGCAGGCTGACCGCGGCATCCTCGCCTGGCGCGACTGGTTCGATTCCGCAACGTGGACGTCGGGATCATCGTTCGAGTTCGCAGCGAACGTCATGCTGTTCGTCCCCTGGGGCGCGCTCGTCGTGTTGATCGTGGGGCCCCGTCGGTGGTGGCTGGCGGTGCTCGCCGGCGTTGTGCTCACGACGGCGATCGAGATCGCGCAGATCCCGACAGCGCGGATCTCCGACCCGCGCGACCTGGTCGCGAACATCGCCGGCACCGTCATCGGTGTCGTGGTGGCGATCGTGGTCGCTGCGCTCGTGTCGCGAGCGCGGCCACTCGAGCCGGTGTCGGTGACGTAACGGGTCGTGTCGCGCCCCGTTGTGGGGAGGGCGTTCGCGGCTGTCTGCGCCTAGGCTAGAGGCATGGCTCCGGGGGGAGAGATGTCAGCGACGCGCGTCGCCGACAGTGAGGCGTTCGCGGATCTGCTTCTGCAGAGCGGACTGGTCTCTCCCGAGAACCTGGCTTTCGCCCGCCAGGTCAAGGAACGCACGGGCGCCCACATCGACCAGGTGCTCATCAGCGAGGGCTTGCTCGACTCCGAGTCTCTGCTCCTGGCCGAGGCCGCATCGTGGGGAATCCACCCGATCGACCTCGACGCGGTGAAGTTCGACGACGATCTCGTCCGACGCTTCCCCGGCCAGACGTATCTCGCCGAGAACTGGCTGCCCATCCGCCGCAACGATGCCGGCACGGTCTTCGTCGCGACCGCGCGCGGGGTCGCACCCGCACGGGTGGAGCGCATCCGTGCGTTGCTGGGCGGTGTCGAGGTGCAGTTCGTCGCGACGACGTCGTGGGACATCAAGAACGCCTGCCTGCGGCTCTTTCGAGCGGAGATCGCCGATGAAGCGGCGAACGAGCTCTGGCGTCAGAACCCCGCCATGTCGGCGCGCATCACCTTCAGCCGCAGTCAGAAGGTCATCGGTGCGGTGAGCGCGGTGGTGCTGCTGGTCGCCGCCGTGCTGCGACCGGTCGAGACTGCCATCGTGCTCCTCACCCTCACGAGCCTGGTGTTCCTCGCCGGCACGAGCTTCAAGTTCATCGTCGCCATGCGCGGTGCCCGCTACGACGTCGTCGAGCGCGTGACGAAGGCGCAGGTGAACGCGCTTGTCGAACGCGAGCTGCCGCGGTACACCGTGCTCGTGCCGGTGTTCCGCGAGGCCAATATCGTCGGGCAGCTCATCCGCAACCTCGGCGGCCTCGACTACCCGACCGAGAAGCTCGAGGTGCTCATCCTCATCGAGGAGGAGGACCACGAGACCCGGGATGCCGTTCTCACCTCGAACCCGCCGCCGCACTTCCGCATCGTCACGATCCCGAAGGGGCAGCCGCAGACGAAGCCGCGCGCCTGCAACGTCGGCCTGTACTTCGCGACGGGAGACTTCCTCGTGATCTACGACGCGGAGGACACCCCCGATCCCGACCAACTCAAGAAAGCGGTCGTCGCTTTCGAGCGCGGCGGCGCCGAGACCGTGTGCGTGCAGGCCTCGCTCAACTACTTCAACGATCGCGAGAACGCGCTCACGCGCATGTTCACGCTCGAGTACAGCTACTGGTTCGACTACATGCTCGCCGGCCTCGACCTCGGCGACCTGCCGATCCCGCTCGGTGGCACCTCGAACCACTTCCGCACCGCGGCCCTCATCGAGCTGGGGGGATGGGATCCGTACAACGTGACCGAGGACGCCGACCTCGGGATCCGTGCGAGTGCGCTGGGCTATCGGGTCGGGGTCATCAACTCGACGACGATGGAAGAAGCCAACACATCGATCCCGAACTTCATCCGGCAACGCTCGCGCTGGATCAAGGGGTACATGCAGACGACTCTCGTGCACGCCCGGCAGCCGATCGCGCTCGTGCGTCAGATCGGGCTCCGTCGCTTCCTGAGCTTCGTGCTCCTCATCGCCGGCACACCTGCGACCTTCCTGGGCGTCATCCCGTTCTACCTGATCACGGCGCTGACGATCGTGTTCCCGATCGACGCCCTCGCTCAGCTGTTCCCGATCTGGTTGCTCTGGTTGACCCTGCTGAACTTCGTGATCGGCAACGTCATCATGATCTACCTGTCGATGATGGGCCCGTACAAGCGCGGCACCTTCCACCTCGTTCTATGGGCACTGCTCAACCCGCTGTACTGGCTGCTGCACTCGATCGCCGCCTACAAGGGTCTCTGGCAGCTCCTCACCAAACCGCACTACTGGGAGAAGACCGAGCACGGTCTGACGACGCATGTCCAGCACGACTGAGACCCCCATGCTGCGTCGTGATCGCACCGATCGTCGTGCACCGCGCACACGGACCGACCCGTTCCCGCGTGACCCGGTCGCGCGATGGATGCTCCGGCTCGGCCTCTCGGCCCCGCTCATCCTCCTCGCGCTCCTCCTCGAGCTCGTGCCCTACCCCGAAACGGCACCGAACGCCGACCTCATCCTCGATGCTGCAGCCATTGACTGGACGCGCGGTGATGCGGAGTGGCTCGCTCTGCTCTACCCGCACGTCTCCATCCTGACCGCCGCGAGCAACCCCTTCGGTCGGCTCGGGCTGAGCATCATCGGCGCCGTTGCCGCGGGGTTCCTCCTGCAGAAGGTCGCCGAGATCATCGCGCAACGGGCGATACCGCGATCTACCGGCATCATCCTCACTCTCGCGCTCGCGGCGAACCCGCTCTTCGCCTACTTCGCGCTCGAGAACCTCCCGGGGTTCCTCGCGATGACGTTCTTCGGGCTCGCCCTCGCCGACCTCGTGCGCTTCGTCAACTGGGGCAGCACCGAGTCGGGCTTCCGGGCGGGGATCCTCGTCATGGTGGCCGCGCTGAGCGACCCGTCCGGCATCCTGTACGCCCTCGTCGCCGTGCTGGCCACGCCGTTCCTGCGCCACGGACGGGTCTCCGCGCCCGGGCTGCGAGCGGCGAACATGCTCGTCATCGCGTTCCCCACCCTCGGGGCCTTCACGACGATCGTCTTCCTCAACATGATCTTCTTCGGCACCCCCTGGCCGCAGGACGACGTGTCATCAATCCTCGCGGGTATCCCGACCGGCATCACAGCGCTACAGTCGCTGTACACGACGCCGACCGGCTTGCTGATCGTCGCCCCGCTTCTGAGCGCGTGGCTCGTGGCCGCGATCGTGCGACGGCCCGCGGCGATTCCCGTCTCCACCATCGTGTTCGTGCTGCTCAACGGGGCATTCCTGCTCGGTGCCTTCCACCCCGGTGCGGCCGGCATCACGTTCACCCTGTTGACACTCCTGGCGATCGCCCTGATTCCCGGTGCCCGCACACCGGTGACGAATGTGCTCGTCGACCTCGTCGCCGCACTGCAGATCGCGATCGCCTGGGCGGCAGCGCTCGACCGGCCGATCGTGCTCGCGTGGATGCAGTTGGTCGCCGACGCGTGGGTATCGTTCTCGGGCTGATCGACGCGGCGCGAACCGGGAGGTGAGTCCTGGGGGCTTGAGCGAGCGAGGCCGATCTCCCGACGCTCTCAGTACGCTCGATCCATGATCCGATTCGCCGACAAGCCGACCCTGGTCGGCGACCGCGTCACCCTGCGCCCCATCGTCGCCGCCGATGCTCCGAGCATGTGGGCAGATCTGCATGATGACGAGGCCATGCGCCTGACCGGCACGACGGCGACCTTCACGCGCGAGCAGATCGACGCGTGGACGGCGTCGCGCGCGGCCCAGCCCGATCGGCTCGACCTGGCGATCGTCGACCGCGCCACGGGCGACTGGGCGGGGGAGGTCGTGATCAACGATGTCGATCCCGACAACCAGTCGTGCGGATTCCGTATCGCTCTCACGCGGACCGCGCGCGGTCGGGGGATCGGTAGCGAGGCGACCCGGCTCATCGTGGGATACGTGTTCGACCGGGTGCAGGAGCCGAGCATCCACCGCATCGAGCTGGAAGTGTACGCGTTCAACGAGCGCGCCATCCGAACCTACGAGCGCGTCGGATTCGTCCGCGAGGGCGTTCGGCGCGACGCCCTGCGCCAGGGCGAGAGCTTCCATGACGCGATCGTCATGAGCGTTCTGCGCACCGACCCGTCGCGCCCTACGCTTGCAGGTGAGGCCACCGGGCTCACGGCCGACCGCCAGTAGGCTGATGCGGTCACCCCGAGCCTGAAGGAGCCCCGTGTCTGAGCACGTCGTCGACCCGCCCGCGCCCACCATCGAGGCGGTCGTGGCCGAGACGACCACCGACGGCTTCGGCATCTTCACCGACCGCACCGTGGTCGCGATGCGGGTCGACGGCCAGTTGCGGGATCTCGCGCACCGCCTGCAGCCGGGTGACCGGGCCGAGCCCGTGACGATCGGTTCGCCCGACGGCTTGGCCATCCTGCGCCACTCGGCGGCGCACGTGCTCGCGCAGGCCGTGCAGTCGATCAATCCCGAGGCGAAGCTCGGTATCGGCCCGCCCATCACCGACGGCTTCTACTACGACTTCGACGTCGCGACGCCGTTCACGACCGACGATCTCAGCGCCCTCAGCAAGGCGATGGACCGCATCATCCGGCAGGGCCAGCGCTTCGTTCGCCGTGTCGTGACCGAGGAGGAGGCGCGGGCCGAGCTCGCGGCCGAGCCCTACAAGCTCGAGCTCATCGGGCTCAAGGGGGCGGCCGCAGACGGGGCCGACGGCGAGAGCGTCGAGGTCGGCGCGGGTGAGCTGACGATCTACGACAACGTCGACGGCAAGACGGGCGAGGTCTACTGGAAGGACCTCTGCCGCGGGCCGCACCTGCCGAACACGCGCATGATCGGCAACGGCTGGTCGCTGATGCGGGTGGCCGCCGCCTACTGGCGCGGCAGCGAGAAGAACCCGCAGCTGCAGCGCATCTACGGCACGGCCTGGCCGTCGAAGGATGCCCTCCGCGAGCACCTCGGCCGTCTCGAGGAGGCCGCCAAGCGCGATCACCGCAAGCTCGGGGTCGAGCTCGACCTGTTCAGCTTCCCCGACGAGATCGGGAGCGGCCTCGCCGTCTTCCACCCCAAGGGCGGCATCATCCGGGCCGAGATCGAGAACTTCATGCGCGAGCGCCTGCTGGCGAACGGCTACGAGCTCGTCTACTCGCCCCACATCACGAAGGGCGCCCTGTTCGAGACGAGCGGTCATCTGCAGTGGTACGAGGAGGGCATGTTCCCCGCGATGCACCTCGATGAGGAGCGCGACGCCGAGGGCCACGTCACCCGGCAGGGGCAGGACTACTACCTCAAGCCCATGAACTGCCCGTTCCACAACCTGATCTTCCGGGCTCGCGGGCGCAGCTACCGCGAGCTGCCGCTGCGGCTCGCGGAGTTCGGCACGGTGTACCGCTACGAGAAGAGCGGAACGCTGTCGGGCCTGACGCGCGTGCGCGGCCTCACGCAGGATGACGCGCACATCTACGTCACCCCCGACCAGGTGAAGGCCGAGGTCGCGAGCCAGTTGCAGTTCGTGCTTGAGACCCTGCGCGGCTATGGCCTCGACGACTTCTACCTCGAGCTCTCGACCCGCAATCCTGAGAAGTCGTTCGGCAGCGATGAGCTGTGGGATCAGGCGACCGAGACGCTGCGCGAGGTCGCCGTCGACTCGGGTCTCGAGCTCGTGCCCGACCCGGGCGGCGCCGCGTTCTACGGTCCGAAGATCTCGGTGCAGGCGCGGGATGCCATCGGCCGAACCTGGCAACTCTCGACCGTGCAGCTCGACTTCAACCAGCCCGAGCGCTTCGAGCTCGAGTACACGGCGTCCGATGGCACGCGCCAGCAGCCGATCATGATTCACCGGGCACTGCTGGGGTCGATCGAGAGGTTCTTCGCCATTCTGCTTGAGCACTACGCAGGCGCCTTTCCCGCCTGGCTCTCGCCTGAGCAGGTCGTCGGCATCCCCGTCGCCGAGGACTACGCGGAATACCTCGAGGGCGTCATCGACCAGCTCAGGGCGTCGGGCGTGCGGGCGCACGTCGACCGCAGCGACGACCGCATGCAGAAGAAGATCCGCACGCACACGACCGCGAAGGTGCCCTACCTGCTGATCGCGGGAGCCGACGATGTGGCGAACGGCGCCGTGAGCTTCCGGTTCCGTGACGGCTCGCAGGTCAACGGTGTGCCGATCGAGCTCGCGGTGCAGCGCATCACCACCGCGATCTCGACGCGCTCGAGCGAGCTGTAGCGAGCATCCGCCCATGACCGATCACGATGCGGAGCGGCCGTCGCTCGGGGGCGTCGAGGCTGAGCCGGCCTCGGGGTTCGTGGGCGTGCCCGACAGCTACGAGCGGCTCTGGACGCCGCACCGCATGGCCTACATCCAGTCGCACCACGCACAGGAGAGCGATGAGGCGTGCCCGTTCTGCCGAGCTCCCGACCTCACCGACGAGCAGTCGCTGATCGTCGCACGCGGTGAACTCTGTTTCGTGGTGCTGAATCTGTACCCGTACAACAGCGGTCATCTGCTCGTGTGCCCATACCGCCATGTGGGGCTCTACGACGAGGCGACGGACGCCGAAGCAGCAGAGATCGCCGCGCTCACGCAGACCGCCATGCGGGTTCTGCGGGCCACGATGCGCTGCGAGGGGTTCAATATCGGCATGAACCAGGGCCGCCTGGCGGGTGCCGGCATCGCCGGTCACCTCCACCAGCACATCGTGCCGCGGTGGAGCGCGGACGCGAACTTCATGCCGATCATTGCGGGCACGAAGGCGATGCCGCGGTTGCTCGACGAGGTGCGGGTTCAGATCGCGGCGGCTTGGCCCCGCTGAGTCCCGCTCTGCCGACGGGTCGGCTCAGCGCACCTGGCGTACCGTGAACTGCATCTGCGGGTGGGCGTAGGCCTCTTGCGATTCGATGAGCTGCAGCTCTCGCTCGCCCGATTCCAGCGTGTTGGTCAGCAAGTCGAACACGCTCGAGGCTGTGCGCGCGAGGGCATCGGCGGCGTCACCCGTGCGGCGGTAGTGCGCGGTGAACAGCGCGGCGGTGACATCGCCCGAGCCGTTGGCCTTCAGGGGCAGCTGTGGCGTGGTGACGATCCACGCTCCGGTGTCGGTGACAGCGAGCATCTCGAGAGTGCCGTCGTCGCGATCGGGACGCTCGACGCTCGTCACAAGAACCACGCGCGGGCCGGACGCCCGCGCAAGGTCGACCGATGCGAGGGTCGATTCGAGGGTGTCGGGCTCGGTTCCGGTGAGGTACCCAAGCTCGAACTGGTTCGGGGTGATGAGGTCGGCAGCGGGCACGACGCGCTCCCGCAAGAGCACCGGAATCGCGGGTGCCACGAAGCATCCGCTCTTCGCGTTGCCCATGACAGGGTCACACGAGTAGATCGCGTCGGGGTTCACCGCCTTGATGCGGGCGACCGCCTCGAGGATGACATCGGCGATCCCCTCCGAGCCTTGGTAGCCGGAGAGGATCACGTCGATCGTCGGAAACACGCCACGCTCTTCGATTCCGGTGATGACGTCGCGCACGTCGTCCGGGCTGATGAGCGGGCCTCGCCACGCTCCGTATCCCGTGTGGTTCGAGAAGTTGACGGTGTAGACCGGCATGACCTCGACGCCGATGCGTTGCAGGGGGAACACGGCGGCGGAGTTGCCGACGTGCCCATAGGCGACGGCGGACTGGATGGAGAGGACCTTCATCCCTCGATCATTCCATCCGGCGTGGATTGAGCCGCCCGCCGGCGGATGTCACGGCTGCCGCAATGTCGGCGGCGAGACGGCCGGCGTCGGCATCGTCGAGGTCGTGCACCGTGAGTCGCAGCCGGTGTGCGCTGGGCACAGAGCCCAGCGAGAACTCGTCACCCGTTCGCGCCAGCCACCCGCGGCGCATGAGCAGTTCAGAAACCTCGCGGGCCCCCACGGGCAGTGCCACCCACAGATTGAGGCCGTCACCGGCGTGCGTCGGGATGCCGAGCGACGTGAGTCGAGCCGCGAAAGCGGCGTTGCGGTCGGCGTAGTGCTGCCCTGCGTGTGCAATGCCGGTGGCAACAGTTGGGTCAGACATGAGGGCGACGGTCAGCCGCTGCAGCAGGTGGCTCACCCAGGTGGTGCCCGGCGTGAGCCGCATCGCGAGGCGGTCGGCGGTGTCGGGGTCGGATGCCGTCACGGCGAGGCACATGTCGGGGCCGAGGAACTTCGAGACGGAGCGGACGAGCGCCCAGCGCTTGTGCTCGGGCCCGATGAGCGAACGGAAGGGAGAGCGCGACAGCATCGAGAAGTGGTCGTCTTCGATCACCAGTACATACGGGTGCTCGCGAAGCACCGCGCGGAGTTCTTCGGCCCGCCGCTCGCTCAGGCTCACGCCCGTGGGGTTCTGCGCGCGAGGAGTGCAGACGACGGCCCGAACGCCCTGCTCGAGTGCCGCCCGGAGCCCGGCAACGGTCATCCCCTCGTCATCGACGGGCACGGGTACGGGACGATAGCCGCCCACGCGAACCGTATGGATGCTGGTGAGGAAGCACGGATCCTCGAGGGCGACAGCGTCGTCGCGGACAAGTGCCTGGGAGAGCAGCCGCTCGACAGCATCGGCCGCGCCGCTCGTGACCGTCAGTCGCACGTCGGCGGGTGCGAGATCGGCGCGCATCCACCCATCGGCCCACCGTTCGAGGTCGCGATCGATGACGGGTTCGCCGTAGAGCACGCGGTGGCCGACGACGCCGGCGAGAGCCCGCGACTGATCGGGGATGAGTGCCGGGTCGGGGTTGCCCGTCGCCACATCGCGCAGCACGCTGTCGGCCGCAAAGCCCTCCTGGGCGACGGCGGTCAGGTCGGCAACCCGGGTGCCAGCACGGCCGCGCGTGACGACGAGGCCCGCCTGTGTGAGCTGGCGGTACGCAGCGATGGCCGTGTTGCGGTTGACGCCGAGGTCGTCTGCGAGATCGCGGACCGGAGGGAGGGCGTCACCCGGAGTCAAGGCCCCGCGTTCGATCAGCCCGCGCACGCTGGCGGCGATCTCTGCGGCCGAACGGCCGGTGATCTCGAGGGTCATGGTGCGGTCCATCGCTCGGGGTGTACGGATGTTAGACCATGCTATCTTTTGGCCTAGGTCAACGTGATCATGTGGCCTCAAGCATACGCGCGCACGCGCGCCATCCGTCGAAGGGAAACCCTGATGAGCACTACAGAGACCGGCTCCAGCCGCGTCAAGCGCGGACTCGCCGAGATGCTCAAGGGTGGCGTCATCATGGACGTCATCAACGCGGAGCAGGCCAAGATCGCGGAGGACGCTGGAGCGGTCGCCGTCATGGCGCTTGAGCGTGTTCCCGCCGACATCCGCGCGCAGGGTGGAGTTGCCCGCATGAGCGACCCCGACCTGATCGACGAGATCATCGCGACGGTGTCGATCCCCGTGATGGCAAAGGCCCGCATCGGCCACTTCGTCGAGGCGCAGGTGCTGCAGTCTCTCGGAGTCGACTACATCGACGAGTCCGAGGTGCTGAGCCCCGCCGACTATGTCAACCACATCGACAAGTGGCCCTTCACGGTGCCCTTCGTGTGCGGAGCGACCAACCTGGGCGAGGCGCTGCGGCGCATCACCGAGGGCGCCGCGATGATCCGCTCGAAGGGCGAAGCCGGCACCGGCGACGTCTCGGAGGCCACGAAGCACATCCGCACGATCCTCGGCGAGATCCGGGCCCTGTCGGCGAAGACCCCCGACGAGTGGTACGTGGCCGCGAAGGAGCTGCAGGCGCCGTACGAGCTCGTTGCTGAGGTCGCGCAGACCGGCAAGCTCCCCGTCGTGCTGTTCACCGCGGGGGGCGTCGCGACGCCGGCCGATGCCGCGCTCATGATGCAGCTGGGGGCCGACGGCGTGTTCGTCGGGTCGGGCGTCTTCAAGTCGGGCAACCCCGTTGCGCGTGCTGCGGCGATCGTGAAGGCGACAGCGGGCTACAACGACCCCGCGATCGTCGCCGAGGCATCGCGCGGCCTCGGTGAGGCCATGGTCGGCATCAACGTCGCCGACCTGCCGGCACCGCACCGCCTCGCCGAGCGTGGCTGGTAGGTTGCTGCCGCCCGTCGGCGTCTTCGCACTGCAGGGCGATGTGCGCGAGCACGTCGCCCTGCTGCGGCAGCTGGGCGCGGGCGTGGGCGCGGTGGGCCCGGCCGCGCCACACGCCCAGGGGGGGGGGGGGGTGGTCCCCCCGGGGGGCTGGGGGGGCGGGGGGGGAACGGGTTGCGCGCGGGCGTACGGCGGGCAGCTAGTCCCGCCGTACGCCGGCGCGCCGCTCAGAGCTTTT
>NZ_JBHYEO010000035.1:0-17004 GCF_051860105.1 Microcella sp.
CCCGTGATCAACGGTGAGCTCGCGCTCGAGCGATCGACGACCGACGGCGGCGCCGACGGCCTTCCGGCGCTGCGGATGCTCGCTCCGGGCGATGAGCCCGCCCAGGTGACCGTGACGCTCGTGCCGCCGCCCGGCGCCACGGGTCTCGTCACCGAGACCACCCTCGAGCCGGGCATCGTGCTCGACCTGCCCTTCACCGATCTCGCCGACGGCGAGTACGGGGTCGTGGTCGAGTCGACGCAGCCGATCGTGGTGGCCGGCCGCACGAGCACCGCCGGGTCGGGCGCGGCGGCCGATGTCGAGTGGTTCGCTCCGAGCCCTGCCCTGGCGGCGGGGGTCGAGGTGCTCGTCGCCGTCGCGCCCCTCGCGGAGGGGCAATCGGCCCTCCTGCACCTGCTCGCCCCGGAGGGGGGCGCCGAGGTCACGGTCGACGGCCTGCCCGTGACGGTGCCGCCCGGTGGCGTGATCGCGGTGCCGTCCGCCGCGAACGCGGGCGTGCGCATCCGATCGACGGGGGTCGTGCACGCGAGCGTGACCTACCGCGGTGACGGGCTCCTGGCGGGGTCGCGCGTGATGCCGCCGCCGAGCGCGAGCGGCGCGCTCACGATCTTCCCGTCGTAGATCGTCGCGCCCCGCGCGGGCTGCGGCTCACCAGTGCCGGAAGCGGTCGGGCGCGAGATCCCACGGGTCTTTGCCGATGAGCTCGCCCACGGCGCGGAAGACGCAGCTCTCGACCATGAGCCGCCGGTGCCAGTCGTCATCGCGGTGCAAGCGGCTCATGCGCTCGATCGGGATGCGGTACAGCACGACGAGGCTCTGATCGGCCACCACGCGCCAGCGTGCGACGCCGCGTACGCCAGACGGCTGATCGGGCATCGGCATGACGTCGATGCGCAGGGTGGCGAGCTCGTCGGGCCACAGGTCGACGAGGTAGTCGGCGGTCGACTGCACGGTCGTCTCGAAGAGGTCGCGGCGCGTGTGGGCGAGCGGCAGATGGGGGCCGGTGACGGGCGACCGACCCGTGCGGCCGTGCCGGGCACGGGCGCGCGCGCTCGGCTGTTCGTTGCCTGCTCGTGCCACGCGCCCAGCCTATCGCCGCCCGCGTGGGGCCCCGCCGTATGCTGGGGGCACGATGAGCGCTCGACCGTGCAGCAAGGTGGCGTGCGGTGACCCCGCAGCGCGAACGCTGACCTACGTCTACGCCGACTCGATGGCGGTGCTCGGCCCGCTCAGCGCTCGGCCTGAGCCGCACAGCTACGACCTGTGCGAGCGCCACTCCGAACGGCTCTCGGCCCCGAACGGCTGGCAGATCGTGCGGTACAGCGCCCTCGGTGAAGTGGGATGACCGCTCACTAGGCTGGGGTCGTGACCACCGCACCTGATCTCGCATCGTTCATCAAGGCCTATGACGTGCGCGGGCTCGTCGGCTCGCAGCTCACCGACGAGGTCGTCGAGGCGCTCGGAGCCGCGTTCGCTGACGAGATGCGCGGCGAAACTGGCCCGAGCGGTGGGATCGCGGTCGGGCACGACATGCGCGACAGCTCTCCTGGGTTCGCCGCCGCGTTCGCCCGCGGGGCGCAGGCGCGGGGCGCATCCGTCATCATGCTCGGCCTCGGCTCGACCGACGAGACCTACTTCGCGAGCGGCCATCTGGGCGTGCCGGCGGCCATGTTCACGGCGAGCCACAACCCGGCCACCTACAACGGCATCAAGTTCTGCCGGGCCGGCGCGCAGGGCATCAGCCTCGCGACGGGGCTCGGCAGCATCCGCGACCGTGCGCAGGCCTACCTCGACGCGGGGTCGATCCCCGCCGTGGATGCTCCCGGCACGCTCGCGCACCGCGACGTGCTGCCCGACTACGCCGCCTACCTGCGCGAGCTCGTGGACCTCTCGAGCGTGCGCCCCCTGCGCGTGGTGGTGGATGCCGGCAACGGCATGGGCGGGCTCACGGTGCCCGCCGTGCTCGGCACGGCCGCGGGCCTCCCGGCCCTGCCGCTCGAGATCATCCCGCTCTACTTCGAGCTCGACGGCACCTTCCCCAACCACGAGGCGAACCCGCTCGAGCCGGCCAACCTCGTCGACCTGCAGAAGGCCGTCGTCGCGCACGGCGCCGACCTCGGGCTCGCGTTCGACGGCGACGCCGACCGCTGCTTCGTCATCGACGAGCTCGGCCAGCCGGTGACGCCGAGCGCGGTCGCAGCGATCGTCGCTCTGCGCGAGATCACGCGCGTGCGGGCGAGCGGCGAGACCGGTGAGATTCGTGTCGTGCACAACCTCATCACCTCGCGCGTCGTGCCCGAGACCATCCTGGCCGCGGGGGCCATCCCGGTGCGCACCAAGGTGGGGCACTCGCTCATCAAAGACGTCATGCACTCCACGGGCGCGATCTTCGGCGGCGAGCACTCGGCGCACTACTACTTCCGCGACTTCTGGGGGGCCGACAACGGCATGCTCGCGGCGATGCACCTCATCGCGCAGTTCGGTCAGTACGACGGACCGATGTCGGCGCTCGCCGCCGAGTTCACGCCCTACACGGCGAGCGGCGAGATCAACTCGACGGTCGACGATGTGCCCGCCGCGTACACGCGCATCGTCGAGGCGTTCCAGGGGCGGGGCGAGGTGGACGAGCTAGACGGCCTCACCTTCTCCGGCAGCACCGACGGCGACTGGTGGTGGTTTAGCGTGCGCCCCTCGAACACCGAACCGCTGCTGCGCCTGAACGCGGAAGCGGCCACCGCCGAGACGATGGCCGCGATCCGCGACGAGGTGCTGGGGCTCATCCGCGCCTGAGCCGGCGTCGGATGATCCCTTCCGCCACGAGGCTGTTGATCACGAAGCCCACCCCGACGAGCCAGGTCTCGCTCACGATCGAGGTCTCGCCCCCGACGACCGACCAGACGATGAGCACGAGCGCCTGGGTTCCGCCGGTGATCGCGATCGCGTAGGCGCGCGTCATCCACGCGCCGTGAGTGGCGAACCGCCGCCGTGCGATCGCGAGCGTGGCGAGCACGAGGAAGACGAGCATCGGCACGGCGAAGGCGATGCGCACGATCGCCAGCGCGAACTCGTCGGCCGGGCCGGAGAAGAAGACCGCCAGCGCGATGCTCGCGAGCGCGCCGACCATGCCGGCGGGGATGAGCACCCGACCGGCGCGGCGATGCCAGGCGCGGCGCCCCCGCAGGGCGGGGGAGAACTGGAACGCGCCGAGCAGGCAGTAGACGCTCATCCCCACGATGTGCGCCACGATCAGCCCCGCGATGGCGGGTGACGGCGCGCTCGCGGGGTCGGTGCCCAGTTCTTCGAGCCGGAGGACACCTCCCAGGATCGGGAGGGCGCTGAGCAGCAGCAGGCCCGCGACCGCGGGCCATCCAGTCCGCGCCCTTACCCGTGCCGCTGTCGGGGTCTGCGTGGTCGTCACGTCGATCACCCCTCACCGTGGGCGGTCGGTGCGGGCGCAGCGCTGTCGATCACGCGAACCCGCATCAGCCGGACGCCGGTCGCCAGCAGCCAGACGATCCAGAGGGCGAGGCCGGGCAGCCCGACGAACAGCAGCGGAGAGCCGTCGGCGATCTCGAGGCTGACCGCTCCGACGGCGAGAAGCAGCACGCCGCCGGTCAGGCCGAGAATCCGCTGCCACGGCGGGGTGAACTGGCTGCGGTGCGTCGCCAGAGCGGCAGCGATCATGGTGACGCCGAGCGTCGGCAGCGACAGGGCGAACGCCGCGGCATGCACCTGCCAGACGAGCGAGAACAGCGCGCTGGGCTCGGCGCCGTCGCTCGCGGAGAGCACCGTTCCGATCCATGTCGCGCTGTAGAACGCGAGGATGGCCGTGACCGTCGCGCCCGCGGCGACCGCAATGCGCGCCCAGTCCGCTCCCGCGCTCCCGCGTCGTCCGACGAGGCCCTGGAGGCCTGCGAGGAACCCGAGGAGAAGAGCCATGTGCAGGGTCTCCTGCGCCACGGCGATGGCGACCACGGCACGGTTCTGCGCGTGCCATGCGAAGACCGTGTCGATCGGGTCACCGTAGCCGGGAGCGCCTGCGACGCCGAACATGACGTTCTGAACCACCATCGACAGCGCGAGGGTGATCGCCATCGCACCGATCATGCGCGTCGTCATCGTCGCAGCCCTACTTCTGAAGCGCGGCAGGAGCCGTGCGCGGCCAGGTAGCGGCGGTGCGCAGGATGTAGGCCATGATCGCCAGCTCGACTCCGATGGTGAGCACGTAGTAGAAGGCGTAGTCCGGCGTCGCCCCCGCTGCGTTGAAGACGATGAGCGGGATGTAGAGCGACGTGAAGACCAGGTTCGTCAGGCGGTTCGCCCGAGCGGGCAGGGTCGCCGAGAGCAGCACCATGAGGCCCGGGAGCGCGATGATCACGAAGAAGATCGACATCAAGCCACCGCTGATGGCGAACTCGAAGATGACCCCGTTGCGGATCGAGTCGATCTCGCCCGGCTGGTACAGGTGGAAGTAGTCGATGTAGAGGATGAGGAAGATCAGGCTCGTCCACGCGGCGGCGAGCTTGCCTCGCACGGGCAGGGGGGCGGGGTCGAGGGGTGACGAGGTGGTCATCGGTTCGTCTTTCTGTCGTGAGTGGATGCCCGGAGGAGGTCGGGCGAGGGTCGTACGACGACGTTCGTACACCGTACGTCGTACGCTGTACTATTTCTCGTACGCTGTACGATTGTCAAGTCGACGAATCGAGCGAGGAGATCCGTGTCTGCGAGAGAACAGCGCCCGGCGGCATCCGACGGCGGGCTGAGCAAGGCGCGGGTCGTCGCTGAAGCGGTGCGGCTCGCCGATCGCGAGGGCGTCCACGGGCTCAGCATGCGTCGGCTGGCGAACGAGCTCGGCGCCGGTGCGATGTCGCTCTACCACTACGTCGCGAGCAGAGACGAGCTGCTCGACGCGATGGTCGACGTGGTGTTCGACGAGATCGAGCTGCTGTCGGACGACACGGACTGGATGTCGGCGATGCGGCGTCAGGCGATCTCGGCCCGGCAGGTGCTCGCCCGCCATCCCTGGGCGATCAGCCTGATGGAGTCGCGCACGACGCCGGGGCCGGCGAACATTCGCCATCGTGAGGCGTTTACCGCCTGCCTGCGGAAGGCGGGATTCTCGATCGTCATGGCGACACACGCCAACTGGCTGCTCAACAGCTACGTCTACGGCTACGCGCTGCAGGAGGCCAGCCTGCCGTTCAGCACAGCCGAGGGGCTCGCCGAGATGACCGAGAGCGTGTACCTGCCGCAGCTGCCTCCCGACCGGTTCCCCTACCTCAACGAGTCGGCCGTGGGGCTCGCCGCAGCCGGGTACGACCCCACGGAGGAGTTCGCCTTCGGCCTCGACCTCATCCTCGCCGCCCTCGACCCGTTGCGGTCGTCGGCAGACGGCGGCGCGTGACACCTCGAATACCCGGCAGAACTCCAGCCCCGACCCTGCGAGAATGACGGGTATGAGCATCCAGAGCCCGGCGCGCCCCGTTCTCGCCGTCGACGTCATCAACGGAGTCGCCCACAAGGTCGCCGACCTCAGCCTCGCCGAGGCCGGCCGCCACCAGATTCGACTCGCCGAGCACGAGATGCCGGGCCTCATGAGCCTGCGCGAGGAGTTCGGGCCGCACCAGCCGCTGAAAGGCGCCCGCATCGCCGGTTCGCTGCACATGACCGTGCAGACCGCCGTGCTGATCGAGACCCTGCGCGCGCTCGGCGCCGACGTCCGCTGGGCCAGCTGCAACATCTTCTCGACGCAAGACGAAGCGGCAGCGGCCGTCGTCGTCGGCCCGACGGGCACCCCCGAGAAGCCCGAGGGCACGCCTGTCTTTGCCTGGAAGGGCGAGACGCTCGAGGAGTACTGGTGGGCGACCCAGCAGATCTTCGACTTCGATGGAGAGGGGCCGACACTCATCCTCGACGACGGCGGCGACGCCACCATGCTCGTGCACAAGGGCACCGAGTTCGAGGCCGCGGGCGCTGTTCCCGACGCCGCCGACGGCGACAGCACCGAGTGGCGCGTCGTGCTGAGCGTGCTGCGCGAGTCGCTGCAGAGCGACCCGCAGCGATGGACGCGCCTGGGTCAGGGCATCCTGGGCGTGACGGAGGAGACGACGACGGGCGTTCACCGCCTCTACGAGCTGCACCGCGAGGGAAAACTGCTCTTCCCGGCGATCAACGTCAACGACTCGGTCACGAAGAGCAAGTTCGACAACAAGTACGGCATCCGCCACTCGCTGCCCGACGGACTCAACCGCGCGACCGACGTGCTCATGGGCGGCAAGACCGTCTTCGTGTGCGGCTACGGCGACGTGGGCAAAGGCTCGGCGGATGCCCTGCGCGGGCAGGGCGCACGCGTCATCGTCAGCGAGATCGACCCCATCAACGCCCTGCAGGCGGCCATGGACGGCTACCAGGTGGCGCGGCTCGACGACGTCATCGGCGACATCGACATCCTCGTCACCGCCACCGGCAATGAGAACGTCGTCACGGTCGAGCAGCTGCAGGCACTCAAGCACCTCGCGATCGTCGCCAACGTCGGCCACTTCGACAACGAGATCGACATGGCCGGGCTCGAGACCATGCCCGGTGCCGAGAAGGTCGAGATCAAGCCGCAGGTGCACGAGTGGCGCCTGCCGACCGGCCGCAGCATCCTCGTGCTGAGCGAGGGGCGCCTCATGAACCTCGGCAACGCCACGGGCCACCCGAGCTTCGTGATGAGCGCGTCGTTCACCAACCAGGTGCTCGCCCAGCTCGAGCTCGCCACCAAGCGCGCCGAGTACCCGATCGGCGTCTACGTGCTGCCCAAGGTGCTCGACGAGAAGGTCGCGCGCCTCCACCTCGACGCGCTCGGCGTGAAGCTCACCGAACTGACGCCGCGGCAGGCGCAGTACATCGGCGTCGACCCGGCGGGCCCCTACAAGGTCGAGCACTACCGCTACTAGCGGTCACCTCCGATGAGGACCTCCAGCCCCCGATCCTCGTTACGTCTGCGCCTGACGCGTGCTGGCATGATGCTCGCCAGCCGCCTCGGCGCCGCTGAGCCCGAGCTACGGGGACTGCCTGCGCTCGTCCGCCCCGGTGACACCGTCATCGACATCGGTGCCGCGCACGGCATGTATGCGGTGACCCTGGCCGCCCTCGTCGGGCCCCAGGGCCACGTCGCCGCCTTCGAGCCGCACCCGCGCCAGCAGCGCACGCTGCGCCGATGGCGCGGCCTTCTCGGCGCTCCGCAGCTCGAACTCACCCCGAGCGCGGTCGGCCCCGGCACCGGCTCGGTCACCATGCGGCTGCCGATCGTGCTGGGCCTGCCCATCTACGGGCGCGCGCACCTCACCGAGGGCGCGGCCGAGCCGGGGCCCCGCGAGCGCTCGCGCCTGTGGTCGACGCCGATGACCTCGGTCGATGCCTGGGTCGAGAGCACGGGTGCCCGGTCGGTGTCGTTCATCAAGGCCGACGTCGAGGGCTTCGAGCCGCAGGTGCTGGAGGGAGCGGCGGCGACCATCGACCGCGACCGGTCTGCGCTGCTGCTCGAGATCGAGGATCGCCACCTCGAGCGCTACGGCACGGCGGCGGCGGATGTCGTGGCCGAGATCTTGCGCCGCTGGCCCGAGTACCGCATGTACACCTGGCGCGGCGAGTCATGGCAGCCGGCCGAGGCCGTCACGCTCGCGACGCGCAACTACCTGTTCGCGGTGCCGGTCGCCATCGCTTAGCCCTCCGGCCGTGATTCATGACAGCGGCACGAGGTTCGGTACGAACGGCATGAACGACCTCGCGATGACGGCAAGGAGTCCGGCAGCGGCGCAGAAAGGCAGGGTCGACCCGGTCCGTTCCCACAAGATCGATGACGAGCTGTGCGCGCGTCAACTGTTTCGGCGCGAGTGGACCAGTACCCCGGTTCACTCGCGCCGAAGCCCCTTCGTTGCCCTGCTGATCCTGCTTATCGATTGCTCCCGATCGTCGCTGTCAGCCACCCTTCGCCGTGTACTGGGCGATCTGCTCGAGGGTGATCTCCAGCGGGTTGCCGCCGTCTGTCTCCTTCAGCCACCAGTCAACGGTCCAGTCGAGGCTGAGCGGGTACGGCAGACGGTCGTTCCAGGTGAGGAGCGACCTGGCGCGTGATGAATCGAGCATGAGGAGTGTTGCCTCGTGCGGATGAGTCGAGGCGTCCTTGTGCCAGGACGCCTCGCGGCCCCATAGCTGGGCGGCTCGGTCGGCCATCGTTCCCACGGGCACGAAGCTGTCCTCCAACGGCCCGATGTTCCATGTCGTCCGCTGCGGCGAGGTCAGCAGGTCATCGACGATCGCAAGGTAGCCGAAGAGGCAATCAAGTACGTGCTGCCACGGTCGAACCGCGTCGGGAAAGCGGATGCTCGCAGACTCCCCTCGTCGGAAGGCATCAACGAGATCGACTAGGAGACGATCCTTGCTCACATCCCCGCCCCCGATGACGTTGCCCCCGCGCGCTACTGCAGCGGGAGGGCCGGGGAAGCTTCTGATCCACGACTGAGTGAGGATGTCTGCCATCGCCTTCGAAGAGCTGTACGGATCATCGCCGCCGAGAGGGTCTTCCTCTTCGTAGCCTTCACGCTGGCTCACGTTGCGATACACCTTGTCCGTCGTGACCACGAGCGCCGCGCGGAGATCGGGAGCAGCGGGCAACGCCTCGAGGACGTTCAGAGTCCCCATGACGTTGGTCTCGAAGGTCAGTCTGGGGTGCTGATAAGACTCCCGGACCAGCGCCTGAGCGGCCAGATGCATGAGAACGTCGGGCTGAACCTTCGATACAGCGTCGGTGACTGCCCCACTGTCCCTGATGTCGATGCGGATGTCGTGATCGAGAAACCGCGAAATGCGGGCCCTCTCGAACAAGCTGCCGTCAAGCGGGTCCAGCCCGATGCCGGAGACGGTGTGCCCGAGCTCCGTGAGAACAAGCGTCAGCCACGCGCCCTTGAACCCGGTGTGCCCCGTGACGAGGTAGTGCATGTAAGCTCCAAACCGTATACCAATGAGGCACTGTGAGGATTCCAGGGGCCTTCACTCTAGTCGTTAGGCGCCAAGCGGGCGCACCTGCGAGGAAGCGCTGCGCGCGCGATGGGAGTCACCGTGAAGGCCGTGATTTTAGCTGGCGGTTTGGGCACCCGGATGCGGGAGGAAACCGAGTTTCGACCGAAGCCGATGGTTGAAGTGGGTGGCAAGCCCGTGATGTGGCACATCATGAAGATCTATGCGCAGGCAGGGATCTCTGAATTCATTGTCTGCGCCGGGTACAAGGGCAATGTGATCAAGAACTACTTCTACAACTACGCCGCTGAGAATATGGATTTCACCGTCAAGCTCGGGCACAACGATGAAGTCACCTATCACGGGTCTCACGACGAGTTCGAGTGGACTGTCACGGTCGCAGATACTGGCCCCACCACGATGACGGGCGGGAGAATCAAGCGCGTCGCACGATTCATCGGTGACGAACCATTCCTCTGCACATACGGCGACGGAATCGCGGATGTCGATGTCACTGCCCTCATCGCACATCATCAGAGAGAGTCCCGTCTGGCGACGATGACGACTACTCAGCCGACCAGTCGGTTCGGCGTGGTCGACCTTGACTCCGACGGTGTGGTGCAGCACTTCCGAGAGAAGCCGCGAGTCGATGATTGGGTCAATATCGGCTTCTTCGTGTTCCAACCGGACGTGCTCGACTACATCGACGGCGATGAGACTGTCCTTGAGGACGCTCCCCTTCGCGCGCTTTCCGCCGAGAACCAGCTCTCCGCCTACCGACACGTCGGCTTCTGGCAACCTATGGACACTCAGAGAGAGAAGGAGCAGCTCAACGCCATCTGGGAATCCGGGAAGGCGCCGTGGAAGGTGTGGCAATGAGGTCGGCCCCGGACCGGCCTGTCAAACTGTCGCTGGTCATTCCGGCGTACAACGAGCAGGAGGGCCTGCCACGGCTGTTCGAGGCGCTCGGCAGGGTCTCGGAGGATCTCTCCGTGCTCTCTGTCCGGCTGGAAGTCGTGGTCGTCGACAATGACAGTGACGACGACACGTGGCCCCTGCTCAACAACTGGGCCTCCGGTGTGGCTGACTATGAAGTGGTGCTGATCCAGCACCCTGTCAACCTGGGGATGCAGCAGTCCTTGCTCACGGGCATCCGTCTCTCCACGGGGGAAGCCGTTGCCGTCATGCAATCCGACCTGCAAGATCCTCCAGAGCTGATCCCCAAGATGGTGGAGGGGTGGCTGTCGGGCGCGAGCTTCGTGGCGACACGGATCGAGCGCAGAAACGAAGCGGTTGTGCCTCGGGCGGGGGCATGGGCGTTCTATCGCGTCTTGGGCTTCGTTGCGGATAGCAAGGTTCTGCCGGACTCGAGCGATTTCTACCTCTTCGACGCCAAGTACCGCACGGCGGTCGTGAGCAATTCCGGATCGACGCCTTTCATCCGCGCGACCCTTGCCGGTATCACTCCGCCGAACGTAGTGATCCCCTACGAGCGCCGCGGACGAGAAGACGGCACGACCAACTTCAATCTCGCTCGCCGAGTTAATTTCGCGCTAGACGCCTTCCTGCGAGACCTCAGTGGCCTGGTCAAGAAGACCGTAGCGATGGCCCTCCTGACAGGGGGTATCTCGCTTCTGGGTCTCGCCGTTCTCGCAACCGTCTTTGTCTTCGGATACCGTTCCCCGGTAGCCGGTTGGATATCGACCATGGGGATTCTGCTTCTGCTGCTGTCGACGAGCATGTTCATCGGCGCCGTAACGCTCGAGCTTCTCTCAAGGATCTACCGTGACATCTCACGAGTTGATCGGTCGAGCGACAGCAAGGTAGTTCGCTTCACCTAGTCGGTCGACAGGAGCCCTCGAATTCCCTCTCGGAGGGAGACCTTCGGGCTCCATCCGGGCACCCTGGGCTTGCCGTCGATCTCCCTCTCGAACTTCTCGCCGACACGGTACGGCCGAGCCCCCCACTTGACCGGGATCGGTGCCGCTACCGCCGCGTTGATCTCATCGACGACGTTTCGAAGCGTCGTAGCTTCGGACGGATAGCACCAGTAGTGATGGTCGGGCAAGGTCGCATTGCCGAGCTTCCATTCAGCGACAAGGTCGATTGCGGCAGAGATTGCGCTTGCGACGTCATCGACATGGACAAGCTCGAGAATCTGCTGCCCGCCGGACAGTTCGAGCGGTTCATCAGAGCCGACCTGGTTCACGAGGAATTGGACGATCTTGCCCCGTGAGTCTCCTGGTCCGTACGTGTCATAGAGGTTGATCACGAGGGCGTTGAGCTGGAAAGACGCTCGGAACCAGTCGATGATGCGGACGGCCAAGCCCCGGAAGAGTCCGTAGACGTTGCCGATGCTGGGATCGTCTTCATCGAATGAACTGGCTTGCCAGGCGGACCCGATGTGGATAAGAACGGCGCCCGTTCTGAGACATCCGAGTGCAACTTCGGTCACGTAATTGGTGTTCACATCGCTGAGGAGGGCTACGTCCGACGTCTCGTGCGTCTTCGAGAAGTAGTTGGCCATGTTGATCACCGCATCCGGCATGACCTCAGAGATCACATCGCGGATCTGATCGGTAGCCGCACAGTAGAGGATCTCGGTGCGCTCGGCGCGCCCGGCGCTCTCCGAGCTCGTCCGAAACACCTGGATGAGCTCGTGACCCTGTGCGCGGAGAACGGGTGCCAGATTCCGGGCGAGATACCCGCTCGCCCCGAGGAGCAACACCTTCATAGCGCGGGCGGCCCGGTCAGCGGCTCGAACCCGAGGTCGCGGCTCGATATGACGGTCGGCTCGATGGGCCAGTCGATACCGAGGACCGGGTCGTTCCAGAGGTAACCCACCTCGGTCCCTGGACTGTAGAGCGAGCTCATCGAGTAGAGCACCCTCGAGTTGGGTTCACGGGTCACATACCCGTGCGCGCACCCCGGGGGGATGAGCAACGATCCGGGTTTCTCCTCGTTGAGCTCGAAGCTGAGCACCTTGAGGTAGTCCGGTGACTCGGGTCGACAATCGATAACGAAGTCGCTGATGGCTCCGGTCATACAGGAGACGACCTTGAACTCGTTGCTGCTCCGGATCGAAGAATGCATCCCTCGCATTGTTCCGGTCCGTATGTTGAACGACACGCTCGTCTGGACGATCGGGGGAACATCCCAGAGGGTGTCCACCAATCTGCGGAAGCTGCCGCGATTGTCTTCGAAAGGTGCGGGCTCGATCAAACGCACTCGCTGCGATTGGTCCATATCAACTCTCCTTGATGTCTCGTCGCTGTGTACCGTCATGACTCGGCGCTGGATAGGACGACAACGCCGAGAATGATGAGGAGTATCCCTGTCACCTTCACCAGTCCGAGTTGTTCACCGAACAACAGGTATCCGAACAGTGCGGTGAAGATGTATCCGATAGAGAGCATCGGATAGGCGACGCTCACGGGAAGGCGTGAGAGGACAACGATCCAGATGACCATGCTCAGGCCGTAGGAAGCGACCCCTGCCAGGATGAACGGCTCCGTCGCGAATCGAAGAACAGCGGCTCCGAGGCCCTCACTCGGGGGAGATTGACTCACTGCCGTGGTGCCGGCCTTGAGAAGAAGCTGTGCGCCAGCACTGATGAGGGTTCCCGCCAGCACGAGTACTACGGTGATGAGGTTCATCGGTGTCTGCCTCTCTGGGGATCGGGTGCAACCCGCAGAAACGGCGCGACTTCGCGCCACCTCATCGTTCCGCTTCGTCCCCAAGAATCCTAGTGCGCGCGGTCTTCTTCGCGTGTGGACGACGGTGCGCATCGCGCAGCGGGCTCTCGACACGGGAGGCCCCGTGGAAAGGAGGCGCGGGCAGTGAAGGGATCCACGAGAACGTTCAGCAATGTCGGAGACCGATAGGACGCGTGTCCGCTGGTCGTCCTCCGTCAGTCGACGTCGTCCAGAGACCAGACCGGATACTGAATCCCGGCGACATCTTCTCGGGTGGAATCCACGAACACGAAATCCTCGGGGAAAGCGATGCCGCAGCCTTGAGACAGCGCGTCAACGAGAAGCTCGTAGTCGCGCGTATCCTCCGTCACCCAGCTCGGCAGGATCACGACAAGGTCGTCAGGGGAGCCGTTCCTTTGACACTCCGCCGCGACCGTGCCGTAGCTTCCCGGCCAGAACGCCTCGGTGAAGGGGCTGGCGAAGCTGACGTTGTTGAAGACCAGGATTGACCCAGGGGAACCCGGCGCGATGACCGGAGTGTTCGCGAACTCTGCACCGATGCGCTCGAGATCAACGAAGGCCGCCACCGTCTCTGGCGGCAGTCTCAGGCCGGAAAGAAGCGGGTTGTCGCTCCTGGTCGGCTCTGTCTGCTCCGCGTAGGCCACTTGACGATAGGGGCTCCTCTGATCGAGGAGTACCCCCATCATGCCGAGCAGGGCGACAACCACGAGGGCTCCGGCAGCGACAGCTCGACGAACCGGCTGGGTGCCCATCGCTGTCACAAGCACGACGATTCCCAACCCGCACGCGGCCCCCCAGATCGTCTGGTTGTAGGTGATGTGGAGGATTAGCGGGTTGTTCGTGCCGACCGAGCTGATGAAGGGCGTGACGAGTATCGCTAGAGCCGCGACGACGATCAGGAGGGTGCGGCGTGAGTTCCCCGCAGAAGTGGAGTGTTGAGACCACCGCCACGCGAGCAGAGCACCCGCTGCGAAGACGCCGATGTGGAGGCCGAGAACCCCCGTCTTCTCCACGAGGTTCTCGCCCGTATCGAATGCCGACACGGCCGTCGCGTAGAGTCCGAGGAGTCCGATCGAGGTCAGGTTTCGGGCGAATCGCGGCACACCGAGGCGATCACCGAGAAGAGCCGCTCCGAGAAGAGCCACGATGAGCAGCAGCGCGGGGAGAACGTCAACGGCGGTTGCCAGGAGTTCCCGGATGTTCGCCTGGAGTAGTCCTGGTGGACGCGCGAAGGAGGCCGCGTACGCCGCATCGGTGGCCATGCGCACGGCTGAACTCACGTAGTTGCCGAGGGGATAGCCCAGCAGCCACGCGCCACCGACCGTCGCAAGGGCGGCGAGGACGAAGGTGCCGATCAACTGCAGTGCCCTCGGAAGGATGGCCAGGGCAACAATGACCCCCAGCGCGAGCACCACGCCGGAGGTGAGCTTCGTCAACAGGAGCAGTCCCGCCAAGACGCCGAGTGAGGCCCCGTACAGCAGTCTCTGCCGTCGCGACAACGAACCGTTCAGGAGCTGCGTCGCGATGACGGCGACCACGAGGGAGACTCCGGCCGTAGAGAAGAACGCCGCGAACTCGTTGTAGCCGAACGCTCGGGGCCAGTAGGCCCATGCGTTCAGGGCCGCTGCCTGCGCGCTGATGAACACAATGGCGATGGAGGTTCGGGAGAGTCGGATCCCCAGAGCCCGTCCGAGAAGCGTGACCGACCAGGTGGCCAGCGCGACAGCTGACTGGTACAGCAGGAAGCGACCAACCCGCGCTCCGATGATCGATTCCCCCAGGAGGTTCCAGAGCGGGTGGGCGATGTGCTGGAACCCCCACGGTTCCCCTGGAGTCAGCTGGTTCTGCGAAACGAGGACGAGAATCCACGACTCATCGGTCAGGTCGAGGCCGCGGGGTATGTTCGTCAGGATCACGACGAGCCCAGCGCCGACGAGAATCGCAGCGGCAACGAGCCCGTAGGTGAGAGGATCACGCAGAGGCAGGCGCGCCCATTGACGGAACGACGAGGGCATGAGTCGAGCCTACAGAAGCGGTGGCCTAGCGATTCGGCCTCCGTGCCATCGACTGCGTCGGCAATGCGCGTGCCGACAGGGTCGCCGTGAAGGACGCGCACGCGGCGTAGCTGCCGGGGAACGGCTGACGCGTCCGCGGACTCATGGACCTGCCCTGAGGGGAAGGCGCCACCGACGCGGTGCACCGGCTGAGCAATGGCCGAAGTGAATGTAGAGTTGGGCCAAACCACATCTGCGCCTGTCTGGACAGTGCAGGAGACCTTCCGGGACGCCGGGCGACCGCCTGCTCGTGCTCAGCCGCGGTCGGGAAACCCGTGCGGCAGCGCGGCCAGCGTCGGCCGCAGCTCGTCGAGCCGGGCGCGCTCGAGCTGCAGCGCCGTCGCCTCGCGGCCCCGCCGCAGGGCGGCCACGGCGGCGAGGAAGAGTTCGGGATCTCCGCCGGGAACCGGGGAGACGTACAGGGCGGCCTCGACCGCGAGGTCGCGCGCGATCCGCTCGCGCGTCGCGGGAAGATGGCCGGTGGCCTGCCGCAAGAACTGCGCGATGCGGCGCGCGAGCGCGTCGGGCATGCGGGCGACATCGGCGGTGGATGCCCATTCCGTCAGCTCGACGGGAACCCCGAAGACGGGCGCGCTCACCGTGCCGACCCGCTCGTACTGGCTGTAGGTGCCCGCGAGCAGGTCGCCGAGACGCTTCGCCCGCGTGTTCAGCATGGCGACCACGACAGCGAGCCCGCCGAAGGTGAAGACGATCTCGAACACTCCCACGAGGGCACGGATGAACGCGTGGCGGAAGGCGATGGCCCCGCCGTCGTCGCGCACGATGCGGTCGCCGAGCGCGAGGCGGCCGAGCGACTTGCCCTGGCTCGCCGTCTCGACCCCGGCCGGCAGCAGCACGAGCCCGATCACGACGCAGCCGATGGAGATGGCCGTGCTGAGCTCCTCAGGAACCCCGATCTCGGCCGCGACCGAGAACGAGAGCCAGATGAGCAGCCCCGTGGCGATGGCGTAGAGGAGGTAGTCGATGATGCCGCCGGCCATGCGCAGCACCACGCTCGTCGCCCGCAGTTCGAGGGCGACGGCCTCGCCCGTCAGCAGCTCGCGTTCGACGTCGTAGTCGCTCGCGGCGTTCTGCGGGCTCGACATGCCATCATCTAAACAGATGGATCTCGACGCCTACTCAACCGCTCACGCCGCCGAATGGGATCGGCTGCGCGAGCTGTCGCGCCGCCGTCGATTCGCGGGCCGCGACGCCGACGAGCTCATCGAGCACTACCAGGCGGGCGCCACGCAGCTCTCGGCCATCACGACGAGCGCGGGCCAGGTGCCGCAGGCGGCCTCCCTGAGCGTGCTGCTGTCACGTGCGCGGCTGCGTTTCACGGGTGCGACGGCCGAGCCGCTCGCCCAGCTGGCCCGCTACGCGACGCGGGAGGTGCCGGCGGCGCTGTACCGCATCCGGATTCTGACGCTCGTCGTGGGCGCCCTGTTCGTCATCATCGCGAGCCTGTACGCCGTGTGGGTCGCGTCGACGCCGGGCGTGCTCGCGGCGCTCGGGCCGTACGACGAGCTGCGGCAGTACGCCGAGGAGGACTTCGTCGGGTACTACAGCGCCTCGAGCGAAGCGGTGTTCGGCCTGCAAGTCTTCAGCAACAACGCCTGGATCGCCACGCAGGCCGTCGCCTTCGGCATCACGGGGCTCTACGTGCCGTTCATCGTGTTCCAGAACGCGCAGGGGCTCGGCATCAGCGCCGGCATCATGGCCGAGTTCGACCGCCTCGACGTGTTCTTCCTCAGCATCCTGCCGCACGGCCAGCTCGAGATCTATGCGATCTTCGTGGCCTCCGCCGGTGGCCTCATGATCTTCTGGGCGTGGGTCTCGCCCGGCCCTCGCACGCGGTTGCAGGCGCTGGCGGAGGACGGCCGCGCGCTGTTCGCGATCATCGGCGGTCTGGTCGCGGCGCTGCTCGTGAGCGGCATCATCGAGGGCTACGTCACGCGGCAGGAGTGGCCCGACGTGGTGCGCATCGGCATCGGCACCGTCGCGCTCGTCGCCTTCCTGCTCTATCAGTGGATGCTCGGGGGCCGGGCCGCGCGCGACGGCGAGACGGGCGACCTCGACCCGATCAGCCGCGGCGCGCGCGTCGTCGTCGGCGACTGAGCCGCGCGCCTACAGCCGCCCGGCGGCCTTGTAGGCGAGGTAGCGGTCGGCGACGGCGGGTTGCAGGTCGAGAGGGGCGGCGCTGACGACGTCGCCGCCGAGCCGCCGCACGGCGG
>NZ_JBHYEO010000036.1:0-1557 GCF_051860105.1 Microcella sp.
CGCGGCCGTCGAGACTCGACGGCAGCACGCGGCCGTACTGCCCCGTGAGCCCCGCGATGCTCACGCGCACACCGCCCGCCTCGAGCAGCTCGGCCGCCGCGGCGAGCTCGGCCGGCGGGTGGTTCGAGACCACGAGCACCGACTCGAGCCGCTCCGCCGGCGCCGGTCGCTCGACCTCGAGAAATGCGTCGGGAGCAGGGTTGTCGAAGAGCTCGAGGCGGTGCTGCGCGAAGCCGAACGCCGACACCCGATCGCGGGCGACGGGCGCCATGCTCGTGATGATCGACGCGAGGGCGTCCTCGGCCTCGTAGAGCAGCGGCAGCCCGATGCTCTGGAAGCTCGACAGGTGATGCCAGATCATCGGCGTCGAGATCGGCCCGTGCTCGAGCTGGGCGATGATCGCCGCGGGCAGGAACGAGTGGTGCACCCAGATCAGGTCGTACTGCTCGGCGCGCGCGGCGACGACGTCGGCCGGCAGCAGGATGCGGAGCCGCCCCGCCGCGATGAGCCCGGCCACCTCGGATTCGATTGGCTCGCCGAACAGCGTGGTCGAGACATCCACCGTCCAGCCCCGCGCCGTGAACCACTCGACGAGCTCGAGCACCACGATCTCCGAACCGGCGAGACTCTCGAACGCGATCTGGCAGATCAACAGGCGGCGTGGCTCATCGGGCATGGGCGCTTCTTCCGGTCGTTGCGCGAGCGCCTAGGGCTCAGTGGTGGGTTCCGGCCGCGGGGCAACGGCCGCCGCGATCGACTCGTGGATGAACGCGTAGTCGGGCTCGACGTTGTCGATGAGCGGCGGTACGAGCTCGAGCCGCCGGATCTCGTGATCGCGCGACAGCACCGCCAGCTCGCTCAGCAGGCCAACCATCGACTGCGGAATGTCGGTGCGCACGAGATCGCTCGAGGCCTCGGCGATCGCTTGGAAGCGCGTCAGCACCGTCGCCGGCTCGAGCTGCCGCAGCATCGCCTCCTGGATGTCGCGCTGATGCTCCATACGGTCGAAATCGGTCAGGTTGTAGCGGCTGCGGGCGTACCAGAGCGCGGTGAAGCCGTCCATCCACTGCTCACCCGCCGCGATCTCGCCCACGATCGGTCCGCCGTTGATGCCAAGCTGCACGGGCTCGTCGACCGTCACGACGACACCCCCGAGCGCATTGACGAGCCCCTCGAAGCCCGCCATGTCGATGAGCACGGTGAACTGCACGGGCAGCCCCGTCACGCCCTCGACGGCATCACGCATCGCCTCGAGCGCGGGAGTGCTGCCCTGCCGCTCGGCGTTCGGGTACAGCTCGGGGTGATCCTCGGCCCACGGGTACAGGTACGCGAGCAGGCAGTCGTCGCCGCAGTCGAAACCGTTCGGCCACGCATCCCAGAGCGGAGAACCCTCGGCGAACGGCGCGTTGTACAGATTGCGCGGGATGCCCACCATGGTCACCGCGCCCGAAGTGGCATCGACGCTCATGAGCGTCATGCTGTCGGGCCGCAGGCCGATGCGGTCATCGCCTGCATCGCCGCCGAGCAGCAGGAACGTGTAGCGACCATCGATCGGCG
>NZ_JBHYEO010000036.1:1567-3188 GCF_051860105.1 Microcella sp.
GGCGCCACCGGCACCCCGCCGCCGAAGACCGACCCCAGCGCGTCGCGCCCCACGCCGGTCAGCAGCGCAGCGTAGCCGGCCGAGCCGGTCGTGAGCACGAGGCTCAGCACGGCGAAGGCGGCGATCGGCACGCGCGCGCGCGGCGGTGTGCGCACGAGGCGCACGAGGGTGAAGGCGTTGATCGTCGTCACCAGCCACAGCACCGCGTAGAACACGAGCCCCAGCTGAGCGATCCAGAGCACAATGACGTTCGTCGCGAGCGTCAGCGCCGCCGGGCGCCAGAGCAGGAACAGCGCCAGCGCAGTCGCCGCGAACGCCCACAGCACGAACGTCGCACCTACGGCGAACCGACCGAGCCGACGATCGCCCGCGAGCAGCTGGGCGCTGCCCGGCACGAGCAGATTGAGCCCGAGCAGCCACCACGCGCGACGGCTCATCGCCCGTGAGTCGCGCGGGTCGGGGTGGCGGAGGGGCGAGGTGTGCGTCGCCGCGGGGAGGTGCCTCGAGCTCACGGCGCGGCGGACGTCGCGCGACCCTGCGCGATCGCCGACTTCAGGGCGGCGTTCTTGCCCGCCACGGCCTGCTCGAGTTCTGCGGCGAAGGCTGAGAGCCGGGCGGCGACGGCCGCATCCGTCGACCCGATGATGCGCGCCGCGAGCAGGCCCGCGTTGCGCCCGCCGCCGATCGAGACCGTCGCGACGGGGATGCCCGCGGGCATCTGCACGATGCTCAGCAGGCTGTCGAGGCCGTCGAGCGTGGCGAGAGGCACGGGCACCCCGACGACGGGCAAGGTCGTGACGCTCGCGATCATGCCCGGCAGGTGGGCGGCACCACCGGCCCCCGCGATGATGACGCGGATGCCCCTGCCCGCGGCCGCGCGGCCGTACGCGATCATCGCGTCGGGGGTGCGGTGGGCGCTCAGCACCTCGACCTCGTGGGCGATGCCGAGCTCATCGAGTGCGGCGGCGGCGTGCTGCATGACCGACCAGTCGGAGTCGGAGCCCATGACCAAGGCGACGAGAGGGGAATCCATGGGTCAAGGGTAGGCGCGGCGAGGGGGCGCGGGCGGGAGTGGCACGCGGCGGGGCCCGGGGCAGGGTTCGGGTGCCGGCTCGGGTGCCGGCTCTGGTGCCGGCTCTGGGCGGGGCTCGGGTGCCGGCTCCCTCCTCCCTCACAGGGGGTGGTGATGAGAAGTTCTCCGGAGATTGCCTCAACCCTCTAGAACATACGTTCGACTGAGGGGAGAATCTCCTCATGCCCAACCCCCTCCTCACCTCGCTCGCCGACGCGCACCGCGCGCTCGCGGCGCTCGGTGACGAGGCGCTCGGTGATGGGGCGCTCGCCGACCTGACTGACGACGCGGTGCTCGAGGCGCTCGATCGCGCCGCCGCGGTGCGGAGGCTCGTGGATGCCCGCTCGGCCCTGCTCGCGGGCGAAGTGGCCCGGCGCTCGGCTCCGCACCTCGCGCACTCGGGTCTCGCGCAGCGTCACGGTCACCGCACCCCCGAAGAGCTCGTGCGCGTCACCACTGGCTCATCGCGGCACGATGCCCGGGTCGCGGTGCGCGCGGGGGCGGTGCTGCTGGAGGCGGGACTGTCGGATTCCGGGCTGCCCGGCTCGG
>NZ_JBHYEO010000036.1:3288-15971 GCF_051860105.1 Microcella sp.
GGCTGCCGGGTTCGGGGCTGCCGGGTTCGGGGCTGCCGGGTTCGGGGCTGCCGGGTTCGGGGCTGCCGGGGTGGGCGCGCGCGCTCATCGCGCCTGTCTCGCGAGGCGAGCTCTCGACGGCCGGTCTCGAGGCGATCCGCTCCGGGCTGGGCGACGTGAGCGAGACGGTCGGTGCCGACGCGCTCGCCTCGGCCGTGGCGGCGCTCATCGCCGACAGCGGAGAGCTCGATGTCGACCGTCTCTTCCGTCGGGCCCGGCACCTGCGCGACGACCTCGATGTGGCCGGCATCGCCGACCGCGAGCGAGGGCGACGTGACGCACGATCGTTGCGGGTGTTCCGCACGAGCGACGGCATGACCCGAGCCACCTGGGTGCTCGATCCAGAGTCCGCGGCCGTCGTCACCGACCTCTACGACCGCGCCACCTCGCCGCGCCGAGGCGGCCCGACCTTCCTCTCCCCCCACGATGCCGAGCTCGTCGAGCGCATGCGCGCCAACGACCGCACGCCCGAGCAGTACGCCTCCGACACGTTCCTCGACCTGCTGCGCGCCGGCGCCGATGCCGACTCCCGCGCTCTGCTCTCGAGCGGCGCCCCCTCGATCCGAGTGGTCGTGACCGCGAGCGACCTGCGCGCGGGCACCGGCAGCGCGCACGTCGAGGGTCAGCCCGACCCGATCTCGCTACCGACCGCCCAGCGTCTGATCTGCGCGGGCACGCAGGCGCCGGTGCTGCTCGCCTCGACCGGCCAGCCGCTCGACGTCGGCCGCTCGCACCGACTGTTCACCGCACGTCAGCGGGTCGCCCTCGCCGTGCGTGACGGGGGCTGCCGCTGGGTGGGGTGCGAACGGCCCCCCTCCTGGTGCGAAGCGCACCACATCGAACCGTGGAGCAGCCGCAACGGCCGCACCGATGTCGCCGACGGGGTGCTGCTGTGCCGCCATCATCACCTGCTCGTGCACAACAACGGCTGGCAGGTCGAACGACATCGGCGACCCGACGGAGTCGACGATTACCGGGCGATCCCGCCCGCGTCGATCGACCCGCGGCGCCAACCGATCGCGATGCCCCGTCACTCCGAGCCGCTGCGGCGAGCGCTGCCCGCGGCACGGCACCGTTCCGTGGCGTGAGCGCTCGCTCGGCGCGCGAGGCAGGGCGGGCGAGGGGGCGAGGCGGGCGGGCCGGCGAGGCGGCGAGGGGGCGAGGCGGGCGGGCCGGCGGGCCGGCGGGGCGGCGGGGCGAGGAGGCGAGGCGAGCGGGCCGGTCTCGAGAATGCGCGGCGGGAAGGCCGTGGCGGTCGACGACGCGAGACAGCCGGGCCGACCAGCCGGGCCAGCCAGCCGGGCCAGCCAGCCGGGCCAGCCAGCCGGGCGTGAGAGGGCGCCGCCGCGCAGAGGCTAGTCGCTGTCGAAGTGGCTGGCCGCGGCGCGCGCGCGGTAGACCACGTCGTCGAGCTCGTCGCCGATTGCCGTCACGTGCCCGGCCTTGCGGCCCGCCCGCGGCCCCTTGCCGTAGGCGTGCACCTTGGCGCTCGGCTGGTGCCCGAGCGCCGCCGCGATCTGCACATCGGGAAGGCTGCCGAAAACGTTGATCATCACGCCCCAGGGGGCGATCGCCGTCGTGTCACCGAGCGGCCAGTCGAGCACCGCCCGCAGATGCTGCTCGAACTGGCTCGTCACCGAGCCGTCGATCGTGACATGACCGCTGTTGTGCGGGCGCATCGCGAGCTCGTTCACCAGCACGCGCCCGTCGGTCGCCGCGAACAGCTCCACCGCGAGCACGCCCGTCACCCCGAGTCCGTGCGCCACCGCCGTCGCGATCTCCGCCGCCGCGCGTTCGACGGCATCGGTCGTCTGCGGCGCCGGAGCGAACACCTCGGCGCAGACACCGCCGCGCTGCACGGTCTCGACGAGCGGCCACAGCCGGGCATCGCCACTCGGTCGACGCGCGATCAACTGCGCCAGCTCGCGCTCGAAGCGCACGAGCTCCTCCACGAGCACCGGGCCGTCGGCGAGCCAGTCGTCGGCCGCGTGCGCATCGTCGACCACGCGCACACCCTTGCCGTCGTAGCCGCCGCGCGGCGTCTTCACCACGGCGCGACCGCCGTGGTCAGCGAGGAATCCGGCCAGGTCATCGGCAGACTCCACCCGCGCCCAGTCGGGCTGCGGCACACCGAGGCCGGCGAGACGCTCGCGCATCATGAGCTTGTCCTGGGCGTAGAGCAGGGCATCCGGCCCCGGGCGCACCGCCACGCCCTCCGCGACCATCGCGCGCAGCACCTCCTGGGGCACGTGCTCGTGATCGAACGTGATGACGTCGCAGTCGGCTGCGAAGGCCAGCACCGTCGCTGTGTCGCGATAGTCGCCGACCGCCGTCGCCGCGAGCCGCGCCGACGAGTCGGGTGCCTCAGCCAGCACGCGCAGCTCGATACCGAGCGCCACCGCCGCCGGAATCATCATGCGCGCGAGCTGACCCCCACCGATCACACCGACGACGGCCATGGATGCTCCCTCACTAGACTGCGGACGACTCGCTTCTATTCTGGCCGACCGCGACCGCGACGGCCTCCGCCCGACGAGGACCGATGCGCACACTGCTCCCCCAGCTCGCCCGCTTCGGCACGGTCGGGCTCGTCGGGCTCGTCGTCGACGTGGCGCTCTTCAACCTGCTGCGAGTCACCGTGCTCGACCCCGATCTCATCGCCGAGGGCCCCATCATCGCGAAAGTCATCTCGACCTCGGTGGCCATCGCCGTGAACTGGGTCGGAAGCCGCTACTGGACGTTCCGGCTCGAACGCCGCCGGCCCGCGGCGCGCGAGGCGCTCGAGTTCGCGATCGTCAGCGTGGGCGGGCTGCTCATCGCCGTCGCGTGCCTGGTCGTCTCGCGATACGTGCTCGGGTTCACGAGCCTGCTCGCCGACAACATCGCCACGAACGTGGTCGGGCTCGCACTCGGCAGCGCGTTCCGGTTCGTCATGTACCGGGCGTGGGTGTTCCACCCGCGGCGCATCGTGCAGCCGTAGGGGCGCAACAGCACCGGTGCCGTGCGGGTGTGCGACGTTCCGTCGGGCGCCGGCACGGGCCGCCCTAGCGACCGCTGCGCGAGCGACGCAGGGCCGGGTCGGTCGTCTCGACCGGGCGGCGCGCCGTCGCGATCGACGTCGTGCTCGTCTCCATCACGTCGCCGAGCGCACGCTGCACGAGGTCGGCGCGCGGCACGTCACGCAGCACGATCGGGCGATCGAGGCCCGTGTTGATGAGCACGTCTCCCGAGCGGAACATCGACTGCAATCCAGACTGCCGCACCGCGACGTCGTAGCTGCGGCTCAGCAGCACCTCCTGCCGCGTGCGCACGAGGAGCCCGCGCCGCAGCACGACCCGCCGCGTCGTGATGAGGTATTGCGTGCTGAGCCAGCGCAGCAGCGGCAGCACCCACAGCAGCCCGATGACGACGAGCCCGCCGAGCAGCACCGCGAGGCTCGGCCACAGCTCGTCGAGCACGAACGCGCCGAACGAGACGCCCCCCGCGATCACTACCAGCGCGATCGAGGGCAGCACGAGCGCTCGCGCATGCGGGCGCAGGCGGGCGATCGCCCGCTCCGGCACGCGGTTCTCGCCCGTCATGCCCTATTCATACCGCAGATGCGTCACGTCTCCCGCCGCCACGGCGATGAGGCCGCCGACCGGATCAGCGGGCCGCACGAGCAGCCGCCCGTCGTCATCGAGGGCGTCGGCCGTTCCGAGCAGCGCGGGAAGCCCCGGTCGGTCGACCCGCACCGCCCTGCCGAGAGTCTGCAGCTCGGGCTCGACGACGGCACGCAGCGCGGCCGGGTCGGTCACAGCGCGCCACTCGGAGACGAGGGCGAGCAGTTCGCGCAGGTACGCGGCGAGCGCGCGATCGGCGAGCGCAGCATCCCTCGGCACTCCCTGCAGGGCGAGGGATGTCGCGGTCGGCACGGGCAGCTCGTCGCGCGTCATCGACAGGTTGAGCCCCGCGCCGATCACGACCCCAGCCGGCGTCAGCTCGGTGAGGATGCCGCTGAGCTTGAGCGGGCCGCCCGCCCCGCCGTCGACGAGCACGTCGTTGGGCCACTTCACCCCGGCCGACGCCACGCCGAGCGTGCGCACCGCGCGCGCCATGGCCACGCCGGCGACGAGCGGCAGCCAGCCGAGTCGACGCGGATCGGGGCCACTTGGTCGCCCGGCCGCGGCGAGCGCCGCGCCGTGGTGCGCAGGAGAATCCGTTTCCGCGCCGTGGTGAACCGGGTCCTGCCCCACACCCCGGTATCCCGTCGAATCCGATACCCCGTCATGCCGCACGAGCACCGAGACGGCGAGCGCCTTTCCCGGCGGTGCCGACCACACGCGGTCGAGTCGGCCTCGGCCCGCCGTCTGCTCGGCGGTCGCGAGCACCGACAGGTCGGGCAGCTCGTCCGCCCGCGCGACGAGCTCGGTATTGGTCGACGAGCAGCTCTCGCGCCAGTCGAGGTCGGGGCTCACGGCTCGGCTCAGCGGCAGCAGCATGCTCGCCAGCATACGAGGGCGCGTCATTGGACACGACCGCCGACCCGGCGCTATGTTTACCGGCATCGGGGCTCGGCCCCGCTCTTCATCGGAATGGAGCCGTCTCCTTGACTGGATAGGTCGACGCACTGCGCCCACCGCGCAGCGTGTTCGACCCGCCCCTCGTGACCCCCTGGTCCCCGTTCGGCCGCACTCGTGGCCGAACGCTGTGAGAGTTAGGCACTATGTCAGAGACCACCCCCCGCATCCCGCTCATCGTCGACGTCGATACCGGCATCGACGACTCCCTCGCCCTGCTCTACCTGCTCGCGAGCCCCGAGGCAGAGATCCTCGCGATCACGTGCACCGCCGGCAACGTGCCCGCCCGGCAGGTCGCGATCAATAATCTCGCCTGGCTCGAGCTGTGCGGTGCTGGCGACATCGAGGTCGCCCTCGGTAGCGAGGTACCTGTGCTTGCTCCGCTCATGACCACCGAAGAGACCCACGGGCCGCAGGGCATCGGCTACGCGGAGCTGCCAGCACCGACCCGATCGATCAGCGAGCGGCACGCGACGCAGGTCTGGATTGACGCGGTGCGCACGGCCCCCGGCCAGGTCATCGGTCTCGTCACCGGGCCACTCACGAACCTCGCCCTCGCTCTGCGCATCGAGCCCGAGCTGCCCCGCTTGCTCAAGCGGCTCGTGATCATGGGCGGCAGCTTCCACCACTCCGGCAACACCACGCCGGTGAGCGAGTGGAACATCGCCGTCGACCCCGAGAGCGCCAAGATGGTGTTCGACGCCTTCAGCGGGCTGCCCGACGATCGGGCACCGATCGTGTGCGCCCTCGACGTGACGGAGCGCATCGAGATGCGGCCCGAGCACTTGCAGCGCATCGCCGCCGCCATTGGGGATGAGGATGCCGCACTAAGCCCCGACACCCCCTTCGGTTCGCGGTCGCAGGCCCGCAATCCGGTGCTCAGGCACCTCACCGACGCGGTGCGGTTCTACTTCGAGTTCCATGTAACCCATGATCAGGGGTGGCTCGCCCACATGCACGACCCCTTCGCGGCCGCCGTCGCGCTGCACCCCGAGATCGTGACGCTGCGGCCGGCGACGGTCGATGTCGAGCTCGGCGGCACACTCAGCCGGGGTCAGACGATCGCCGACTACGCCGGGCTCTGGGGCCGTGAGCCCAATGCAGCCGTCGTCGTCGACACCGATCCCGCCGCGTTCTTCGACCACCTCATCGATCGCGTCTCCGCTCTCGCGGTGCGCGTCGAGGAGGCGGCGGGGGGTGGGTCGCACTGACGCCCGACCCCCCGTCCACCCCGCGGCTCAGTGCCGCACCCGCAAACGAGTGCAAGGAGGCATTCATGAGTGGTTCCAACCCTTCGGTCGATCCGCACAGGAATCGAAACCGCGTTTTCATCGCCCTCGGGGCGCTGGTGATCGTGGCGACGTACCTGTACCTGGTGCTCGCGCGCCCCGACGAGGTCGCCAACCTGGTCGAGGGCGGGGAGCTCGGCGGCGCGCCGCTGATCGCCCTCGCCGGCTACCTGGTCGGTGCCGCCCTTATCGCGGTCGGCGCGATTCACCGGCTTCCGACGACGACACTGACGCTCATCCCGATCGCGATCGTGATCAATATCGCGGTGGGTCAGCTCACGGCCGCCCTCGGTCTGCCGCTCTACCTCGACTCGATCGGGACGGTGCTCGTCGGTGTGCTCGCCGGGCCTGCCGCCGGTGCGGTCACTGGCGCGCTGACGAACGTCATTTGGGGCCTCACGATCGGCCCCATCGCGCTGCCGTTCGCGGTCACGGCAGTCGTCATTGGCGTCATGGCCGGGTACGCGGCACGACTGGGCATGTTCCGGCGCTTCTACCTGGCTCCGGTGGCGGGCTTCGTGACAGGCATCGTCGCAGCGCTCGTCTCGGCCCCGATCGCCGCCTTCATCTTCGGCGGCGCGACGGGTGCCGGCACCGGTGCACTGGTTGCGATGTTCCAGTCGTTCGGCAACACCTTGCTCGCGTCGACGACGCTGCAAGGCCTGCTGAGTGATCCGCTCGACAAGCTCATCTCGTTCACGATCGTGGTCATCATCCTGTTCGCCCTGCCGAGTCGGCTGCGCGGGCGGTTCCCGTTCGTGCGCCAGTACAACGTTTTCGGCTCGACTGCTCCCGTGGCACTGGCCGAACCCGCGGCTCCGAAGGCCTAACCGACCGCGGGCCGCACCGCGGCCCGCATGCGGTTCCGCGCGGGAGACCGATCTTTCCCGCGCGGAGCCGCGCCCCCCGCTCCGAATTGCAGGAAGCCTCGATGACCGCTTCGCTCTACCTCGACCGCCCAAGCCCGGTGCACCGACTCAATCCGGTGACCAAGCTCGTGATCCTGCTCGCCATCATCGTCATCGTGTTCGCGGTGCCCCAGTGGTGGGTGCCGGCGGGCATCGTGCTATTCGTCATCGTTCCGGCCGCGCTGCTCGCCCGCGTGGGGCGCCGGCTGCTCACCCTCTTCGTCGTGCTGCTGCTGCCACTGCTCCTCGTACTCGTCATCGTGCAGGGGTTCTTCTTCCCCGGCGCCGCGACCGTGCTGTGGGAGTGGGGGCCGGCGCGCCTCAGCGTCGAGGGGCTGCTGTTCGCCCTCACGACCGGGTCGCGCCTGAGCGCCCTCGTGCTCGGCTCCCTTGTCTTCGTGCTCACGGCGCATCCTGCCCGACTCATGACCTCGCTCACTCAATCGGGAATGAGCCCCAAGATCGCCTATGTCATCAGCGCGAGTCTGCAGATCATTCCGGCGTTCCAGGAGCGTGCGCGCAGCATCCTGCTCGCCCAGCAGGCCCGCGGCCTCGCGATCACCGGCAGCCCGGTGCGGCGGATGCGCGCCCTCCTGCCGTTGCTCGGGCCCCTCATCCTGGGCATGATCACCGATGTCGATGAACGGTCGACCGCGATGGAAGCACGCGCCTTCGGCGCAACCGCCCGGCCGACAAGCCTCGCTCTCGTCGACGACCCGGCTGCCGAGCGCATCACACGCTGGCTGGTCGCCGCCGGTGCCGCCGCTGTAGTGGTGCTCGTCATCGCGGGGGTGATCGCGTGATCGAGTTGCGCGACGTGAGCTTCGCGTACGAAGACGCCCCGGCGTTCACCCTCGCCCACCTCGACCTCGACATCGCCGAGGGCAGCATCATGGGAATCGTCGGTGCATCCGGTAGTGGCAAGACCACGCTCGCGAAGATCATCGCCGGCTTCATCCCTGCGACCGAGGGCGGCACCTTCCGGGGCACTGCGAGCATCGCCGGGCGCGTGCTGGCGGAGGGCACTCTCGCCGAGGCGGTCGACGTCGTCGGCCTCGTCACGCAGAACCCCTTCAACCAGATCTCGGGGGCGCGATTCACGGTGCGCGAAGAGCTCGCCTTCGGTCTCGAGAACCGCTCAGTCGAGCGGGCCGCCATGATCGAGCGGGTGGATGCCGTCGCCGAGACCCTGAGGCTGGGACACCTGCTCGACCGCTCGCCGTACGCCCTGTCGGGCGGGCAGATGCAGCTCGTCGCCATCGCATCGATGGTGGTCATGGCGCCACCCGTGCTCGTCATGGATGAACCGACGTCGCAGCTCGATCCGGTCGGCACACGGATGGTGTACAACGTGCTCGGCTCGCTCGCCGAAGCGGGTACGACGGTCGTGATCGTCGAGCACAAGGTCGAGTTGTTGCGCGAGCACTGCGATGCCGTCGCGGTGCTCGCCGGCGGCCGCATCGTTCTGGCCGGCCCCCCCGACACGGTCTTCGCCGACGATCGGATGCGCGACTGGGGCGTCGGCCCGACGCGCGTGACCCTCGCCGCACGCGAAGCCCGCGACCGCGGCCTGCTCGCCCCCGATGCCGCGTTGCCGGTGGGCGTGCTCGATGCCGTGACACTCTTCGCCGACGATGGGAGCAACCGATGAGCCGCAGCACCCGGGACGCGGCCGCGGTGCCGCCCGGCGACGACGACGACGACGATCTGACGATCCGCATCCAGGCTCTGCGCCACACCTATGCGAGCGGTGTCGAAGCGGTCGCCGGGGTCGACCTCGACATACCGCCGGGGCAGAAGCTCGCGATCGTCGGCCAGAACGGCGCCGGCAAGACGACGCTCGTGCGCCACCTCAACGGAATGGTGCGACCCACGGCGGGCTCCGTGCGCATTGGCGACTGGAGCACCGCGGAGAAGTCGATCGCCGAGCTCTCGCACCGCGTCGGCTACGTGTTTCAGAACCCCGACGAACAGATCTTTGCGCGCACCGTCGCGGCCGATGTTGCGTTCGGGCCGAAGAACCTCGGCTTCGACGAGCACCGCACTGCCGACTCCGTCGCGGCCGCCCTCGAGGCGGTGGGCCTCGCACACGAGGCCGGGGCGCATCCGCACCACCTCTCGCTGAGCGAGCGCAAACGGGTCGCGATCGCCGCCGTGCTCGCCATGCAGACGCCCATCGTCGTGCTCGATGAGCCGACGACCGGTCAGGACGATGCCGGAGTACGGCTAATCAGCACGATCATCGAACGGCTCACCGCGGCGGGCACGACGGTCATCGCGATCACGCACGACATGGATTTCTGCGTCGAGAACTTCGACCGGGTCGTCGTCATGACGCGCGGCACCGTGCGCGCCGACGGCCCGGCGCGCGAGGTCTTCGCCCGGGAGGATGCCCTCGAGCATGCCGCGGTCGAGCCGCCCCAGCTGATCCGGCTCGCGACAGCCCTCGGCTGGGGAGAGACCCCCACCGACCCCGTGTCCTTCGTCGATGCCCTTGAGCGCCATCGGCGCGGTTCGTCAGGCGGGCGCTGATGCCCGGGCTCACCTGGCTCGCGCTCGTCGCGAGCGGCCTGCTGGGCGTGACCGACTTCCTTGGCGGAGTGCTCTCCCGCCGCATCCCGCTCATCGTCGTGTTGCTCGGCTCGCAGCTTGTGGCCGCGCTCGCCGTCAGCACCCGGTTGATCACCGAGCCCTTTGACGCGGCCGACGGCAACGCCGTGCTGTGGGGTGTAATCGGGGGGCTCGGCACCGCCGTCGGAGTCTCGGCGCTCTTCCGCGCCCTCGCGATCGGCACGATGGGAGTCGTCGCGCCCATCACCTCGCTCGCCGTCGTCGTGCCGGTCGTCGTCGGCATCGCGTCGGGCGACCCTGTGACGGGCGTCTTGGCGCTCGGACTCATGATCGCCGTGATCGGCACCGTGCTCGCGAGTGGGCCGGAGGTGCGCTCGCGCGAGGGAGGCGACGAGCGGCACCGTCAGCGCGTGCTCTCGATCGTGCTCGCCTTCACCGCCGCCGCGGGCTTCGGTGTCGCCAACGTCTCGGTCGCCCTCGGCAGCGTCACGAGCATCACGACGACGCTCGTGACGAACACAGGCGTCGTGCTCAGCCTGTACATGGTCGCGTTCTCGATCTGGGTGCACGTGCGGTTGCGCGGAGCCGCCGCACGCTGGCACGCCGGTCGGCCGGTGTCACCGGCACTGCTACCCCACCCGATCCGGCCGAGCGACGCGGTGGGCATCGTCGCGATCGGTCTGCTCGGCTACGTCGCCAACGTCTGCTTCGCGCTCGCGAGCCTCGACGGCGCGCTCAGTGTGGTCGGCGTGCTGGCCTCGCTCTACCCGGTCGTCACGGCGCTGCTCGGCTGGCGCATACTCGGCGAGCGTCTGTTGCGGGTGCAGGTGCTCGGCGTTGGTGCTGTGTTCGTCGGGGTCGCGCTCATCGCCGCAACCGCCTGAACGCCGCTTCCAGGGCATCTCGCACACACATCGTGCGGCGACGTTTTGTGGCTGATCACCAAGCCCACGCGGCGGGGGGTGGTCGATAGGCTGACACGGTGACCGACTCCATGAGCGCGCCCGCCCCCGACCTCTCGACGACCGCCGGCAAGATCGCCGACCTCAAGATCCGCTACCACGAGGCCGTGACCGCGAGCGGCGAGGCGGCGATCGAGAAGCAGCACGCCAAGGGCAAGATGACCGCGCGCGAGCGCATCGACACCCTGCTCGACCACGGCAGCTTCGTCGAGATCGACGAGTTCGTGCGCCACCGCACCCACGCCTTCGGCATGGACGCCAAGCGCCCCTACGGCGATGCCGTCGTCACCGGCACCGGCACCGTCCACGGTCGCCAGGTCGCCGTCTACAGCCAAGACTTCACGATCTTCGGCGGCTCGCTCGGCGAGGTCGCGGGCGAGAAGATCATCAAGGTCATGGAGCTCGCGCTCAAGACAGGCGTGCCCATCATCGGCATCCTCGACTCCGGCGGTGCGCGCATCCAGGAGGGCGTCGTCGCCCTCGGCAAGTACGGCGAGATCTTCCGGCGCAACACGGCCGCGAGCGGCGTGATCCCCCAGATCTCGATCATCTGCGGGCCGGCGGCCGGCGGCGCCGTCTACTCGCCCGCGCTCACCGACTTCGTCATCATGGTCGACAAGACGAGCCAGATGTTCGTCACCGGCCCCGACGTGATCAAGACGGTGACGGGCGAAGACGTCGGCATGGAGGAGCTCGGTGGTGCGCTCACCCACAACCGCACCTCGGGCGTCTCGCACTACCTCGCGAGCGACGAGAACGACGCCTTCGACTACGCACGGTCGCTGCTGAGCTACCTGCCCGACAACAATCTCGCCGACCTGCCGCAGTACGAAGCCTCGGCCGAGCTCGAGATCACCGACAGCGACCGCCGACTGAACACGATGATCCCCGACAGCCCCAACCAGCCCTACGACGTCATCGACATCATCGATCACGTCGTCGACGAGGGTTCGTTCCTCGAGGTGCAGCCGCTGTTCGCCCCGAACATCGTTATCGGCTTCGCGCGCGTGGAGGGCCGCAGCGTCGGCGTCATCGCCAACCAGCCGAACGCCATGGCCGGCACCCTGAACATCGACGCGGGCGAGAAGGCGAGCCGCTTCGTGCGGTTCTGCGATGCCTTCTCGATCCCCATCCTCACCCTCGTCGACGTGCCCGGCTACCTTCCGGGCACCGATCAGGAGTGGACGGGCGTGATCCGCCGCGGCGCGAAGCTGCTCTACGCCTACGCCGAGGCGACGGTGCCGCTCGTGACCGTCATCACGCGCAAGGCCTACGGCGGTGCCTACATCGTGATGGGCTCGAAGCAGCTCGGCGCCGACATGAACCTGGCGTGGCCCACGGCCGAGATCGCCGTGATGGGCGGGCAGGGTGCGGTGAACATCCTGTACCGCGACCAGATCAAGGCCGCCGAAGCCGCGGGAGAGGATGTCGCCGCGGTGCGCACGCGGCTCGCGAACGAGTACACCTACAACGTCGCGAGCCCGTTCCTCGCCGCCGAGCGCGGCGAGCTCGACGGCATCATCGAGCCGGCCGCGACGCGGGTCGCCATCATCAAGGCGCTGCGGGCGCTCAAGGGCAAGCGCGCGAGCCTTCCGCCCAAGAAGCACGGGAACATCCCGCTGTGAGCACGGCCATCGATCCTGCTCCGGATGCTGCGCCCGCCATGCGCGTCGTGGCGGGCAGCCCGACCGACGTGGAGCTCGCGGCGGCGCACTCGGTCATCATGGCGGTGCTCGCCGAGCAGGCCGCGCGCGGAGCCGAACTGCTCGAGCCTCCCGTCGATCGCTGGCGCCTCGGCGCGCGGGCGATGCGCGGGCCGCTCGCGCCCGGTCCGGGAGCCTGGGCGGCGACGACGGGCATGCGCGGCTGCTGAGCCGCATAGGGCTCCCCTGCGGAGTCCGCTGATCCGGGCGGCCGTGACGACGGAATCCGAAGCAGATCGGTGCTGATTCCGCGGCCGATCGCCGTGCGCGCTCCCAGAATCCCCCCTTTCGGGGGGAATGTACCCTGGAATCCGATCTCCTCCTGGTAAAGAACCCCGGCTTTCCGGGCATCTCGCGCGATCGGGGTACGAAAAATGTCCCCCGTAGTCCCCCAAAATGACGACTGCACGTCGGGGTGCAGTTCGGCAGTTGTCAGGTGATGCTTCTCTGAAGCTCACCACCGATCACCACAGCCGCACGGGTAGCGGTTATGTGATTGGGGGGCGAGGTAGATCAACATTCGGGTTGTGGGTCTACCTCGATACGTTACGAAGGGCCGGAGCTGGGTACTCCGGCCCTTCGATCGTTAACGCCCGACTAGCTGTAGTGCCCAGGGACGTTGTTTGATCTGGACGTCCTGACATGGCGAGAA
>NZ_JBHYEO010000037.1:0-15705 GCF_051860105.1 Microcella sp.
CGACGACGAGCTGCTGCTCGTGCCGCAGGCCGACGGCGGGGAGGGCACGCTCGACGCCATCGCGCAGGCGGTGCCCGCCGCGCAGTGGCGCAGCGCCCGCGTCGCCGGGCCGACCGGCGAGCCGCACAACGCCCGCTGGCTGCTGCTGCCCGACCATCACGCCGTGATCGAGCTCGCCGAGTGCTGCGGCCTCACGCTGCTGCCGCGCGGCGACGACGCTCACCGCCTCGAGCCGCGGCGTCGGCGAGGCCCTCGTCTCCGCGCTCGAAGGGGGCGCGCAACGAATCACCCTCGCGCTCGGCGGCTCGGCCTCGACCGACGGCGGACTCGGGGCCCTGAGCGCGCTCGGGCTGAGGCTGCTCGATGCCGACAGTCGGGCGCTGCCTGACGGCGGCGGCGCGCTCGAGCACCTCGCCGCGATCAACCCTGTGCCGCTGCGAGCCGCGCCGTCCGGCGGAATGACACTGCTCACCGACACGACCGCCGAACTCGCAGGCCCGCGCGGCGCGGCCGCGGTCTTCGGGCCGCAGAAGGGCGCGAGCGCCGAGCAGGTGGCGGTGCTCGAATCCGGTCTCGCGCGCGCGGCCGCGATCGCGGGCGGTGACGCTCACCTCCGGCCGGGGTCGGGGGCCGCGGGCGGCACGGCGTGGGGGTTCGCGCGGTACTGGGGCGCGAGCATCCGGTCAGGAGCCGACACCATCGCCGCGCTCACCGGCCTCGACGCCGCACTCGAGGGCGCCGACCTCGTCATCACGGGTGAGGGCCGATTCGACGCGACGAGCCGTGCGGGCAAGGTCGTGGGCGGCGTCGCCGAGCGGGCATCCGCCGCGGGAGTGCCGCTCGCGATCGTGTCCGGCCAGGCGGACGCGGGCGCGGCCCGGGATGCCGAGGCCTCCTGCCTCGGTCGCGTGCTCACGCTCGCCGCGCTGGCCGGGTCGACCGGGGCGGCCGTCGTCGAGCCGGAGCGCTGGCTCCGCGTCGCGGCGACCACGCTCGCTCGGGAGCAGACGTCATGAAGAGCTGGGGTGCCTGGACTCGAACCAAGAACAACTGAACCAGAATCAGCCGTGTTGCCAATTACACCACACCCCATCAGCGCGACCGGAGCCGGGCTGAGGTGGCCCGCGAGCGGGCCGAGTAGCGAGTTTACCCTACGGCCGGAGTCACGACGTACGACACCGTGCAGAACCCGGCACCGAAGCAGAGCATCTCGGCGGTGACCCCCATGCCTGTCGTGAGACCGGTGTTCGAGCGCACCACGACCGGCTCGCCGCCCTCGCGCGCCTCGGTGACCGCGGCCGCCAGCCGCGTCGAGGGTGGGGCCGTGAAACCGTAGTCGGCAGAGCGCTGCGCGACGAGCAGGTACGTCTCGCGGAAGTCGTAGGCGCCGCGCTCGTCGACCCGCACCGACTGCAACCGGCCTCCACTCGTCGAGACGGTGAACTGCGGCGTCGTGAAGAGAGCACCATTCGGCTGCTCATCGGTCGCGATGAGCACGAGCCGGTAGTCGAGATCGGTCACGTGCGGGCCGACCGTGAGCGCGCCATCGGCAGGGAGCCCGAGCGACACGGCGTCGACGGGCGGCGAGCTGAGGTCGATGCGGGGCGTGCGGGCCGACTCGATGTAGGCCAGGCCCTCGTCGGTGAAGACCGACCAGTTCAGGTCGGTGACCTGATCGGTCGCGGCGGGCCCCGGGCCCTCGGCGAGGCGCGGACCCCCGATGACGGCGAAGAGCACCGCGGCCACGATGATCACGCTGAGCACCGCAGCAGGCAGCCAGCGCACCCACTCCGGTCGTCGCGAGAACTCGTCGATCATGGGGCTAGCGTAGAGGGGTGCACGACGCGAGCCCCCGCCGACGACCGCGCGGCCTCGTCCTCGCCGTGGTGGCCGCCCTGCTCGCCCTCGCCGCGGCCGTGCTCGTCGCCCGCTGGTGGCGCGACGACCCGGCCGGCGCGGCGTTCATCGCCCAGTACCCCGGATCCGTCGCTCCCCCGCCGGGCACACCGACGGGTTTTCCGGCGTGGCTCAGCTGGACGCACTTCCTCAACGGCTTCTTCCTGCTCTTCATCGTCAGTTCGGCGCTGCACCTGCGCGCGGGCACCCGACCGCCCGCGTTCGTGACGCGTCGCAACCGCTGGCCGCGCACCGCGACCGCGCCGAAACGACTGGGGCTCCACACCTGGTGGCACCTGGTCGTCGTGACCCTCTGGATCGGCACCGGGCTCGTCTACGTGACCCTGCTGCTCGTGAGCGGGCACTGGGCGCGCATCGTGCCGACCGAGTGGTCGGTCATCCCGAATGCGATCTCAGCGGGCCTGCAGTACCTCTCGCTCGACTGGCCGCGGCACGACAGCTGGGCCTACTACAACGCCCTGCAGGTGCTGTTCTACGGCGCCACAGTGTTCCTGGCCGCGCCGCTCGCCCTCGCCACCGGGCTACGGCTGTCGCCCGTGTGGCCGCACACGTGGATGCGCAATCGTGGCCCCCTCTCCGACGCCTGGGCGCGGCAGACGCACTCGCTCGTGCTCTGGTTCTACCTGGCGTTCACCGTCGTGCACGTGGGGCTCGTGCTGCTCACCGGAGCGCGCAGAAACCTCAACGCGATGTACCTCGGCGTCGACGACGGCGAGAGCTGGCTCGGCGCTGTCGTGTTCGCCGCCTCGGTCGTCGTCATGGCCGGGGCCTGGGTGCTGCTGCGCCCGCCCGCGCAGATCGTGATCGCCGAGCGCGTCGCCGACGTGCGGCGCATGCCGGCAGCGCCGCGCTGACCCTCCCGAGGGCTAGAGCGAGGCGCGCAGCGCCCGCAGACGCGCGAGCGTCGAGTCGCGGCCGAGCAGCTCCATCGACTCGAACAGCGGCGGGCTGACCCGACGCCCCGACACGGCGACGCGCAACGCGCCGAAGGCGACGCGGGGCTTGAGGCCGAGCCCGTCGACGAGGGCGACGCGCAGGGCCTCCTCGATCGCGGCGGGCTCGAAGCGCTCGAGGTTCTCGAGCGCGGCGACGCCCGCGTCGAGCACGGCCGCCGCGTCGTCGCCGAGCGAGGCGCGAGCATCCGCCTCGATCTCGATCTCATCGTCGGCCGTGAACAGGAAGGCGACCATGCCCGGCACCTCGCCGAGCAGGCTGACGCGCTCGTGCACGAGCGGGGCAGCGGCCGCGAGCAAGGCGCGCTCGCTGGGGCGGGGCACGTCGTTGAACAAGCCGGCGCCGCTGCAGTACGGGATGCTCCGCTCGACGAACTCGTCGAGCGAGAGGCGCCGCACGTGGTCGCCGTTGATGGCCTCGGCCTTCTTCACGTCGAACCGCGCAGGGTTGGGGTTGACGTTCGCGACGTCGAAGGCGGCCGTCATCTCGTCCATCGTGAAGACGTCGCGATCGGGGGCGAGCGACCACCCGAGCAGCGAGAGGTAGTTGAGCAGCCCCTCGCGGATGAAGCCGCGATCGCGGTGGTGGAACAGGTTCGACTCGGGGTCGCGCTTGCTCAGCTTCTTGTTGCCCTCCCCCGTGACGTACGGCAGGTGGCCGAACTGCGGGATCGCCTGCGCCACGCCGATCTCGATGAGCGCGTGATAGAGCGCGATCTGCCGCGGGGTCGACGACAGCAGGTCTTCCCCGCGCAGCACGTGCGTGATGCCCATGAGCGCGTCATCGACCGGGTTGACGAAGGTGTAGAGCGGTTGGCCGTTCGGGCGCACGACGACGAAGTCGACGAAACTGCCCGCGGGGAAGGTGATCTCGCCGCGCACGAGGTCGGTGAAGCTCAGGTCGCTGTCGGGCACGCGCAGGCGCAGAGCCGGCTCGCGACCGTCGGCGCGGTAGGCGGCCTTCTCCTCGTCGGTAAGCTCGCGCTCCCAGTTGTCGTAGCCCTGCTTGGGGTCGCGCCCGAGCTCGAGGTTCTTCGCCTCGATCTCCTCCGCGGTCATGAAGCTCTCGTACAGGTGGCCGCTTGCACGCAGCCGCTCGATGACGCCGGCGTAGATCTCACCGCGCTGCGACTGGCGGTAGGGCGCGTGCGGCCCGCCCGTCTCGACGCCTTCGTCCCAATCGATGCCGAGCCAGCGCAGGGCATCGAGCAGCTGGTGGTAGCTCTCCTCGCTGTCGCGCGCCTGGTCGGTGTCTTCGATGCGGAACACCATCGTGCCGCCCGTGTGGCGCGCGTAGGCCCAGTTGAACAGGGCGGTGCGGATGAGCCCGACGTGCGGGGTACCGGTCGGCGAGGGGCAGAACCGCACGCGCACATCGGCGCCCGTCGCGGTGGAAAAGGCGGGGCTGGTCACAGCGTTCGAGTCTAGGCGGTGCGGGATGCTCGGCCTCCGTGCGCGCCGGGCTCGACGACGATCAGCAGCGGTAGAAGCCCGCGACGGCCGGCTGCAGGGCGCCGAAGCCGCCGAGGAGGACGAGCTGATCGGGGTCTTGGGCGATCATCGCGGAGTGCGCCGCACCGGGAACGCACGTCGCGAGCGACGTGAACAGGGGCGCCCCGAGCGCGCCCGCCGCAGCCCCGCCCGAGAGGGCGTCGGCGAAACCGGTGCCCGTCGAGATGTAGCTGCTCCGCGAGGTCGGGAAGTGGGATGAGGCGATGAGCGCCGCCGTGCTGTAGCGATCGATGCCGGCGAGGCGCTCGACCTGGTAGCCGGCCACCGCGAGCGATTGGGCGATGCCGTCGCTCACGACTCCCGTGCCGCCGACGATCACGATGCGCACCGTCCGCAGCTGCTGCAGGAGCGCGAGCGTCGCACCGTCGACGGCCGCCGCTGACCCGGGCACGAGCACGACCGGTGCGTTGTTCACGGCGGCCGCCGGTCCGGCGGCGAGCGCGTCGGCGAATCCGGCGCCGGTCGCCAGGTAGACCACGGGAGCGCCCGAGACCGAGTAGGCGTGGCGCGCCAGGGAGCGCGAGGTGTCATAGCGGTCGATGCCCGACACGCGCGTGACGCTCGGCGCCACGGTGCGCAGCGTCGCGAGCACCGCGTCGGAGATCACGCCGGCGCCACCGGCGACGACGATGCGATCAGGGGCGAGCCGACGGAGCTCGGCGAGCACCACGGCGGGAACCGAGCCCGGCTGCACGAGGATCAGGGGGCCGTCGGCGGCTCCGGCGAGAGCGGCGGCGCTCAGCGCATCCGGGAAGTCGAGCCCGGAGGCGATGTAGACGCTCCGCGCGCCGCTGGGGAAGGCCTGGGTCGAGATCCGCACCGAGGTCGAGAAGCGGTCGTCCCCGGCCAGCCTCGACACGGCTCCGGGAGGCACCGGCGGCACCGATGCGTACCGGCCGAAGTTCTGCGTGTAGTACAGCCGACCGGTCGAGGTGGCGGCGATGCCGATACCGATGTCGGTGTTGCTCGACAGGATGTTCGCGCGGTGACCGGGCGACGCGGCCCAGGCACCGACGACCGCGCTCGGGCTGTACCCGGCAGCCACGTTCTCCGCCGCGCGACTCCAGCCGCGCGGGTACATGGCCGTGAAGTCGGGCCGGTGCGACATCGTCGACGCGCCTGCCTGCTGCGTCGACCAGTCTTGAGCGATCTCGCTCAGCGCGGCGTTGAGCCGCAGCGGGGGCAGCCCGTTGGCCGTGCGGAGCGCGTTCGTCTGCTCCAGGATGAGCGCCCGCTCGGTCTCGAAGGTGCTGGCTGCGGCCGGAGCCAGCGGCGCGCTCGAGACCTCGATGCCTCCCGGTGCCGCGGTGTCAGCCTCGGCCGCCTGAGCTCCCGACGGCGCCGCGATGAGTGCGAACGCGACGACGACGGCGATCATGGACTGCGCCCTCATGGTTCCCCCCGGACCCGGTGCGACCGGCCGTCATCCCCCCGGAACGACGACTCAGAGTCGCGATCCCCGTCGCGACATGGCTCCAGTGTACGGCCGCCCCCTCCGATATCGTTCCCCCCGAAGGGGGTTCATTGCCGGCGCGGCGTGACGGCGAGCGCGACGACGACGGTCGCGACGAGCGCCATCGCCACGAACGAGAGCCCGTTGTAGCCCAGCAGTGCGAGCACCACGCCGGCGAGCGCCCCGCCGACCGCGCCGCTGCCGCTCATCACCAGATCGCTGCGTCCCTGGACGATGGTGCGGCGATCAGGGGCGGCCGACTCGGTCAGCAGCGCGGAGCCCGCCACCGTGCTCGCGCTCCAGCCGAGCCCCAGGAAGATCAGGCCCGCGACGACCCATCCCTCGCTCTCGGAGCCGAACCCCGTCATGAGCAGGCTCGCGGCGAGCATCCCCTGCCCCAGCAGCACCGTCGAGCGGCGGCCGACCCGGTCGGCGAGGAGGCCGAAGACGGGCGAGAGCGCGTACATGCCGGCGATGTGCAGACTGATCGTGAAGCCGACGATGACCAGGCTCGCTCCGTGCGCGGTGAGGTGCACGGGCGTCATCGCCATGACGGCGACCATCGTCGCGTGGCTGAGAGCGATCGAGATCATGGCGAGACGGATGCCCGGCCGGTCATCGGCGGCGGCGTCGACGGTCGGTGCCGCGACCCCGGAGCGCTCCTCCTCCGCCCGCGCCGCGCGCTCCTGCTCGCGGCGCCACGCCTCGGCGACCCGCAGCGGGTCGGGGCGCAGCCCGACGAGGTACAGCGCGGCCGCGAGCGATTGCGCGAGGACGGTGAAGAGGAAGGGCCCGCTGAGGTCGGGCAGGCCGAGATAGGCGCCGAGCGTCTCGCCCGGCCCGATGAGGTTCGGGCCCGAGACGGCTCCGACGGTCGTGGCCCAGACGACGAGCGAGAGGTCGCGGCCGCGGGTCGCGGCGGTCGCGAGGTCGACGGCGGCGAAGCGCGACTGCAGGTTGACGGCCGTGCCGCTGCCGATGAGCAGGATGCCCGCGAGCAGCAGCGGAAAGCTCTGCAGCCCCGCCGCGGTCATCGCGATCACGGCCCCGGCTGCGGCGGTGAGTGCACCGGTGGCGAGGGCGGGTGCGCGCCCGGTGCGTCGCGCCAGTCGAGCGAGAGGGATCGCCGCGAGGGCGGCGCCGAGGGTGACCGCGGTGGCCGCCATGCCGCTGAAAGCCGGAGAGCCGGAGATCTCAGCGGCGAGGATCGCCCCGATCGAGAGCGTCGCTCCCATGCCGAGCCCGGCGAGTACCTGGCCGATCATGAGCACGGTGCGGGTGCGCCGCTGCACCGCGGCGACCGACTCAGCGGTGAGCGGTGCGGTGATGTCCGGAGCGAGGGAGGGCGTGGTGCTCATGGCTCCATCATCCTCCCGTCGCCGGCTGATCGACGATCAGGCCGGGTCGACGCGATCGTCGCGGTTCTTGGCGGGGTTGCGCAGCACTCCGAGGCCGTCGATGCGGATCTCGACCATCTGGCCGTCGTGGAACCCGCCGAGCCCGTCGGGAGTGCCGGTCATGATGATGTCGCCCGGCAGCAGCGTCCACGCGTCACTCACGAATTCGATGATCTCGGGCACGCCGTGGATCATGTCGCGCGTGTTGCCGCTGCGCCGCGGCTCGCCGTCGACGAAGGTCGTGATCTCGAGGCCCACCGGGTCGATCTCGGTCTCGATGTAGGGGCCGATCGGCGCGAACGTGTCGTACCCCTTCGCCCGCGCCCACTGGCCGTCGGCGAACATGACATCGCGCGCCGACACGTCGTTGCCGATCGTGAAGCCGAAGATGACGTCGCGCCAGTTCTCCTTCTTGACCCGCTTGGCGACCGCGCCGATGACGATCACGAGCTCGCCTTCGTGCGTGATGCGACCCTCGACCGGCGGAATGATGATCGGCTCGTCGGGCCCGATGACAGCGGTGTTGGGCTTGAGGAAGATGAGCGGGTTCTCAGGCACCTCGTACTGCATCGACTGCACGTGGGCGGCGTAGTTCATGCCGATGCAGACGACCTTCGAGCGCGGGATGACCGGCGCGAGCAGGCGGGCATCAGCGAGCTTCACGCGCTCGCCCGTGGTGTCGTAGCCGTGGAACATGGGGTCACCCGACAGCACGACGAGCTCATCGTCGTCGAGGATGCCGAACTGCGGGTCTCCCCCGGTGCTGAAGCGCGCGATCTTCACGGGATCAGCCTAACCGCCCCGTTCACCGTTACTGCACTGCGTCCGCTTCTGCACGGCGCCTCCGACGGCGCGGCGTCAGCGCGGCGTCAGCGCGCCGTGACCACGTAGGTCGCGGTCACGACTCCGTCACCGTCAGTGGCGACGGAGAGATCGACGCGATATGCGGCGCTCGAGAACGCCCCGTACCCGCTGGCCGCGTCGCTCGAGACGCCCGATGCCGCGAAGCCGGCCTGCTCGAGCGCCGCGGCGGCATCCGAGAAGCCGAGGCCGCCGTCGAGCTGCGTGCGCACGACCCAGCCCGAGCCCTCGGGTCCAGCGCCTCCGCCGAGCACCGAGCCGGTGAGCGGCACCTCGACCGGGAAGCTCGTCGGAACCTGGCCGTCGCCCGTCAGCTCGACGCCGCCGAGCACATCATCGACGAGGCCCCTGATCTGGTCGTCGATGCCGCCGACCAGCTGGTCGACGCCCTGCTGCACGATCCCCTCGACGATGTTGTCGAGCGGAGTGCCCGTGCTGCAGGCGGCTGTGCCGGTGACCAGGGCGATCGAGAGCGCCGCGACGGCGACGGCACGACGGGGGTGCGAACGGGGCATGGATGCTCCAGACGGGTCGGGCCCGGGGCGCGCTGCGGACCTAGGCGTTCTGCTTCTTCAGACGCGAGGTCGCGCGGGCACGCAGGGTCTGATCGAGCTCGACCTTGCGGATGCGCACGATCTCGGGCGTCACCTCGACGCACTCGTCCTCGCGGGCGAACTCGAGGCACTCCTCGAGCGTCAGCTGACGCGGAGGGGTGAGGCGCTCGAGCTCTTCCGCGGTCGAGGAGCGGATGTTGTTGAGCTTCTTCTCTTTCGTGATGTTGACGTCCATGTCGTCGGCGCGAGAGTTCTCGCCCACGACCATGCCCTCGTAGACCTCGTCGGTCGGCTTCACGAAGAACGACATGCGCTCCTGCAGCGCCATCATCGCGTTGCTCGTGACGACGCCCGAGCGATCGGCCACGATCGAGCCGTTGTTGCGCGAGACGATCGAGCCGGCCCACGGCTCGTAGCCGTGCGCGATGGCGTTCGCAATACCCGTGCCGCGCGTCGTGGTGAGGAACTCGGTGCGGAAGCCGATGAGGCCGCGGCTCGGCACGATGAACTCCATGCGCACCCAGCCGGTGCCATGGTTCGTCATGCCCTCCATGCGGCCGCGACGGGCCGCGAGAAGCTGCGTGATCGCGCCGAGGTACTCCTCAGGAGCATCGATCGTGAGGTGCTCGAACGGCTCGTGCAGCTTCCCGTCGATCGTCTTGGTGACCACCTGAGGCTTGCCGACGGTCAGCTCGAAGCCCTCGCGCCGCATGTTCTCGACGAGGATGGCGAGCGCGAGCTCGCCGCGCCCCTGCACCTCCCACGCGTCGGGGCGGCCGATGTCGACCACGCGGATCGAGACGTTGCCGATGAGCTCGCGGTCGAGGCGGTCTTTCACCATGCGGGCCGTGAGCTTGTGGCCCTTCACCTTGCCGACGAGCGGCGAGGTGTTCGTGCCGATCGTCATCGAGATCGCGGGCTCGTCGACCGTGATGGCCGGCAGCGGGCGGATGTCGTCGAGGTCGGCGATGGTCTCGCCGATCGTGATGTCTTCGATGCCGGCGATCGCGACGATGTCGCCCGCCATGGCCGACTCGGCCGGGTAGCGCTCGAGGGCGCGCGTCTTCAGCAGCTCGGTGATGCGCATCGAGCTGTGCGTGCCGTCATGGCGCACCCACGCGACCTGCTGCCCCTTCTTGAGCGTGCCGTTGAAGATGCGCAGCAGGGCGATTCGGCCGAGGAACGGGCTCGCATCGAGGTTGGTGACGTGCGCCTGCAGCGGGTGCTCGTCGTCGTAGCTCGGCGCCGGGATGTGCTGCAGGATCGCCTCGAAGAGGGGCTCGAGATCGTCGTTGTCGGGAAGGCTGCCGTCGGCGGGCCGGGTGCGGCTCGCGGCACCGGCGCGGCCGGAGGCATAGATCACCGGGAGGTCGAGAATGGCGTCGACGTCGAGGTCGGGCACCTCGTCTTGCAGGTCGCTCGCGAGCCCGAGCAGAAGGTCGTGGGTCTCCTCCTCGACGGCTTCGATGCGGGCATCCGGTCGATCGGTCTTGTTGACGAGCAGGATGACCGGCAGCTTCGCCGCGAGCGCCTTGCGCAGCACGAAGCGGGTCTGCGGCAGCGGGCCCTCGCTCGCGTCGACGAGCAGCACGACGCCGTCGACCATGCTCAGGCCGCGCTCGACCTCTCCGCCGAAGTCGGCGTGGCCGGGGGTGTCGATCACGTTGATCGTGATCTCGCCGCCGTCGGCATGCTTGCCCTTGTACGTCACCGCCGTGTTCTTGGCGAGGATCGTGATGCCCTTCTCGCGCTCGAGGTCGTTCGAGTCCATCGCACGGTCCTCGAGGTGGGCATGCGCGGCGAACGAGTCGGTCTGACGCAGCATGGCGTCGACGAGGGTGGTCTTGCCGTGGTCGACGTGGGCGACAATCGCCACGTTGCGCAGGTCGGTGCGGGTGGCGAGTGCCATGGTGAATCAGTCCTTGGTGGCTGCGCGCTGCTCTCGACGCTCCCGCTGCGCCACAGGATCGGGCAGGGGAACAGCGGCGATGAGGCGCTGAGTGTAAGGGTCTTGGGGGTTGCGCAGAATCTGGTCGCGCGAACCCTGCTCGACCAGTCTACCCCGGTGCATCACCGCGATCCGGTGCGCGAGGATATCGACCACCGCGAGGTCGTGGCTGATGAACAGGCAGGCGAACTGCAGCTTCTGCTGCAGCTCCTGAAGCAGGTCGAGGAAGCGGGCCTGCACGGAGACATCGAGGGCGCTCGTCGGCTCGTCGGCGACGAGCAACTGAGGCGTGAGCGCCAAGGCGCGAGCGATACCGACCCGCTGACGCTGACCACCGCTGAGCTCGTGCGGGTAGCGGTTGCGGTAGCTCGCCGGCAGCTCGACCTGGCTGAGCAGCTCTTCGACGCGCTTGTCGAGCTCTTTTCCGCTCGCCTCGTTGGCCAGCAGCAACGGCTCGCCGATGCTCTCACCGATGGGCATGCGCGGGTTGAGGCTCGAGCCCGGGTCTTGGAAGACGATTCCGGCCTTCCGGCGCAGCGGGCGGAGTTCTTTGAGCGAGGCGTTCGAGATATCGATGCCCGCCGAGACGAGGCGGCCGTACTTGATCGGCAGCAGGCCCACCGCGGCACGGCCGAGCGTGGTCTTGCCCGAACCCGACTCGCCCACGAGGCCGACGATCTCGCCGGGGTAGACATCGAGCGTGATGTCATCGGCGGCGAGGAAGGCCGGCACCCGGCCGCGCTTCGGGTACTCGATCGAGACATCCGTGAACGACAGCACGGGCTCGACGCCACGGCGGTCGACCGCCCGCGAGCCGTCATCGCTCATGTCGATGCCGAGGTGGGGCACGGCGGCGAGCAGCGACTGGGTGTAGGGGTGCTGGGGCGACTGGAAGATCTGCAGCGCCGTACCCTGCTCGACCGCGACTCCGTCTTTCATCACCATGATCTTGTCGGCGAGATCGGCCACGACTCCCATGTCGTGCGTGATGAGCACGATCGCGCTGTCGAGACGGGTGCGCAGGCTGCGCAGCAGGTCGAGGATCTCGGCCTGCACGGTGACGTCGAGGGCGGTCGTCGGCTCGTCGGCGATGAGCAGCACGGGATCGCACGAGATCGCCTGCGCGATCATCGCGCGCTGCCGCTGGCCGCCCGAGAGCTGGTGGGGGAACTTGTTGAAGGCCGTCGCCGGGTCGGGCATGTCGACCTTCTCGAGTAGCTCGATGGCGCGCTCCTTCGCCTGCGCGGGCGTCAGGTCGAAGTGCGTGCGCAGCGTCTCGACGATCTGGAATCCGACCGTGTACACGGGGTTCAGCGCGGTCATCGGCTCCTGGAAGATGACCGCGATCTGCTGACCGCGCACCTTGCGCAGCTCGCGCTTGTCGAGCTCGCCGATCTCGCGGCCGAGCAGCTTGATCGAACCCGAGACGCGGGCCGTCGGCGGCAGCAGGCCGAGCAGCGCCATCGAGCTCGACGACTTGCCCGAGCCCGACTCGCCGACGATGGCCAAGACCTCGCCGCGGTTGACGGTGTACTCGAGATCGAGGGCAGCGGGGTAGAACTCGCCATCGACCCAGAAGTCGACGCCGAGGCCCGAGACCTCCAGAACGGTCTCGACGGCGGTGGAGGTGGAGCTGGTCACGGGAGGTCCTTCCGTGCGGTCGGGATGCGGGGTTCTGCGAAGCTGGAGGCATGCGCTTCCAGCCCGCGAGCTTCCGCCCCGCCTTCGGTCGAGTTCTGACGATCACCATCGCGCTCATCGCGCTCGGTGCTCTGATCGGCTTCGTGGTGGCCGACGACGTGGCCGGGCTGCTGCGGTCGGGCTGGTGGCTGCTGCTGCTCGCGGCGGTCACCTGGGCCCTCTACTGGAAGCCCGCGGTCGAGGTTCTCGAGCACGAGGTGACGGTGCGAAACCCGCTGAGCACCTGGCATGTGCCCTGGCCCGCGATCGAGCGCATCGACACCAAGTGGGCGCTGACCCTGTATACCCCGCGCGGACGCATCGAGGCCTGGGCGGCTCCCGCATCGGGGCGCTACACGGTGTTCACGCTCGGCCCGGAGGACACGCGCGTCAGCGAGACCGCGCGGCTGGCCGGATCGATCCGGCCCGGCGACACGCTGTCGAGCGAGAGCGGTGCCGCCGCGAACCAGATCCGGCGTCACTGGGAGCAGCTGCGCGACGACGGTCTGCTCGACGTGCCGCTCGAGCCGGGCAGCCTGCGCCGCACGCCGAACACGCGCACGATCGCCGTGCTGAGCGTGCTGGTCGCACTGAGCCTGCTGGGGCTCGTGCTCTAGGCGCATCCGAACCATCACCTAGCTGTCTTTCTTCGGGTCGCGAGCCGCGTCGTTCTCGCCACCGCGCGGGCGGGGGTCGTCGGCGTCGAAGCCGCGCATGCCGACACTGCCCGACACACCCTGCATGCCCGCACCGCGACCGGTCACGACGACCGACGCGCGGTCGAGCCCGCCGCTGCGTCCCTTCGCGAGAGCGCGGGCGTTCGGCAGACGCTTCTGACGCGGGTCGAACGCGTCGCGCAGCCCGTCGCCGATGAAGTTGATGCACAGGGCGATCGCGATGATGAAGACGCCGGGCCACCAGAACAGCCAGGGTCGGGTCGCGAACGCCGACTGATTCTCGCTGATGATCTTGCCGAGCGAGGTATCGGGCGACTGCACCCCGTAGCCGAGGAAGCTCAGTGCCGTCTCGAGCAGGATCGCCGCTGCCATGAGCAGGGTCGTGTTGACGATGATCACGCCGATCGCGTTCGGCAGGATGTGCTTGAAGATGATGCGGCGGTCGCTCGCGCCGGCGACGCGCGCCGCGTCGACGAACTCGCGCTCGCGCAGGCTCAGCACCTCTCCGCGCACCAGTCGGGCGAGACCCGTCCAGGTGAACAGCCCGATGATGATCGCCAGCACGAAGGCGCCGAGCTTGCCGAACGCCAGGCCGAGCACGGCGCCGATGACGATCAGCGGGATGGTGATGATGACGTCGGTGAAGCGCATGAGCACCGAGTCGACCCAGCCGCGGTAGTAGCCCGAGACGGCGCCGATGACCGTGCCGATGGTCGTCGCGATGAGGCCGACGATGATCATGATGACGATCGACTGCTGCGTTCCGCGCATGACGACCGCGAAGATGTCACGGCCGATCTCGTCCTGGCCGAACGGGTGGTCGCCGAACCGGATGCCCTCGCCGCCCATCCACTCGGGAACGAGGCTCAGAGTGGGCTGACCGCCGTTCTGCGCCGTGGGGATCTCGGTCCAGGTCCACTGCCACCAGCCGGGGGTCTTGATCTGCACCCCGAAGACCGAGAAGTCGAAACCGACGGCCGAGAAGGCGAGCACGACGATGAACGCCAGCGTGATCATCGAGATGACAGCGCCCTTGTGGCGGAAGAACCGCCGGCGCACGATCTGCCCCTGCGAGAGGCCCTCGACCTCCTTGTTCTCGATGTTGTTCTCGGCGTCGGTGATGCCGCCGGAGGGCACGGGTGCGGAGAGGTTGCTCATCAGTTGACTCGGATTCGTGGGTCGAGAGCGGCGTAGACGAGGTCGGCGATCAGGTTGAACAGGATCGCGAGCCCGCCGACGACGAGGAAGAAGGCCATGACGGGGTTCGGATCGACTTGGTCGAGGCCGTTCTGGAAGAGCGCCCCCATTCCTGTCCAGCCGAAGACCCGCTCGGTGATGACGGCACCGCCGACGATGCCGCCGATGTCGAACGCGACGATCGTGGCGATGGGGATGAGCGCATTGCGGAAAGCGTGACGCACGACGACCGTGCGCTCGGCCAGACCCTTCGCCCGGGCGGTGCGGATGTAGTCCTGGTTCATGACCTCGAGCAGGCTCGCGCGCGAGTATCGCGTGTAGGTCGCGAACGAGATCAGGATGAGGGCCAGCGTCGGCAGCAGCAGGTGCGTGTAGATGTCGACACCCTGCACCCAGAGCGAGCCCTCAAGGTTGGGGGTCGACGACCCGATCGTCGCGATCGGACGGCCGCGGATGCGGCCCGAGCTCGCGTAGTCGTCCCACACCATCATGAAGCGGTCGAGGGCGATCGCGCCGGCCGTGATGAAGCCGGTGAAGGCGGCCACTCTCATGACGGGGCCCTTGTCGACGCCGCCCATGAACCAGCCGATCGCGAGGCTCACGCCCACGGCCGCGATGGCCAGCGCCACGAGCATCCACCACTCGGTGATCGAGTACGAGATGCCGAACTGGAACGGGAAGTACAGCGCGAGGCCGACACCCGCCACGACGAGCGATGCATAGAGCGCGCGGCGGTTCTTGAGCCCGGTGATGAGGGCGGTGAGCCCGATCGCCGACCCGATGCCGATGATGGCGACGCCCACGATCGTGAGGCCCGGGTAGGTGAACCACTGCACGAGGTTCATGATCACGAGCATGGTCGTGGTGGCTCCCGCGGCGACGGCGAAGGTGATCACCTTGCGTCGCAGGGCGCCCGGGATGATCGAGGCCCACAGCAGACCGGCGGCGAGGGCGAAGACGGCGATCAACCAGACCGGCAGCTGCGGCGAGTCTTCGAGGAAGTCGTTGAAGCCGATGGCCACGAACTGCTTGAGCAGCACGGCGACCCAGAAGATCGGCAGCGAGAAGAACAGGAACGAGATGAAGGTCACCGTGTAGTCGTAGCCCGAGTACTGACGCAGGGCGGTGGTGATGCCGACGGTGAGGCCCAGGATGATCGCGACGACGGTGGCGATGGTCACCAGCTGGAGAGTCGAGCCGAGCGCCTGCTCGAGAAGGGCGTTGACGCTGCGCTGCTGGACGGTGAGCCCGAGGTCGCCCTGGAAGACGCCGCCGAGCCAGATGAAGTACCGCAGGGGCGGAATGACGTCGAGACGCAGGAGCTTGATGCGCGACTCGATGAGCTGCTCTTTGTTGGGAGCGTTGCTCGCTCGGAGGTCTTCGAGCGGGTCGCCGGAGAGGGCGACCAAGTTGTACATGAGGAACGTGGCTGCGAGGAGCACGAACACGGAGGCCACGAGCCGCCGGATGACGAATGCTGCCATGGGGATGGCACCCTACCTATCTGTGAACGAGGGGCTCTCAGCGTGGGGGGCGCTGGGGCCGCAGTGCGGCCC
>NZ_JBHYEO010000038.1:0-15054 GCF_051860105.1 Microcella sp.
CGGGATGTTTCCTATGTCGTGAGACAGGGGTTTCCTATGTCCTGAAACTAGACACTGCCCCCGCAACCAAAGTCATTGCCCCTGTCGCTCTAGCGGCGGGGGCAATGCTCTTTTGCGGGGCCGCCGACTCAATGGGCTCAAGTCCGAGCATGTAGTTGGGTGAGACACCAAAGACTTCGCACAGCGAAACCAGGTCGTCAAGAGACCATCGGTTGCGCCCGGTCATCTTCACCGCGACGGTGGGCGCAGCAACGCCGATAAGCCCGGCAAGGCGGCGCTGAGTCATGCGCCCATTGATGAACATCAGGTGGTTGACGCGTTGCGCCACTCTCTCGTTCGAATCGAGTCGTTTCGATGGCCTGAGTCCCGTGGAGTGGTGGACTTTCCGGTCCTGAGCGTCGTGTCATCGACGTGAGGGGCCACCGTGCGATGGTCAGTGAGAACGACCAAGTTACTCACGACAGGAGATCGCACGATGGCCCTCAATCAGTCTGCCCTGCTTCAGCTGCTCGCCGAGCTGAAACTCACCGACACCACCGACCGCATCCGTCAGATGACCGAACGGCTCTACCAAGAACTGATCGACGCCGAAGCCGCGTCGGTGATCGGCGCCGGACCCTACGAGCGCACCGCCGAGCGCGTTGCGACTCGCAACGGGGCAAGGTTGCGCACCCTGTCGACCACTGCGGGAGATTTGGAGTTGCGGATCCCGAAACTGCGGGCCGGCAGTTTCTTCCCGTCGCTGTTGGAGCGGCGCCGCCGGGTCGATCAGGCGCTGTTCGCCGTGGTGATGGAGGCCTACCTGCACGGCGTCTCCACCCGCAAGGTTGACGATCTGGTCAAAGCGCTCGGCGCCGATGCGGGCATCTCGAAGTCCGAGGTGTCTCGCATCTGCGCCGGCCTGGACGCGACGGTTGCGGCATTCCGCGACCGATCCCTGTCTCAGATCGCCTACCCCTACGTCTTCTTGGACGCCACCTATTGCAAGGTTCGCATCGACGGGCGGGTGGTGTCTCAAGCGGTTGTCGTCGTGATCGGGATCACCGCTGACGGGCACCGTCAGGTGCTCGGCTTTGACGTGGGCGACAGCGAAACCGAGGATTTCTGGAAAGCGTTCTTGCGGTCCCTGAAAGCCCGAGGCCTTTCCGGGGTGAAGCTGGTGATCTCTGACGCGCACGCGGGCTTGAAAGCAGCCGCCGCAGTGGTGCTGCAGGGAGCCAGTTGGCAGCGGTGCCGCGTGCACTTCATGCGCAACGTGCTCACCGCCTTGCCCAAAGGTCGGCAGGAGATGGTCGCCTCGATCATCCGCACGATCTTCGCCCAACCCGACGCTGAGCATATTGACGCGCAGTTCGATGAGGTTGCTCGCATGATCGACCGTGTTCACCCCAAGGCTGCCCGGATGCTCCACGATGCCCGAGCCGACGTGCTGGCGTTCAAGCACTTCCCAGCCCGGCATTGGCGGCAGATCTGGTCGACGAATCCGCTGGAACGGCTGAATCGTGAGATCAAACGTCGCACCGACGTCGTCGGAGTGTTCCCGAACACTGCCAGCCTGCTGCGCCTGACCGGCGCCGTTCTGATCGAGCAGCACGACGAATGGGAAGCTGGCGACCGCCGCTACTTTTCCGAAGCGTCTATGGCCGAACTCGTAACCATCACCGAGGTCGATCAGGGGGTGATCCTGCCCGAGATCACGGCCGCCTAAACTACAACCAGCTGATCATCGCGCGGAAACGAAAGACCACCACTCAGCGGGACGTGGCCGCAACCATTGTCCTGTGTCAGGACAGAAGAAGCCCTCGAACCTCGTGGTTCGGGGGTTTCTGCTGTCGAGGGCCCCGGCATCGGGGACGACGCCGATCGGGTGGCCTAGCCGACGCTGGCGCCTCAGGGTCTAGGAAAACGACGACGCGGACGCGTTGCGCGTGTACTCGAAGATGATGCTGGTTCGCGTGGACGCGACGCTCGCGTGGCCCGACATCTGGTCGACGATGAAGCGTCGAAGCTCCGTCGAGTCCGCGACGGCGACATGCACGATGAAGTCATCGACTCCGCCCACGAAGAATGCCTGAGTCACCTCGGTCAGACTGCGCACGTGCGCAGAGAAGCTTGCGATGCTGGTCTGGCGGGCTCCGGGCCGCAGCGTGACGCCGATCAGCGCCTGGATATCGAGGCCGAGGGCCCGCTGCGACACGACCGCCTCGTATCCGACGATCACCCCCCGCTCTTCGAGGCCCCGCACGCGTGCATGCGCGGTGGCCTCAGCCACGCCCGCCTGTGCGGCGATCTGTCGGTTGGTGGCTCGTCCGCGTTCGCGCAGCAACCCCAGGATGCGGGCATCGGTCTCGTCGATCGACGCGTCATTGCGGATCCTTGCAGTCATGTCGGCCTCCCTGGGTGCCCGTTCGAAACATTACGGCAGATGAAGGCGATGAAGGTGCTGAAGATTCGGGGATTCCCCTCGTGGCCCGACTCCATCGCCACTATTGGGAGCAAAATAGAAAGGAAACCCCGCCATGCGCGTCGGCATCCCCGCTGAAGTCAAGAACAACGAGCGACGAGTCGCGATCACCCCGGAGGGAGTGGACGCGCTCGTGCGCTCCGGCCATGAGGTCGCCGTCCAGACCGGAGCAGGGCTCGGTGCTGGCATCACCGACGACGACTTCCGGGGCGCTGGAGCCTCGATCGCTCCGACGGCCGACGCCGTGTGGTCCTCGAACGAGTTGATCGTCAAGGTGAAGGAGCCGATCGCCGACGAGTTCGTCCGGCTGCAGCGGGGCCAGGTGCTGTTCACCTACCTGCATCTCGCCGCATCCGAGCCCTGCACCCGGGCGCTTCTGGACGCGGGTGTGACGTCGATCGCCTATGAGACCGTGCGGCTCGCAGACGGCTCTCTGCCCCTCCTCGCGCCGATGAGCGAAGTCGCGGGCAGACTGTCGATCACGGTCGGCGCGCACCACCTTCTGGGTCCGTTCGGTGGTCGCGGGGTCGTTCTGGGGGGAGTCCCCGGAACACCGAAGGCGAAGGTCGTGGTCATCGGCGGCGGGGTCGCCGGGGAGCACGCGGCGCGCAGCGCGATCGGTCTTGGCGCCGACGTCACGATCGTCGATATCTCGACCGCGAGACTGCGTCACCTCGAAGCTGTCCTCGGTGAACGCGTGCAGACTCGGCTCTCGACGCCGCGGGAGATCGCCGCGCTCGTGGCGGATGCCGACCTGGTGATCGGGTCGGTTCTGGTTCCCGGGGCGGCGGCGCCCAAGCTCGTCACCGACGAGATGGTCGCCCGCATGCGCGAGGGGTCCGTTCTGGTGGACATCGCCATCGACCAGGGCGGATGCTTCGAGGGTTCCCGCGCAACGACCCACGACGCTCCCACCTTCCGGGTGCACGATGCCATCTACTACTGCGTGGCGAACATGCCCGGGGCCGTTCCGCACACCGCCACCCGCGCGCTGACCAACGCGACGCTGCCGTATGTGCGCCGCCTCGCCGATCGTGGGTGGATCGACGCACTGACGTCGGATTCGTCGTTGGCCGCGGGCCTCCACACCGTCGACGGTGTTCTCACCAACGCAGAGGTGGCTCGTGCACTGCACCTGGACTGGCGCCCGGTCGCCGACATGCTGGACGCATCTATGTAGAAAGTGTGACGCTCGTCATTAGTTCGATATGTTTACGGGGTCCGGCAATGCGAACGCGATGAGGAGTCGACCGTGGCAGACAACGTGAGGCCCATAGAAGAGGGGGTCGTCAGAGACTTCAGCGACCGCATGAGTTATGGCGGCTATCTGGACCTCGAGCAGCTGCTGTCTGCCCAACGGCCCGTGAGCAACCCGGTGCACCACGACGAGATGCTGTTCATCATCCAGCACCAGACCACCGAGCTCTGGCTGAAGCTCCTGCTGCACGAATTCGCCTCTGCGCGAGCGCTTCTTCGCCAGGACGAGCTCCGCGAAGCGCTCAAGCGGCTGGCCCGCGTGAAGCACATCCAGGAGGTGCTCACGCAGCAGTGGTCGGTGCTGTCGACTCTGACACCTTCTGAGTACGCGCAGTTCCGTGACGACCTCGGCAGCTCCTCCGGGTTCCAATCCGCCCAGTATCGGGCGGTGGAATTCCTGCTGGGCAACAAGAACCGCGACATGCTCGCCGTGTTCGCCGACGATCCGGCGAGCCAGAGCGTTCTGGCCGCCGAGCTCGAGGCGCCCAGTCTGTATGACGAGTTCCTGCGGCTCCTCGCCCGTCGAGGCTTCCCCATCCCGCCGGAGGTCCTCGAACGGGATGTCACCGAGCCGTATCGCGTCCAGCCCGCGCTCGTGCCGGTCCTGCTCGAGATCTACCGCGATCACAGCGGACACTGGGACCTGTACGAGGCATGCGAGGAACTCGTGGACATCGAGGACAACTTCCAGCTCTGGCGCTTTCGGCACATGCGCACCGTGATGCGCACGATCGGGATTAAGACGGGAACCGGGGGCTCGAGCGGAGTCGACTTCCTGCAGCGCGCCCTCAGCCTCACGTTCTTCCCCGAGCTCTACCGGGTGCGAACCGAGATCGGCGCATGACGGGCTCACCGGTCCCCCTGCTCCCTCCTGAGGTCGGCGGCGCACTGCTCGAGCGGGCCCGCGCGCTGGACCTCGCCGATCCGCTCGGCAGCTTCGCTGAGCAGTTCGAACCGGCGGTCGGCGTCACGGCCTACCTCGACGGCAACTCTCTCGGCCGGCCCGTTCGTGGAACGGGCGAGAGGATCGCGCAGTTCGTGGCCGAGCAGTGGGGCACCCGACTGATCCGGTCCTGGGACGAGAACTGGATGGAGCTCCCGTTCATCCTGGGCGACACGATCGCCCGCGTCGCACTCGGTGCGGCGGCCGGGCAGACGGTGGTCGCCGATTCGACGACCGTGCTGCTCTACAAGCTCATCAGCGCCGCTGTCGCGGACGTGCCGGCGGGCTCGAGGATCCTCATCGAGCGGGGGAACTTCCCGACCGATCGCTTCGTCGTCGAGGGGGTCGCCGCGGCGCGCGGTCTCGCGATCGACTGGATCGATGCCGATCCGATCGACGGCGTGGCGCCGGACGACGTCGCTGCCGCTCTGACGCCCGAGACAGCGGTCGTCGTGCTCAGCCACGTCGACTATCGATCGGGAGCGCTCGCGGATATGCGCGCGATCACGCGCATCGTCAAGGCCGCCGACTCGCTGATGGTGTGGGATCTCAGCCACAGCGCGGGGGTGATCCCGATGGAGCTTGACGCGTGGGGTGTGGATCTGGCTGTCGGGTGCACGTACAAGTACCTGAACGGCGGCCCGGGAGCCCCCGCATTCGCCTATGTGCGGGCCGACCTTCAGGATCGGCTGGAGCAGCCCATCTGGGGCTGGATGGGCGCTGCTCATGTTTTCGCCATGGGGCCGAACTACCGCCCGGGCGGGGGAATGCGCAGATTCGTGAGCGGCACGCCCCCGGTCGTGGGCATGCTCGCGATGCAGGGGATGCTCGGCCTGATCGATCGGGCAGGAATCGATGCGGTGCGGGCCAAGTCGCGCACGCTCACCGACTTCGCGGTCGACGTGCACGATGCCCTGCTGGCCCCCCGCGGGATCGAGCTGCTCAGCCCCCGAGCGTCGGCGCGCCGCGGGTCGCACATCACCGTCGGTCATCCGTCATTCCGGGAGGTGACGCAGACGCTGTGGGCCCACGGAGTCATCCCCGACTTCCGCGCACCGAACGGTCTCCGCCTCGGCCTGTCACCGCTGAGCACGACCTTTGTCGAGACGCTCCGCGGTCTTCAGGCGCTCTGCGACGCTGTGCCAGACTACGGAGATTCCCGCTGACGCAAGGAGGACCGTGGTGACGGCTTTCGACGACATCGATGCCCGACCCGGAAGCACGACCTCCATCCTCAGGACGATCATCGGCCTGTATCTGCGTCGCGTGGGCGGCTGGATCGCCATCTCCGACCTCATCGCTCTGATGGAGGATCTCGGCATTCCGGCAGCGCGCACGCGAACGGGCGTCGTCCGCCTGAAGAAGAAGGGGTTGCTCGTCGCCGAGCGGGCGCACGCGATCGGCTACCGTCTCAACTCAGATTCAGAACGGATGCTCGAACGCGGCGATCGTCGGATCTTCCACGTCCGGCAGATGGGCGCCGCCGACGCGTGGTGCCTCGTGTCTTTCAGCATCCCGGAGAACCAGCGTGATCTGCGTCATCAGCTGCGCCGGAGACTGCAGTGGATCGGGTGCGGGCTGGTCGCACCTGCGCTGTGGGTATGCCCCGACTATCTCAGTCTCGAGGTGGAAGAGATCGTGCACGACCTCGGTGTCGAGCGCTACGTGCTCTTCCGCACCGAAGAGCCGCGCGTCGCCGATTCATTGCCCGAGGCTGTCGCAACGTGGTGGGACCTCGAACTCCTCCGCGAGGAGCACGAGTCGTTCCTGCGCGCCGTCAACGCCATCGAAGAGACCGAGGGCGCCAGCGCCCTCGAGGCCTTCATCGGCTATGTGACCCTGATCGACAACTGGCGAATACTGCCGTACATCGACCCGGGGCTGCCCGCGCACCTGCTGCCGTCTGACTGGCCGGGGCAGCGCAGCATCGACGGCTTCCTCGCGCTCTCTGAGCGCCTGCAGGCGGGGGCGTGGTCGCATGTGACGTCGAGGGTCTCGCCGGTCGAGCAGGCGCGAACCGCATAGTCGCAGCCGCCTGGTCAGACGCGACGGTATCCCTCGAGCGCGGCGTCGTCCACGTCGTCCAGGTTGACGACGATGTTCTCCGGGGTGCGGGCAGTCAGCCAGACCAGTTCTTCTGTGGTCGACATGTTCGCCTCGACGTGCGGCATGTGGGGCGGCACGAACACCCAGTCGCCCGCATTCATGTCGGTCCACCGCGTGTAGTCCGGGCCGAAGTAGATGCGGGCGGTGCCCCGAAGGACGTATCCGCCGGTCTCCGCCTCACCGTGATGATGGGGCAACGACCGGTAGCCGGGCTCGTTGCTGACCTGACCGAACCAGATCTTCGTCGCCGGGGTGTGCTGGGCGCTCACGCCGGACACCCGGAGGGCGCCTCCTGATTGTCCGGTCCCGGCGAGCTCGTGGCCCGCCCGGGTCACCACGGGGATGTCATCGTGCGCCATATGCTGCTCCTGTCGTCTGCGGGGAGAGGGGGGTGATTCGGAGTCGATTGCGGAGTCGGCCAATGCCCTCGACCTCGACCTCCACGAAGTCGCCGTCAGCGAGGTAGACCTGAGGCTGACGCCCCGCGCCAACCCCGCCCGGCGTGCCGGTGAGCACCAGATCGCCGGGTCGAAGCCGGGTGATGTGCGAGATGTAGCTGAGCAGGTGGGCCGCGTCGAAGACCAGATCCGAGACCGGGGCCTCCTGCACGATCTCACCGTTCACCCGGGTTCGCAGTAACTGCCCGTCACGCGGGTCGAACTCGTCTGCCGTCACGATGACGGGGCCGAGGGGAGTCGTGGCATCGAACATCTTTCCCTGCTGCCACTGCGTCGAGCGGTACTGCCAGTCTCGGAGCGACACGTCATTGGCGATGGTGTAGCCGGCGATGGCCGCCGCCGCGTGCTGCTGATCAGCACGGTGCAGCTCACGGCCGACGACGACGACGAGTTCGCCCTCCCAGTCGATCCGGTCCGAGACCGGGGGCAACTCGATGTCTGCGGTCGGCCCGATCAGGGTGTCGGCGTGCTTCAGGAAGATTGTCGGATACTGAGGAAGGTCGTGACCCATCTCGAGAATGTGGGTGCGGTAGTTCAGCCCGACGCAGATGACCTTCGCCGGCGCAAGAACCGGGCACAGGAAGCGCGTGACATCGGTGAGTGCTGGAGCCGTCGGAGAGAAGCCGGCTCGCGGGTCGCACAGCAGCCGGTCGAGGTTGGGAGCGTTCAGGGGGAGGAGGCCGCCTTCGGTCTCGAGTACGGAGGTGACGGATCCATCGGCTCGCTCCACAGTGGCCAGCCTCACGAGGTGCCCGAGCCTGCTGCAGAGTCGGGGGCGATGACAGCAATGCCTTGAATCTCGATGAGTGCGTCGGGCTGCCACAGCGCGGTCACCCCGACGCCGGCCATCGCCGGATAGTGGGCGCCGGCGAGTTCGCGCCACACCCGGCCGATCTCTCGACCGTTGCGCTGGTAGTCGTGCAGGTCGGTGAGGTAGATGGTGATCGAGACGAGGTCGGTCGGGACGCCTCCGGCGGCATCCAGCGCAATGAGTACGTTCGAGAACGCCTGCCGGAACTGCTCGACGATGCCGCCGTCGACGATGCGACCGGCGGCATCCATCGCCGTCTGGCCGCCGAGATGCACGGTGTCGCCGGCGCGCGTCGCGTGCGAGAAGCCCGACGGCTGGCTGAGGCCCACGGGATTGATGTTGCGGCTGGTCATTGACGTTCCCTCTCGACATGCGGGCGGATGACGCCCTCCTGGGCGACGGTGGCGACGTGGGTGCCGTCGGCGGTGAAGAACCGACCTCGATTCAGTGCGCGACCGGCCCGTACCGCGATCGGCTCTTGCACGTACATGACCCAGTCGTTGAGGTCGAACTCACGGTGGAACCACATGCTGTGGTCGAGGCTCGCCGTCACGAGGCCGGGAGTCGTCCACCCGAGCCCGTACACACGTAGCGAGGGCTCGAGGATCGTGTAGTCGCAGACGTAGGCGAGCGCCAGGCGCTGTGTCACGGAGTCGGTCGGCAGCGTGCTGGCGGCGCGAATCCAGACGATCGAGACCTGTTCGCCGCCGTCGACGGTGAGATAGATCGGCGAGGGGTCGTGCCGCAGATCGAAGCTGCGGCCCGCCGACCAGTAGTCGGCCGCGGCACCCGTCGCGCCGACCATCGCGAGGTACTCCGCCGCGGTGGGGAGTTGCTGCGGGGGCGTCCACCCGGTCGGAGCCACCTCGGTGAAGCGATCGTCGTGGTCGGCATCCTGCTCGAGCGCGAACGATGCGAGCGCCGAGAGCACCTCGTGTCCGGCCTGGCGCGACACCACTCGACGGATCGAGAATCCGCGTCCGTCGCGGACCCGCGACACCTCGTGCTCCACCTCGGCGCCTACGTCGACGGGCCGGACGAAGTAGGCATGGAAGGAGTTCATGACACGGTCGCCATCGACCGTGCGGGATGCGGCAGCGAGGGCCTGCGCCGCGGTGTCGCCCCCGTACGCCTTCGGCCACGGGACATACTGAGCGACTCCGAGGAACCGGTCGCCGTGATCGGCAGCGGTCGTCGGCTGCACGTCGATCGAGGCGAGGAACGCGGTCGCTCGACCGTCGTTGACCACGCCGCCCGCGGATCGCGCGCTCACTGCATCGGTCATCGGGCCACCTGTGCCCGACGCCGCGCCGTCAGTCCGCTGAGGTACTGGGGCGGCACCGAGTCGTCGTCCCACTGAACATCCAGCGCCGCGTTCATGGTCCAGTACGGATCGATGAGATGGGGGCGGGCCAGGAGGCAGAGATCAGCGCGGCCGGCGACCAGGATCGTGTTCACGTCGTCGATGCTCGAGACGGCGCCCACGGTCATGGTGGGAATGCCCGTCTCCTGCCTGATCTGGTCGCTGTAGGGAGTCTGATAGAGCCGACCGTACGCCGGCGCGGCATCCACCGAGGTCTGCCCGGTCGACACGTCGATGATGTCGACTCCGAGCTCGGCGAGCCATCGCGATACCTGAACCGCGTCGTCACCCGTGATCCCGCCATCGACCCAGTCGGTGGCACTGATGCGCGCACTGAGGGGCTTGTCGTCGGGCCACGCCGCTCGCACGGCGCTCACGATCTCGCGCGCCAGTCGAGACCGGTTCTCGAGGCTGCCCCCGTACTCGTCCGATCGACGGTTCGACAGCGGGCTGAGGAACCCCGACACCAGATACCCGTGGGCGAAGTGCAGCTCGACCATGTCGAATCCTGCGCCATCCGCATAACGGGCTGAGACGACGTGCTGGTCCACGATCTCGGCGATCTCAGCGCGGGTCAGCTCGTGCGGCACCTGCGAGTCGGGGCGGTAGGGCCGCGGTGATGCGGCCACGATCGGCCAGGCCCCCTCCTCCAGGGGCACATCGTTGCCCTCCCACCCGACCTTCGTCGCCGCTTTCGCTCCCGCGTGGCCGATCTGGAGGCCGATCTTGGCCGTCGTGTTCTCGTGAACGAAGTCGACGATGCCCCTCCAGGTCGCGGCCTGCTCGTCGTTCCAGATGCCCGGGCAACCCGGTGTGATGCGTCCCTCGGGTGAGACGCAGGTCATCTCGGTGAGGACGAGGCCGGCGCCGCCCACCGCGCGCGAACCGAGGTGGACCAGATGCCAGTCGGTCGGCATCCCGTCGACGGCCGAGTACTGCGCCATCGGCGAGACGACGATCCGGTTCTTCAGGTGCATGCCCCGCAGCCGGAACGGATAGAACATCGGCGGGGTCCCGGCCTCGGCGACGTTCCCGCGTTCGAGCTGATCCGTGTTGAACCAGTCATCCACCCGCTGCGCATACCCGGCGTCACGCAGTCTCAGATTGTCGTAGGTGATCCGCTGACTGCGCGTGAGCAGCTGGAAGACGAACTGCTGCGGGGGCAGGTGCGCGTATCGGTCGATCGACTCGAACCACTCGAGGCTCGTCATCGCCGAGCGGCGCAACGATGCGGCGATCGGGCGCCTCTCGGTCTCGTAGCGTTCCAGCGCGTCGGGGATGCCGTGGCCCTCTGCGACGGCATCCGCCAAGGCGATCGCGTCCTCGAGCGCCTGCTTCGTGCCCGATCCGATCGAGAAGTGCGCCGTGTGCGCGGCATCGCCGATCAGCACGACGTTGCCCGTCACCCAGCGCTGGTTCGAGACGTCGCGGAAGGTGAGCCATCCCGAGTTGTTCCCGACGAGTCGGTGGCCGTCGAGGTAGTCCGCGAAGATCTCTTCGCAGAACCGCATGGATCGCTCATCGCTCTGACCGGGGTGGCGAGGAGACGCCGCGAAGTCGTCGAGCCCCGCGCGCCGCCAGGTCTCGGGATCGGTCTCGACGAGGAATGTGGAGTGAGTGTCGTTGTAGGGGTAGATGTGCGCCCAGAAGCGGCCGTAGGGCGTGTCGACGAAGACGAACGTGAAGCATTCGACCGGACGATCCGTGCCGAACCAGGCGTACGGGAACGGCCTGAGCACCGTGGTCGTCCCGAACTCGGTCGCCAGGGTCTCGCGCGTGCCGCTGTTGATGCCGTCGCTGGCGATCACCAGGTCGTATTCCCGCTGCAGTTCGGGCACGGGCGGGGCGCTCGTGCGGTGGTCGAGTTCGACGCCCAGCTCGCTCGCGCGCTCGGCCAGGACGGCGAGGAGCTCCTTGCGGGCGAGCGCGGCGAAAGCGTGACCATCGGAGCGTTCGGTGACGTCGTTGATCGTCACGTCCATGGCCGACCAGCGTCGCCACAGACGCTCGATCCTGCTGAACGACTCCGCGTCGGCCGCGGCGAGATTGTCGAGGGTCTCCTGCGAGAACACGACCCCGAAGCCGAAGGTGTCGTCGACGGCGTTGCGCTCGAATACGCGGACCTCGCGTGCCGGGTCGGCCTTCTTGAGCAGGATCGAGGCATAGAGGCCGCCCGGGCCTCCTCCGATGACAGCGATTCTCGTCATGATCAGCAGCCGAGATCGATCAGCTGCTCGTAGTCGAGGCAGAGGCCCGTCACGACGATGGACACGCTCGCGAGGGCGTCGCGCAGATTGGCGGCCGCGGTGGGCGGCAGGGTCGCGTCGCTCACCAGATCCTTCAACGCCGTGTACACGGCGAGGATGTCGGACTCGGCGGTGCTGAGCGGCGCGCCCAGCAGGTCGGTGGTCATGTGGTTCCTCCTCCTGCAGTGCGCAGATCAGTGAGTCGTCTGGCCTTGAGCTCGAAACGGGGGAGTGCGCCCTCGGGGGCGCGTTCGATCAGGAAGCGCAAACCCTCGTGCGCGTGCGCCAGCTCTGAGACGAGCGACGACTCGAGTGCATCCCACTGAGCGTCGCCGACAGAGGTCGCCGGCTCGACGACGAGGGTGATCTCGTCGCGGATGCCTTCCCGGGTGATCCTGATCTGGAACTCCTCGATCGAGGGGAATCCCCGAACCACACCCTCCACCGCCCGGGGGTAGACGTTCGTGCCGCGCACCAGCTTCATGTCATCGACCCGCCCGATGATGCCGCCCTCGTACAGGTCCCAGGTCCTGCCGTTGGACGCGTGGGTATGCGGCACTTTCACCACCATGTCGGCCGAGCGGTATCGGATCAGCGGAATGATGCTCCGACCGAACGACGTGCACACCCGTTCGCCGGCCTCGCCGTAGGGCAGGGCTTCTCGTGAAATGGGGTCGATGACCTCTTCGATGAAGTGATCCTCGATGATGTGGCATCCTCCGGGCTGATCGGCCGGCTCGAACATGAAGATGGTCGAGACCTCGGTCATCCCTGCGGTGTCGTAGGCCTTAGCACCCCATAAGGTCTCGATGAGAGCCTTTGTCTCCGGGATCGAGCCCGCGGGCTCGCCGGACAGCACGATCGTGCGCACAGCGCTGGCGGCCAGGTCATAGCCGAGCGCTTCGGCCTCCTGCGCCAACCGCAACGCGTAGGTGGGAGTCGAGGCGACGACGGTCGCGCCGAAGTCAATGATCTGCTTCACCCGGGCGGCGGTGGTCTGAGCTCCGCCGGGGATGACAAGGGCGCCGATCTTCTCGAGTCCGTTGTGCAGTCCCCAGAATCCGATGAACGATCCGTACCCGAACGCGACGTAGCCGATGTCGTAAGGGCGGATGCCGATGCCCCACATCGCATAGCACCACATCTCGCTCGTCCACTTCCAGTCGCGTCTCGTGTCGAGCGCCCGCAGAGGCGTTCGACCGGAGGTTCCGCTCGTGGTGTGCATCCGAACAGCAGCGGAGTGGGGGGCGACCGGCAGGTCCCCGTACGGCGGTGCGGCCTCCTGACTGGCCATCCATTCATCGCGATCGAGGAAGGGGATGCGCTGGATGTCGGGCAGGCTCTTCAGCTGGGCGGGGGTGAACCCGGCCTTCGCGAACGACGCGCGGTAGAACGGGCTCCGGGCGTCGGCCCACTCGGTCACGCGCCGGAGCTTCGTCAGCTGCAGCGCTTCGAGGTCGTCGCGCGAGAGCAGTTCGGTCTTGGCGTTCCAGTACTCCGAATACACCACTCGGATCACCTCTCCTTCGAGTGCGTCCCACGGAACATAACTTAAGTGTGACGATCGTCGCAATATGGAAACATTGAGCGGGCGTCCGCGCCGGGGCGAGGCCCGCGTCGACCAAATTTCATCTATGCAGATGTTTCAATAAGTTTTTAAACTTCATTGACTTCACGACAATCGCTGGCTACGGTGGGCCCACGCCGGCGACGCCGGACTCGGAATACTTGACGTCACGCCCCCCGCGCGGCGTTGCCAAAGGAGGCAACCCATGAAGCACCGCGTCCCATCCGCCCTCGCCGCCGTAGGCGCCTTCAGCCTGCTCATCGCAGGCTGCGCAGGCCCGAGCGACACCGACGTCAGCGCTGACGACGGTGCCAGCACCTTCGTCTATGCCATCAACGAACCGGATCACCTCACGCCCGGACGGCAGACCATGGGCTACACGCCCGTGCTGTCGATCTTCTCTCCTCTCGTCACGGTGGCCGACAGCGGCGAGATCGTCTACGTCCAGGCCGAATCGGTGACGTCGGACGACAACGTGACCTGGACCATCGCCCTGCGCGACGGCTGGACCTTCCACAACGGCGAACCCGTCACGGCGCAGAGCTACGTCGACGCGTGGAACTTCACCGCGCTGTCGACGAACGCCTGGGCGAACGCCGGGCAGCTCGCATCGATCGTCGGCTTCGCCGACCTGCAGGCCGTCGAGGGCGACCCCGTTGCCGAGACCATGAGTGGACTGGCGGTCGTCGATGACCGCACCTTCACCGTCGAGCTCGTCGGAGCCGACAGCTCGTTCCCGCTGCAGCTCAGCGACGCCCAGACGGCGTTCTACCCGATGCCTGAGGCCGCATACGAGGACCTCGACGCCTACGACCGGAAGCCCATCGGCAATGGTCCGTTCCAGATGTCCGAGGACTGGCAGGACAACACCGAGTTCGATGTCGTCGCCTTCGAGGACTTCGCCGGCGACGAGCCGACCATCGACGGCATCACCTTCCGCTCGTACGAGGACCCGAACACGGGATACACCGACGTTCTTGCGGGGAATGCGGACCTCATCTTCCTGCCGACGAGCAAGTACCGTTCTGCCCCCGGCGACTTCGGTGACCGGCTGTACGCGTTCGATGCGCCGACCGTCCACTACCTCGGCTTCCCGCTGTGGGATGAGCGGTACTCCGACGAGCGGGTGCGTCAGGCGATCTCGATGTCGATCGACCGTGACGCCATCAATGACGCGATCTACGGCGGCCTCTACGCACCGGCGACGGCGCTGACCCCGCCGGCGATGATCGGAACCCCCGAAGGCGTGTGCGGCGAGTTCTGCGAGTTCGACCCCGAGGCGGCGAAGGCTCTGCTCGCAGAGGCCGGAGGTTGGGAGGGCACGATGGAGATCGTCTACCCCGGTGGGCTCGGCATGGATGAGCTGTTCGAGGGCTACGCCAACCAGATCCGTCAGAACCTCGGCATCGAGGACGTCGTCGCGGCGCCGAGCACCGACTGGCCCGAGTACTTCGGCACGCTCGTCGACCGCACGGTCGCCGGGCCGCACTTCGGGCAGTGGGGCGCGCAGTACGCGAGCCAGCGGAACACGCTGCGAGCCCTCTTCACCGAGGTCGGAGCCTGCTTCCTCTGCGCGGGCGAGTACTCCAATGCCGACGTCGACGAGCTGCTGACGCAGGCGGATGCTGCTGCCACGCAGGACGAGGCGATCGACTTCTACGTGCAGGTTCAGGAGCGCGTGATGGAGGACTTCCCGGTCGTGCCGACGTTCTTCGCGAAGAACGCCTTCGTCACCAGTGACAAGATCGCCGAGCTGCCCACGATCGGCGGCAGCCCCGTCGTCCAGCGGATCGTTCTCACGGACTGATGACGGGCGACGCCCGAACCGGCGCCGGCTCG
>NZ_JBHYEO010000039.1:0-14923 GCF_051860105.1 Microcella sp.
GGGCGAACCCCGAAATTGGGGGTTCACCCGTCCACGATGTCGTGAGACATCACACTCGAGGGGCTGACGGGAATCGAACCCGCATCATTAGTTTGGAAGACTAAGGCTTTACCACTAAGCTACAGCCCCGCAACGGGCCGAAACCTCGCGCAGCCTCTAGGGTAACGCATCGGAGCGGGCACCCAGTGGAGGGGCCCGACGACTCGGCTAGACTTGCCGAGGCCATTTTTCGAAGCGACGCCGCGTCGTGACGCTGACGTGGTCCACGGTCACGGTTTCGGGGCGTAGCTCAGCTTGGTAGAGCGCCCGCTTTGGGAGCGGGAGGCCGCAGGTTCAAATCCTGTCGCCCCGACCAGCACCCTCGCCCACGAACTCAGCACACATATTCAGGAGAACCCCTTTGGTCCAGTCCACGGTCGAGAAGCTCAGCCCGACGCGCGTCAAGATCGCGATCACCGTCACCCCCGACGAGCTGAAGCCGAGCATCCAGCACGCCTACAAGCACATCGCCGAGACGGTGAACATTCCGGGCTTCCGCAAGGGCAAGGTGCCGCCGCCCATCATCGACCAGCGCGTGGGCCGTGCCGAGGTGCTCAACCACGCCGTGAGCGAGGGCCTCGACGGCTTCTACCGCGCCGCGATCGCCGAGCAGGGCCTCCGCGCCCTCGGCCGGCCGCAGGCCGACATCGCCGAGTGGCCGAGCGAGAAAGATTTCTCGGGCGACCTGCTGGTGACCGTCGAGGTGGATGTTCGCCCCGAGTTCGAGATCCCGAAGTACGACGGCCTGAAGATCGAGGTCGACGCCACCGATGTGACCCCCGACGAGGTCGAGGCCGAGCTCGAGAACCTGCGCAGCCGCTTCGGCACGCTCGTGACGGTCGACCGCCCCGCCGCGAAGGGCGACTTCGTGCAGCTCGACCTGATCGCCACGGTCGCCGGCACCACGGTCGACACCGCCAACTCGATCTCGTACGAGCTCGGCTCGGGCGAGCTCATCGACGGCATCGACGACGCCGTCGAGACCCTCACCGCGGGCGAGACCACGACCTTCGAGTCGAAGCTGCTCGGCGGCGACCACGAGGGCGAGATGGCCCAGATCGAGGTCACGGTTATCTCGGTGAAGGAGCGCGAGCTGCCCGAGGCCGACGACGACTTCGCCCAGATCGCCAGCCAGTTCGACACGATCGGCGAGCTGCGTGCCGACCTGCGCGAGCAGCTGCTGAAGCAGAAGTCGTTCGGGCAGGGCGCGCAGGCGCGCGAGAAGCTGCTCGCCGCGCTGCTCGAGAAGGTCGAGATCCCGGTGCCCGACGCGCTCGTCGAGAACGAGGTGCACCGCCACCTCGAGAACGAGGGTCGGCTGGAGGACGACGAGCACCGCGCCGAGGTGACCGAGTCGAGCACGACCACGTTCCGCACCCAGATCTTCCTCGACGCGCTTGCCGAGAAGGAGGAGGTCAAGGTCAGCCAGGACGAGCTGACGCAGTACCTCATCCAGGGCGCCGCGCAGTACGGCATGGAGCCGGGCGAGTTCATCAAGATCCTCGACCAGAACGGCCAGATCCCCGGCATGGTCGGCGAGGTCGCCCGCTCGAAGGCGCTCTCGGTCGCCCTCAGCAAGGCGAAGGTCGTCGACTCCACGGGCAAGGCCGTCGACCTGACCGCGTTCACGGCCGCTGCCGTCGCGCCGGTCGCCGAGGCGATCGACACCGACGACCACGCGGGTCACGACCACGACGACCACGAGGGGCACGACCACTAGGTCAGCGTCAGTCCCATGATCAGCCCGCCATCGGGCTCTACCGCCACGGGTGCGAACCCGAGGTGCTCGTAGAAGCCGATGGCGGGCTCGTTCGTTCTCGAGACGCCGAGGTGCACCCCCGGCACCCCGCGCTCGCGCAACTGGTCGGCGAGCCGGTCGATGAGGGCGCGGCCCAGGCCCTGACCCTGGGCCCGCGGCAGCAGGTTGATGTGCAGATGCGCGGGATACCGGCCCGTGATGGATGCGGGGGTCGCCTCGGGCGCGTGGATCAGCGCGACGAGGTGCTGGTCGCGATCGCGGCGCGGGGCCTGCAGGGGGTGCCGGTCGCGCAGCGCCGGCCACCACATCCGCTCGCACCACGACTCGAATGCCGCGGTATCGGCGGTGGCGACGAGGTACCCGGCGGGGCCGTCGTTATCGACGACGATCGTGCAGAGCGATGGATCCGCGATGAGGTGCGGCGCCGCCCAGAGAGCCGCGAGCAGCGTGGGCTCGTCGTACTGGCCGCTCGCGTCTGACCCGTCGTCGCCGGTGAGCGTGCAGATCGTCTCGACGTCGCGGAGGTCGGCAGGCGTGGCAGGGCGCAGCGAGACCATGCGACCACTGTACGGGCGGGTAGTTCTTGCTCATTGCCCCCGCGGCCGGGCCAGGAGTAGCGTCACCGCATGACCCGCACCCGCACTTTCGCCCCCGCTCTCCTCGCCGCCTCGCTGCTGCTCAGCGGGTGCGCGGGCTCCATCGACACCTCGGGCGCTGTGCGCGTCGACGATGGTGCGCCGACGACGATCAACGCCGCCGAGCTGGCGATCGCCGCCGAGGGCGTCGTCGCCGAGCAGGGCTTCACGGTCGACATCGACTGCGGTGCCGACGATGTGCCGTTCGTCGTCGGCACCTCGCTCGAGTGCGCGGCGTTCGACGAGGCGACCGAGACCTCCGGCGCTTACACCGTCACGATCTCGAGCATCGACGGCACCGACTACGTGCTCGACGTGGTCGGTTCGGAGGTCGCGCCGACCCCGCCCGCCGAGAGCGCGTTCGAGACCGCGGCCGCGTTCGCAGGCCTAACCGCCGATGCGCTTTCCGGCCCGCTCGGCGAGACGCCCGTCGTCGACTGCGGCACGGCCGACATCGAGATCTTCACCGGACAGGAGGTGCGCTGCGCCTACGAAGCCTCGTCGGGCAGCGGCATCGTCATCGCGACGGTCACGTCGTTCGACGGCTCGTTCTACGAGATCTCCGTCGTCGAGGAGTAGGTGTCGGCGCCGGCCGACGACTCGTGCTCTGCCCACGGCGAACACGGCCGTTCGCGCATGCTCGCTTGGGTAGATTCGAAGCACGAGACGAACAGGAGCTCTCCCCATGGCTGAACCGGCAATGCCGAACAGTGTTTTCGACCGACTGCTGAAAGACCGCATCATCTGGCTGGGGTCGGAGGTGCGCGACGAGAACGCCAACGAGATCGCGGCGAAGCTGCTGCTGCTCGCGGCGGAGGACCCCGAGAAAGACATCTTCCTCTACATCAATTCGCCCGGTGGCTCGATCACGGCGGGCATGGCGATCTACGACACCATGCAGTTCGTGCCCAACGACATCGTCACCGTCGGCATCGGTATGGCGGCCTCGATGGGGCAGCTGCTGCTGACGGCCGGCACGAAGGGCAAGCGCTACATCACGCCCAACGCCCGCGTGCTGCTGCACCAGCCGCACGGCGGCTTCGGCGGCACGGCGAGCGACATCCAGACGCAGGCGCAGCTCATCACCGACATGAAGCACCGCCTCGCCGAGATCACGGCTGCTCAGACGGGCAAGACCGTCGAGCAGGTCAACGCCGATGGCGACCGCGACCGCTGGTTCACCGCCGAAGAGGCGCTGGCCTACGGCTTCGTCGACCACATCCGCGCCTCGGCCTCCGACATCGTCGGCGGCGGCGGCACGGGCGACAAGTAGCGGCCGAGAAGCCAGCGGCCTTGACGAGAGACGAGAGAGACGCACCCATGGAACTTCCCACCTTCGGCGCCGCGAACCCGATGATGCCGAGCAGCCGCTACATCCTGCCCAGCTTCGAAGAGCGCACGGCCTACGGCTACAAGCGTCAAGACCCCTACGCGAAGCTGTTCGAAGACCGCATCATCTTCCTCGGCGTGCAGGTCGACGACGCCTCGGCCGATGACGTGATGGCCCAGTTGCTCGTGCTCGAGTCGCAAGACCCCGACCGCGACATCGTCATGTACATCAACAGCCCCGGCGGCTCGTTCACGGCCATGACGGCGATCTACGACACGATGCAGTACATCCGTCCGCAGATCCAGACGGTCGTGCTCGGTCAGGCGGCCTCCGCCGCGGCCGTGCTGCTCGCGGCGGGCACCCCGGGCAAGCGCCTCGCCCTGCCGAACGCGCGCGTGCTCATCCACCAGCCCGCGACGGGCGATGCGGGGCGCGGCCAGGCGAGCGACATCGAGATCCAGGCGAAAGAGATCGCCCGTCTGCGCGAGTGGCTCGAGGTCACGCTCTCGAAGCACTCGAACCGCACGGTCGAGCAGGTCAACAAAGACATCGATCGCGACAAGATCCTCATCGCCGACGAGGCTCTCGAGTACGGTCTCATCGACCAGGTGCTCACGAGCCGCAAGACGGTGACGGCGGCCATCACCGCCTCGTAAGGTTCGCGCACGACGAGAGCCCCGCATCCTGAAGGAAGGATGCGGGGCTCTCGCATGGAGGCGGCCTGCGAGTCAGGTGCCGCTCGAGGCCTCCGGTGCGGCCGCTGCCTCGGTGTCGACGGCCTCCGCGCCGGAGCGGCGCCGCAGGATCAGCGCGACGACGACCGCGAGCACGACTGCTCCGACGACCAGGCCGACAATGACCCCGATCACGGTCGAGGCCTCGTCAGCGGGCGCGGAGCCGGGGTCGCCGACCGCGTCGCCGGCCGCGGTCGCGCCGCAGTCTGGGGCCGTCGCGACCCCGGCCTGTGCTTCCGTGCCCGTGGACGGTTCGTAGCGGAAGCTCAGCTCGTCGGAGATCGTGTGCCCGTCGCCCGAGATGGCCTGGTAGGCGAGGGTGTACTCGCCCGCAGGCCCGAGAGCCCCGGTCATCGCCATCGACGGGCCTTGCACTGAGACGCACCCGTCGCCGTAGAAGAGCCCGCTCTCGTCGCTCACCTGCATGACGAATCCGGCACCCTCGCCCGTCAGGTCGAGCAGCGCCTCATTCGTCGTGATGACGAAGAACTCGGGCACCGTGGTGAGCGTCTCTCCCTCGGCCGGCGTCGACGACACCACGTAGTTGTGGGCCGCGGCCGGCAGCGCGGGCACGAGCGCCAGCGCTGCGGCGGCCAGTGCCGCCGGCGCGATGAGGGTCAGGGAGATGCTGCGTCGCATGGTCGACTCCTCGCTAGCGGGTGGCCTGCACCGAGCGGCGGGTCAGCACAGCGGCCGTGATGCCCGCGATGCCGATCACGATGCCGAGAACCCCGATGATGCGGGCCACGAGGTCGATCGAGCCCTCGGTCGAAGCGGCGTCGGCCGTCACATCGCCGGCGGTGTCGGCATCCGTGCCGTGGTCGCCTCCGTGCCCGTCGCCCTCGACCGCGGCGGCGGTGAGGGTGATGGCGGGAACGTCATCGCCCTCCCACACGGCCGTGCCCTCGGTGCAGGTCTGCGTGACGGGGAACTCGACCACGTCTCCCGCCTCACCGGCGGGCAGCTGCAGCGACAGCTCGAAGGTGTCGCGGAAGCCCTCGGCGAGGCCCCCGCTCGTCGAGGTGTAGACGACCTGGCCGATGCGCTCCGTGATCGGGTCTCCGCCGTACTCCGACTCGATGGGCTCGTCGAGCGGCACGGCGACCTTCTCGACCGTCCACAGCGGGTTGACCGTGGGCGTGACGCTCACGATCGACTCGGGGATGTCGATCGTCACGACCTGGGTCGGCGAGCCTTCGCAGCCGTGCGGCACCGAGAAGGTGACGACGGTGCGCGAGCCGGCCGCCGTGCTCGTGGCCCCGGCGGAGACGTGGGCCTGCGCGGCCGTCGGAACAGCGAGAGCGATGATGGCGCCCGCCGCGAGAGCGGCGGAGATGCGGGTGATGTGCTTCATGGCAAGAGTCCTTGTCGATCAGTGAAGAGGGATGCGCCGGGCTCGGGCGCGCCCGGTCGGGCGCGCGCGACGAGCGTCGTCGACGCGGAGGGAACGTGCGGAGTACGGCGAGAGGTCAGCGCGCCGTCAGCGCGGGAGGCCCTCGGCGATCGGGCAGCCGCAGCAGGTGGGGGGAGAGAGCGGAGCGCTGGTCGCCGACGGGAGCGACGCGCGGCAGTCCGGCCGGTGCCGGGAGAGCGACGGCCGGGTCGAGCACCCGGGCGAGCGCCAGCATCAGGGCGGCGGCGACGGCATCGATCGCGCTGAGACCGTGGCGCAGCATCCCGTAGGCGATGAGAGCCGCGCCGAGGTGCGTGACCACCATCGCGATCGCGGGGGCCGAGGGCGAAGCCGTGACGGGGTCGACGAGCGTCATCGTCATGCCGTGGGCCGTGTGAGCGCTGCCGACGGCCGTGCCGGTCGTGCTTGCGCCGAAGAAGGCGAAGAGCGAGTGGAACACCGCCTGGTCGATGGCCACGCCGATCGCGGCCCGCGCGCGCGTGAGCCGGGTGCCGACGACGCCCATGCCGATCGCGCTCGAGACGAGCAGAGCGAGAGCGACGGCGACGATCGACGGAGTGCCGCCGCCCGCGGCGGCGTGAGCCGTGGCCGCCATCACGACCGACACGATCGCGACGATGCCCGCGGCCGCGATGCGGCGTCGGCGCTCGTCGAGACGATCGGTCGTGGTCATGGCCCCTCCAGGGTACGGTGCCCGTGCTGGGCGTCTGATCAGTTTTCGGAGCGGAGTGGCAGATCGACGGGTCGAGCCGCGACACCCGGGCGGTGGGCGGTGCGCGCCGAACGTCGTTCCGCCGCGTTAGGCTCGCTGCGGGGCCGGTTCGTGAGGATTCTGGTCCGTGAACGAGGGGTGAGGCCATGGCTCGCATCGGAGAAAGCGCCGACCTGCTCAAGTGCTCCTTCTGCGGGAAGAGCCAGAAGCAGGTTCAGCAGCTCATCGCGGGCCCCGGCGTGTACATCTGCGACGAGTGCGTCGAGCTGTGCAACGAGATCATCGAGGAGCGCCTCGCCGAGTCGAACGATTCCGAGGCGGCCGAGTTCGATCTGCCGAAGCCGAAAGAGATCTACGCCTTCCTCGAGGAGTACGTCATCGGCCAGGTCGCGGCGAAGAAGTCGCTCTCGGTCGCGGTGTACAACCACTACAAGCGCATCCGGGCCCGCCAGACCATCACGGCGGCCGACCAGCTGGCCGACGACGTCGAGATCGCCAAGAGCAACATCCTGCTCATCGGTCCCACCGGGTGCGGCAAGACCTACCTCGCGCAGACGCTCGCGAAGCGCCTCAACGTGCCCTTCGCTGTCGCCGACGCCACGGCACTCACCGAGGCGGGCTACGTCGGCGAAGACGTCGAGAACATCCTGCTGAAGCTGCTGCAGGCGGCCGACTTCGACGTCAAGCGCGCCGAGACGGGCATCATCTACATCGACGAGGTCGACAAGATCGCCCGCAAGGCCGAGAACCCGTCGATCACGCGCGACGTCTCGGGCGAGGGCGTGCAGCAGGCGCTGCTGAAGATTCTCGAGGGAACGGTCGCGAGCGTTCCTCCGCAGGGCGGGCGCAAGCATCCGCATCAGGAGTTCATCCAGATCGACACCACGAACGTGCTGTTCATCGTGGCCGGTGCGTTCGCGGGGCTCGAAGACATCATCAGCCAGCGCGCGGGCAAGCGCGGCATCGGTTTCGGGGCTCCGCTGCACGACAAGTCGCTCGAGAAGAACCTGTTCAGCGAGGTGCTGCCCGAAGACCTGCACAAGTTCGGCCTCATCCCCGAGTTCATCGGCCGCCTGCCCGTCGTCACCACGGTGACACCGCTTGATCGCACCGCCCTCATCGAGATCCTCACCACGCCGAAGAACGCCCTCGTGCGGCAGTACCAGCGCATGTTTGAGATCGACGGCGTCGAGCTGGAGTTCGAACAGGATGCTCTCGACGCGATCGCCGACCTCGCCGTGCTGCGCCAGACCGGTGCGCGCGGCCTGCGGGCGATCCTCGAAGAGGTGCTCGGGCCGATCATGTTCGAAGTGCCGTCGCACGACGATGTCGAGCGCATCGTCGTGACCCGCGAGGCCGTGATGGAGAACGCCGCGCCCACGATCGTGCCGCGCCGCATCGCTCCGCGGCGCGAGAAGTCGGCGTAGCGGCTCTGCCGGTTCGCGCCTGACCAGGGCTACCCTGGCGGCATGAGCGAGACCCTACGCGACCGACTGCGGGCGCTGCCCGCCTTCCCCGCCGAGCTGCCCGAGTTCGACCCCGCGACCGCACCCGCGAACGCGCACGAGCTCTTCCTGCAGTGGCTCGACGACGCTCTCGAGCGCGGGGTCATGCAGCCCCACGCCTGCACCCTCTCGACCGCGGGGCCGACGGGGCACGTCACCGCCCGCACGCTCATCCTGAAAGATCTCGTCGACGGCCAGTGGGTCTTCGCGGGAGCGCGCTCGACCCGCAAGGGCATCGATCTCGCCGCCAACCCGAGTGCGGCGCTCACGTTCTACTGGCCCGAGGTGGGTCGGCAGGTGCGCGTGACGGGTGAGGTCGAAGAACTGCCGAGCGAGGTCGCCGCGGCAGACTGGGCCGCCCGCCCCGCCGTGACCGAGTCGCACAACCCCGACTGGGCCGCCTGGGCGCTTACCCCTACCGAGGTTGAGTTCTGGCAAGCGCGCCACGACCGGCAGCACGTGCGGCACTGGTACCGCGCCGCGCCCTAGGCAGCGCCTCCGCGCGCTCGCCTTGCGATCGCATCTCCACAATTCAGGAGTCCTGGCTTCTGCTCGCCCTTCTGCGCCCCCGCCCCGGCGTGTCGCGAGCTCACCGCGTCGTCGACTCCTGAGTTGTGGAGACTGCGGCACGGGGTGTTGACATCCTTCTGAACTTCATTCTATGGTTTGTTTAGTTCTGAAGTAAGGAAAGAGCAATGGCGCTTCGCCCGATGGCACGCACCGACGTCAACCGGTCCGCGATTCTCGCGCACCTGGGGGCCCACGGCCCCGCGTCGCGCGCCGAGCTCGCCCGCTCGCTCTCGCTGTCGCCGGCGCTCATGACGCAGCTGTCGAAAGACCTCATCTCCGACGGGCTCATCCGCGAGCTCGCGCACCAGGCCAGCCAGGGCGGCCGCCCTGCGCGCATGCTCGGGCTCGTGGCGAGCGCGGGTCGCGCTGTCGGCGTCAAGGTCGCCGCCGACCATCTCGCGTTCGTCGAGGTCGGCATCGACGGCACCGTGGGCCGCACCGCGAGCGAGCCCTTCGACGCGGCCGCGAGCACCATGCTCGCCGTGCTCGCCGACCGTCTGCGCCGCTTCATCGCCGGGGGAGCCGACACCCCGTTGCTGGGCATCGGCGTCGGGGTTCCGGGCGACGTGGATGCTCAGGGCACCGGCGTCGTCAACTCGACCCAGCTCGGCTGGACCAATGCGCCGATCGGAGCGAGCCTGCGGCGTGAGCTTGGGCTGCCCGTGCTCGTCGAGAACAACGTGAACGCCGTCGCGATGGCCGAGCGGCTCTACGGCCTCGGCCGTCGACACAGCAGCTTCCTCGTCGTCACGATCGGCACGGGAATCGGTGCCGCGATCGTGGTCGATGGCGTGATCGTCCGCGGCACGCGCGGCGGTGCCGGTGAGATCGGTCACATCCCCGTGCGCGAAGACGGGCCGCGGTGCAGCTGCGGCAACCGCGGCTGCCTCGAGACGTTCATCAGCGAGGGCGCCCTCGTGCGCATCGCCCGCGAGCGCGGCGTGATCGCCGCCGACGCCGGCATCACCGCCCTGCGCGACGCGGCAGCCGCCGGCGACACGGCGGCCGCCACGGTCTTCAGCGAAGCGGGGCATCTGCTCGGGCGCACGCTCGCCGGCCTCGTGCACGCGCTTGACCCCGAGATCATCATCCTGCTCGGCGAGGGCACGACCGACTGGGCGCACTGGTCGTTCGGTTTCGAGCCGGCCTTCCGCGCCGCGCTCATGCCCTCGCGCCGCGGTGTCGCGGTCGCGGTCGAGAGCTGGCAAGACGACAGCTGGGCTCAGGGGGCCGCGACCCTCGTGCTCGCGACCCCGTTCGACGCCGACGGCGTCGCCGGCGAGCAGGGCGACCTGGTTCGCCAGCGTCTCGTCGAGCAGGCCTCCCCGCAGGGAGACGCCTCGTGAGCGTATCGACCCTGCAGACGAGCCTCGTCGACCGCGCCCCGGTCGCCCCCGTCACCGCTCCGGTGCGGGGCCCGCGGAAGCGGGGGTGGCGCTACGGCCTGACCGTTGCCGCCTTCCTCCTGCCGAGTGCCGTTCCGCTCATGCTCTTCGTGCTCGTGCCCATGGTCGCGGCGGCGTGGATCAGCCTGAACGACTGGAACCTCATCACGCCGATGCAGTTCGTCGGCGTCGACAACTTCGTGCAGCTGCTGAACGACCCGCGCACGGCATCCGTGTTCGGCAACACCCTGTACTACATCGTCGGGTACCTGCCGCTCGTGTACGTCGGCGGGCTGCTGCTCGCTCTCGGGCTCAACCGCGCGCTCAAGGGCCGCGCGTTCTGGCGCGGCATCTACTTCCTGCCCGTCGTCACGAGCTGGATCGCCGTGGCGATCGTGTGGCGCTGGCTGCTCAACCCGAGCAACGGCGTGGTCAACACGGTGCTCGGCTGGGTCGGCATCGACGGCCCGGGCTGGTGGACCGAGCCGGCGTGGTCGATGCCCTCGATCATCCTCGCGAGCGCGTGGAAAGACCTCGGTTTCGTCATGGTCATCCTGCTTGCGGGCCTGCAGGCCATCAACCCCGACCTCTACGACGCGGCCAAGGTCGACGGTGCGAACGCCTGGCAGCGGTTCCGCAACGTGACGCTGCCGATGCTGAGCCCGAGCACCTTCTTCGTCGTCGTCATCTCGCTCATCAACGGCTTCCAGGTCTTCGACCAGGTCTACGCCATGACGGGCGGCGGCCCGGCGGGCTCGAGCCAGGTCGTCGTGCAGCAGATCTACGACCTCACGTTCCGCTACGGCGCGGCCGGCGAGGCGGCGGCGCTCTCGTGGATGCTCTTCGCCGTCATCCTCGGCGTCACCGTCGTGCAGATCATCGGCCAGAAGCGGTGGGTGCACTATGCGTGAGCGCACCACGAGCCGCACGAGCTGGGTCGTGCTGCACATCGCGATCATCCTCGGCGCCCTGGCGATGTTCTTCCCCTTCCTGTGGACGTTCATCACCTCGATCACCCCTGGCGCGGGCTTCTCCATCACCCCGCAGCTGTGGCCCGAGAACCCCTCCTTCGAGGCGTACGCGACGCTCTTCACCGAGCGGCCCTTCGCCCGCGTCGTGCTCAACAGCCTCATGCTCGCTGTCATCACGACAGTGGTGCAGCTGTTCACGAGCGCCACGGCGGCCTACGCCTTCAGCCGGCTGCCGTTCCGGGGGCGGGGCGTGGTCTTCGCGGTGTACCTCGCGACGATGATGGTGCCGCTGCAGGTGCTCGTGGTGCCGCTCTTCGCCGAGCTCAAGGCATTCGGGCTTCTCAACACCTACCTCGGCGCCCTGCTGCCGACCTTCGCGAGCGCTTTCGGCATCTTCCTGCTGCGGCAGGCGATCAACCAGGTTCCGCGCGAACTCGACGAGGCGGCGACGCTCGACGGTGCGGGTCACTTCCGCATCTTCTTCTCGATCGTGCTGCCGAACATCAAGCCCGCGCTCGCGACGCTCACGATCTTCGCCTTCATGGGTAGCTGGAACAGCTTCCTCTGGCCGCTCATCGTGCTGCGCGACCCCGAGCTGCAGACGCTGCCGATCGCGCTCGCGGGCCTGCAGGGTCAGTACACGACCGCGTGGGACATCGTCATGGCCGGCTCTGTCGTGAGCATCCTGCCGATGCTCGCGCTCTACATCTTCGCCCAGAAGTACATCATCCAGGGCGTCGCCAGCTCGGGGATCAAGTAGTCCCCGGGAATCACCCCATCCGAAAGATCCGCACCACCGGTACCGAATATCAAAGGAGATAGCACTCACATGAAGCGTTCACTCATCGCCGCGGTCGGCATCGCCGCCGCGTCGGCCCTGGTTCTGGGGGGCTGCTCGACCGAGCCCGCCGCGAGCGACGGCCCCGTCACCATCACCTACAGCAACTTCATCTCGGCCGGTGGCAACGAGGAGAACCTCGCCGCCATCGTCGAGGCCTTCGAGGCCGAGAACCCGGACATCACGGTCGAGGTCGAGACGCTGCCCTACGGCGACTACTTCACGGCGCTCCAGACCGACCTCGCCGCCGGAACGATCGCCGATGTCGTCGACACCGACTTCGGGTTCTTCCAGACCCTGGCCGACTCGGGAGCGCTCGCGCCCCTCGAGATCGCGAACCCCGAGGCCTACCGCGAGTCGCTCGTCGAGGCCTACTCGCGCGATGGCGTGAGCTACGGTCTGCCGAGCTCGTTCTCGGCTGTCGTGCTCTACTACAACGCCGATCTGTTCGACCAGGCCGGCCTCGAGTACCCGACGGCCGACTGGACGTGGGAGGACGAGCAGGCCGCCGCTGAGGCGATCACGGCGCTCGGCGACGGCATCTGGGGCAGCCACCAGCCGGTGTCGTTCTTCGAGTACTACAAGGTGCTCGCGCAGAACGGCGAGTCGTTCCTCAACGACGACCGCACCGCGGTGGCCTTCAACACCCCGGGCGGCATCGAGGCGGCCGAGTGGCTCGTGAACAAGAGCGGCACGGTCATGCCCACGATCGAGCAGGGTCAGGGCACGCCCGACTTCGACACGAACCTGTTCGTCGAGGGCAAGCTCGGCATGCTGCACACCGGCATCTGGGTGTTCGGCGCCGTCGCCGACGTTCCCTTCACCTGGGACATCGCGGTCGAGCCCGGCAACACGCAGCAGGCCAGTGGCGTCTTCTCGAACGCGGTCGGCGTCTCGGCCACGTCGGAGAACATCGAGGCGGCGACCCTGTTCGCCGAGTTCCTGACCTCGTCGCAGACCATGGTCGACATCCGGCTCGAGTCGGGCTGGGAGCTTCCGCCGATCAGCGACGAGTCGCAGCTCGCGGTCTACCTGACGAAGGACAACCCGGCCAACCGCCAGGCGGTCTTCGACTCGCTCGACGGCATCGCGATCCAGCCGATCGTGGCGACGGGCCAGCAGGAGATGCAGGACATCATGAATGAAGAGCTCATCGAGGCTCAGGCTGGCCGCAAGTCGGTCGCCGACGCCCTGGCGAGCGCGGAAGAGCGCATCAACGCCGTCATCGGCGGCTAGTCCAGCCCTTCACCCGGAGCGGGGTTACGGCGGGCGAAGGCCCCCGGAACCCCCACCCCCGGCACCCCCCCCAGGGCCCTCCACATGAACACCACCACGGACCTCGACGCCGTCGCGGCCCTCGCGGCCCGCAGCGTCGCTCTCATCGAGAGCCTGCAGCACCCCTCGGGTGCCTACCCCGCGAGCCCCACCTTCTCGGCCTACCAGGGCTACAGCTGGTTCCGCGACGGGGCCTTCATCGCCGACGGCATGTCAGCCGCGAGCGCCGTCGAGAGCGCATCGCGCTTCTTCGACTGGTGCGACCGGATGCTCGCCGAGCGCCGCGAGCAGATCGCCGAGATCGTCGCCGCTGAGGCCGCCGGCACCCCCTTGCCCGATGAGGCCATGCTCGCCACCCGCTTCACCCTCGACGGAGTCGAGGGCTCCGACGACTGGTGGGACTTCCAGACCGACGGCTACGGCACCTGGGTGTGGGCCGCGGTCGCGCACGCGCGCCGGCACGGGCTGAGCCTCGAGCGCTGGCAGCAGGGCATCCGCCTCAGCGTCGACTACCTGCTCGCCACGTGGCGCCGCCCCTGCTACGACTGGTGGGAGGAGCACCGCACCGAGGTGCACGTGTCGACTCTCGGCTGCGTGATCGCCGGGCTCGAGGCGGCCGCCGATGCCGACGCGCTCGAGCCGGCCGCCGCCGACGCCGCACGGGCCGCCGCCCTCGAGGCGCGCGCGCTCATCGCCGACCGCGGACTGCACGATGGTCACCTCGCGAAGTGGCTGGGATCGACCGAGGTCGACGGCTCGCTCGCGGCCGTCATCGCGCCTCTTGGGGTCATCGAGGCGACGAGCCCGCTCGGCCGCGCCACGATCGCGGCCGTCGAGTCGGCGCTGAGCGTCGACGGCGGCGTGCACCGCTACCTTCTCGACACGTTCTACGGCGGCGGCCAGTGGCCCCTGCTCACCTGCTTCCTCGGGCTCGCCCACCACGCTGCGGGCGACCGCGCGAGCGCTCTGCGGCTGCTGCACTGGGCGGCCGGCACGGTGACGGCCGAGGGGTTGCTCCCCGAGCAGGTCGACGACCACCTGCTGGCGCCGGAGCGGCGGCAGGAGTGGCTCGACCGCTGGGGTCCCGTCGCGACTCCGCTGCTGTGGAGCCACGCGATGCTCGTGCGGCTCGCCGTCGAGGTCGGCATCCCCGTCGCACCCGCGGGGGTGCGCGCGTGATCCGCCACCGCCCCTTCGGCTCCGGCCACCCCTACTCGGTCGACACCGAGCAGCGCAGCCCGGTCGACCCCGTCGCGGGCGAGCCGCTGACGCTCGGGGTGCGCGTCACTCCCGAGGTGGATGCCGTGGCGCTGCAGTGGGACGACGGCGCGTCGATCACCGAGCTGGCCCTCGACCGCACCGAGCGCCGCTCGCGCGGGCAGGCCGTCGACGGCGGCCACCTGGCGAGCGCGCAGGCCCGGTTGGCGCGCGCCGCGCGCGGCTTCGCCGTGACCCTGCCGGCCGGCGACGCTCGACTGGCAGCCGGCTGCGCCGCCCGCTACCGCTTCGTCGGCGGCCCCGCCGCGGCCCCGAGCGGCCAGAGCACCCGCTGGTTCCCCGTGCGCGTCGCGGGCTGGCGAGCCGCGCCCGACTCCGCGGTCGCGGTCGACCCCGGCGCCGGTCTCGTGCCCGGCAGCGTCGAGGTGCTCGACGACGGCGAGCGCGTGCGGCGCGTGCGGTTCGCGCTGGCGCTCGCCCCGGGCGAGCACGTGGCCGGGTTCGGCGAGCGCTTCGACGCGCTCGACCACCGTGGGGC
>NZ_JBHYEO010000040.1:0-14529 GCF_051860105.1 Microcella sp.
TGGGCGCGGACGTGCGCGAGGTGCGCACGTCCGCGCAACTCGCCGAGGTGGGCGGGCTCGTGATCCCCGGCGGCGAGTCGAGCGTCATGGACAAGCTGAGCCGCCTGTTCGGGCTGCGCGATCCCCTCCGTGAGCGGATCGCGAGCGGCATGCCCGTCTACGGCACGTGCGCCGGGCTCATCATGCTCGCCGATCGCCTGCACGACGCGATCGAGGGTCAGTTGTCGTTCGGCGGACTCGATGTCGCCGTGCGTCGCAACGCCTTCGGCACCCAGCTCGACTCGTTCGAGACCGACCTCGCCGTGCCCGTGCTCGGCGATCCGCCCGTGCATGCCGTGTTCATCCGCGCTCCCGCGGTCGACGAGGTCGGTGCGGGAGTCGAGGTGCTCGCGACGCTCGACGACGGGCGCGTCGTCGCAGTCGAGCAGGGACGCCTGATGGGTACCTCCTTCCACCCGGAGGTTGCGGGGGAGACGCGCTTTCACGCGCGGTTCCTCGATCACGTCGCCGCGGCCTCCTAAGCGCCGTACCTGTCACGATGGGGGCATGAGCCTCTACTCGGACTACCCGGCCGCCCGGACACGGCAGGTCATCGCCGACATCGTCGGACTCGTGGTCGTGATCGTCGTCGTGAGCACTGCGGCTGCGGTTACCGCAACGATCCGCGCCCTCGGTGCCTTCGGACGCGACCTCGAGCAGGCCGGCCTCGACTTCGAGACGGGGCTCAGCGACGCCGCCGAGACCCTCGGCGACGTGCCGCTCATCGGCGACGGCATCCGCGGCCCTTTCGATGCGGCGGCGGGCGCGGGCGCCTCCGTTGCTGAGGCCGGCCGTGCGCAGCAGGCCTTCGTCGAGGCGGTCGCGCTCGGTGTCGGCCTGTCGGTCGCGGTCGTGCCGCTGGTGCTGCTCGCCCTCGTCTGGGTGCTTCCCCGCGTGCGGTTCGCCCTGCGCTCCAGCCGGCTACGGTCGATGATCGCGCGCGGCATGACCGCCGACACGCTCGCCGCACGGGCCGTGGCCCGGGCGCCGCTGCACGAGCTGGCGGCCGTGCATCCCGACCCCGCCGCGGTGTGGCGCGCGAACGATCCCGCCGCGATCCGTGCCCTCGCCGGGCTCGAACTGCGCCGCGCCGGAATCCGGGCAGACGCCCTGCCCTAAACTGACACTGATCTTCAGACTCGCAAGGAGCCCCATGTCCGGCCATTCCAAGTGGGCGACGACGAAGCACAAGAAGGCCGTCATCGATGCGCGCCGTGCCAAGTCGTTCGCCAAGCTCATCAAGAACATCGAGGTCGCCGCCAAGATCGGCGGCGCCGATCTGAGCGGCAACCCCACCCTCGTCGACGCCGTGCAGAAGGCCAAGAAGACGTCGGTGCCGAACGACAACATCGATCGCGCGATCAAGCGCGGCGCGGGGCTCACCGGCGAATCGGTCGACTACCAGACCATCATGTACGAGGGCTACGGCCCGGGCGGCCTCGCGCTGCTCATCGAGTGCCTGACCGACAACAAGAACCGCGCCGCGGCCGAGGTGCGCACCGCGATGTCGCGCAACGGCGGCACGATGGCCGACCCCGGCAGCGTCGCCTACAACTTCAGCCGCAAGGGCGTCATCTCCATCACGAAGACCGCGGGCGTGACCGAGGACGACATCCTCCTCGCCGTGCTCGACGCGGGTGCCGAGGAGGTCATCGACCAGGGCGGCGGCTTCGAGGTCATCACCGACCCCTCGCACCTCGTCGCCGCGCGCACCGCGCTGCAGGAGGCTGGCATCGAGTACGACTCGGCCGAGGCCGAGTTCGTCGCGAACCTGCAGATCGAGGCGGACGCTGAGACGGCACGCAAGCTATTCAAGCTCGTCGACGCGATGGACGACCTCGATGACGTGCAGAACGTCTTCACCAACGTCTCGCTGAGCGCCGAGGTGCGCGCCGAGCTCGACGACGACGACGAGTAGCCGCGTGCTGCGGGTGCTCGGCGTCGACCCCGGTCTGACCCGCTGCGGGGTCGGCATCGTCGACATCGAGCCGAACCGACGGGCCACGCTCGTCGCAGTCACGGTGATCCAGACCGAGCCGGAGCTGCCGCTCGAGCAGCGCTTGCTCGCGATCGGCGAGCAGCTTCGCACCCTGCTCGATGAGCATGCGCCCGACGCCGTCGCCCTGGAGCGCGTCTTCGCCCAGCACAACGTGCGCACGGTCATGGGCACGGCTCAAGCCAGCGGAGTCGTGCTGCACGCCGCAGCGGCCCGCGGGCTCGCGGTGACGCTGCACACCCCGACGGAGGTCAAGGCCGCCGTCACCGGGCACGGCGGCGCCGACAAGAAGCAGGTGACGGCGATGGTGCAGCGCATCCTGCGATTGGATGCCCCTCCGCGGCCCGCCGACGCGGCCGACGCCCTCGCGCTCGCGATCTGCCACGGCTGGCGCGGCGCTGCGAGCCCCGCGGCACGGGTCGCGCGGGACTCGAGCACCGGCGCCGGCCCGCTCACGCCCGCGCAAGAGGCGTGGCGCACGGCGGAGAAGGCGGTGCGCGCCCGTAGGCTCGACGGGTGATCGCCAGCCTGCGGGGAACCCTCATCGCCCTCGCGGGATCGCGCGCGGTCATCGACGTGTCGGGCGTCGGGTACGCCGTCGCCCTGACCGAGCGGCATGCTCGCGAGCTGCGCGTGAACGACACCGTGCGGCTGCACACCGCCCTCGTCGTGCGCGAGGACGACATGAGCCTCTCCGGCTTCGCCGACGTGGTCGAGCTCGGGATCTTCGAGCTGCGGCGCACGGTCTCGGGCGTCGGCCCGAACTCGGCCCTCGGCGTGCTCGGCGAGATGCCGCCCGACGCGATCGCGCGCGCGATCGCCGCCGACGATGATGCGCCGTTCCGCGCCGTCACGGGCATCGGTCCGAAGACCGCGAAGCTCATCGTTGTGACGCTCGCCGGCAAGCTCGTCGCCCCGGCGGGCCCCGCGCCGGTCGACGCGCCGACCGCTCCGGGTGCGGTGACCGCATCGCTCGCCGCGGCGCTCACGGGGCTCGGCTGGCCCGAGCGCACCGCCCTCGAGGCGGCGGCGCAGGTCGTCGAGGCCGACCCCGACGCCGCGACGACCGGGCTCGCGGTTCTGCTGCGGCGCGCGCTGAGCATCCTCGGGCCCGCCCGCGGCCGGTCCGACGCCGCCGGAGGCGGCTCATGACCGACGACGTGCTGCGCCCGACTCCCGAGTCGGACGCCGAGCTCGCGTTCGAGGGCGCGCTGCGCCCGCAGAGCCTCGCCGAGTTCGTCGGCCAGCAGAAGGTGCGGCGGCAGCTGCAGCTGCTCCTCGAGGCAGCGGGGCTGCAGAACCGCACGCCCGATCACATCCTGCTCGCCGGCCCTCCCGGGCTCGGCAAGACGACCCTGGCCATGATCGTCGCGCACGAGGGTCGGCGTCCGCTGCGCATGACGAGCGGGCCGGCGATCCAGCATGCGGGCGATCTCGCCGCGGTGCTCTCCTCGCTCGTTCCGGGCGAGGTGCTGTTCATCGACGAGATCCACCGCATGGCGCGATCGGCGGAGGAGATGCTCTACCTCGCGATGGAGGACTTCCGCGTCGACATCATGGTCGGCAAAGGCGCGGGTGCCACGAGCATCCCCCTCGAACTGGCACCGTTCACGCTCGTCGGTGCGACGACGCGCTCCGGCCTGCTGCCGAACCCGCTGCGCGATCGTTTCGGGTTCACCGCGCACCTCGAGTTCTACGAGCCGGAGGAGCTGCACCAGGTGCTCGTGCGCGCCGCGCGCCTGCTGACGCTGGCCATCGACGAGGATGCCCTGGCCGAGATCGCGCGCCGCTCGCGCGGCACGCCCCGCATCGCCAACCGGCTGCTGCGCCGAGTGCGCGACTACGCGCTCGTGCACGGCGGCGCCGCCGATCGCAGCGCGGTGCGGGCCGCCCTCGAGCTCTACGACGTCGATGAGCAGGGGCTCGACCGCCTCGACCGGGCTGTGCTCGCCGCGATCGTCGAGCGATTCGATGGCGGCCCGGTCGGGCTCTCGACGCTCGCGGTCTCGGTGGGGGAGGAGGCCGAGACGATCGAGGCGGTCGTCGAACCGTTCCTCGTGCGCACGGGCCTGCTCTCCCGCACCCCCCGCGGTCGCGTCGCGACGGCCCGCGCGTGGGCCCACCTCGGCCACCCGCCGCGGGTGACCGGGGCCGATGACCTATAGTTGTCGCTGGCCCTCGGCGGAGCATCCGCTCGCCGACCGGTGCTGCTCCCAGCGCCACGCCGCAGATCTTCCTGAACTGCTGCTCTCCTGAAAGGCAATCCCCTCATGGATCCGTTGACCATCGTCATGCTGGGCGTGCTCGCCCTGCTGATCTTCTTCATGTTCCGCAACTCGCGCAAGCGCAAGCAGGAGCTCGAGACCCTCCAGGAGAAGATGGTTCCGGGTGCTGAGGTCATGACCAACTTCGGTCTGTTCGGCACGCTCGTGAGCATCGACGACGATGCGAACGTCGCTGTCATCGAGACCAGCCCGGGCAGCACGGTGCGCGTGCACCGTCAGACGCTCGCGCGCGTGATCGAGGACGAGGTCATCGACGAGGTCGCCGAGGCGGAGATGGTCGCGGAGGGCGCCCCGGTCGTGACCGAGCCGAGCGTCAACGAGTCGAGCGTCGACGCGCCGGCCGAGAAGCCCAAGCGCACTCGCAAGACCGAGAGCTAGACCCGACCGCTCCCCGCGCGCAGCGCGCCGCTCTGCGGCGCGCCCGCCTTCCCCGGCAGAAATGAGTACCTGAGGTGGCCAGATCTACCACCGAGCGCAAGGCCATTCGTTCCCTCGTCTGGTTGCTCGTCATCATCATCGCCCTCATCGCGGCGAATGGTGCGAGCGTGCTGTTCAACAACGGCCAGTGGACTCCGAAGCTCGCCCTCGACCTCGAGGGCGGCACGCAGATCACCCTGAGCCCCCAGCTCGCGAGCGGCGAGGCGGTGACGGCTGAGCAGCTCGAGCGGGCGGTGGCGATCATCCGTCAGCGTGTCGACGCCAGTGGTGTCAGCGAGGCCGAGATCAACACGCAGGGCAACCAGAACATCGTCGTGTCGATCCCGGGCGAGCCCGACGATGCGACGCGCGAGCGCATCTCGAGCTCGGCCAAGCTCGAGTTCCGGCCGGTGCTCCTCGCCGACCTGCCGTCGGCCGACACGATCGATGAACCGGGTGCCGACGGCGACGGTACCGATCCCTCGGCTTCTCCCTCCGCTGACCCGGGGGCGGCGCCGAGCGACGCTCCCAGCGCCGAGCCGACGCCGAGCGTCGCGCCGACCGACGCGAGCGATCTGGCGTGGATCACGCCGGAGATCCAGGAGCGGTTCGACACGTTCGACTGCGCGACCGTCAACGCGGTCGGCGCGAACGTGGCCCCGACCGACGAGCCGCTGATCACCTGCGAGCAGGACGGCTCGATCAAGTACATCCTCGGCCCCGTCGAAGTGGAAGGCGAGCGCATCTCCGACGCTCGGGCTGGGCTCATCGCGTCGTCCACCGGCGTCACGACGAACGAGTGGGGCGTCTTCATCGAGTTCGACGGTGAGGGAACCACACAGTTCCGCGCGGTCACGGAACGGCTCGTGACCTTCACCGATGTGCGCAACCAGTTCGCCATCGTGCTCGACGGCAGCGTGATCAGCGCTCCGCGGACCAACGTCGCGATCACCGACGGGCGGCCGCAGATCAGCGGCAACTTCACCGAAGAGAGCGCCCTGACGCTCGCCGACCAGCTGAAGTTCGGCGCCCTGCCCATCGGCTTCCAGATCCAGTCGAGCGAGAACATCAGCGCCACGCTCGGTGTCTCGCAGCTGCAGAGCGGCATCATCGCCGGCATCGTCGGCCTGATCCTGGTGGCCCTCTACGCCTTCTTCCAGTACCGCGCGCTCGGCGGCGTCGTGCTCGCCTCCCTCATCGTCGCGGGCATCGTCACGTACTTGATCATCACCTACCTCTCGAACCAGCAGGGCTTCCGCCTCTCGCTGGCTGGCGTCGCCGGACTCGTGATCTCGATCGGTGTCATCGCCGACTCCTTCATCGTGTACTTCGAGCGCATCCGCGACGAGCTGCGCGACGGACGCAGCGTCGACGGTGCCGTCGAGGCGGGCTGGAAGCGCGCCTGGCGCACGATCCTCATCAGCGACGTCATCAACTTCCTCGCCGCCGCCGTGCTCTTCGTGCTCGCAGTCGGCAACGTGCGCGGCTTCGCCTTCACGCTCGGCATCACGACGATCGTCGACCTCATCGTGGTCGCGCTGTTCACGCACCCGCTCATGCAGCTGCTGGCACGCACGAAGTTCTTCGGCAGCGGGCACCCCCTCAGCGGGCTCGACCCGCAGGCCCTCGGCGCCGTCTACCGCGGTCGCGCGCAGTTCCGCGCCCCGGTGGGCGTCACGAGCACCAAGGTCGCGAGCAGCAGCCGCGAGGCGCAGAAGAGGCAGACCATCGCCGAGCGGAAGGCCGCCGAGTCGAGCGGCGAAGGGAAGGGTTCGCGATGAGCAAGCTCACGCAGTTCGGCAACGACCTCTACACCGGCCAGCGATCGTTCGACTTCGTCGGGCGCCGCAACACCTGGTACCTCATCGCCGCTGTCTTCGTCATTCTGGCGATCGGATTCACGGCGCTGCGGGGCGGTTTCGTCTTCGGCATCGAATTCCGCGGCGGCTCCGAGTTCCGGGTGCAGAGCACCTCGGTCGTCGAGCAGGGCACCGCGGCCGCGACGGCGATCGCCGACGAGGCTGTCGCGTCCGTCGTGCCGGGGGCCAGCCCGCGCGTCTCGATCGTCGGCGGAGACTCGGTACGCGTGCAGACCGAGCAGCTCACCCCTGCGCAGACGGAGGAGGTTCGGGCAGCCCTCTCCGAGGCCTACGGCGTCGCCGAATCCGACGTCAGCTCCTCGTTCATCGGAGCGACCTGGGGCGCTGACATCACTCGCCAGGCGATCATCGCTCTCGTGGTGTTCCTGGTCCTCGCGAGTCTCGTGCTCGCCGTCTACTTCCGGACGTGGAAGATGTCGCTCGCCGCGATCATCGCGCTCTTCCACGACCTCATCATCACCGCCGGCGTCTACGGCGTGTTCGGACTCGAGATCACACCTGCCGCGGTGATCGGCTTCCTCACGATCCTCGGCTACTCGCTCTACGACACCGTCGTGGTGTTCGACAAGGTGCGCGAGAACACGAGCGAGGACGGCGGGGAGTCTCGGCGCACGTTCGCCCAGTCGGTCAATCTGGCGGTCAACCAGACGCTCGTGCGGTCGATCAACACGTCGATCGTGGCGGTGCTGCCGACGGCCTCGATCCTCTTCATCGGATCGATCCTGCTCGGCGCGGGCACGCTGCGCGACATCGCGCTCGCCCTCACGGTCGGCACGATCGTCGGCACGTACTCGTCGATCTTCCTGGCCGCCCCGCTGTACGTCCACCTCCGTCAGAACGAGCCCGAGGTGAAGAAGCAGGGCACGCGTCCGCGCGTCGTGCGCGCCGAGTCGGGCGCGGTGCGCTGAGTCCGGTGCGGCCCCTGCGGTCGGCCGCCTCTCTGCTCGTCGCCGTACACTGGAGACGGAGGGCGGGCGGATGACCGAGACGACGCAGCAGAGCACCGCATCGTTGCGCGCGCTCCTGCCGCGCATCTTCTCGCGGTCGCAGTCGGGCGGCGCCCTCGAGAAGCTGATCCGCACGGTGCGGGCGCAGCATCCCAAGGCCGACATCGGTCTCATCGAGCGTGCCTACCAGGTCGCGGAGCGTGCGCACGAGGGGCAGACGCGCAAGAGCGGCGAGCCCTACATCACCCACCCGCTCGCGGTCGCGCAGATCCTGGCCGATCTGGGCATCGGCGCGAAGACCATCGCCGCGGCGCTCCTGCACGACACCGTCGAAGACACCGGCTACAGCCTCGACGAGCTGCGGCGCGACTTCGGTGACGAGATCGCGATGCTCGTCGACGGCGTCACCAAGCTCGACAAGCTGAAGTACGGCGACAGCGCCCAGTCCGAGACCGTGCGCAAGATGATCGTCGCGATGTCGAAAGACATCAGGGTGCTCATCGTCAAGCTCGCCGACCGGCTGCACAACGCGCGCACCTGGGGCTTCGTCGAGAGCGCGTCAGCGCAGCGCAAGGCGCAGGAGACGCTCGACATCTACGCTCCGCTCGCGCACCGGCTGGGCATCCAGACCATCAAGTGGGAGCTGGAGGACCTGTCGTTCGCGGTGCTCCAGCCCAAGATCTACGTCGAGATCGAGAGCCTCGTGCGCAACCGCACGCCCGAGCGCGAGGCCTTCGTGCAGCAGGTGATCGATGCGGTGAAGGACGACCTCCGGCAGGCCAAGATTAAGGCCGATGTGAAGGGCCGACCGAAGCAGTACTACTCGATCTACCAGAAGATGGTGCACCGCGGTCGCGACTTCGACGAGATCTACGACCTGACCGGCGTGCGGATCCTGGTCAACTCGATCCGCGACTGCTATGCCGTGCTCGGCGCGGTTCACGCCCGCTGGAATCCGATGCCGGGTCGCTTCAAGGACTACATCGCCACGCCGAAGTTCAACCTCTACCAGTCGTTGCACACGACCGTGTTCGGGCCCGGCGGCCGACCGGTCGAACTGCAGATCCGCACGCACGAGATGCACCAGCGCGCGGAGTTCGGCGTCGCCGCGCACTGGAAGTACAAGGAGCGAATGGCGGGTGCGAGCCGCGGTGAGGCGGGAACCGAGCGCTCGGACACCGACATGGCCTGGCTCGCCCATATCTCCGACTGGCAGGCGGAGACGAGTGACCCCACCGAGTTCCTCGACAACCTCCGGTACGAGATCGGAGCGAAGGAGGTCTACGTCTTCACGCCCCAGGGCAAGGTCATCGGCCTGCCGGCGGGCGCCACGCCGGTCGACTTCGCCTACGCCGTGCACACCGAGGTCGGCCACCGCACCATGGGTGCGAAGGTCAATGGTCGCCTCGTGCCGCTCGAGACCGTGCTCAACAGCGGCGACTCGGTCGAGGTCTTCACCTCGAAGAACCCCGATGCCGGGCCCAGTCAAGACTGGCTGAACTTCGTCACGAGCACCCGGGCGCGCTCGAAGATCCGCCAGTGGTTCACCAAGGAGCGTCGCGACGAGGCCGTCGAACAGGGGAAGGACGCGATCGCCCGGGCGATGCGCAAGCAGAACCTGCCCCTGCAGCGCCTCATGTCGCAGGACGCCGTGGCGCACGTCGCCTCGCAGCTGCGCTACGAGACCGTCGAGTCGCTCTACGCAGCCGTCGGCGAAGGGCACGTCTCGACGCAATCGGTGATCGAGAAGATCCTCGCCGCGCTGCACGTGGAGGCCGAGAGCGACGACGAGCCGTTCAGCGTGCCGACGCGCGGCCGCACCCCCGTACGCACGAGCGACTCGGGTGTGCTCGTGCGCGGGGCGCCCGACATCCTCGTCAAGCTCGCGAAGTGCTGCACGCCGGTTCCGGGCGACGCCATCGTCGGCTTCGTCACGCGCGGCCAGGGGGTCAGCGTGCACCGCGGCGACTGCAGCAACGTCGCCTCGCTGCTCACCGAGCCCGACCGCATGATCGAGGTCGAGTGGGCGCCGACCGCCAAGAGCGTGTTCCTCGTCCAGATCCAGGTCGAGGCTCTCGACCGCAGCGGCCTGCTGAGCGACGTCACGCGGGTGCTCTCCGAGCACCACGTCAACATCCTGTCAGCGAGCGTCAGCACGTCGAAGGATCGTCTGGCGCTCAGTCGGTTCGTGTTCGAGATGGGTGACGTGACCCACCTCGATCGTGTGCTCAACGCGGTGCGCCGCATCGACGCCGTCTACGACGTCTACCGCGTCAGCAACGGCTGATCCGCCGTCTCCTCGGCTCCTGCCTGCTCGAACGCCGCGGCGAGCCGTTCTCGCGCGGGGCGCACGAACGACAGGCTCCGTCTCCGCGCGAGTGCCGAGTCCACCGCCTCTCGGGTGAAGGCGTGGCACCGGATGCCCCTGGCGAGCAGGCTCACGACGTCGGCGCCCTCATCGTGGCGGGCGAGGTCGAGCAGGGTGCGCAGCGGTGTCGTGACGGCGACGGCTCCCAGCATCCGCCGCTCGTCGTCGTCGATCACGACTTCGCGCGCGCGCAGCCGTCGGCGATCGGGCGAGGGGATGCGCGCCGTGATCGCGACGCACGTCATGAGGGCGGCGGGCGCCGGACCCCAGCCCCACACCCACGCCGCGGTTCGATCGGCGATGACGACCCGGTCGTCGAGCAGAGAGGGTGCGAGGGATGCCGCGCGGGCGGCGGCGGTGATGGGCGCATCGATCGGAGCGAAGCCCTCACCGATCGCGACCAGCTCACCGTCGAGCACGGCCGCGCGCAGTTCGCTCGCGCTCAAGCGGGCGGACGGCAGGACGATGAGCGGGGCCGGGGTCATGCGGGGGAGTGTGCCCGCTCGTCGGCTCCGCCGGCGTTCTTCTCGCCAGCCTGTGGAGAACCCGCGTCAGCGGTCGACGGCACTCAGCCAGGCGCGACGAGCCTCAAGGGCCTCGGTGACCTCCGCGATCCGCCGGGCATCCTTCGCCGCGGTCGCCGCGGCGAGATCCGCCTCGAGCCCGGTGATGGCGCGCTCGAGCTGCGCGGCCAGACCTTCCGATCGTGCCTTCTTCTCGGGATCGGAACGGTTCCAGTGCTCCTCTTCGAGCTTCTTCACGGCCTGCTCGATCTGGCGCATGCGGTCTTCCACGACCTTGACCTGATCGCGCGGCACCTTGCCCGCGGCATCCCACTTGCGCTGGATGTTCGAGAGGGTCGCGCGGGCCTGCACGCGGTCGGTCGCCGTCAGGAGCGGCGCCGCTTCGTCGAGCAGCGCGAGCTTCACGGCCAGGTTGCCCGCGAACTCCTCGTTCTCGCGAGCGTCGACCTCCGCCTTCGCGGCGTACAGTGCGTCGCCAGCGGCCTTGAACTGGGCCCACAGCGCATCGTCGACCTTCTTGCCGGCCCGACCGGCGAGCTTCCACTCGTCGAGGAGGCGGCGATAGGACGGGATCGCGGCGGTGCCCTGGGCAGCGAGGGCCACGGCCTGGTCGATGAGCGCCTGCTTGCGGGCGCGCACCTCCTTGTGCTCCGAATCGAGACCGGCGAAGAAGGCCCGTCGGTGCGATTCGACGGTCGTCCGGGCGGCGCGGAACCTCTTCCACAGGTCGTCGCCCTGCTTCTTGGGCAGGCGCGGACCGTTCGTCTGGTGATCCTTCCAGCGTGCGAAGAGTGCATCGAGCTCGCTCGACACCTGCTTCCACTGAACCGACTGCGGGTCTTTCGCGGCGAGGGCTTCGGCGGCCTCGACGATCGCGGTGCGCTCGGCGACCGCGGCCTCGGTCGCGGCGGCGGCCTCCGCCTTCTGCTCTTCGGTGAGCTTCTCGACGGTCGCCGTCAGCGCGCCCACCCGGGAGCGCAGCGCGTCGAGATCGCCGACCGCGGCCGGCGATTCGAGGGCGGAGGTCAGCGTCGCGACCGTCTTCGCGACATCGGTCGCCGGAGCGCCGGCCCGTGCCCGCTGCTCGAGCAGACGCACCTGGCCCTCGAGCTCGACGTACTTGCGGGTGAAGTAGGCGAGCGCCTCCTCCGGTGTGCCGTCGGGGTACTGCCCGACCGCGCGCTCGACGCCGCCGTCGGTGACGTACACGGTGCCGGTCTCGTCGACCCGGCCCCAGGGGCTCTTCTCGTTCGCTGACACGTCTGCTTCAACCTCATTCGAGTGCGCACGCGCGCGGCAGGGGCCGCGCGGTTTTTCAGCATATGGCACGGTCGGCGGCGAGGACCGGGCGGTGCCGCCGCCGCCGCTGATCGCTATTGGATCGTGATGCCCGTGATGATCGTCGGTACGGCGGGCGGGCCGTCGGTGCCGCCACCCTCGACACCCGCAGCGACCACGTCGGCGAGCAGGGCATCCAGGCCGCTCGTGATGCGCCCCATCACGGTGTACCCGCCTGCGGCGTCCGCCGGGATCGTGGAGTCGTCGTAGACGATGAAGAACTGGCTGCCCATGCTCGCGCCGTCGCCGCCCTGGCGGGCCATCGCGATGACCCCGGTCGTGTAGACGTCGTCGAGCGGCGGGTTCTCGATCGGGCCGAAGCGGTACTCCGGGCCGCCGGTGCCATCGCCGTTGGGGTCGCCGCACTGCAGCACGAAGATGCCCTCGGTCGTCAGACGGTGGCAGGTGAGCCCGTCGTAGAAGCCGCTCTGCACGAGGCTCACGAACGATGCGACCGCCTGCGGCGCTGCGAGCCCGTCGAGCTCGTAGCCGAGCTCGAGACCGTCGTTGATGGTCATCGCCCCGGTCCAGGTGCGGAACTCGCTGAGGGCGGGCTCCGGCGCGGCCGTGGCCGGCTCGCTGGGCTCGGGGCTCGCGCTCGCGACGGGCTCGGGAGTGCCCGGACCGGCGGTGAAGTAGACGATCTGCGCCGTGGCCGCGAGCGCGCCCACCACGACGATCGCGAGCACCGCGATGAGGTTGTCGCGCTTCCGGCGCGCGATCTTGGTCTCGTGCACGGTCTGCCGTGCCTGATAGCGGCGCAGGCGATCCTGCGACTCCCGGTTGCTGGCCGATGCGGCTGCCACTGCTCCTCCATCCGGCGCCGGGCGCCGTCTGTGCGGCCCGCGCCGCAGTGAACTCTAGTCGAGGGCCCGTCGCCGTCGCTCGCGGCCCGGGGCGGGTCGGAACCGACCGTTAGCCTGGGGGCATGGATGCTCAGCCGGGCCTCGGCTCCGCCGCGGTTCCCCTCGCCGTGCGCATGCGGCCGACGCGCCTCGACGAGGTGGCGGGCCAGCGGCACCTGCTGCGCGCCGGATCCCCTCTCGTCAGTCTGGCGAGCGACGATCCCGGCCGGGCGCCGAGCGCCGTCTCGGTCATCCTCTGGGGGCCGCCCGGCACGGGCAAGACGACGCTGGCTCAGGCCATCGCGCGGTCGAGCGGCCGCCGTTTCGTCGAGCTCTCGGCCGTCACGGCCGGAGTGAAAGACGTGCGCGAGGTGATGGAGCGCGCCCTCGCCGACCGCGACCTGTACGGCACGTCGACCGTTCTGTTCCTCGACGAGATCCACCGCTTCACGAAGGCGCAGCAGGACGCCCTGCTGCCGGGCGTCGAGAACGGCTGGGTGATCCTCATCGCCGCGACGACGGAGAACCCCTCGTTCTCGGTGATCGCGCCGCTCCTGAGCCGCAGCCTGCTGCTGACGCTCGAGACCCTGAGCGACGACGATCTCGGGGTGCTCGTCGATCGCGCCGTCGTCGACCCGCGCGGGCTCGCGGGGGCGGTCGAGCTCGAGCCGGCCGCTCGCGACGCGATCGTGCGGCTCGCCTCGGGCGACGCGCGACGGGCGCTCACCGCGCTCGAGGCGGCCGCGCAGTCGGCCGCGGCAGGCGGGGAGACGCCCGCCGAGCATCCCGTGATCACGGCGGAGATCGTCGCCGCGGCGGTCGATCGCGCACTGCTGCGCTACGACAAGCAGGGCGACGAGCACTACGACGTGATCAGCGCGTTCATCAAGTCGATCCGGGGGAGCGACCCCGACGCGGCCCTGCACTACCTCGCCCGCATGATCGAGGCGGGGGAGGACGTGCGGTTCATCGCCCGTCGCGTGATCATCTCGGCGGCGGAGGACATCGGCATGGCCGACCCGCAGGCGCTGCCGATCGCCGTCGCGGCCGCCCAGGCGGTGCAGCTGATCGGCATGCCCGAGGGGCGCATCCCGCTGGCGGAGGCGGTCGTCTACCTCGCGACGGCGCCGAAGTCGAACGCGGCATACGTCGGCATCGATGCCGCGATCGCCGACGTGCGCGCGGGTCGGCTCGGCCGCGTGCCGAAACCGTTGCGCGACGCCCACTATCCCGGCGCGAAGCGGCTCGGCCATGGGAAGGGGTACGTGTACCCGCACGACGAGCCGGTCGGGGTCGCCGAGCAGCAGTATCTGCCCGATCCGCTCGTGGGCACCGAGTACTACCGCCCGACCGAGCGCGGGCACGAGCGCGAGGTCGCCGCGCGCCTGGCCAAGCTGCGGGCCATCACGCGGGGCGGCACCGACTGACGAGGGTGGGCGCCCGCTCTGGTAGGCTTGCTCGGCCCGTCAGATATGGGCACACCCTCCCTCGTAGCTTCCCCCGGAACGCCTCGGCGTGCGTCCGGACCGGACGGAGCGGTGTACGCCCGTGAGCCGCTGAGATTCTCGGCCACGCCCAGGGAAGGAAACCGTGTCTACCAAGTCACGTACTCGCAGCAAGACCCGTCTCTCTCGCGCACTCGGCATCGCCCTCACCCCGAAGGCGGCCAAGTACCTCGAGAAGCGCCCCTACGCTCCCGGTGAGCACGGCCGCACCAAGCGCAAGGCCGACAGCGACTACGCCGTGCGTCTGCGCGAGAAGCAGCGTCTCCGTGCCCAGTACGGCATCCGTGAGGCCCAGCTCAAGATCGCGTTCAACGAGGCCCGTCGCTCGGCCGGCCTGACGGGTGAGAACCTCGTCGAGCTGCTCGAGATGCGTCTCGACGCGCTC
>NZ_JBHYEO010000041.1:0-12052 GCF_051860105.1 Microcella sp.
CGCTGATGGTCAGCGGCGGGAGGAAGCGGATCACGTTGCCGTAGGTGCCGGCGCTCAGCAGCAGGACGCCCTGCTGGGCGGCCGCCGCGACGGCGCGCGACACGATCGCGGCGTCGGGCTCGTGGGTCTCCGGGTCGAGGAACTCGATCGCGAGCATGGCACCGATGCCGCGCACCTCACCGATGCGCGGGTGCTTCGACTGCAGGTCGAGCAGCAGGGGCATGAGAACCGACTCGATGCGCCGGGCGGCGCCCAGCAGGTCGCGCTGCTCGATCTGCTCGAACACCGCGATCGCCGCGGCGCAGGCGACGGGGTTGCCCCCGTAGGTGCCGCCCAGGCCCCCCGCGTGCGAGGCATCCATGATCTCGGCGCGCCCGACGACGCCCGCGAGCACCATCCCGCCCGCGATGCCCTTGGCCGTCGTGATCATGTCGGGCACGATGCCGAAGTGCTCGCTCGCGTAGTAGGCGCCGGTGCGGGCGACGCCCGACTGCACCTCATCGGCGACGAAGACGATGCCGTTGGCGCGGCACCAGTCGACGAGCGCGGGCAGGTAGCCCTCGGCCGGCACGATGAAGCCGCCCTCGCCCTGGATGGGTTCGACGACGAGGCAGGCCAGATCATCGGCCCCGACGCGCTTCTCGAGGTACGAGATGGTGCGCTTGGCGGCCTCGGCCCCCGACAGCCTGTCGTGCAGGGGGTATGAGCTGGGGGCGTGGTAGACGTTGCTCGCGAACGGCCCGAAGCCCAGGTTGTAGGGCATGGCCTTGAAGTTCATGGCCATGGTGAGGTTGGTGCGACCGTGGTAGCCGTGGTCGAGCACGGCGACGCCCGCACGACCGGTGTGCTTGCGCGCGATCTTGACGGCGTTCTCGAGGGCCTCCGCGCCCGAGTTGACGAGCACGACCTTCTTGTCGTGGTCACCCGGGGTGTGCTGCACGAGCAGCTCGGCGACCCGCACGTAGGGCTCGTAGGGCGTGACGGTGAAGAGTGTGTGGGTCACCTTCGCCACCTGCTCCTGAACCGCGGCCACGACCGCGTCGTTCGTGTGGCCTGCGCCCATGACCCCGATGCCGCCGCCGAGGTCGATGAAGTGGTTGCCGTCGACGTCGACGACGATGGCGTCGTGCGCCCGGTCGATGTACACGGGGAGGGCCGTGCCGACACCCGCGCTGACGACCGCGAGGCGACGTGCGTGCAGGGCCTGCGACGCCGGGCCGGGGATGGCGGTGACGACGCGGCGCTCTTGGGCGACCGCGGGGGCCGACCCGTGCGAAGACAGTGATGCGGGCGCAGGAAGAGTGTCAGTCATGGTGGGATGAGTGTACTCCCGGCCTCTGCGTCGGAGCCGGGTCGAGAGGAGACTCCATGGCGCACGATCACCACCACTACGCGATCGCGATGCAGTGGACGGGGAACCGGGGCGAGGGCACCGCGACGTACCGTTCGTACGGGCGCGACCACCGCATCCACGCCGAGGGCAAGCGGCACGAGATCGAGGGATCGAGCGATCGCACCTTCCGGGGCGACGCGGACCGCTGGAACCCTGAGGAGCTCGTCATCGCGGCGCTCGCGCAGTGCCACATGCTCAGCTACCTGCACGTCGCGGCCGTCAACGGAATCGTCGTGGTCGACTACCGCGACGAGGCCACCGGCACGCTTCAGCAGGAGGGCGACGGCGGCCGGCTCATCGAGGCCACGCTGCGTCCGGTCGTGACGCTGGCCGCTCACCACGACGACGAGGATGCGCGCCGGGCCGAGGCCCTGCACCACCGGGCGAGCGAACTGTGCTTCATCGCCAACTCGGTGAGCTTCCCGGTGCATCACGAGCCGACGACGCGACGGGCCGCGGAGGAGGACGGCACGACGTAAAGCCGAGTCCAAGACACGGCGTGGGAGACTGGTGCTTTCGTGCCCGTTCCATCGTGAGGACTCTCCCGTGCGCCGCCGTTCCGCTCTGCTCTCCTCCGGCCTCAGCGCCGCTCTGCTCCTCTCGCTCGCCGCGTGCGCTCCGGGCGGGTCCGCCCCCGCCGACGGCGACTGCGCTCCCGCGGGCACGGCATCCGACGCGGTCAGCGTCGAGGGCGTGTTCGGCGAGGTGCCCACGATCGAGTTCGACGGCCCGCTGATGCCCGACGCCACGCAGCGCACCGTCATCGAGCAGGGCGAGGGTGACGCCGCCGCGAACGGCGACACCGTGGTCATCGAGTACACGGTGCTCAACGGCGAGACGGGCGCCGAGCTCGCGACGACGGGCTTCACGGGCGAGAACGCCGAGCGGTTCCCGATCGACACCGCGAGCGCTCAGCTCGTCGGCTTCTCGCTGCTGCTCGACTGCGCGACTCCGGGCACCCGCCTGGCTGGCGTCATCCCGCCCGTCGAGGGCTTCGGCGAGCAGGGCGTGCCCGAGCTGAGCCTGACCGGCAGCGAGTCGTTGGTCTTCGTCATCGACGTGGTCAGCATCGTGCCGCCGGCCCTCGAGCGCGCGGAGGGCGAGGCGCAGGAGGCGCCCGAGGGCTTCCCGACCGTCGAGCTCGCCGACAACGGCGCACCCACGATCACTCTTCCCGAGGGCGAGCCGTTCACCGAGTTCGACCTCGCCGTGCTCATCCTTGGCGACGGTCCGGTGGTCGAAGACGGCCAGACGGTCACCGTGCACTACACGGGCATGAACTGGAACACCGGCGAGATCTTCGACTCGAGCTGGGAGCGCGGCACGACCGCCGACTTCCCGACGAGCGGCGTCATCCAGGGCTTCCGTGACGCGCTCGTCGGCCAGACGGTGGGCTCGCAGGTCATCGCGATCATCCCGCCCGACCTCGGCTACGGCCCGTCGGGCGGCACGCCCGACGGCTCGATCGGGCCGGACGACGTGATCGTCTTCGTCGTCGACATTCTCGCGGCGTCCTAGCCGCGGCCCGCGGGGTCGACTCGGGGCACCGGATGCCCTGCCGCGGTCGGGCATGATGAACACCATGCGCGACATCATCGTCTTGGGCTCCACGGGCTCGATCGGCGTCCAGGCCCTCGAGGTCATCGCCGCCAACCCGGAGCGCTTTCGCGTGGTCGGGCTCGCTGCGGGCCGCAATCGCGAGCTCGTCGAGGCCCAGGCGCGAGCCCACTCCGTGGAGCACGTCGCCCTCGGCGCCGAGGCCGCGGCGCAGCTCGTGCGCGACGTGCACTGCGATGTGGTGCTCAACGGCATCACCGGGTCGGTCGGTCTCGCGCCGACGCTCGCGGCGTTGCAGGCGGGGCGCATCCTGGCCCTGGCGAACAAGGAGAGCCTCATCGTGGGCGGCTCGCTCGTCACGAGCCTCGCGGCTCCCGGGCAGATCGTGCCGGTCGACAGCGAGCACTCGGCGATCGCGCAGGCGCTGCTCGCGGGCGAGCACCACGAGGTGCGCCGGCTCGTGCTGACGGCGAGCGGGGGGCCGTTCCGTGGGCGCACGCGTGCCGAGCTCGCTGGAGTGACGCCCGCCGAGGCGCTCGCGCACCCGACGTGGGACATGGGCCGGGTCATCACCACGAACTCGTCGACGCTCGTCAACAAGGGGCTCGAGATCATCGAGGCGCACCTGCTGTTCGATGTGCCCTACGACCGAATCGAGGTCACGGTGCACCCGCAGTCGATCGTGCACTCGATGGTCGAGTTCGTCGACGGTTCGACGATCGCGCAGTGCTCGCCCCCCGACATGCGCCTGCCGATCTCGCTCGGGCTCGACTGGCCGCACCGGGTCGCGGGCGCGGGCGCTCCGCTCGACTGGAGCACAGCATCCACCTGGACCTTCGCGCCCCTCGACGACGAGGCGTTCCCCGCGGTCGCTCTCGCCAAGCGCGTGGGAGAGGCGGGCGCGACCTTCCCGGCCGTGTTCAACGCCGCCAACGAGCAGGCCGTGCACGCCTTCCACGACGGCGCACTGGGCTACCTCGACATCGTCGATACGGTGCGCGCCGTCGTCGACCGCCACGAGCCGCACCCGATGACGCTCGACGGCGTTCTCGAGGCCGAGGAGTGGGCGCGCCGCGAGGCCGACGCGCTCATCGCTCGCGCGTAGCGCGTTCCCCGCTCGTGGCGGGCGCATAGGCCGCGCCCAGCAGCGGCCGGGCCCCCGGCGCTAGAGTGACCGCTCGTGGAGACCGTGCTGCTGTACATCGTCGGAATCCTGGTCGTGGTCGTCGGGCTCATCGTCTCGATTGCACTGCACGAGCTCGGCCACTTCGTGCCGGCGAAGCTCTTCGGCGTGCGCGTCGGCCAGTTCATGATCGGGTTCGGCCGCACGATGGTGTCGTGGCGCCGCGGCGAGACCGAGTACGGCTTCAAGTGGATCCCGCTCGGCGGCTACATCTCGATGGCGGGCATGTACCCGCCCGTCGCCGGCCAGCGGGCCCGCGCCGCATCGACGGGCTTCTTCGACACCCTCGTGCAAGACGCGCGCAGCGCCTCCGCCGACACGATCCCCGAGGGCGAGGAGCACCGCACCTTCTACCGACTGCCCGTCGGCAAGCGCGTCATCATCATGCTCGGCGGCCCGTTCATGAACCTCCTGATCGCGATCGTGCTCTACGCGATCGTGCTCATGGGCTTCGGTGTCGCCCAGCCCTCGACGACGCTCGGCAGCGTCAACGAGTGCGTGCTCCCGGCCACGAGCGAGCGGCAGGAGTGCGCGCCGGGCGACCCGCTCGCCCCCGGCGCGGAGGCCGAGCTGCAGCCGGGCGACCGGATCGTGGCGATCGACGGCGAGCCGATCGATTCGTGGGATGCCGTGCTCGCCATCGTGCGCGAGGCCGCGGGGGAGCCGCTCACGGTCGAGGTCGAGCGCGATGGTGCCGCGGTGCGCACGAGCGTCACGCCCCTCCTGACCGAGCGCTACGTGCTCGACGACCGCGGCCGCGTGGTCGAGGGCCCCGACGGCGAGCCGCTGACCCAGCAGGTCGGGTTCGTCGGCATCGCGCCCGCCTACGAGACCGTGCAGCAGCCGGTCACCGCCGTGCTGCCCGCGGTGGGCGACAACATCTCGGCCGTCGTGGGCATCATCCTCAACCTGCCGCAGCGCATGATCGACGTCGCGCAGGCGGCCTTCGGGCCGGAGGAGCGCGACCCGAACGGTCCGATCAGCGTCGTCGGCGTCGGCCGCATCGCGGGGGAGATCGCGAGCATCGACACGATCCCCGTCGTCGAGCGCATATCGTTCCTGACCGGCCTGCTCGCCTCGCTCAACGTCGCGCTGTTCGTCTTCAACCTGATCCCGCTGCTGCCTCTCGACGGCGGGCACGTCGCCGGTGCGCTGTGGGAGGGGCTGCGGCGCTGGTTCGCGAAGCTGCGCGGCAAGCACGACCCGGGCCCGATCGACACGGCGAAGCTCGTGCCCGTCACACTGGCGGTCGTGCTCGTGCTGGGAGTCATGAGCGCGCTGCTCATCTACGCCGACATCGTCAAGCCCGTCACACTCTTCTAGCGCACGCATCCGCGCGGTCCGAGCACAGGCGCGGGTCGTACACTGGGGGCGTGCCTGCTGTGAATCTCGGAATGCCCAAGGTCCCTGAGACCCTCGCCCCCCGCCGCAAGACCCGCCAGATCAAGGTCGGCAAGGTCATGGTGGGCAGCGACCACCAGGTCAGCGTGCAGTCGATGACGACGACGCCCACGACCGACATCAACGCGACGCTGCAGCAGATCGCCGAGCTGACCGCCACCGGCTGCGACATCGTGCGCGTCGCGGTGCCGAGCCAGGACGACGCGGATGTGCTGCACATCATCGCGAAGAAGAGCCAGATCCCGGTCATCGCCGACATCCACTTCCAGCCGAAGTACGTCTACATGGCGATCGATGCGGGGTGCGCCGCAGTGCGCGTGAACCCTGGCAACATCCGCAAGTTCGACGACCAGGTGGCCGAGATCGCCAAGCGGGCGAAAGACGCCGGAGTGAGCATCCGCATCGGCGTGAACGCCGGTTCGCTCGACCCGCGTCTGCTGCAGAAGTACGGCAAGCCGACCGCCGAGGCGCTCGTCGAGAGCGCCGTGTGGGAGGCGAGCCTGTTCGAGGAGCACGACTTCCACGACTTCAAGATCTCGGTCAAGCACAACGACCCGATCGTCATGGTCAAGGCCTACCGCCAGCTCGCCGAGCGCGGCGACTGGCCGCTGCACCTCGGTGTCACCGAGGCCGGCCCCGCCTTCCAGGGCACGATTAAGAGCGCCACGGCCTTCGGCATCCTGCTGAGCGAGGGCATCGGCGACACGATCCGCGTCTCGCTCTCGGCACCGCCGGCCGAAGAGGTGAAGGTGGGCCTCAAGATTCTCGAGAGCCTGAACCTGCGCGAGCGCAAGCTCGAGATCGTCTCCTGCCCCTCCTGCGGGCGGGCCCAGGTCGATGTGTACACCCTCGCGGAAGACGTCACGAAGGGCCTCGAGGGCATGACCGTTCCGCTGCGCGTCGCCGTCATGGGCTGCGTCGTCAACGGCCCGGGGGAGGCCCGCGAGGCCGATCTCGGCGTCGCCTCCGGCAACGGCAAGGGCCAGATCTTCGTCAAGGGAGAGGTCATCAAGACCGTGCCCGAGAGCGAGATCGTCGCGACCCTCATCGAGGAGGCGAACCGCCTCGCCGCGTCGATGCCGGATGCCCCCGTCGGGTCGCCGGAGGTCGTCACGGCCTGATCGGCGCGCGGCGCGCCGGTGCGAGGATCGTGCCTGGTGTGAAGTGGTTTCATACTCTACGCTCGGCATGATGCCGTCGTCCGCGACGGTCCCGTTGACCCGAGAGGCCACCCCCGTGATCCGTACGTCTCGACATGTCCTTGGCGCGAGTGCTGTCGCTCTCGCGGCCGCGCTCGCCTTCGCGCCCGCCGCCGCCAACGCCAACCAGCCGATCGACGAGCCGCCGGTCCTCCGGCCGGCCGCGGCGCCGCTCAACAACCCGCTCGAGCCGGGCACGTACCCGGGCGACACCGTCGACGGCCCCGTCATCGTCGTCTTCTCGAACGACTCCTTCACCGATCCCCTCGAAGAAGACTGGGACATCACGACCGTCCTCCTCCCCACGGCGAGCGAGATCCGCGTCACCGATGGTGGCGACGGTTCGGCCGGTGTCTGGACGACCCTGCTGACCGGCGCCGATGTTCTCGTGCTGCCCGAGGGCGGCAACTGGGAGCCCGGCGGCACGTCGGCCATCAGCGACGCCGCGCTCGAGGTCATCCGCACCTGGGTGTCGGCCGGCCGACTGATCCTGGGTACGGGGTCGTACACCCACGGCGATATCGTCAGCGAGCTCACGGGCGTCGACTTCACGAGCGAGTTCGGGAACAACACCGGAAACGGTCCGTGGCAGCGCGTCTCCTCCGACGTCTCGCTCCCTGCCGAGGTGCCGAACGCCAACTACGCGGGCGGCCTGAGCGACTACTCGATGTTCTCGGTCGGGCAGAAGGCCCTCATCACGCCGGTCTACCAGAGCCTCGCCAACGACAGCCTCGGCATCGCGTCGTTCCGCATCGGCACGGGCGCGTACCTCTACCAGGCCTACGACTGGTTCCCCGACCCGGAAGAGCTCGACAACGGCGTTCGTGACGTGTGGAACGGTGCACTCGTTCTCGCTGCCGGTGGTGACCTCACCGACCCGGTTGTGCCCGACCCGGAGCTCGCCGCGACGGGTACCGACCTGTCGTCGACCATCACTCTGGGTGCGGGCGCGCTTCTCCTCGCCGGCATCGCCGTTCTCGTGATGGCCCGTCGGCGCGCTCAGGCGTGACCTTCTGACACCGCTCGACTCGACGCCCCTCGCCTTCTCGGCGGGGGGCGTCGCTCGTGTCCCCCCATCGGGGGACTGACCCCCGTTCCGCGCCCGTCACTACGCTGAACCCAACGGCCGGGGGAGCCGACTGGCGGCACCGGGGGGGCGGTGCTCGACCCGCGAGGGTCGTACAGGGGGGTCTTCCGTCGTGCGGGTTTCCCGTCGCGCGACGTTTCGCGAGACGGGAAGGGCCTGCGAGCGATCCAAGCCCCCCTTGCCATCGCTCGCAGGCCTGTTTCCATTCTGGCCCCCGAACGGGGGGCATCGCGACCGTGAAGCTGACGGCATGTCGCCGCCCAGTAGTCTTTCCCGGTGACCACGCGCCTCTCGCAGCTCTTCCTCCGCACCCTTCGCGACGACCCGGCTGATGCCGAAGTGGCGAGCCACCGGCTCCTCGTGCGCGCCGGGTACATCCGTCGCCAGGCGCCGGGGGTCTTCGCCTGGCTGCCGCTCGGTCTGAAGGTGCGCCGGCGCATCGAGGCCGTCATCCGCGAGGAGATGGCGAACGCGGGCGCGCAGGAAGTGCACTTCCCCGCCCTGCTGCCGCGCGAGCCCTACGAGGCGACCGGCCGCTGGGAGGAGTACGGCGACGGCATCTTCCGGCTGAAGGACCGCCGCGGCGCCGACTACCTGCTCGCCCCCACGCACGAAGAGGTGTTCACGTTGCTCGTGAAAGACCTCTACAGCAGCTACAAAGACCTGCCGCTCGCGATCTACCAGATCCAAGACAAGTACCGCGACGAGGCGCGTCCGCGCGCCGGCCTGCTGCGCGGCCGCGAGTTCTCGATGAAGGACGCCTACTCGTTCGACATCGATGACGCGGGGCTGGATGCCGCGTACCAGGCTCAGCGCGACGCCTACGAGCGCATCTTCACGCGTTTGGGGCTCGAGTACGTCATCGTGCAGGCCGACGCGGGCGCCATGGGCGGTTCGCGCAGCGAGGAGTTCCTGCACCCCACGGCGATCGGCGAAGACACCTTCGTCCGGTCGGCCGGCGGGTACGCGGCCAACGTCGAGGCGTACCGCGTGCCGCTCGCCGAGCCGGTCGACGCCGCAGGGGAGCCCGCGGCGGCCATCCACGACTCTCCCGAGACCCCGACGATCGCGACCCTCGTCGCCCTCTCGAACGAGCGCTACCCGCGCGCCGACCGGCCGTGGGCGGCGGGTGACACGCTCAAGAACGTCGTGCTGCGCCTCACCCACCTCGACGGCACGCGCGAGCTCGTCGTCGTCGGCGTGCCCGGCGACCGCGAGGTCGACCTCAAGCGCGCCGAGGTGGCCTTCGCGCCCGCGACCGTCGACGCCGCCACCGACGAGGACTTCGCCGCGGCGACGGGCCTCGTGAAGGGCTACATCGGGCCCTGGAGCCCGAGCGGCCCCGTGCTCGGAGAGACGTCGACCACGGGCATCCGGTATCTGCTCGACCCTCGTGTCGGCGACGGCACCGTGTGGATCACCGGCGCCAACGAGCCCGAGAAGCACGTGTATCACCTCGTGGCCGGGCGCGACTTCGTGGGCGACGGCCGCGTCGACATCGCCGAGGTGCGCGCGGGCGACCCCGCGCCCGACGGCAGCGGCCCGGTCGAGCTCGCGCGCGGCATGGAGATCGGGCACGTGTTCCAGCTCGGCCGCAAGTACGCCGAGGCGCTCGGGCTGCAGGTGCTCGACGAGAACGGCAAGCTCGTCACCGTGACCATGGGCTCGTACGGCATCGGCGTCACCCGCATCCTCGCCGTCATCGCCGAGAACGCGCACGACGAGAAGGGGCTCATCTGGCCCCGCGAAGTCGCGCCGTTCGACGTGCACGTGGTCGCCGCGGGGCGCGACGAGCTCGCCTACACGGTCGCCGAGTCGCTCGTGAGCGAGCTCGACGCCGCTGGCTTCGACACCCTGTACGACGACCGGCCGAAGGTCTCCCCAGGCGTGAAGTTCGGCGATGCCGAGCTCATCGGGGTGCCGCTCGTCGTCGTCGTCGGTCGCGGGGCGGGGGAGGGCGTCGTCGAGTTCTGGAACCGCGCGACGGGCGAGCGCTCGGAGATCGCCCTGCACGAGGTCGTCGACCGACTGCGCGCGACCGCCTGAGCCGGGAGCACGACCCGCGGGGGTCGGGTATCGTGGGGGCTCGCACTGCGCGCGCCACGGTCGGCCGCGCGGTCTCAACCGAATAGCGGAGGCACCCCACGTGGACATCGACCTGAGCATCCTGAGGATGATGGAGCGCGAGCGGGAGATCCCGTTCGACGAGCTCGTGCAGATCATTGAGCAGGCCATCCTCACGGCCTACCTGAAGCACACCGACCGCGACGAGCAGCGCGATGCCGACCAGCCGCAGCCGCGCGTCGAGCTCGACCGCAAGACCGGGCACGTCACCGTGTACGTGCCCGAGTTCGACGATGAGGGAATGCTCATCGGCGAGGCTCCCGACAGCCCCGACGACTTCGGCCGCATCGCCGCCTTCGCCGCGAAGCAGGTCATCAACCAGCGTCTTCGCGACATCGGCGACGACCGCGTTCTCGGCGAGTTCAAGGGCCGCGAGGGCGACATCGTCGCGGGCGTCATCCAGCAGGGTCCCAACCCGCGGATGATCCACATCGACCTCGGCGCGGTCGAGGCCATCCTGCCGCCGGAAGAGCAGGTTCCCGGCGAGGAGTACACTCACGGCAGCCGCATCCGGGTGTACGTGACGAGTGTCTCGAAGGGGCTCAAGGGTCCGCAGATCACGGTGAGCCGAACCCACCCGTCGCTCGTGCGCAAGCTGTTCGCGCTCGAGGTTCCCGAGATCGCCGAGGGTGTCGTCGAGATCACCGCGCTCGCCCGCGAGGCCGGCCACCGCACGAAGATCGCGGTGCGCTCGCTCCAGCCGGGCGTCAACGCCAAGGGGGCGTGCATCGGCGAGCTCGGGCAGCGCGTGCGCGCGGTCACGGCCGAGCTCGGCGCGGAGAAGATCGACATCGTCGACCACAGCGACGACCTCGCTACCTTCGTCGCCAACGCCCTGTCGCCCGCGAAGGTGACGAGCGCCTTCGTGATCGACCCGGCGACGAAGGCCGTGCGGGCGCTCGTGCCCGACTACCAGCTGTCGCTCGCGATCGGCAAAGAGGGCCAGAACGCTCGCTTGGCTGCCAAACTGACGGGCGCAAAGATCGATATTCAGCCCGACTCAGTGATGGACGAGTAGCTCGGGGCTGAATCTCGATCTTTGCGCCGCAGGCGGGAACGCATCGCGTTCTCGCCGAGGAGTCGGCGTCCGGAACCCGTAGGCGCAACGGAGGGGGCTACAATGGAACCCGTCAGAACCTGCCTCGGCTGTCGCCAGCGAGCACCGCGATCCTCTCTCGTGAGGGTGGTGGCGCGCGACGGAGCGGTCGTGGTGGATGCCCTGGCCCGGTTTCCGGGGCGGGGTGCGTGGGTGCACGGCACTCGCGACTGCGTCGAAACCGCCACTGTGCGGCGGGCCTGGGCCCGCGCGCTACGGGTGGCGGGTCCGCTCGACACGGCATCGGTCCTGACGACCATTTCATCGTCCGAAGAAAAGGCTGATCGGCACATGGACAACTAATGAGCGGCTCGAAATGAGTTCCGTCCAGCACTAATGGTCTGCCCCTGCCTGGGTGCGGACCCAGACAGGAGAATTGTGGCTGCGAAACCACGCGTGCACGAGATCGCGAGCGAGCTCGGCATCGAAAGCAAGGTCGCCCTCGAGAAGCTCAAAGAGCTCGGCGAATTCGTCAAGGGTCCGTCCTCGACGATCGAACCCCCCGTCGCGCGCAAGCTGCGTGCGGCACTGGAGGCCGAAGGCATCACGGCGCCCAAGGCGGCCGCCCCGGCTCCCGCCGCCAAGGCTCCCGCGAAGCCGGCTCCTGCTCCGGCCCCCGCTCCGGCTCCGGCCGCGCCCGAGCCCGAGGCTGCCGCTCCCGCCGCGCAGCCCGAGGCCCCGGCGGCGCCCGCCGCGACCGACGGCGAGGGCGACGCCGTCGCCCGCCCGGCCGCCGCATCCGGCCAGCCGCGCCCCGGCAACAACCCCTTCGCCTCGCAGCAGGGCATGGCCCGCCCGGGCACGCCCCGCCCCGGCAACAACCCCTTCTCGTCGACCCAGGGCATGCCGCGTCCCGGCGGCGGCGCCATCCCGCGTCCGAGCGCCCCGCGCCCCGGCGCTCCCCGCCCCGGTGCTCCGCGCCCTGACGGTGCCGGTCGTCCCGGCGGCCCGCGCGCACCGTTCCAGCAGCGCACCGGCGGCCCCGGCCGCCCGGCCGGCGCGGGCGGCGGCT
>NZ_JBHYEO010000042.1:0-9828 GCF_051860105.1 Microcella sp.
GGAGGTTCTCGCCATGTCAGGACGTCCAGATCAAACAACGTCCCTGGGCACTACAACTAGCGCGCGGCCACGCGGTGCGGGCGCCCTCTTCCGGGCGCCCGCACCCAAAGGTATGATCTATGGCATGACCACTGCTGTTCAGCCCCTCGTCATGCACGACTCCGTCGACGAGGCCTTCGTCGCCCAATACGCGCGCGACGGATTCGCCGTGCTGCGCGGCACCCTCACCCCGGCGGAGGTGGCCGAGGTGAACTCCGAGGCCCTGCGCATCTGCCGGGCAGGCCTGAATCCTGGCGATGAAGCGGTGGATGCTCACCCGGGGCACAGCGACGCCGACGTGCTGCGGCAGTACTTGTGCATCCACCACCCGCACAAGATCAGCGAGGTCGCCCGGCAGATCATGCGGCACCCTCGGATCGTCGACGGCCTCACGCGGGTGATCGGCCCGAACGTCAAGGCCATGCAGTCGATGCTGTTCATCAAGAGCGAGGGCAAGCCGGGGCAGGCCTGGCATCAGGACGAGCACTTCATCCCCACGCGCGACCGCTCGCTCGCCGGGGTGTGGATCGCGCTCGACGACGCGACGACCGAGAACGGCTGCCTCTGGGTGCTGCCGGGCTCGCACGCGCGCGGCGTGCTCTACCCCGACCGCGAGCAGACCGACGAGCGCTTCGACTGCACCGACGAGGCCTTCGGGTTCCCCTACACCGACGACGACGCGGTGCCGGTCGAGGTGCCCGCGGGTGCCGCCCTGTTCTTCAACGGCTACCTGCTGCACCGTTCGCTCGAGAACAGCGGCAAGCACGGCTACCGGCGCGCGCTCGTCAACCACTACATGAGCGCCGAATCGCTGCTGCCCTGGCAGAACAGCGAGGGGCGGTACTTCGCCGAGTACGACTTCCGCGACATCGTCATGGTCGCGGGGGAGGACCCGTACGCCTACAAGGGCCTGCGCGACCTCAGCGTTCCGGGCTCGCGCGCCGACAAGTCGGGCGGCTGCGACCGCTAGACCGCTACGCCAGCGCGGCCGGCCGGCGGTCGGCCGCCGCGGCCGCGGCGGCCGCGCCGGTTCGACCGACGGCGGTGCCGCACACCCGCGCGAGGTCGGCGACCTCGGTCACCTCGTGCCGCTTGGCCGCGTGCACGATGATCGCGGCGCACGCCTCGGCGTCGGCGAGGGCGTCGTGGTGCGCGAAGTCCTCGAAGCCCGCGGCCATCGCCGCGATGGGCAGGCGGTACGAGTCGAGGTGATAGGTCTTGCGGGCGACCCGCAGGCTGCAGACGTACGACAGGCTCGGCACCTCGAGCGCGCTGGCCTTCTGCGCCGCCGCGAGCACGCCCATGTCGAACCCCGCGTTGTGGGCGGCGAGGGTGTCGCCGTCGACGAACTCGAGAAGGGCATCCACCTGATCGGCCCACAGGGGCGCGTCGACGATGTCGGCGGCGGTGATGCCGTGGATGCGCGTGTTCCACTCGAGCATGTCGTCGAAGCCGAACGGCGGGTGGATGAGCCAGCTCGCGCGATCGACCACGCGGCCGTCGCGCACCTTCACGAGCCCCACCGAGCACGCCGAGGCCGCGTGGTTGTTGGCGGTCTCGAAGTCGATCGCGGTGAAGTTCAGCGGCACTCCTCGATGCTCGCATGAGCCGCCGACTCTGCACTCCGGGCTCGCCGTTCGGCTCTAGCCTGAGAGCGTGCACCTGCTCCGCCGCTACTCGCCCGCCGTGCTCGCCCAGCTCTTCTGGGCGATGAACTTCGTCGTCGGCGACCGCGTGATCGCCGAGTTCACGCCGCTCGAGCTCACGTTCTTGCGGTGGCTGGGCGCCTTCCCGATCCTCCTCGTCATCACCCTGTGGATCGAGCGCGACCAGCTCGACAAGTGGAAGCTCGCCGCGAAGGAGTGGTGGATCCACATCGTCCAGGCCCTGCTCGGCATGGTCGGCTACACCCTGCTGCTCTACGCCGCGCTCGACACGACCTCGCCGGTGAACGCGAGCGTGATCAGCGCCATCAACCCGGCCGTGATCGCGCTCGCCGCGGTCGTGGTGCTGGGGGAGCGCATCCGTCGCGGGGGCGTGCTCGGCATCGCGATCTCGTTCATCGGCGTCGTGATCGTCGTGCTGCTCGGCGGCTCGGGCGGAATCTCCGACGTGAGCGTCGCGGTCGGCGACCTGCTCATCCTCGGCGCGATCCTCGCGTGGACGGCCTACGTCATCATCAGCCGGCGCATCCAGACCCCGCCGATCACCGCGACGACCGTGCAGGTCGGCATGAGCGCCGTCATGCTCGCGCCCGTCATGGCTCTGGTGGGTGTTCAGGCGCAGCCCTCTGCCGAGGGCTGGTGGGGGCTCGCGATCATCATCGTGTTCCCGAGCGCGCTCGCCTACCTGCTGTGGAACGTCGCCGTCACGCAACTCGGCCCCTCGCGCACGGGCGTGTTCCTCAACCTGCTGCCGGTCTTCACGGCGATCATCGCGGTCGCGCTCGGCGATGCGTTGACGGTGTGGCAGGTGATCGGCGGGCTCATCGTGCTCGCGGGCGTGTACCTGACGACGCGGCCCGGCGCGACGATCCCGGGCCCCGCGAGGCCGATTCGGGATGCTGTACCGGCGCCCGACCGGGAATAGTTCTGCATGCAGACGCATTGAGCCGGGTATGACGAAACTGGGCTTCCTGTCGTTCGGCAACTGGATGGGCGTGACCGGCTCGCGCACGCGCTCCGGCGGCGAGGCGCTGCTGCAGGGCGTGGAGCTCGCGGTCGCGGCCGAGGAGGTCGGCGTCGACGGCGCGTACTACCGCGTGCACCACTTCGCCCAGAACCACTCGAACCCGTTCCCGATGATGGCGGCCGCGGCCGCGCGCACGAGCCGCATCGAGCTCGGCACGGGTGTCATCGACATGCGCTACGAGAACCCGTGGTCGCTCGCCGAGCAGGCTGGGGCGACCGACCTGATCAGCGGCGGCCGGCTGCAGCTCGGCATCAGCCGGGGATCACCCGAGGCCGTCGTCGACGGCTGGCGGTACTTCGACCAGGTGCCCGCCGAGGGGCAGACCGACGCCGACATGGCGCGCGAGCACACCGACCTCTTCCGTCGCGCGATCGACGGCGAGGGCTTCGCGCCCGGCAACCCGCGCGTGATCGGCACCGACAAGCCGCAGCCGGTGACCCCGCAGTCGCCGGGGCTGTACGACCGCATCTGGTGGGGCGCCGGCACGCGCGCGACCGCGGTGTGGACGGCCGAGCAGGGCATGAACCTCATGAGCTCGACGCTGCTGACGGAAGACACCGGGGTGCCGTTCGACGAGCTGCAGGCCGAGCAGATCGCGATGTTCCGGTCGGCGTGGGCCGCTCGCGGATGGAAGCGTGAGCCCCGCGTGTCGGTGAGCCGCAGCATCCTGCCCATCATCGACGAGGAGACGCAGTACTACTTCGGGCTGCAGGCGCAGGGCTCGCAGACCGATCAGGTCGGCATTCTCGACGGTTCGCGCTCGCGCTTCGGCCGCTCGTACATCGGCGCGCCCGACGTGATCGCCGCCGAGCTCGCGCGCGATGCGGCCGTGCAGGCCGCCGACACGCTACTCGTCACCGTGCCGAACCAGCTCGGCGTCGAGTTCAACGCGCGCCTGCTCGAGGCGATCGTGCGCGATGTCATGCCCGTGGTCGACGCGGAACGGGTCCCCTCGTTGGCGTGACAACACCCGCGCTGGGGAGAACCTTCCTGTTCAGGCTCAGCGACGAACTACGTCCGACCCAGCAACGCAACCACACCAGTGACGCAGACCATCGCTAGGGAGCCCGCACTCCAGTAGAGGCTCCAGCCCGCGCCAGTCTTTCGTCGTAGGACGATTGAGGTCAATGCGTCGAGGACAAGGGCAATCGCCGGTGACGACCAGAAGACGATGAGCAGGTACGGGTACACACCTCCGGGAACACGACCGGCGTCCTCGGGTGTCAGGCGCTCGAGAATTCCGACAACGTCGAAGTACCAGTGAGTCAAGGCCAGAGCAGTGATCACGCTACCCAGCCCCAGAAGGTGCCAGTCAAAGAGAACTCTCTTTCGCTGGTTGCCGCGCACTGCCAAGAACCCCGCAAGAAGCAGGAACAGCGAGATGCTGTGGGCGATTACTTTGCCCAGCAACATGTGATCAGGTCTGACAACGAGTGTGACCCCGCTCACACCGTCAGATCCCCACGCGGACGAGGGGAGCAGGGCGGCGCCGACGGCGAAGAAGAGGCCAAGGCCTAGAAGGATCAGACCCCACTCCTGTGCTGTGAGCGCCGCCTGTTTCACCGGTTGATACCCCCGATCCCACGACGCAACCCGACCATCGACATCTCCTCATTACTGCTTGACCATAGTCGGTGCGGTGTGGCGCCATTCCGTTAGCTCGTCGAAGCATCGTTGCTTGCGTTGGGGGCTCGCTTCACGGCTGGGCGTAGGAAATCGGACGCAATTGAGGACTGATCAACTAGCCTGAGCCCCATGATGACGTTTGGGGGAACATCGATGATCCGCGGTCTATCGGGGCCAGTATCTCTGTCGATTTGTGCTGCTTTGCTGCTCAGTGGGTGTTCCGTTTCCAGCGGCGACCCAATTGGCGACACTCTTGAAGCCGAGCGTGTGTCTGAGGACACTTCTGCCTGCATCGCGATAGGCGATGTCCTGACGATCGTCACGAATGCTGACATTGCCCTTCAGCAAGGTCGAGCAGAAACGCAAGAGCGCGATGGCTGGTATCGGCTCGCGACCCGTGTTTTGGACCGCATTCCCACGAGCGGTGAGGGCGCTGTCCACAGTGCTGTCGTGCAATTGAAGGAAGCAGCTCCGAGCATCCCACTAGGTGCGAACCGGTCGTCGGGAATATCGTCCGACGAATGGTTTGGTGGCCTAGATGCCCTCATGGCCGCGTGCAGCGACATCGGCGTCGAGACGGGTCTGGAAGCATTCACCGGCGGTTGAGGTAGCCGAGCGCACCCGAGGACGTCAGACACGATCGGCGCCTCGCTTCCCGGCAATCCTGACCGGTAGGGTCGTACCCTCGCTGGCATGAGGCTGCTGCTGCTGCTGAGCGACACGCACCTGCCGGTGCGGGCGAAGGAGCTGCAGCCGCAGGTGTGGGAGCTCGTCGACCAGGCGGATCTGGTCATCCACGCGGGCGACTGGGTCGACGTGGCGACGCTCGACGCGCTCGCGGCGCGGTCGGCCCGCGTTGTCGGCGTCGCCGGCAACAACGATGGTCCCGACCTGCACGCGCGGCTGGGCGAGATCGCGCGAGTCGAGGTTGACGGGGTGCGCATCGCCGTCATTCACGACTCGGGGCCGGCGGCGGAGCGCGAGGCTCGATGCGATGCGCAGTTCGGGCCCGCTTCGGATGCCCCCTCCGATGTGCTCATCTTTGGTCACTCGCACATTCCCTGGGATTCGACGACGCCCGGGAGACTCCGCCTGCTCAATCCAGGATCGCCGACCGATCGGCGCCGCCAGCCCGTCGGCACGGTGATGACCGCGGTCATCGAGGGCGGCCAGCTGCTCGACGTGACGCTTGTGCCGACGCCGCGCTGAGCTGGCGCGATCCGGTTACTCGACGGCGCCCATGATGACGCTGGCGATCACGGCGCCGCCGCCCGACTCGATTCGGCCGTTGAGCTCGATCGCGTTCACGTCCTCGAGCGGAGCGCCGAGCGGCACGAGGCGCACCTCGCCGTCGCAGGTCACGGTGACTCCTTCTGTGCCGACCCAGGTCGAGACACTTCGGGAGACGGCTCCGAACACGGCGGTGCCGCCACCGAAGCACGCGACTCTGATCTCGTCGATGCGCACGGTCTCGGCGAACTCGAAGAGGAGGCCGGGCTGATCCTCGAGCGGCGGCACGCTGGGTCCCGCGCTGAAGGACCCGGTGGCGAGGGCGTCCTGGTCGGTCTCGAAGGCGCTCGTGAAGGCGTTCGCCTCCTCCTGGGCAGCCTGCAAGTCGGGCTCCGCGGGCACACAGGCGGAGAGCGCGAGCATGAGAACAATCGACGACGAGATGAGGGAAGATCGACAGCTCACAGCGCGACGGTAGCACCGCGCTTCTTGAGCAGCGGGGAAGATCGCCGCCCAGGCCCGCGGTTGCTCAGGCGGGGCGCACGCTGAGGGCAATTCCGTCGGCGCTCGCCGTGTCGAGCGGGATGCCCGCCGCGAGGTCGCCGCGGGCGACGCGCTGCTCGGCGCCGCTCCACTCGTCCCGCACGATCCACGCTTCTGTACTCGACGTCATGATGACGGGGTGCCAGCGAACCGTGGCCCCAACAGCAGTCTCGGCGACCGCGAACGTGGCGAGCTGGGCGCCGTCAGCGCGGGGCGAGTACGCGAGCCCCGTCACTCCGGCCGTCGAGCCCAAGAGCACGGGCGGCACCGCGTGAGCATCCTGGGCCGCCGTTCGCCACTCGCGGTAGATCGCGATTCCCTGCCGCATCTCGGCGAGCTGCGCGGGCGCCCAGCCCGGCAGGTCGCCCATGAGGATCCAGGGGCCGCCCACGAGGTAGGGCGCGAGCTGCGCGCGCAACGGCAAGTGCGGCTCGTCGCCCATGTATTTGCTCGTCCACGACGACGGCAGGTACACGCCCAGGCCGACGGCCGCGAGGCGGTTCTCTTCAGACCGGCACCAGTCGTCGCCGATCGTCGTGTCGTGGTGCGCGATCATCTGGAGGTCGAGGGGCTTGCCGCCGTTCCAGCAGTTCTCGATGAGCAGCTCGAGGTGCGCCTCGCGCAGCGTCGCGAGCACCGAGTACCAGCCGGTGACGCCCGCCGCCTCGCCCGCGCCGGGGTCGTGCGTGTGGTGCGCGGCATCGCAGCGGCTGATCGTCTCGAAGTCGTGCAGCAGCCAGTCGACGCCGTCGCGCACGAGGCGGTCGAGGCACGCGAGCACGTGGTCGCGCGCGGGCTCGTGCCCGAGGCACAGCGAGTGGTTGCGGTGCGACACCATCTGGTGGCGGCCGTTCCAGGTGGCGAGCCAGTCGGGGTGCGCGGTCGCGACCACCGAGTCGGGGGACGCGTTGCCCGCCCCCACCCATAGGCCGAGCTTCATGCCGCGGTCATGCGCGAGCGCGGCGATGCCGGCGACGCCGCCCGCGTAGCCGGACTGCGCGTTCCAGTCGCCGACGTGGTCCTCCCAGCCCTTGTCGACCGTCACGACCTCCACACCGAGATCGGCGGCGACGTCGAAGAACGCCGTCACCCGGTCGGCATCGATGTCGGTGCCGAAGCCCCAGGTGTCGGCGATCAGCGGGGGCGGGGCGGTGGATGCCCGGCTCGGCACCGTCGCCGCGAGCAGCTCGCGCAGCCAGGCCTCGGCGGTCTCGTGGTCGCCGTGCCCGTGACGCACGAGCAGGCCGGGGAGGGCATCCGGGGCCGGCAGCTCGGCGGGGCGGAAGGTCTGCCACGGCAGGCGCGTCTGCACGGTGAGCCCGTGGTCGTCGGCGAGCAGGTCGAGCAGCACGCAGTCGCTGCGGTCGAGCGCCGTCGCGAGTGCGACCGCCCGGCCGTCGGCGTCGGTCGCGGCGATGGTGCACCAGCCGGCCGCATCCTGATAGCGCTCGTCGGCCTCGGGGGAGTGCCCGATCGTGCGGTAGAGCACACCGTCGTGCCGGTCGCCCTCGGGAAAGTCGAAGGGCGTGCGGGTGACGCGTGCCTCGTCGACGTTGAGCACGGCCGCGTCAGCGACCGAGTACGCGCCCGACACGAGCGTGCGCGGCCGGGCGGGGCTGACGGCGAGCTCGTCGATGCGGAAGCCACGGAACTTCGCATCCCACGTGAACGGGTGCAGCACGCGCACGGTCACGTCGTGCCAGCCGTCGAGCCGCAGGCGGGCGACGATCGTGTCGCCGGGCTGCTCGGCGGAGTGGTCAGGACGCTCGGGGTGCGCGACGATGCGCTCGAAGCCGTGGGGCATACTTAAGATCATACCTTTGCGGCGTGGGGAGCGCGTTGCCTCTGTGCCTATGTGTCCACGTTGTCATGTGACAACGGCGACACATGGCCGTGGCAGAAACCTGGCCCCCGGGCTGCGGGGCTGCGCGGCTCAGCGACCCGCGGCGTAGCCCTGGTTGCCGCGCGAATTGGCCGCGGCGAACATCCACCCGCGGTCGCGCTCGACGCCGACGCAGCTGAGGCGACCGAGGCTCCAGGGGTCCATGACGGTCACCTCGTGCCCGCGGGCGCGCAGTTCGTCGATGACCGAGTCGCCGAGCCGCGATTCGACCGTGAGCGACGCCGGCTGCACCGTGCGCGGCTCGAACGACGCGACCATGGCGTCGGTATGGAACATCGGCGCATCGATCGCCTGCTGCGGCTCGTAGCCCCCGACGATGCGGCGCAGCAGATAGAGCAGCTGCCACTGGTCCTGCTGGTCGCCGCCGGGCGTTCCGAGTGCCTCGACCACGCGTCCGTCACGCACGAGCATCGTCGGCGACAGGGTGCTGCGGGGGCGGATGCCCGGCGCGAGCGCCGACGGAGACGCCGGGTCGAGCCACATCATCTGCAGGCGCGTGCCGAGGCAGAAGCCGAGCGCGGGGATCGTCGGCGACGACTGCAACCAGCCGCCCGAAGGGGTGGCCGAGATGAGCGTGCCGTGGCGGTCGACCACGTCGAGGTGGCAGGTGTCGCCGCGCTGACGCCCCGCGCGGTCGAGCGTCGGCTCGCCCGAGCCCGGCAGCGGGGCCGCGGCCGAGCCCGCGAGCCGCACGGGCGGCATCCACGGCTCGCGCCCGCCGGGGCGCCCGGGGCGCACCTCGCGCGAGGCGGTCTCGCCGATGAGCGCGGCGCGCTCGGCCGCGTAGGCGGGGGCCAGCAGGTCGGCGAGCAGGGCCGCGGGATCGTCGATGACGCTCGGGTCAGCGAACCAGGCGTCGCGGTCGGCGAGCGCGAGCTTGAGCGCCTCGGTGATCGTGTGCACGCCGAGCGCGGTCGACGGATCGAGCACCGCGTCGCCGTGCTCGGCGGCGACCGCCTCGAGAATCGCGAGCGACTGCAGCAGTGCGGGCCCCTGCGTCCAGAGCCCGGCCTTGAGCACCTCGACGCCGCGGAAGGTCAGCGATGCGGGCGCCTCCTCGGCCGGGGAGTACGCCGCGAGGTCGGCCGCGGTGAGCACGCCGGGAAGCGCGCCACCGATCGAGTGCTGCACGGGTGTCTGCACGAACTCCTCGGCCGCCTCACCGACGACCGACGTCCAGAGCGCGATCGCTGCGCGCACGCGCGACTCCCGTGAGCCGGTCGACTCGCCCGCCGCGAGCAGGCGTGCCAGCACCCGGGCCCACGGCTCGTTGGTGATCATCTCGCCGGGTTCGGGAACACGGCCGGAGGGCATCCACTGCGCCGCGGAGGTCGGCCAGTGCTGCTCGAACAGCGGCGCGACCGCCCGGATCGTGCGCACCACGTTCTCGTGCACGGGGTGCCCGTCGCGCGCGTAACCGAGGGCGGGAGCGAGCACGTCGGCGAGCTCCCACGTGCCGCGCGTGGCGAGCAGGTGCAGCCAGGCCATGACCGAGCCGGGCACCGCGGCGGCGAGCGGCCCCGCCCCGGGGATCTCGTCGAGCCCCAGCCCGCGGTAGTGCTCGATGGTCGCGGCGCCGGGGGCGGCGCCCTGGCCGGCGAGCACGAAGGGATGCTCTCCCGCGGGCGCCACGATCGCCGTTAGGTCTCCGCCCGGGCCGTTGAGGTGCGGCTCGACGACGTGCAGCACGAAGGCCGCGGCCACGGCGGCGTCGACCGCGGTGCCGCCCCGCTCGAGCACCGACTGCGCCGTCGCCGTCGCGAGCCAGTGCGTGCTCGCCGCCATGCCGAAGGTGC
>NZ_JBHYEO010000043.1:0-8551 GCF_051860105.1 Microcella sp.
CAGGAAACCTCCGAACCAATAGGTTCGGAGGTTTCCTATGTCCTGAGACAGGACATTGGTTGCGGGGGCAGGATTTGAACCTACGACCTCTGGGTTATGAGCCCAGCGAGCTACCGAGCTGCTCCACCCCGCGGCGTACTCCCAGGGTAGCAGGCCCGGGCCCGCGCGGTCGAATCAGGCCGGGGCGTCAGCCGCACGCGACGAGGGCCTCGTCGCACTGGTACTTCGGCGTCGGCGGCAGCACGCGCACCGCCGAGGGCGGCGGCGCGGCAGGGAGCGTCGGCTCGACCCGGCGCTCCTGCTCCGAATCGGGTGCCACCGGCGGGGTCGTGCGCGCCAGGTCGCCGTCGCGCGCGGCCTTCTCCGCTCGCGCGACGGTCGCCCACACGATGCGCTGCACCTTCTCGGCGAGGCGGCGCAGCATGCTGAGCTCGGCCTCGGTCGTGATGTGGCGCGGCTTCGTGTCGACGATGCACAGGGCGCCGATGCGACGACCCTGAGGGTCTTCGATCGGAACTCCCGCGTAGTAGCGCACCTGGGCCTCCCCGGTGACGAGCGGATTGCGGGCGAACCGCGGGTCGTGCGTCGCATCCGGCACGACCATTCCGTCATCGGTGCGCACCGCCACGGCGCAGAACGACTGCTCGATCGGCACCGACTCGATGTCGATGCCGAATCGCGAGACGTGCAACTGCGTGTCGGGGCCGAGCACGGTGACGAGCGCTGTGGGTGCCTTGAAGGCGGCCGCGGCGATCGTGACGATGCGCTCGAGGCTCATCGCCTCGTCGCCGAGCAGGTCGGCGATGCGCTCGGCGTCTTCGACACCCGTGGTCATGCGCTCCGCGATCGCTGTCGTGCGATCGGTGTCGCCGGCGAGGTCGTTGAGGTGATCGACGAGCTCGGCCGCGATCTGGCCGGCCCAGAAGGCGTAGCCCTCAGGGGTGAAGCGGCCGAGGGAGTCGCACGCGGTGTCTCCCGGCGCCGGGAGGAGCGTCGTGCGCGCGCTCGGATGCTGCGTGACCAGGTCATCCGTGACGCCGTTGAGCACGAGCGAGAGCCGGTCGACCGACCGCGCGGCGACTCCCGTGAAGGTCGGCAGCAGGCGCAGGGGGATGATGCCCACCATGAGCAGCAGGGTGCCGCCGCGAACGCGCGAGCTCCAGACGTCGAGAGCACGCCCGATGCGCCGCCGCCACTCGCGCGGGGTCGTGAAGTGCAGCGCGTCGTTCGTGCCCACGGTTGTGATCACCGCGTCGTAGCGGTCGAGCCGCGTTCCGGCGATCACCGCGGCGAGGCCCGCAGCGGTCATGTGGGGGTCGGCGATGACGTCGACCACGGCGCCGCGCCCCGTGCTGGCCCGCAGGGCGCGCGCGAGGGCTCCGGGCAGGGCGAGGTCGTTGGAGGCGACGCCCCAGCCCACAGCAGGGCCCGAGCCGATGAGGAGCACGCGATCAGCCGACGGACCATCGGCGACCGCGCGAGGCAGGCCGTGCGGTCGCGGCATCGACGACAATTCGTCATCGCGCCACGCGGCCCAGGCCGACATGAACGGACGAGCGAGATGCAGTGCAGCGGCAAGCAGTGCCGACACGAGGCTTCCTTCCAAGCCCCCCTTCGCTCCCCACCGTAGGCACGCTGACCGCGGCCGCGTCATCCCCAGTGCGGGGAACTCCCGAAGTGGGGACAGACAGAGCGTTCTGCTACGGGATGCCCGCCCTCAGTCGGCCCGACGGGTCGCACCGAGGCTCATGCCGAGGGGGAGCCAGCTCGTGCCGGGCCAGCCCCACAGCCCATCGCCGCGCGGCTCGAGCACCGAGAACATCTGCCACGGCACGGCATCGTGCTCACTCACGAAGTCGATGCCCAGACCGGCGTCGACGAGGGCCGTCAGGGTCTCACCGAGGGGGTGCATCCACTCGACGGTGCGCGAGTGGGCGAGCTCCGCATCCGGGTCCGCGTAGTCGCCCGGCTCGTCGAGAGCGAGCGGTTCGCGCTCGAAGTAGCCGAAGCGAGGAGCGGGGAACCGCGCGGGGCCGCCGTCGAGCAGCGCCGCGGGCTCGTCAGCACCGGGCTCGTCGGCACGGGGGTCGTCGAAGACGAAGGCCGCCGGATGCCCGTCGGCGAAGTACAGCCGCCCGCCGGGCTTCAGGAACCACGCGATGATGCGCGCCCACTCGACGATGTCGGGCAGCCAGCCGATCGTGCCCCAGGTCGTGTAGACCACGTCGAAGCTCTCGGGCTCGGGCAGCGCGTGCCGGGCGTCGTACAGATCGGCGCAGATGAAGCGGCTGCGGTCGTCGAGCCCGAGCTCGGTCGCGAGCGCGCGCGCCTGCCGCACGGCCGGCATCGAGAAGTCGAGCCCGACGACGGTGGCCCCGCGCTGCGCGAGCACGAGCGAGTCGGCGCCGAAGTGGCACTGCAGGTGCAGCACCCGCAGCCCGTGCCAGCCCGCGGACGCGATGCGGGGCAGCTCGGCCTCCTCGATGGGGTACAGCCGGCCCTCCCCCGCACGCAGCGGAGCGAGGTCGTAGAACTCGCTCGCGACGTGCACAGGAACCTTCTCATCCCAGTGGGCCCGGTTGAGCCGGGCCCACTCGGGAGAGTCGGACTGCGCCATCTCGCCGCTCGTGCTGCTCGCTCGTGCCTACTCGCTCAGCGCGAGGGCACGCTCGAGGGCATCCTGCAGTCGCTCGTCGGCCTCCGCCGCCGCGACGAGGTCGTTGTCGGCGTAGGCCTGCTGGCGGTCGAGGAGAGCCTGGCGGGCATCCTGCAGCGCCTGGGCGAGCTCGGCCGAGATCTCGACGCCCGTTCCGGGGTCGGTCGGGTCGGTCGGGTCGGTGGGCTCGGTCGGATCGGTCGGGTCGACCGGCTCGACATCGCCGTCGCCGGCGTTCGCCCCGGAGTCTCCGCCGAAGAGCGAATCCAGCGCCTCATCGAGGGTGTCCTCGAAGGCGATCGAGTCACCGAAGGCGACGAGCACCTTGCGCAGCAGCGGGAAGCTCGTCTCACCCGTCGACTGCACGTAGACCGGCTGCACGTACAGGAAGCCGCCGCCGATCGGGAGGGTCAGCAGGTTGCCGCGCAGCACCTCGGTCTCACCGCGCTGCAGCAGCGCCAGGTCGTTCGCGACGATCGGGTCGGAGTTGAACTGGTTCTGCACCTGCCCGGGGCCGGGGATCGTCTGCGAGGGCAGCGTGAGCAGCGTGAGCGTGCCGTAATCCTCACCGGGATCAGCGTTCGCGGCGAGGTAGCCCGTGAGCACGTTGCGCTCGTTCTCGCTCGCGGTGCGCGGGATGAAGGTCGAGTACAGGGTGAAGCCCGGTGCATCGGCACCCGGCACCTGCATCGTCAGGTAGTAGGGCGGCTGCAGGGTCGGGGCGGCCGCGAGCGACGTGGGGTCGTTCGGTGTGCGCCACTCGTCATCGGTGGAGAAGAACGAGCCCGGGTCGGTCACGTGGTAGGCGCCCAGGATGTTGCGCTGCACCTTGAACAGGTCGGCCGGGTAGCGCACGTGCGAGAGCAGCGCGTCGCTCATCTCACTGGCGTCGACGAGGGTGTTCGGGAACACCTTCTGCCAGGTCTGCAGGATCGGGTCCTCCGTGTCCCACGCGTAGAGCGTGACCGAGCCGTCATACGCGTCGACCGTCGCCTTGACCGAGTTGCGGATGTAGTTGATCTGGTCGAGCGGGAAGGCCGGGGCCGGCGTGTAGGTGTCGGCGATCGCCTCGCTGAGCGCGACCGTCGTCGAGTAGGGGTAGCTCGCCGTGGTGGTGTACCCGTCGACGATCCACACGATGCGGCCGTCAACGATGGCCGGGTACGGGTCGGAGTCGAGGGTCAGGTAGGGCGCCGCCTTCTGCACGCGGTCGAGGGGGTTGCGCTCGTAGAGGATCTGCGAGTCGTCGGTCACGGCCTCGGAGAGGAAGATCTGCTCCGACTGGAACTTGATGGAGTAGAGCAGGCGCTTGAAGACGTTGTCGAGCGTCGGGCCGCCGTCACCCGTGAAGGTGTAGGTGGCATTGCCGGCCTGGTCTTCGCTGCCCTCGGAGGGGAAGTCGAGCTCGAGGTTGTCACCGCCGCCGACGATCGAGTAGGTCGGCGAGAACTCGCCGAAGTACACGCGCGGCTCGTACTCGCCGAGCTCGGTGGTGAGCGAACCGCTCGCCGGGATTCCGCCTTCGAGGAACTGGGGCCGGCCGTCGTCAGTGCGCTGGTTGCCGAAGGCGGCGACCACGCCGTAGCCGTGGGTGAAGACGATCGTGTTGTTGTACCAGTTCTGCGAGGTCTGCCCGTCGGGGTTGAGCTCGCGCAGCGAGATGACCGTGTCTTGCGTGCGGCCGTCGATCTCGTAGCGGTCGACATCGAGGAACTCGGGGAACTGGTAGTACTGCCGGAACTGCTCGAGCTGAGCGAACGCCTCGGTCACGAGCGCCGGGTCGATGATGCGGATGTTCGCGGTGGTCTCGGCGTCTTCGCGCAGGGCCCCCTGCTCGGCGTCGGTGACGGCGTCGTAGGAGATCTCTTCGATGCCCGACACGTTGTAGGCGTCTCGGGTGGCTTGGATGTTGCGCTCGATGAACGGCGCCTCGAACTCGCGCGCGTTGGGCTCGACCTGGAACCGCTGCACGATCCACGGGTAGACGCTGCCGATGAGCAGGCCGCTCACGAGGAGCAGCGCCGTGCCGACGATCGGCAGGCGCCAGCGGCCGATGACGGCCGTGACGACGAAGAGCGCGGCGACGAGCAACGCGATGCCGGCGAGGATGCCGCGGCTGGGGATCGTCGAGTTGACCTCGGTGAATCCTGCGCCGATGGCGAGGAAGCCGTCGCTGGGCTGGATGACGGTCGCGTACTGGTCGAACCAGATGCTGACGCCCTGCAGGGCGATGTAGATCGCGGCCGTGAGGGCGAGCTGGATGCGGGCGGTGCGCGAGATGCGGATCTCGCGTCCGTTGACGCTGATGGCCCCATACAGGTAGCTCGTGGCCACGGCGGCGAGGCCCGCGAGCAGCACGACGGCCGAGGCGAACGCGATGACACCGCGCCAGAACGGCAGCTCGTAGACGAAGAACGAGATGTCGAGCCCGAACTGCGGGTCGAGCTGGCCGAACTCGGTGCGGTTCCACCACTGCAGCACCATCTGCCACTGGCCGGCGGCCGTCACGCCCGCGAACAGACCGAGCACGGCCGGGATGCCGAGCATCGCGACGCGACGCAACGGCTCGACGACCTCCTGGTAGCGATCGAGCTGCGAGTTGAGCTTGGCGTAGACGGGGCGGGCCCGGTAGGCGATCTGCAGGCTCGCCCACACGGGCAGGAACATGCCGAGGAACCCGACGAGGAACATGCCGCCCGTGGCGAACCACTGCGTGGTCAGCACGTTGAGGAAGCCCAGCTGGTCGAACCAGAGGATGTCGGTGTAGACGTTCGCGAACACGAAGAACAGCACGACCAGTGCGCCGACGATGGCGGCACTGATCGCGAGAGTCGCGCGGGAACGGTTGGCGGGCGGCGTTGCGGTGGACGTCACGAGGGTGCTCCCAGAGTCGGCGGGCGTACGGGCTCAGACTACCGGGGCAACTCTTGGAAGTGGCCCCGGGCCGGGCCTGTTCGCCGCTAGCGTTCGCAGCGCGCGAGCTCGCTCAGATCGCCGTCGTCGGCGATCGTCTGCAGCACGCCGATCGCCTCGTCGAGGGTCGCGACGGCGAACACCTCCAGATCGCCGGGGATGCTGCCCACGACCTCGTCGCAGTTGGCCGTCGGAGCGAGGAACCAGTCGGCGCCGAAGGCGACCGCCCCATGCATCTTCTGCACGATGCCGCCGATCGGCCCGACGGTTCCGTCGGCCCCGATCGTTCCCGTTCCGGCCACCTCGGCCCCGCCCGCGAGCGAGTCGGGCGTCAGCTTGTCGATGATGCCGAGCGCGAACATCATGCCGGCGCTCGGGCCGCCCACGTTCTCGAGCTCGATGTTCACGTCGAAGGGGAAGACGTACTCGCCCGCGATGAGCACCCCGATCACCGGAACGCGCTCCTCGCCCTCGCTCAGCACCGGGGTGACCTCGAGCGTGCGCTCCGACCCGCCGCGCAGGATGTCGATCGACACCGGATCGGCGGTGCCGTTGGCGGCGATCGCGGCGCGCAGCGCCGTGACATCCCGCACCGCTTCGTCGTCGACCGCGACGATGATGTCGTCCGGCCGCAGGATGCCCTCGGCCGGGCTCTCGGCCAGGGTCTCGACGACCCGCAGCTGGCTCTCGTAGGGCTCGCCGAGCGCCCGCAGTGCGGCGGCGATGGCCTCCTGCTGCGAGTTCTCCATGTCGATGCGGCTCTGCTCGCGGCGGTCTTCCGTGCTGACCCCCTCGGGGAACACCGAGTCGATCGGAACGACCGACTGGCTCGGGTCGAGCCAGGCGCGGATGACATCGAACCAGGTCGGCGGCTGATCGCGGTTGCCGTAGACGTTGACCGTCAACAGGCTCAGCGAGCCGGCGGTCTCGTAGGTCGGCTCGCTGGGGATCTCGATGAGCGGCACCTCGTCGCCGTCGACCGTGACCGTGCCGAGGGTGTCGAACACGGGCCCGGGGCGCTCGATGACGTACGGGGTCGGGAGCACGGCGAGGCCGAAGACCCCGAACAGCGTCAACGCCAGCAGCAGCCAGCCGACCCGGCGCCCGCGCATCCGCGCGTCGACGACAGCCGGGTCGTGCGCGTCGTCGAACTCGTCGCCACGCGCGTCAGCGGTGAACAGGCTCACCGGGCTCCTCTCGAGGGTGCTCTGCCCGGCCGGATGCGGCGTCGGGCAGGTGTTCGCCCACGGCGCAGAGCCGCGGGCAAAGCCTAGGCGAAAACCCGTCGGTCGCCCGGGCACGCGCACTAGCGTAGGAACCATGGCTGAGGATCCCCTAGGCGGAGCTGACGACGAGTTCCGCGAGATGCTGCGCCGCTTCCTCGCGGGCGAGGGCGACCTCGACCCGGCGAAGCTCGCCGGCGCCGCAGGGCTGCCGACCGACCCGCTCATGGTCGCGCGCCTGATGGGCCAGCTGCAAAAGGCCATGAACGCGAACGCCGATGGCGTCGACTGGCAGCTCGCGAAGGACGAGTCGGGGCGCATCGCCGCTCAGGGCTCGATCCGCTCGAGCGCCGCCGAGCTCGAGCAGCTGCGGCAGGCACTCAACGTGGCGGCGCTGTGGCTCGACGAGGCCACCTCGATCACCCAGCTGACCTCTGAGCCGACCCTGCTGACGCGCGCCGACTGGGCGCGCCTCACCCTGCCGGTGTGGACGCAGCTCGCCGAACCCGTCGCGACCTCGATCTCCGACTCGCTCACCGAGGTGCTCGACCAGCAGGTGCCGGAGGAGCTGAAGGGCATGGTCGCCAACGCCGGCCAGATGATGCGCTCGCTCGGCGGCACGCTCTTCTCGCTGCAGCTCGGCCACGTCGTCGGGCAGCTCGCGGCGGAGGTCGTCTCGGGCGGCGACATCGGCATCCCGCTGCTGCCGGGCCGCGACGAGACCGATGTGCAGGCGGCGCTCATCCCGCAGAACATGGCTGCCTTCGGCACGGGCCTCGACATCCCTGCCGATCAGGTGCAGCTCTATCTGTCGGTGCGCGAACTCGCGCACGCCCGGCTCTTCCGGCACGCGCGCTGGCTGCGCCAGCACCTCATCAGCGCCATCACCGACTACGCCCGCGGAATCCGCATCGACACCGACCGCATCGAGTCGCTCGCAGCCGAGTTCGACCCGGCGAACCCCGAGAGCCTGCGCGAGGCGCTCACGAGCGGCGCGCTCATCCCGCCGAAGACCGACGCGCAGGTAGCAGCCCTCGGCCGCCTCGAGACCACGCTCGCCCTCATCGAGGGCTGGGTCGACGTCGTCACCGCGCAGGCCACCAGCCGACTGCCGAAGGCGGATGCGGTGGCCGAGACCGTGCGCCGCCGCCGCGCCGCGGGCGGACCGGCCGAGAGCGCCTTCGCGACCCTCGTCGGTCTCGAGCTGCGACCGCGGCGCCTGCGCGAAGCCGCCGCATTCTGGCAGCGCATCACCGACGCCGTCGGCGCCGATGCGCGCGACGGCCTATGGGCGCACCCCGACCTGCTTCCCGGCGCTGACGACGTCGACGACCCGACCCGGGTGATCGCCACGTTGCAGGGCGGGGCGTCGATCGCCCCCGACGCGCTCGATCAAGCGCTCAGCGAGCTGCTGGCCGACGAGAGCGGCGACCGGCCCATCGAGGGTGCCCCGGGCGAGGCTCCTGACGAGCCGAACCGCCCCGACGAGCCGACCGCCTAGCGGCGTCGCCCGCGGGCCCGGATCGCGGGCTGTGGATGCTGGGCGCGCGCCCGCCCGGCCGCCCCCATCATGTGCGCCATGACACTGCGACTCGACCCCCGCCGCCCGATCGTCTGGCGCACGCCGCACAGCCTCCAGATCGGGGTGGACCCGGTGGTCGCCCGCCTCGACGACGTCAGCGACGGCGATGCCCGGCTCGTCGACGCCCTCGCCGTGGGGGTGACGCGCGCCGGCCTGGCGATGCTCGCGGAGCACGCC
>NZ_JBHYEO010000044.1:0-7047 GCF_051860105.1 Microcella sp.
CGTCGTGGTGACCCGGCGCGTCGCGGCGGTGGCCGCCGCCGTGGCGGAAGCCCATCCAGAGGCGCGCATCGACCGTGACCCGGCGGGTGTGCCGGTCGGCAGCCTCACCGGTGCGGCGACGGTGCCGCTCGAGCCGCGCATCCTCATCGCCGATCCGGAAGCCTGGCAGTCGGCGTGGACCGTCTTCTCGCACTGTCGACGGGCCGCCCCGGTCGTGTTCTTCCGCGCCGACGCGGCCGACCTCCGGGCGCTCCTCGGCGTGCGCACGACACCCCCGCCCCTCGACGAGGGGGAGGGCGAGGTGTGGGTGGCCGAGCCCGGGGAGCCGGTGCGGCGGCGGCGCTGGATCACGCTGAGCGCGGGCTGACCCGCGGGAGGATCAGCCCGCGACGCCGTCAGGCCAGTGCGCTCGCGAGCGGAACAGCGTCGAGACCGTGGGCGGTCGCGACCGCCTCGTTGGTCACCTGCCCGTCGTGCGTGTTGAGGCCGAGCGCGAGCGAGCCGTCGGCCTGCAGCGCGGTCTTCCAGCCGTGGTTCGCGATGGCCCGCACGTACGGCATCGTCGCGTTGGTGAGCGCGTAGGTCGAGGTCGTCGGCACAGCGCCCGGCATGTTCGCGACGCAGTAGAAGATGCTCTCGTGCACGCGGAACGTGGGGTCGGCATGCGTGGTCGGTCGCGAATCGGCGAAGCAGCCTCCCTGGTCGACGGCGATGTCGACGAGCACACTGCCCGGCTTCATGCGCGAGACGAGGTCGTTGCTCACGAGCTTGGGCGCCTTCGCGCCCGGGATGAGCACCGAGCCGATGAGCATGTCCGCCTGCACGGCCGCCTTCTCGATCTCGTAGCCGTTCGAGGCGATCGTGCGGATGCGCCCGCTGTAGAGGGCGTCGAGCTCGCGCAGCCGCTGGATGTTGGTGTCGAGCACCGTCACCTCGGCCCCCAGTCCGACGGCCATGGCGACGGCGTTCGTGCCGGCCACACCACCGCCGAGCACGACGATGTTGGCGGGGTCGGTGCCGGGCACGCCGGGCACGAGCAGGCCGGGCCCGCCGTTCGGCCGCATCATGGCGTTGGCGCCCACGATGGGGGCGAGTCGACCGGCGACCTCGCTCATGGGCGCGAGCAGCGGGAGCGCGCGCGTGGGCAGCTGCACCGTCTCGTAGGCGATCGCCGTGACCCGCGTGTCGAGCAGCGCGTGCGTGAGCTCCTTCTCGGCGGCGAGGTGCAGGTAGGTGAAGAGCAGCAGGCCGTCGCGGAAGTGGGGGTACTCCGACTCGATCGGCTCCTTGACCTTCAGGAGCAGATCGGCCTCGGCCCAGGTCGTCGCGGCGTCGGCCACGATGCGAGCGCCTTGCGCCGCATACTCGTCGTCGGTGATCGACGATCCGAGCCCCGCTCCCGACTGCACGAGCACCTCGTGACCGTTGGCGACCAGGTCGTGCACACCCGCCGGGGTGATCGCGACGCGGTACTCGTTGTTCTTGACCTCTGCCGGTACGGCGATTCTCATCAGTTCTCCTCGCGATGGATGCGCGACGGGGAAACTGCACCGCCGCGCTGCGTTGCGGCACCAGCGTACCCGCTGGCGGCAATGGATTCCGCACTCTTTTTTGCCTGGAAGTGCTGATTTCGTGACATTCGTGTTTCGAGATGGATGAATCGAGCGTTCAGGGGTGCAATACGCCCGAAGCGTATGACAGTATCGACGCACCGCCTCGCGCGGTTTCGGACACCGACGTACCGGCAATCGTCTAAGGAGCACGCTATGACCCGTCCCCTTCCCGAAGACCCGATGGTCCGCAGCCTCATCGCCCAGGCGAAGCGTGCTCAGCTGACGCGGCGCACGATGCTCGCCGGAACCGGCGCCGGCGCCACGGCCCTCGCGCTCGCGGCCTGCACCACCGGCGGGTCGACCGAACTGACCCCGGCGGAGGACAACTCGGCCAACGACCCGACGCTGAACTGGGCGAACTGGCCGCTGTACATCGACGAGGACGAGGAAGGAAACTATCCGACCCTCCTCGCCTTCCAGGAGCGTACCGGCATCGAGGTGACCTACTTGATCGACGTCGACGACAACAACTCCTACTTCGCGAAGGTGCGAGACCAGCTGGCTCTCGGGCAGGACATCGGGGCCGACACCGTCTGCCTGACTGACTGGATGGTCAACCGCTGGATTCAGCTCGGGTACACGCAAGAGCTCAACAAGGCGAACATCCCCAACGCTGCCAACCTGGTGCCTAGCCTGCAGAATCCGCAGTTCGACCCGGGGCGTGTGCACTCGCTGCCGTGGCAGGGCGGCTTCGCTGGCATCTGCTACAACACCGACGAGACCGACGAGGTGCGTGCGGTCAGCGACCTGTGGCGCCCCGACCTTGCTGGCCGCGTCGGTGTGCTCTCGGAGATGCGCGACACCATCGGCGTGATCATGCTCGAGAACGGCGTCGACATCTCGGGTGACTTCACCGCCGACGAGTTCAATGCGGCCCTCGACATCTTCCGCGAGCAGGTGGAGTCGGGCCAGGTGCGCAACGTGCGCGGCAACGCCTACTCCGAAGACTTGGTCAACGGAGACACGCTCGCCGCGATCTGCTGGTCGGGAGACATCACCCTGCTGAACCTCGAGGCCGGCTACGAGAAGTGGAAGTTCCTGCTGCCGGAGGGGGGCGCCACCCTGTGGAACGACAACTTCCTCATCCCGATCGGATCGACTCGCAAGGCGAACGCCGAGAAGCTCATCGACTACTACTACGAGCCGGAGGTCGCTGCCGAGGTGGCCCTGTGGGTGAACTACATCACGCCGGTCAATGGCGCCAAAGAGGCGGCGCTGGCCCTCGACCCCGAGGTCGCCGAGAACCAGCTCATCTTCCCCAACGAGGAGACCTTGGCGAACGCCCGCATCTTCCGCGGTCTGACCGCTCAAGAGGAGAACGAGTACCAGGCCGCCTTCCAGGCGATCCTGCTCGGCGCCTAATCCGCCCCACGCGAAGGAGTACCACCGAGGTGACGAACAACGAGGTTCCGAAGAGCGGATTCGCCGAGGCCGGTGCTGACCTGGAACTGGTCGGCATCACCAAGCGCTTCCCTGGTTTCACGGCGATCGAGGAGCTCGATCTGACGATCCCCGCGGGGTCGTTCTTCGCGCTGCTCGGCCCGTCGGGTTGCGGCAAGACGACCACTCTGCGGCTCATTGCCGGCCTGGAGGAGCCCACGGCGGGCCGCATCCTCATCGGCGGCAAAGACGTCACGGCGACGAAGGCGTACCAGCGCCCCGTCAACACGGTGTTTCAGAGCTACGCACTCTTTCCGCACATGACGATCCTCCAGAACGTCGCGTTCGGCCTGAAGAGGCGCGGCATTACGAATGCGGATGCTCTCGCACATGAGGCCCTGCAGCTTGTCGAGCTCGACCACGTTGCGGGCCGCAAGCCGACGCAACTCTCCGGCGGGCAGCAGCAGCGCGTGGCCCTGGCCCGGGCCGTGGTTAACCGGCCTGCGCTGCTGCTGCTCGACGAACCGCTCGGTGCGCTCGACCTCAAGTTGCGTCGGCAGATGCAGGTCGAGCTCAAAGACATCCAGAGCGAGGTCGGCCTGACCTTCCTGCACGTGACCCACGACCAGGAGGAGGCCATGACCATGGCCGATACCGTCGCCGTCATGAACAAGGGGCGCATCGAGCAGATGGGGCCGCCGCAAGAGCTCTACGAACTGCCCCACACGGCTTTCGTCGCGAAGTTCCTCGGTCAGTCGAACCTGTTCACGGGTGACGTTGTGTCGACTTCGAGCCGAACGCTCGTCATCGACGCCGCCGGGTCGAAGATCGAGGTGCCCACGGCCCGGGCGCAACGCCACAACGGTCGTATCACCGTCGGTGTGCGACCCGAGAAGGTGACACTGCACGACGCGGCCCCGGCCGCCGATTCGGGACGCAACGTGATCGGTCCCGGTCGCATCACCGATGTGTCGTTCAGCGGAGTGAGCACTCAGTACGAGGTGACGATTCCCCACGTGGGCGCGATTACGGTCTTCGCACAGAACACGTCGATTTCGACGCTGCACCACGACGGCGACACGGTCTGGCTCAGTTGGGCGATCGACCACGCCTTCGGTCTCGCCGACGAGGCGGATGCCGAACCGGTGTCGCGCTTCCATGCCGACCTCGACACGTCGATGATCGCCGTGCAGTCGCGGAAAGACCTCGAAGCGGAACTCGAGGAGGCCTAGGCCATGGCCTTCACCGCATTCGCGGGCACGGCAACGGCGGTCGCGGAACCCGCCCCCCGCCGGCGAAGCCCCATCGCACTGCTGCTGCTCCTGCCCGGCATCTTCTACTTGATCCTGTTCTTCGTCACCCCCCTGATCTCGCTCGTGATCACGAGCCTGCAGGCTCCCGACCCGCTGATCTTCGGGCAGTACGTGAACGCCTTCAACTGGCAGAACTACGTGGCGGTTCTCGAGCAGTACTGGCCGCAGACTATTCGGTCGGCCGGCTACGCCGCTTTGGCGACACTCTTCGCCCTGCTCATCGGCTTCCCGCTGGCGTACTTCATTGGCATCACGCTCCGGCCGTTCCCGTTGCTGCAATCGCTGGCGCTCGTGCTGGTGATCGCCCCGTTCTTCATCTCCTTCCTGCTGCGCACCCTGGCCTGGAAGCAGATCTTCTCGGTCGAGGGGCCGGTGGCGGGCATCCTGTCGTCACTCGGTGCCCTGCCACCGGGCGTGTCGATCACCGGCACCACCTTCTCGGTCGTGTTCGGCCTGACCTACAACTTCATCCCGTTCATGGTGCTGCCGATCTACGCGACGCTCGTGTCGCTCGATCTGCGGCTGCTCGAAGCGGGGAACGATCTGTACGGTAGCCCCGTGACGACCTTCCGCACGGTGACCTTGCCGCTCTCGGCGGCAGGGGTGATGTCCGGCACGCTCCTGACGTTCATCCCCGCTGCCGGCGACTACATCAACGCGTCGCGCGAGTTCTTGGGCGCCACTGACACCACGATGATCGGCAACGTGATCGAAGCGAACTTCCTGGTGCTGCAGAACTTCCCGGCAGCCGCGGCGCTCTCGCTCATCCTGATGGCCTTCATCCTGGTGCTGGTCGCCGCCTATGTGAAGCGCAGCGGAACGGAGGATCTGCTGTGAAGGGCTTCGGCAAGTACGCCATCTGGGCGTACTCGATCATGGCGTTCGTGTTCCTGCTCATCCCGATCGCGTACACCGTCGCGTTCTCGTTCAACGATTCGCGCCGCACGAACATCATCTGGAGCGGCTTCACACTCGAGAACTGGCTCACGGTCTGCGAGGCGCAGGGGGTCTGTGAGGCCTTCGGCAACAGCCTCCTCATCGGTGTGGCCGCGACGATTCTTGCGACGACACTCGGCACCATGATCGCGATCGCCCTCGTCCGCTATCGGTTCCGGTTCCGCAACGCGACGACGTTGCTGATCTTCTTGCCGATGGCGACGCCCGAGGTCGTTCTCGGTGCGGGCCTCGCGGCGCAGTTCTTGCAAGCGGGGGTCCCCAAGGGCATCGGAACGGTGATCCTGGCGCACACCCTCTTCTGTCTGAGCTTCGTGGTGGTCACGGTCCGCTCGCGCGTCGTCAGCCTTAACCCGGCGCTCGAGGAAGCCGGTCGAGACCTGTACGCGAGCCCGGTGCAGGTGTTCTGGAGGATCACTTTTCCCATGCTCCTGCCGGGCATCGTCGCGGCAGCGCTGCTCTCGTTCGCTCTGAGTTTCGACGACTTCATCATCACCAACTTCAACCGCGGGGCTGATGTGACGTTCCCGAGCTATATCTACACAGCGGCCGCGCGTGGAATCCCTGCGGAGGCGAATGTCATCGCGTCAGCCGTGTTCTTCCTCGCGATCGCTCTCGTGCTGATTGCCCAGCTGTCGGCGGCCGCGCGGCGTCGTCAGCTCGCGAAAGCGGCGTAGCGCTCCCGCTCCGTGTGGGCGCACTCCCCGTCAGCCGATGCTGACGCGGAGTGCGCCCACCTCGTCATCGCCGGCGAGCACCCGCTCGCTCGTGAGCGCGACGAGCTCGCCGCCGACGGCGTGGTCGATGGCGCCGACGGAGGCGAGCAGGGTCAGGGCGACAGGGGTGGTCGCACGCATCGACCCGTCGAGCACCTTGACGGCGACGGCGACACCGGTCGGCATGCCGATCACGACGACTCCTTCTGCGCCGAGCTTGGCGAGGCCGCCGACCCGCTCGATGACGATCGTGTTGGCGCGCCCGCGCCCGTCGATCGCCCAGGGCTGAGCGGTCGCCGCGGCCATCAGCCGTTGGGCCTCCGGGGTCGTGCCCGCCGCGACCCGCGCGATCGCGGTGGCGAGGCCGACGAGCGAGGTCGCGTGCAGGGGCGCTGCGCAGCCGTCGTGCGCCGTGCGGTGGACGCGGTCGCCCGTGTAGCGCTCGACGACCGTGATCACGTGCCGCTGCACGGGATGCTCGAGGTCGAGGTAGTGCGCCGCGTCGCCGCCGATCGCGTCGCTCGCGCGCAGGAACCCTGCGTGCTTCCCCGAGCAGTTCATGGTGATCCGAGCGGGCGGAAGCCCGGCCGCCTGCCGCGCGGCACGCTCCGCGGCGCCGAGCGGCCACTGGGCCGGGCACTGCAGGGCGTGGGCGTCGCGCCCGTCGTCGTGCAGCATCCGCTGCGCCACTGCGAGATGCTCGGGGCTGCCGCAGTGGCTGGCCATCGCGAGCACGAGCTCGTCGTCGGCGAAGCGGGCGCCGAGTTCGAGCATCGCGATGGCCTGCAGCGGTTTCAGGGTCGAACGCGGATAGATCGTGGCCGTCGTGTCGCCCACCGCGCGCAGCACGCGTCCGGATGCATCGACGACGGCGGCGGCACCGAGGTGACGCGACTCGACGAGACCGTCACGGTCGAGCCGAGCAAGCTCGACCGAACCCGCGCCGTCGAGCGCGTGCCCTCCCGCCGGCGCACCGCTCGGGGCGTCGCCACCAGGGGACACTGCGCTGGTCAGGCCGACAGTGCTGCGTCGAGCACGCTCACGGCGTCGCGCAGCAGCTCGTCGCTGATG
>NZ_JBHYEO010000045.1:0-6879 GCF_051860105.1 Microcella sp.
ATCCCCGACGACGTCACCATCCAGGTGCTGACGCAGGCGCGCGAGCACCTCATCGCCCGCACCTACGAATCCATCAAGGGCGCCAAGCGCGCCATCGTGCACTTCTACAACTCGACGAGCGTGCTGCAGCGCGAGGTCGTGTTCCGCACCGACGTCGAGGGTGTGAAAGAGATCGCGCTGCAGGGCGCTCGCTGGTGCCAGCAGTACGAGGCGACCGTGCCGGGCACCGAGATCTTCTATGAGTACAGCCCCGAGAGCTACACGGGCACCGAGCTCGAGACGGCGCTCGAGGTTTGCAACGCGGTCATCGAGCAGATCGCGCCGACGCCCGACCGCAAGATCATCATCAACCTGCCGGCCACGGTCGAGATGGCCTCGCCGAACGTCTACGCCGATTCGATCGAGTGGATGCACCGGCACCTCGCCCGACGCGACTCGGTCATCCTCAGCCTGCACCCGCACAACGACCGCGGCACGGCCGTCGCCGCCGCCGAGCTCGGCTACATGGCCGGTGCCGACCGCATCGAGGGCTGCCTGTTCGGCAACGGTGAGCGCACCGGCAACGTCGACCTCGTCGCCCTCGGCATCAACCTGTTCACGCAGGGCATCGACCCGCACCTCGACTTCAGCGACCTCGACGAGATCAAGCGCACCGCCGAGTACTGCAACCAGTTGAAGGTGCACGAGCGCAGCCCCTGGGCCGGCGACCTCGTCTACACGGCCTTCAGCGGATCGCACCAAGACGCGATTAAGAAGGGCTTCGAGGCGATGGATGCCCGGGCCGAGGCTTCGGGCGTCAGCGTCGACGACCTCGTCTGGGGGGTTCCGTACCTGCCCGTCGACCCCAAAGACCTGGGTCGCACCTACGAGGCCGTCATTCGCGTCAACTCGCAGTCGGGCAAGGGCGGCGTCGCCTACCTGCTCAAGACCGACCACGCTCTCGACCTTCCGCGCAAGCTGCAGATCGAGTTCAGCGGCGTCGTGCAGGCCAAGACCGATGCCGAGGGTGGCGAGGTGACGAGCGAGCAGATCTGGGAGATCTTCCAAGACGAGTACCTGCCCTCGACCGACCCCGACGCCAAGTGGGGCCGCTTCGAGCTACTGTCGACCCGCACCGCCTCCGACATGACGGGAACGGTGTCGCTGAGCGCGACGCTGCGCGATGGGGAGGAGATCGCCGCGGTCGAGGCGACCGGCAACGGTCCGATCGCGGCCTTCCTCAGCATCATGGAGCGTCAGGGCATCGCAATCCGCCTCTTCGACTACGTCGAGCACGCGCTCTCGGCCGGCGGGGATGCCCACGCGGCGGCCTACGTCGAGCTCGAGGTGAACGGCCGCACCCTGTGGGGTGTCGGCATCGACCCCGACATCTCGACCGCGTCGCTCAAGGCCGTCGTCTCGGCGGTCAACCGGGCGATCCGGCTCGAGACCCCCGACCGCGAGCTCGTCAGCGCGTAAGGCCGGAGCCGCACGGCGGGCACCCGAGGTGCCCGCCGCATCCGTCGCGATCTCCACAATTCAGGAGTTGCTGGTTCATCACGCCGCGCGACACGCCGTGAGAGCGCGGCCACCCACCCGCCACGCCTGACAACTCCTGAATTGTGGAGACGGGCAGCCTCTGCAGGGGGCGCGTCAGCGGGCGGTCGCGGCCCAGTCGGCGAAGCGGATGCCCGGGCCGGGCACCCCAGTCGTGTGCAGCCCTGCGCGGTAGGCGCCGACGAGCCTTCCGGGCGCGTGCCACTCGACGACCCGGCGCTCGGCGGCCTCGGTCGTCACGCCACGCGCCACGAGCCACTTCCGGGCGAGCTCGGCCATCGGCAGCACCTCGGGCCCGCCGAGGTCGTCGACCCGGCCGAGGGCGGGCTCCGCCGCCACGAGCTCGGTCAGCCGCGAGGCCACGGCGCCCGTGTCGATCGGCTGGAACGGCGCGTCGACCGTGATGACCCGCGGCAGCCGTCGCTGCGCGCGGAAGGCCCCCGCCACGAAGTCGTGGAACTGCGTCGCTCGGAGGATCGTGAACGGCACGCCCGACCCTTCGACGAGCTGCTCGCACGCGAGCTTCGAGCGGTAGTAGCCGAGCGGAACGGCGTCGACGCCGACGATCGACAGGTACACGAGGTGCTGCACGCTCGCGGAACGCGCGGCCTGCAACAGGTGCTGGGTCGCGCGAGCATCCGACCGCCGGTTGGTGGCGAGGTGCAGCACGGTCTCGACGCCCGCGAGCGCCGCGGGCAGCCCGGCGCCCGACTGCAGGTCGGCGACGACGTGGGCGGGGCCGGGGCGACGGCTCAGGATGCGCGGCTCGAGCCCGCCCGCGCGCAGCGCCTCGACGGTGGGGCGACCGAGGGTTCCGGTGCCGCCGGTGATCAGCAGGGTCATGGTGCTCCTCTCGTGGGCGCGCGCACCGCGCCCTCTCAGAGTCGACCGGGCGGGCCGTCGATCTGTGACAGGGCGGCCGCCGCGAAGCGTGCGAGCTTGTCGGGAGCCCGCACGATGAGCACTCCGCGCACCCCTTCGTCTCCAATGTCGAGCGCCCACAGCGCGACGGGTTCGACGCCCTCGGGCCCCTCGGTGACCGCCAGGAAGGCGGTTGCACCGTTGGCCTGCACCGGGATGCTGCGCACTCCCTGCCCGAACTTCTCGAGCACGCCCAGCACGAAGCGGGCCACCTGCTCGGCACCGTGCACGGGCCGGCGCGCGGCGCTCACGACCCCGCCGCCGTCGCTGATCGCCACGGCGTTGTCGACGAGCACGGCTTCGAGCGCGGCCAGGTCGCCGCCCTGGGCGGCCGCGACGAAGGCGGCAAGCACGCGGGCGCGCTGCTGCGGGTCGACGGGTTGCCGCCGCTGGCCCTCGAGGGCGCGGCGCCCGCGAGAGACGAGCTGGCGCGCGGCGGCCTCGCTCGTGTCGAGCACCTCGGCGAGGCTCGCGTAGTCGTAGGCGAAGGCCTCGCGCAGCACGAGGGCGGCGCGCTCGGGGCCGCTCAGTCGCTCGAAAAGCAGCAGGGTCGCGAGGTCGAGGGCTTCGGCCGTCTCGGCGCCGAGCGCGGGGTCGGCCCGCGTGTCGACGGGTTCGGGCAGCCACGGGCCGACGTATTGCTCTCGGCGCACGCGCGCTGAGTCGAGCGCGGTGAGCGCGAGCCGCGTGACCATGGTGGTCAGGTAGGCATCCGCGTTAGCGATGCCCGGCCCGGCGACGGCCGCCCACTTCGGCCACGCATCCTGCACGACGTCCTCCGCCTCGGCCCATGAGCCGAGCAAGCGGTAGGCGAGTCCGGTGAGCCGCGGGCGAGCCGCCTCGAACACGGAGAGCGATTCCGACGTCACGCTGTCACCCACGCTGCTGGCTCGCGCCGGGGATGGGGGAGCGGCGGCGCGCCCGCGGTTCGGAGCCGACGATGGGGATCGACGAGGTCGTCGGGTGCAGGTGGATCACGCCGGTCGCGGTCGTGACCGTGCGCCCGCGGTCGGCCGCGGCGTCCTCGTCGCGCCGCCCGCGCTTCGGCAGGGCGGGCAGCTTCGGCAGTCGCGTGATCGCGCGCTGCTCGGGCAAGCTCCAGCCGAACAGCACCGAGGCGACGCGCACGCCGAACGTGATGGCCACGCCGATCGCACCCGCCACGAGCACGTCGACGTTGAGCGCGAGCAGCACGGCGATGGTGCCCGATCCGGCGGCGGCGGCGACGGCGTAGAGCGAGCCGACGTGCATGAGGGCGATCGGCAGATTCAGCAGCAGGTCGCGCAAGATCGACCCGCCGACGGCGGCGAGCACGCCCACGAACACGGCGGCGACCTCGGGCAGGCCGAGCGCGAGCGCCTTGGTCGTGCCGATCGCGCCGAAGAGGCCGATCGTGAGGGCATCCAGCACGGTGATGAAGCGATTGAGGCGCCGGAACACCCGCTCGAGCAGCATGCCGAGCAGCGCCGCTCCCGTTGCCACGACGACGTACCAGTTCGACTGCAGGGGAGCCAGGGGCACATCGAGCAGCAGGTCGCGCAGCAGACCGCCGCCGAAGCCGACGACGATGCCGATGATCGCGACGCCGAGCCAATCGAGCCGGCGGTCGCGGAACTGCGCGGCGAACAGCGCCCCCTGCAGGGCGCCGATGCCGACGGCGAGCAGGTCGACCCAGAGGGGGATCACGAAGACGTCGTCCACATGATCATTCTGGTGGGTGGATGCTGCGCCCGCGTTCTGCGGAGCCGCCGTGTTCGTGTCACGCCCACCCGAAGTGTTACACTCTGTTCAGGTCAGACCGACTTTTACACGCGGCATCGGGCGGAAGGAGCATCCATGACCGGCAGCACGGCCATCGCCCTCGCCGTCTCGACCGTGATCTTCGCACTGCGGTCTGACGCGGACGGCGCGCCGAGCGTCTGGCTGCCGCTCGTGCGGCGCACGCGCGAGCCCTACCTCGACCGCTGGGCGCTGCCCGGCGGCATGGTGCGCACCGACGAGAGCCTCGAAGGGGCCGCGCGCCGCAACCTCGGCGAGACCACGCGCCTCGAGCCCACCTACCTCGAGCAGCTCTACGCCTTCGGCGACGTCGACCGCTCACCCGACCAGCGCATGGTCTCGATCGTCTACTGGGCGCTCGTGCGCCCCGACGAGGCCGAGCGGGTGACCCTCGGCGAGAACGTGCGGTGGTTCCCCGCCGACGAGCTGCCCGACCTCGCTTTCGATCACAACCTCATCGTCGACTACGCCCTCTGGCGGCTGCGCACGAAGATGGAGTACTCCCGCATCGCGCACGCCTTCCTCGGCTCGCGGTTCACCCTCGCCGAGCTGCGCGAGGTGTACGAGGCCGTGCTGCGCAAGCCTCTCGACCCCGCGAACTTCCGGCGTCAGATGGAGACGAGCGGTGTCATCGAACCCACGGGGGAGGTCGTCACCGGCGGCCGTCACCGCCCTCCGCGCCTCTACCGCTACACCGGCGCCGTCGACCTCGTCGACGCCGGCCCCCTGAGCCGCCAGGCCGCCGGAACAGCCAGCGACATCGACCAGCCCCGCAGCACCGCACCCCTGAGGAACTCCGCATGACCGCCATCGACGCCTCCGTCGCCACGACCATCCGCCTGATCACGAACGGCCAGGCGCCGGGCGAGACCTGCACCCCCGAGCTCGACCAGGGCCCGTGGGCCTTCGACTCCGTGCCCGGCTACGGCCCCGGATCGTCGATGCACGACGTCATCCCCACCGGGTCACCGCGCCAGGGCGCCCTGCCTCGGGAGTACCAAGACGCCTCGAACGACGAGTTGCACGCCCGCATCCGTGCTGCGAAAGAGGCCCTCGGCGACCGCCTCGTGATCCTCGGCCACTTCTACCAGCGCGACGAGGTCGTGCAGCACGCCGACTTCCTCGGCGACTCGTTCCAGCTCGCCAACGCCGCCCTCACGAAGCCCGACGCCGAGTACATCGTGTTCTGCGGCGTGCACTTCATGGCCGAGACGGCCGACATCCTGGCCCGCGATTCGCAGCGCGTCATCCTGCCGAATCTGGCCGCCGGATGCTCGATGGCCGATATGGCCGACATCGACTCGGTGCAAGCGGCGTGGGACGAGCTGCTGTCGGTGTACGGCACCGAGCCTGACGCCGAGGGCCGCGCGCCGATCATCCCCGTCACGTACATGAACTCCTCCGCCGCGCTCAAGGCGTTCTGCGGGGCGAACGGCGGCATCGTGTGCACCTCCTCGAACGCCAAGACCGTGCTCGAGTGGGCCTTCGAGCGCGGGCAACGCGTGCTGTTCTTCCCCGACCAGCACCTCGGCCGCAACACCGCGAAGGCGATGGGCGTGCCGCTCGAGCAGATGCCGATGTGGAACCCGCGCAAACCGCTCGGCGGCTCGACGCAGCAGCAGCTGCTCGATGCGCGCGTCGTGCTGTGGCACGGTTTCTGCAGCGTGCACAAGCGCTTCACCGTCGGTCAGGTCGAGAAGGCCCGCGCCGACTTCCCCGACGTACGCGTCGTCGTGCACCCCGAGTGCCCCATGGAGGTCGTGGATGCGGCCGACGAGGCGGGCTCGACCGACTACATCCGGCGCGCCGTCGCCGGCGCCACCGAGCCCACGACCTTTGCCATCGGCACCGAGGTCAACATGGTGAACCGGCTCGCGGCCGAATACCCGCAGCACACGATCTTCTGCCTCGACCCCGTCATCTGCCCGTGCTCGACGATGTACCGCATCCACCCCGGCTACCTCGCCTGGGTGCTCGAGGAGCTCGTCGCGGGCCGCGTCGTCAATGAGATCGTCGTCGACGCGGGCGTGCAGGCCGACGCCAAGCTCGCCCTCGAGCGCATGCTCGCCGCGAAGCCGCGGGACTGACCCATGGCCCACATCCTCGTCATCGGCAGCGGCATGGCCGGTCTCGTCGCCGCGCTGCGCGCCGCGCGCCGGCACGACGTCACGATCGTCACAAAAGACGTGCTCACGGCCGGCTCGACCGCCTGGGCGCAGGGCGGCATCGCGGCCGCCGTCTTCCCCGACGACTCGGCCGCCTTGCACGCGCGCGACACGCTCATCGCCGGGGCCGGGCTGAGCGACCCTGCCGCCGTCGACATCCTCTGCACCGAGGGGCCCGCCCGGGTGCACGACCTCGTCGCCCTCGGGGTCGCCTTCGACCCGGCCGAGGGCGCCGTCGCGCCCTTCGACGAGGTGAGCGACTGGGCCCGCGGGCTCGAGGCCGCCCACTCCGTCGCGCGCGTGCTGCACGCGGGCGGGGATGCCACGGGGCGCGTGATCGAGACGGCGTTGGCCGCCGCCGTGCGCGAGGGGCGCATCCGGGCCCGCGAGTTCGCGCGCGCGACCTCGCTCATCGTGCGCGACGGGGCGGTCGCGGGCGCCGGCGGCGAGGGGCCCGCGGGGGTCGGGCACGTCGTGG
>NZ_JBHYEO010000046.1:0-5703 GCF_051860105.1 Microcella sp.
CGATGAGCGCGGCGCTGCGCTCCTGCGCGTCGCGTAGCAGCTCGGCGGCGCGGCGGCATGCGCGGCGCGCTGCGCGGCGACCTCGCGCTCGGCGGCGGCGCGCTGCTCGGCGATATCGCGCTCAGCGGCGGCGCGCGCATCGGCGATCTCGTGGGTCAGGGCGGTGCGGGCGCTCGACAGCTCCTCCGCGAGCGCCGTGCGCGCCGATTCGAGCTCGAGCTCGAGGGCGGCGCGACCCGCGCTGATGTGCTGCTCGAGCGCGGCGCGGCTGCGGGTCTCGAGCTGCTCGACCTCGGCACGCCGACGCTGCTCTTCTGCCGACCACTCCTGCTGACGGCGTGCGAGCTCGTTCTCGACCGACTCGCGCTGCGCGGCCAGTTCAGCCGCGAGGTCGGCGCGACCCGTGCGGATGTCGTCCTCGAGCTGCGCGCGGCGGCTCGACTCATCGTGCTCGAACAGGGTGCGCGCCTGCTCGGTGTCGCGAGCGAGGGCGCCCGCGGCTTCGCGGGCTTCGGCCACCTCCCGGTCGGCGACCACGCGCAGCTCGGCGAGCTCGCGTTCCGTCTCGGCGCGCAGGGCAGCCGCCTCGCGCTTGGCCGTCGCGCGGGCCTCAGCGGCCTCGGTGGCGACGGCGCCGCGGATCGCGGCAGCTTCGCGCACGGCCTCCTGCACGAGGTCGTCGGCCTCCGCGCGGGCGCGGGCGACGGTCTCCTCGGCCTCGCGGCTCGCGGTGTCGGTCAGCTGAGCGGCCCGCGCCGCGGCATCCGCCACCATGCGCTCGGTGCGCTCAGCGGTCTCCGTCTGCAGTCGCTGCGCCTCGGTCTGCGCGGCGGCGCGCAGCTTCTCGGCGTCGATATCGGCCTGGCTGATGAGGCGGGTCGACTGCTCTTCGGCGACCCGCAGCGTCTGCTCGAGCTTCGTGCCGAGACCGGCGTAGGTGGGCCGGCCGACCTCATCGAGCTCGGCCTGCAGGTCGTCGATGACCGCCTGGAGCCGCCCGACCTCCTTCGTCGATTCGGCCCGATCGGTGTTCGCCTTGATGAGCTCGCGACGGATCTCCTGAAGGGCCCGATCCACGTCGTCGCGCTTGTAGCCGCGCATCTCGGTGCCGAAGTCGTACTCAGTGTCTGCCACGTGCCGTCTCCCGGTATTCGGTGGGTGAACCTGATCGAGTGTAGTCGTCGCACACGGCCGGTTCTGGCCTGTTCGGGGGCGCCGCGGACCCCGCGGTCGGCCCTCGAATGGGCGGACGGGCGCGCATCCGCTATTCTGGAATGTCTTTGTTCTGCTGGACGCCCGCCTTCCGTGGCGGGAGAGCCCGATGTCGAGCGCAGGTGGATCGACGCGAACCGCGCCGAGTGATCTCTCCACCGCCGGACGATCATGGGCCGCGATCGACCTCGATCGCAAGCGCCAGCACGAGAGGAGTAGACCCGTGCGATTCATCGCAGCGATCGTGTTCTTCGTCGTCGCCGTCGTCGGTGTCGGCCTGGGCGTGGCCCAGCGCACGGTGTGGGCACCGCCCGACCGGGTGACGGCCGAGCTGCAGCTCGAGTCGACCGCGACCGTCACCGTGCTCGACGGCTCTGCGCTCAACGCCTACCCGGGCCGGCAGACGGTCGAGATCATCGGCGGTGTCGTCGCTCCCATCCTGCCGGAGCCCGAGCCCTCCGAGACGCCGGCGGCCGGCGAGACCCCGGCGCCGGCTCCCGACCCCGACGCGCCCACCGAGACCGAGGCCATCACCGCCGCGTATGGCCGCACGAGCGACGTTATGGCCTGGGTCGGCAATGCGAGCCACAACCTGATCACCTGGGATGCGGAGAACGCGGTCTTCGTCACCGAGACGATGGCCGGCACCGAGTCGGCGGTGCCCGACCCCTACGGCGGCGACCTCTGGTACGGCGACTACCAGGGCGAGGGTGAGCTCGGGCTCACGGTCAACGTGCCCGACGATGTCTCGCTGCTCATCGTCTCCGACGGAACCCTGCCCGCGCCGCAGTCGCTGTCGGTCACCTGGCCCCTCGACAACAGCACCCCCTTCTCGACCGTGCTGATCCTCGGCGGTGTGGGAGCGCTCGTCATCGGGCTGCTGCTGCTGCTGTGGGCGCTGCTGCACATGCGTCGTCAGCGCGGGCCGCGGCGCAAGACGCCCAAGATGCCCAAGGTGCCCAAGCCCTCGCGCTACCGCCCGGTCTCGGGCCGCGCACTGCTCGGGCGACCGAAGGGCCGCCGTGCCGCGCAACGCACTGCGCTCGTGCCGACCCTGCTGCTCGGCTCGATGCTGCTCGTCGCGTGCACCGGCCCGGGTGCCGTCGTCAGCGCCTCTCCCTCGCCCGTGCCCAGCGACGCCATCGATGCCCCCGCGGTCGCCGTCACCGAGAACCAGCTCGAGCGCATCGTCTCGCGCATCGGAACCACCATCCAGCAGGCCGACGAGACGGTCGATGCGACCCTCGCCGGCACGCGCATGGCCGGCCCGGCCCTCGAGCTGCGCACGGCGAGCTACACCGTCAAGAGCTCGGTCGCCGACTTCGCCATCGCGCCGGTGATCCCCGTGGGCGATGTGCAGCTGACACTGCCTGAGCGGCTTCCGGAGGAGGGCGACACCTGGCCGCGCCGCGTGTTCACGATCGTGCGGGCGCCGGCGACGGTCGACGACGCCGGCGCCGAGACGCAGAGCGCCCCGCTCGCCCTCGTGCTCGTGCAAGACGACCCGCGCAGCCAGTACCGCGTGCACTACGCCGTCACGGTGACCCTGCCGGAGGATGCGGAGCGGCCCGAGGTGGCCCCGGCTGCGCTCGGCGCACCGCTGCTGCCGAGCACCACCCCGCTGCTCGCGACGACTCCGGAGCAGGTCGCGATCGGCTACGCCGATGTGCTGCTGCGCGGCGACCAGAGCGAGTCGTTCGACCTCTTCCAGGCCGAGGGCGACACGCTCGTGGAGCAGATCGGCGCGGCGGCGAAGGCGGCCCGCGCGGCGGCGCTGCCGACCACGGCGGCGATCTCGTTCTCGAACGCCGTCGGCGAGGCCGACATCTTCTCGTTCGTGACGAACGACGGCGGTGCGCTCGTCATGCTCTACCTGACCGAGTCGGAGAGCGTGACCCCGACCGAGGCGGGCGCCGCGGTCAATGCTCCCGCCGCGGTGGCCGCGCTCGCCGGTCGCTCGCAGAGCACCACCGGCATCTCGGCGACCTACGGCATCCAGATCCTGTTCTCGGTGCCTCCCGTGGGCAGCGAGGCGCAGGTCGTGCTACTCGGCTTCACGCAGGGGCTCATCGCCGGACGGGAGATCTCATGACCGACCCCTCGATCTCGGGTTCCGCGCTCCGCGGTGCCGTCGACCTCTCCGGTCTCGTGCGTGCGGCGCAGGCGCCAGCACCCGCGCCCGGGCAGGCAGTGCCCGCCGCCGGGGGTGTCGTGCGCGACGCCGACGAGAGCAGCTTCGGCGAGGTCGTCGAGCTCTCGCGCACCGTGCCGGTGATCGTCGAGTTCTACGCCGACGGCATCGCGCCCGTGCTCGGAGCGCTCATAGCCTCGTACGGTGGTCGCCTCGCGCTCGCCACGGTCGACGGCCACCGCAGCCCGCAGATCGCCCAGGCCTTCCAGATCCAGCAGGTTCCCGCGGTCGTGGCGCTCGTCGGCGGTCGACCGCTGCCGCTCTTCGTCGGCATGCCCGCCGAGGCGGAGGTTCGCCAGGTGCTCGACCAGGTGCTCGAGCTGGCGGCGCAGAACGGCGTGACGGGCAGCATCCCGGTGGATGGCGCCGCCGCAGACGGCGGCGAGCCCGCCGAGCCGCCCCTGCCGCCTCTGCACCAGGCCGCGTACGACGCGATCAGCGCGGGCGACTACGCCGCCGCGGCGGCCGCCTACCGTGCCGCCATCGCCCAGAGCCCGCGCGATCAGCTCGCCGTCGCGGGCCTCGCCCAGGTGTCGCTGCTGCAGCGGCTCGAGGGCCTCGTGGCGGCCGACGTGCGCGCGGCGGCCGCCGCCGCCCCCGATGACGTGGATGCCCAGCTCGCGGTCGCCGACCTCGACATCAGCGGGGGCCACGTCGACGACGCGTTCGCGCGCCTGTTGCGCGTCTTCCCGGGGCAGGCCGCGGAGGGCCGGACGGCTATCCGCACGCGCCTGCTCGACTACTTCGAGATCGTCGGCGCCGACGACCCGCGCACGATCGCGGCGCGCCGCGCGCTCACCGCTCTGCTGTACTGATCCGAGCGCGGCGGCGATGGCCGAGCGCGCGCCGCGCTACTCCCGCTGCAGGTAGAGCCCGGCGAGCGGGGGCAGGGTCAACTCGACCGAGGCCGGACGACCGCCCCACGGGGTGTCTGAGGCCTCGACGCGCCCGTAGTTGCCGACGCCCGAACCGCCGAACTCTTCCGCATCGGTGTTGATGACCTCGCGCCAGGTGCCCGCGGCCGGCAGCGGCAGCCGGTAGGGGCCCACCGGGTTGCCGCTGAAGTTGAAGACTCCGACCACGGGCGCGCCGTGGGCGTCGCGGCGCTCGAACGCGATGACGTTGTTGCCCGCGTCGCCGCCCTCGAGCCACGAGAAGCCCTCGGGCGAGTTGTCGAGCTCCCACAGCGCCGGAGTCTCGCGGTAGACCCGGTTGAGCTGGCTGACGAGGTGGTGCAGACCGCGGTGCACAGGCTGGTCGAGAATCCACCAGTCGAGCCCGCGCTCCTCGCTCCACTCGCTTGGCTGCCCGAACTCCTGCCCCATGAACAGCAGCTGCTTGCCGGGGTGCGCCCACATGAACGAGAGGTAGGCGCGCACGTTGGCGAGCTTCTGCCACTGGTCGCCCGGCATCTTGGCGAGTAGCGAGCCCTTGCCGTGCACGACCTCGTCGTGGCTGATTGGCAGCATGAAGTTCTCGCTGAACGCGTAGAGGAAGCTGAAGGTGATCTCGTTGTGGTGGTGCGAGCGCCACATCGGGTTGCGCGCGAAGTAGCTGAGGGTGTCGTGCATCCACCCCATGTTCCACTTCATGCCGAAGCCCAGGCCGCCCTCGCTCGTCGGCTTGGTGACGCCGGGCCACGAGGTCGACTCCTCGGCGATCATGACGATGCCGGGCACGCGCTTGTAGGCCGTCGCGGTCACCTCTTGCAGGAACGCGATGGCTTCGAGGTTCTCGCGCCCGCCGAGCACGTTCGGCAGCCATTGGCCGTCGCTGCGCGAGTAGTCGAGGTAGAGCATGCTCGCGACGGCATCGACCCGCAGGCCGTCGATGTGGAACTCTTCGAGCCAGTAGAGGGCGTTCGCGACGAGGAAGTTGCGCACCTGGCTGCGGCCGAGGTCGAAGATGTAGGTGCCCCAGTCGGGGTGCTCACCCCGTCGGGGGTCGGGATGCTCGTACAGGGCCGCACCGTCGAACCGACCGAGCGCCCACTCGTCTTTCGGGAAGTGCGCGGGAACCCAGTCCATGATCACCCCGATGCCGGCCTGGTGGAGGCGGTCGATGAGGTACCGGAGGTCATCCGGGTGCCCGAATCGCGACGTCGGCGCGAAGTACCCGGTCACCTGGTAGCCCCAGGAGGGGCCGTAGGGGTGCTCGGCGAGCGGCATGAACTCGATGTGGGTGAAGCCCAGCTGGGTCACGTACTCGATGAGCGGGTCGGCGATCTCGCGGTACCCCAGCCCGGGGCGCCACGAGCCGAGGTGCATCTCATAGACGCTCATGGGGGCGTCGTGCGGGTT
>NZ_JBHYEO010000047.1:0-2725 GCF_051860105.1 Microcella sp.
TGTCCACGATGTCGGGAGACAAGTGTCCACGATGTGCTGAAACCAGACACCGTCAGCCCCTCGTAGTGATTCCTGGCTGCGCCGCCGCTCCTGCGGCGCAGCGCGCTCCGCGCGACGAGCGCGGTCGTCGCACTCCGCGCCTCCCGGCTCACGCCGCACGAACCGCCGCTCCTGCGGCGCAGCGCGCTCCGCACCGTCCACGACGACGCCCCCGCAGCCCAACCTGTGGGGGCGTCGACCTCAGGAGAGGCTCAGTCTTCGAGGAAGGGCGTGATCTCGCCCTCGAAGGGCGGCGGCAACTCGATGACGCCCTCGACGAGCGAGACGATCGTGTTCCAGAAGCCGTCCGGGTGCTGCATGGCGTAGCCCGGCACGAGCCAGGCGTTGCCGTCGGCGTCCCACAGCAGCAGCAGCGTCGCCTCGGCGCTGTCGACTGTCACCGTCACCTGCTCGGGCTCGGGCAGCGGCGCGGGCTCGGTCGTCGGCTCGACGATCGGCTCCTCGCTCGGCTCGGTCGGCGCAGGCTCGGTCGGCTCGGGCTCGACGACCCCGGGCTCGGTCGGCGCGGGCTCGGCGGGCGCGCCGGGCTCGTCGACCGGCGACGAGACCGAGGTGTCGGGTGCGCCGGGCGCGGGCACAGCATCCCGCGCCAGACCCGACTCGGCGGCGAGGATGTTCATGCCGCCCTGGTAGTCGGGACCGCCCGCGCCGTACCAGCGGCCGTCGTCGAGGCGGTCGACCGCTTCGGTGGGCGAGACCGTGCCGAAGTCGCCGCGCTCGACGACCTCGATCGAGTGGCCGTAGGCCCAGGCGATCTCGCCGAGCGGGCTCCACGCCACGCTGTAGTCGATCGCGGTCGCGACACCGTCGACGACGAGGTTGGCGGTCGCCATCGTCTGCCAGGCGTCGGCCATGACGCGCACGTCGGCGGGCTCGACATTGAGGCCCATCTCCGCGAACAGCTCGGCGGCCTGCGACCGCGCCTCGGCCTCGCTCGGTGCGAGCGACTCGCTGGCGGGGATCTCGGGCGCGACGCACTCCTCGAACTCCTCCGTGCCGTTCTCCGTCTCGTAGCTCACCAGTTCGCAGACCGGCGCGGGGTAGGCGGCGGGGTTGTTGTACCACCAGTTGCCGGTGCCACTCCAGGTGACGGTGATGGAGGGGCCCGAGCCGTCTTCCGGGCCGACGACGTAGCTCGGCCAGGCCGGGTCGAAGTACGAGGTCTGCCCGACCGCGCCGTCGACACCGAACTGGTCGGCCACGTCGGCGAGCACCTGCTCGGGCGTGCCGACCCGCTGCAACTGGTACACGCCGCCGCTGCCGCCGTCGGTGCCGAGCCCGGGGCCGGCGACGTAGTCGTAGTCGATCCAGAGCGCGATGCGGGCCTCGTCGGCCATCGCCGAGGCCTCGGTGGCGCCGGGCGCTCCGGCTGCGGCCGCCGTGAACAGCGGGTCGCGCGGGGCGAACGGGTTCGCGATGACGAGCGAGCCCACGGCCACGGCCGCGACGGCGGTGAGCGACGCGCTCGCGAACCGCGTGGTGCGACCGTGGTTCACGAGTCGGGGAGCGCGCCGGGTCGGGGCGGAGGCGACGAGGTCGGGCGAGAGATCGGGGGCCGGGGCATCCGTGCCCGCCGATCGCCGCAGACGGTCGGTCAGGTTGTCAGCGTTGTCACTCATACCCGGTTTATGTCGCGCGGGCGCCCGATCTTTCACCGCCGCCGGAATCGGTGTCGCCCAGGGCTGCGGCGAGCGCCTTCCGGGCGCGGTGCAGCCGGATGCTCACGGCGTTCGCGCTGACACCGAGCGCGATCGCCGCGTCGCCCACCGAGAGGTCGTCGAGCACGACGAGGGCGAGCACCTCACGGTCGCGCGCCCCGATGGCGGCCCACGCGCGCGCGAGCTCGGCATCGGCGGTCACGAGCGACTCGGCCGAGGGTGCCGAGTCGGGCACCGACAGCAGGCCGAGCATCGAGGCACGGGCGGCGAGCCGGCGGCGATGGTTCGCCACCTGGTACGAGGCGATGCGGTAGAGCCAGGGCAGCTCCTCCCCCGGCGTCACCGTCTCGCGCTTGCGCCAGGCGATCGCGAAGACGTCGGCCGCGAGGTCGTCGACGTCAGCGCGATCGACGCGGCGCGCGAGATAGCGGCTGACGGCGGGAAGGTGCTGGGTGTAGATCGCCACGAAGGGCTCGCTCGACGCGGGCATGCCCCCCAGTCTGGCGGCGCGGCCCGTGCACAGGCACCCCAACGTTTCGCGCGTGTCGAACGTCACGGCGATAGCGTGTGCGCATGAGCGAGACCACCCCCGATCGCGCATGGGCCGGGCGCGTGATCTTCCCGCGATCCTCGGCCGAGCTGCGGCTCACGACGAGCTGCCCCGCCTGCTTCGTGCCCCTCACCTCGACGGTCTGCGCGAGCTGCGGCCTCGACCTGCGGCACCCGGCCGCGGCGGAGCTCGCGTCGTCGTCGGCGACGATCGCCGATGCGCTGGATGCCCGCCTCGACATCATCGGCCGCATGCGCCGTGAGACCGCTGCCGCCGCGGTCGCCGCACCCTCGGTCGCCGCGCCCGCAGCTGTCCCGGGCGCGGCGGCGTCGGCCGCGCAGCTCGCGGGCGCCGCCGACGCGGTGGCGTCGCCGCCCGCCGCTGCGGCGCCCGCGACCACAGGCGATGGGCGACGGCGCTCGGGCATCCAGATCGCCCTGATCGTCGTCGGCATCAG
>NZ_JBHYEO010000048.1:0-1942 GCF_051860105.1 Microcella sp.
GGGGCAGGCGGCGCGCGCGATCGGCGCCGAGGTCGACGTGCTCGCCCACGCGCCGTTCAGCGAGGTGCTGCCGTCGGCGGTCATTGAGCAGGCCGTGAGCCAGGGGCAGCGCTGGGTCTCGACGCTCGCGATCCACGAGTCGGCTGAGCGGGCGACCGCGGTCGCCAACGTGCGGGCCTTCCGGGCCGCCGGCGGAGAACTGCTCTACGGCAGCGATCTCGGCAACGGCGAGCAACCGCTCGGGCTCAACCCCGCCGAGCTCGCGGCGCTCGCCGAGGCCGGCCTCGACGAGACGGCCGTGCTGCGCGCCCTCGTCGGCGGCTTCGGCCGCGGCCGCTGGAAGAAGCGGGTGACCTGGATGCCCGCGCGCCCGGCCGCTGTGACCGATCTCGTCGGCGCGGTGTCGCTGGGCGTCGGCGACCTCGAGGGTGCCGGCGGCTGAGGCCCGTCACCTTTCCGGAGCGAATCGCGCGCTTATCTCGCAATACACGGTGTTCGCCGCTTCCGTGGATACACACGCCTCATCGATGAGGCGGCGATCGCCGAGCGGCTCCGGCAGTTCCACCACGTACTCGACCTGGTCATTGCCCGGGCAGCCTGCCGCACCCGTTTGCAGAGGGCTCACAGTGAAGGCATTGGCAATGTCGGTCGGTGAGACGGTCACGCGCGGGGGTTCACCTCGCCGGCAACCGGAGCGCTCACCTGGACGCCGTCGGGAGGCGTCGCCGTGGTCACGGGCGCATCGACCGCGACGCATCCGGTGAGCGCCCCGATGACCATGGCCTTCATCGCGGTCAATCCCCGCTTCGCCATTCTGCCTCCAGCGCGGTCGCACAGACGATCGATGCCCGGCCCTCGGTCTGTCCCTCCCGCGCCCGTCAGGCTTCCACAACTTCGGAGTGGGAGCGCCGTTTCTCCTTCCGAAGTTGTGGAAGGCGCGGAGATGGAAGACAGCAGACCGGCACGCGGGAGTCCGAGAGGGAAACGGACGAGCCTGCAGCGATGACGCGCGGGCGTGAGCCGCGTCAGCCCTGGATGACCGGGGCGCCCCAGCCGTCGTAGTCGCCGTGGTGGGCGGCGATGACGGCGAAGACCTCTTCGACCATGCGGTCGGCCGTCTCGACGTCGACCGTGGCGACCTTCGCGGCGCGCAGCGTGCCGCGGAACAGCATGCGCCGGGTCACCGTGACGCCGTAGCCGAGCTTCTCGAGGGCGGCGCCGGCGGCGCGGGCGTCTTTGATGCCGGCGAAGTTGGCGAAGTGCTCGACCTCGCGCGGTTCATCGACGTTGTCGCGCATCTTGATGCGCTGACTGAACTGCTCGACGTTGCAGGTCAGGTGCGACTGGATATCACCCACCTGCGAGATGCTAGACGGCTTTCCTATAGAACGCACATCGGGCGCGCGTCGGGCTACCCCTCGAGCAGCGGGGTGGTGCGGTAGGCGATCAGCTCTTTCAGCACGATCGACGTCGCCGTGCGGCGGATGCCGGGGCAGCGCAGGATGCGCTGGCCCACCGCGTAGAGGTCGTCAGTGTCGCGTGCGACCACCTGGCACAGCAGGTCGTTCTGGCCCGAGGTGGCGACGCACTCGACGATCGTCGGAATCTCGCGCAGCGCGACCATCGCCTCGTCGAAGCGGTCTTGATCGACCTCGGCCGTCACGATGGCCCGGATGCTGTACCCGAGCGCTTCGGGCGGCACCGTCACGCTCTGCGGTCGCAGGGTTCTGCCGTCGAAGAGCTGCGCGATGCGGCTCTGCACGGTGCCGCGCGCGAGCCGCAGCGACTCGGCGAGCCCGCCGACGGTCGCCCGCGGGTCGGCGTCGAGGGCGAGCACGATGCGCCGCGTCGTGGCGTCGAGGATGGTGGCTGATCTGACCATGATGCGCGCCACTCTACGCCGAAGTGTGGTCGAATCGACCAGTTCTCGACGCTGATCTTG